>JAFRLH010000008.1 GCA_017431345.1 Lachnospiraceae bacterium | reverse complement strand
GTTCAACTGGTGGTTTCATATAAGCCCTCAAAAGGGCTTTTTTCTGCTTGCCCAAAAGGGCAGTGTCGCAAGCATTCTTCCTGGTCCGCTAAAAAGCGGTACTTCGAGTATCTTCTTTCCGGGATTCTTCTGCTTGGTCTTGTATATATTTCATAACTGCACTTTCGGTAATATTACCGATTGTCTCCACATAATATCCCCTGGCCCAAAACGCTTTATTCCACTTACTCTGTAATTCTGGATGCCTATCGTATATCATCAGAGTACTTTTACCTTTCAAATATCCCATAAAGCTTGATACGCTTATTTTAGGTGGTATCATCACGCTCAGGTGTACATGATCTAAACAAACTGCTCCGGCAATAATCTCCACATCTTTATACTTGCATAAAGTCCCAATTATATCTCGGACATCTTGCCTCAACTGACCATACAATGCTTTTTTACGATACTTGGGGATGAAGACTATATGATACTGGCATTTCCATTTAGTATGTGATAAGCTTTTATTGTCCATGTGGACGCCTCCTATTGTCTGAGTTTGGCTTGCGACACCAATCTCATTCTATCATAGGAGGCTTTATTATGTTATCCTTACCGCTTCCGCTTATTCCATTCTCCCCAGCATAGCTGGGGGATTAGACTCTTCATTTACAGCGCTTCCAGCTTCTCGATCAGTTTGTCAAACCCGTACACTTCCAGCGTGCTTTTTCCGGCGTACAGTTCCTCCACGATATGTTTTTCCTTCTCAAACTTCTTCATCGCGCCTTCGAACACCCTGTCTTCGTCTGCCTGCGGGATCACGACGACGCCGTCGCAGTCTCCAAGTACAATATCCCCGGGGCAGACCCTTACACCGCCGCAGGTGACCGGTACATTTACCTCTCCCTGGCTTCTCTTAACGGTTCCCGAAGGATTGAATCCCCTTACGAAGACCGGCAGTCCGATCTCGCGGATATCCTCGGAATCGCGGCAGCTGCCGTCGATGACCACGCCTGCGATCCTCTTGATCCTGCAGGCCAGTGCCATGATGTCGCCGAAATGTCCGGCCTCTTTATAACCATGGCAGTCAAAGATCAGCACGTCTCCTGCTTTTGCCGCTGCCATGCCCTGATGCAGTGCCAGGTTATCACCCGGATAACAGCGGACAGTGACTGCTCTTCCCAGCATCTTTGATTTTCTGTCGATCGGCTTTATGCCAGAATCCATGGTTCCCTGGCGGGGAGCTCCTGTATTGTTATCTGCAACATTTCCCGTAGGGAGAACGCTTAATGTTTCGACCATTTCTTTTGTCAGTTCCATGATTTTATCCTCAATTCTTATGGAGTGAGCACTGTTCCGGCAGCCTTCTCCTGCCGGCAGGGCCTGTTTTTGCGTACAAAAAAAGCGCTTTACCTATTCAGTTCATAGTTTTCATTCAGTATGCCGTCTTTCTTATCCTTCCACAGACGGTAAGGCACCGAAACGATCAGGGGGATCAGCATGACCGGACCTACGATCGTCGTAAATGTTCCGTAGCCGTATTTGATGATGTTCAGCAGTCCGAAGGAGCTTCCGAATGTACAGATCAGGATAAAGACCATAGCGATCGCGAACTTTCTGGAAAATCCGGTGCTCTTCGTCCAGACCTTTTCGATCAGCGGTTCGAAACGGTTGCATACCGTAAAGATGAAAGCCACACTGCTGCTGAGCATCGCGCTGATCGCGAATACCACATACAGGATTCTGGATATGAAACCCGCATTCGACAGATGATCAATCGCCCACAGGGTGGGGATTTCTTCCTTCAGGACATCCGGCATGCCGGCTGCGAAAATGAAGGTGAATATCATCGTGCTGAATGCACACAGCACTGCAGTCACAAGCGATTCGACAAAAACATCTTTCCTGGTCCTGATAATACCGATGGATGCCGGTACACAGGCTTCATAACCGTTCATGAAGAACACCACGATCATCAGCATCGAGAACCATGCGGCGGGACCGCTGAAGCCATACTCCGTATAAGAAACATGTCTGTGCAGATAAGCAAGCGCATCGGGCGTGGCATTTCCCAGACAGATGACCGCTACGTATGCGCAGATAGCCAGGATACAGAGGCCGAGGACAGTGCCGACTTTCCGGAGCAGATCGGCACCCCAGAGCGCCAGCATCAGGACAGCCGCGCAGAACAGCACGGTTCCTGCGATTTTAGGAAGTCCGAACATGGTGTTCAGCAGGATCGCCGTGGTGGAGATCTGCGCCGAAAGCGCGATCAGCACGACAACGATGACCTGGATCTCCTTGAACGTTCCGAAGAACGCCTGCAGCGCTTTGCTGCGGTAGATGGTGTTGTACGCTTCACGATAAGTGTTCGGCGTGTAGATCCTGTTGATCTCAAAGAGGAGCAGGTTGAAAACGAAACAGAGGAGGCCGGCGACCAACGGTCCGATGATGATCCCGATATATCCCTTGTTCAGGAAATACGATACCGTCTGTGTTCCTGATGCAAAGCCGGGACCGACGTACGCACTGAACATTACAGCACAAATGGAGAAAACGGCTGCAAATCCGGATTGGTTCTTACCCTTGCTCATGCCCGCTCCTCCTTATGCTTCTTCCTTCGACTGAAGATGATGATAGCCGAGTTTCTCTCGGGCTGCCTTCAGGGTGCTTCCGGCCTTTACTTCGGCAATGATCTTCTGCTCCGTCTCCTCGATCGTTTTAGCGATCTTCAGGATCTCTTCCGCCCTGTCAGCGGGGATGCAGAGCGCACCGGAATCGTCACCCAGGATGATATCGCCGGGGCGTACCTGCACGCCGGAGACCGCAACGGGAACATTTACCGCGTCCACTTCCACGCGTTCCTTGCCGGTGACCATGTATTTCCCTTTGGTATAGATCGAATAATCAAGTTCTTCGATCCCGTTCACATCCCTGCAGACGCCGTCGATCAGCGTTCCTTCGATGCCTTTTGTCTTCGCCGTAAATGTCATGATATCGCCCCAGACCGTGCAGTAATTCCTGCCGGCGTTATCGATCACGACTACCTGTCCGGGCTTCACATCATCGATGAAATCTCCGACGGTCCCCTTCACCGGTCCACAGGGTACGTAATGTACCGTAAACGCTTCGCCGCAGATCTTATGTCCGGGAATCACTGCCTGGATCCCGAGCAGACCGCCGGGGATGCCGAGTTTATCCATCGCGTCTGAAATGCTTGCTGTATCCATGCTGCGGATTTCTTCCATTAATTCCTTCTTCATCCTGCTCCTCCTTAAGCATTGGCTCTGCACCGGCCGGCAGACAGTGTTTTCGGGTAGTTGTATTTTCCTGCCGCCCGATGCAGACGCCTTGTTGATTGCTGTGACTATATAATACATCGCAAAAAAGAATTTGTAAAACGAATATATTTAGTATATAATATCGGATATACAGATATTTTGCAGTATCAAACTATCCTTTGCAAGCAGACCGCGGTACCATTCACTGCGACAGTTACAATCCCCTGGAGAATCCGAATGACGTACGAACAGATCGAAACATTCCTTACTGTGATCACCTACGGAAATATTTCCGCCGCTGCCAAAAAGCTTTTTGTTTCACAGTCTACCGTCAGCAGCCGCATTCAGCTTCTGGAAGAGGAACTCGGAACACAGCTCCTGGTACGCAGCAGAGGGCAGCGCACCATCGAACTGACAAATGCCGGCAGCGCCTTTGTGTCTCTGGCCGGCCAATGGTCTTCTTTATGGAAAGAAACCCGGCAGCTCAAGACCATTGCGGACATCAGGAGCCTCACGATTGCCGGCGTCGACGCCCTGAACAATTTCACTTTCGTTCCCCTTTTCAACAGCTATATAGACCGGCACCCGGAGACAAAGCTTACGGTCCGAACCCATCACTCCGATGAGATCCACGATCTTGTCGAACGACGTACCGCCGACATCGGCTTCGTTTTTTCCCAGGTCCGGTATCCCGATATCATTTCCAAGCCTGTATACCGGGAACTGATGTATCTGCTCTGTCATAAGAACAGCCCTTATCACAACGAAATGCCCTGTGAGGAGCTGTGTCCGGAAGATGAAGTGTACATCAAATGGGGAACGGATACGCAGGAATGGCACGACAGGCATTGGAGTCCGGAACGCCCGCACCTGCTTACGGTCAATACCGGTTCCATGCTGCAGCACTATCTGCATACACCGGGCCGCTGGGCTGTAGCGCCCATGTCCGTCATTCACGCCGTCAGCCGCGACAGTGATCTCACTTATTATACCTTTCAGGATCCGCCGGAGCCCAGGATCTGCTATATGCTGACCAGCCGTTATCCGAACGCACGCCAGAATACCGTGATCCGGGAATTTGAAAACGCGCTGAAAGCCTTTGTTGAAAGCAGTTCGGATATCTGCACTTTTGAAGAATGGATGGTACAGGAATAATATCATAAGCGCCGGCGCTGTTCTCTTTGAGACAATGCCTTCATAAACCACTCGACTTAACAAAAGAAAATGATTATACTGAAGACAAATTGCTGCCGGATCCATCCCGGCGCAGGATTCCCTGAAGAAAGGAAAAGATCCTGTCACGCTTTTCCGTGACCGGATCCGGATAAGCTGCCATGAATGCGGATGAAAGACGTGAAAGGATACTGCAGGAACTGATCAAAGCTTCCGGCGGACCGGTGAGCGCATCCTCTCTGGCCGGCATGTTCAATGTCAGCCGGCAGATCATTGTTGGAGACGTTGCACTGCTGCGCGCGTCCGGCGAGAATATCTCTGCGACACCGCGGGGCTATGTCATGCAGTCTTCCCCGGACGGCCAGGTCAGGCAGATCGCCTGCCGGCACGGCGAAGCCGATATGCAGAAAGAGCTGAACGCGATCGTCGATCAGGGATGCACGGTCCTGGATGTGATCGTGGAACATCCTGTTTACGGGCAGCTGACCGGTCCGCTGCATCTGCGGAGCAGATATGATGTGGCGCAATTCCTGGAGCGGTGCCGCAAATCCGATGCGCATCCGCTGAGTGATCTGACGAGCGGTGTCCATCTTCATACGATCGTTTGTCCTGATGAGGAAGCCTTTTCCCGGGTCCGGGACAGTCTCGACCGGCTGGGAATCCTTTTTTCCATGTGAATTACCGGTGTTTTTATCTTTTCAATACCAATGTATTTCTCCCCTATTGAAAAACTACGGACGAAAATCTGCTGATGCTCTTTTTCGTCCGTAAAGTTTCACAATTATTTCACCGACTGCGCCTTGACAACCGGCGCAGGATTATGTACAGTGCAGTTGACAGGTGTCAAGACACCTCGAAGCGGCACTTTTCTTTTGGGAAAATTCTCCGGTACGGCTCATGCGGGCTGCAGACCGGCAAAAGGAGGAAGCTGACATGAACTTCAAAGCATTTTTAAAGAGGAAGAACATTGAGATCTCCGCAAAACGCTATGGGATCGACGCACTCGGCGCTATGGCGCAGGGACTGTTCTGCTCCCTGCTCATCGGCACGATCATCCGTACGCTCGGCCAGCAGCTCGGCTGGGAATTCCTGACGGATATCGGCAGTTACGCGATGGCGATCGCCGGCCCTGCCATGGCTGTTGCGATCGGATACGCCCTAAAGGCTGATCCCATGGTACTCTTCTCTCTTGCTGCTGTCGGCTGGGCTGCGAATGCCGAGGGCGGTGCAGGCGGTCCGCTTGCCGTTCTCATTATCGCGATCATCGCCGCCGAATTCGGAAAAGCCGTTTCAAAAGAGACCAAAGTGGATATTCTGGTCACGCCGTTCGTGACCATCTTCATCGGCGTCGCGCTCGCGAAGCTCATCGCTCCGCCGATTGGTTCCGCCGCGAGCGCCTTCGGCCTGCTGATCGACCAGGCTACCAAGCTGCAGCCATTCTGGATGGGCATCGCCGTGTCCGTGCTCGTCGGAATCGCGCTGACGCTGCCGATCTCCTCCGCCGCGATCTGTTCCGTGCTCGGCCTGACCGGCCTCGCGGGCGGCGCAGCCGTAGCCGGCTGCTGCGCCCAGATGGTCGGCTTTGCCGTGATGTCCTTTAAGGAAAACAAGTGGGGCGGGCTGATCAGCCAGGGTATCGGCACTTCCATGCTACAGATGCCCAATATCATCCGCAATCCCAGGATCTGGATCGCGCCGATCGTTACCTCTGCGATCACCGGACCGATCGCAACATGTATTTTCGGCATGCAGATGAACGGCGCGCCGATCAACTCCGGCATGGGGACCTGCGGTCTTTGCGGCCAGATCGGCATCTGGACCGGCTGGCTGGCACCGAGCGAAGAAGCGGTCGCCCGCGGCGCCGCCGCGATCGTGCCCACCGGCTTTGACTGGCTGGGGCTCGTCCTGATCTGCTTCATTCTGCCCGCTGTCATCACGCCGCTTATCAACATGGCGTGCGTGAAAGCCGGATGGGTAAAGGAAGGAGACATGAAACTCAGCTGACCGTCTGCATACTGCAAGCCCCGGATAATACATAAAAAAGTGAAGGAGAACTCATCAAATGATGTGTTCTCCTTTTTCTGCCTCAGAATAACCAGCCGTCTGATCCGGGCGGAATCATCCCCACTGGGGCAGATCCGTCAGATACTGTTTGCTGCTGTCATCGGGGAAATAGAGCCAGCCCTTTTTCCCGTCCGATGTCTTTACATATACAAACAGATGGTAATTATAACTGCTTGTCTTTCCTGCAAGTTTTATCTTAAGCGGCGTAAACCTTGTTCCTGCCGGGCAGGTACGCAGTACCTTTTCTTTGGAAGCGGATTTGTACAGATCCATGCTTCCTGCAAGCCGGTAATACTTATCGTTGAAGACATACTGCACATAGGAAGAAACCCCTGTCAGCCTGTACGTTTTCGCCTTCGTATATTTTATCTTTCCGCCGGAAAGTTTAGCCGGCGCGAGGATATAATAACAGCCGAAAGTACTGTTGCTGAACGGCGTTTCCACTTCCCCGTAAAAAACGCCGCTGCCTTTCAGGATCTTCTTTTTCCCGGTAAAGGCCATCCGCCCGTCATGGATTCCGTTCGTGCTGGTCACATTGGTAAAAGTTTTGACTTTCTTCCCATTGTATCTGAGAAGGAAGAAATGCCAGTCACTCTGATCCCCGCTCCAGTTGACAACGATCTCTTTATATCTGTCTTTTTTGTTGAGATCCGCCAGAAAGACATCTGTAACCGTCCCCCATTCCAGTTTCTTCTTGTAAACGGTCTTCCCGTTAACAGAAAGCCTGAACTGCTGATTATAGTCTTTCAGTTTTTTTACACTGAAACGCACGTTCTCCTTCCTGCCGCCGTTGAGATCCACGGTGTAAGTCTTTCCCTTTTTCAGCAGCTTTGCTTTTTTAGCTGCAGCCTGAGCGGGAATGCCCATAGCCAATGCCATGACAAGAAGCATACTGACGAAAATGATCTTCACCGCTTTTTTCATTGTTCTATTCCTCCTGTTGTTTCTTCAGAGTAACTCCCGTCTGACAGCTTACTCGCAGTGATCCATCATGAATTCCACGATCCCGTCTTCGACCTCGTCGCACAGCTCCGCATAGTTATGGATCTCATGGCGGTATCCGGAATAAAGCAGGGTATCCACTTCATTTCCATTGTCCGCCAGCCAGTTGGACACCTGATAAACCCCCGTTCCGTACTGACCGACAGGATCCTGATCCCCCGCGATATTATAGATCGGCAGCTCCGGCGGAACTCTCTTTGCCCATTCCGGTCCGGTAATGAAATCGATCATCTGGCAGAAATACAGGAACGCCCTGTTGCTGGTCGGTCTTGTAAACGCGTCAAACGGATCGTTCGCGTGATCCAGCTGCACGAACGGATCGTCGCAGATCCACTCATTTCCGAGCTTTACGCCTTCATCACATCGGGCGAACATCCAGCCCATGAGCATGGCGCCGACAGTGGGATCCGCTTCCTCGCCCTTTCCTTCTTCCACCAGATTCTCCAGATAAGTCATGCCGTCCCTGATGCCCGGGAACTCACCGCTCGTTCCGCAGAGAATCGCGCCGTCAAGCTCTTCGCCGTATTTCGCGATATAATCCCTGGTAATGAAGGATCCCATGCTGTGCCCGTACATGAAGTACGGAAGTTCCGGATACATCTCCTTAACGATGCCTGTGAGCGTGTGCTCATCTTCCATCATGGTGTGGGGTCCTTTGTCTCCCCAGTCTCCCCAGCGGTCATTCTCCAGGGCAGTCTTTCCATGACCGACATGATCATCTGCGGCGACAATGAAGCCGGCACTCAGGTATTTGACGATCATGTGGAAATATCTGCGGGAATGCTCGCCGAAACCGTGCACCAGCTGAACGATGCCGACCGGCTTTGCAGCGGGAACATAGATCCAGCCGTAAACAGTGTCTCTCTCATTGAATGAAGGAAATGTGATCTCATGCAGCATCAGTGTGCCCTCCTTTTAAAATGACGTCTGCCCTCCGGGGCTGTATCAATTATATAGTGATAATTGCACAAATTCAAGAGGGACCAGGGGACGGTTCTCCGGCTCCGCCCGGTTCCTTTTTCGTGTGCCAGGGTGTGCCAGGGGACGGTTCTCCGGCTCCTTTTTCGCATTCCTGTCTTGCACTGGGATTGCAGCTGTATTATTTTGTAAGAGAGGAATATCGGCTGCGATAACGACGTGAAGGAAACGGAGGTCGGAAAACTTGAAAAGACGCAATAAACGGCAGCGGACCCTGGCTGTCCTCTGCATACTGCTGTTCGCGCTCAGCCTGCTGGCAGGCTGCAGTGCAAAGAAAAGCGGGACGGACAGCACGCCGGATTCGGCCGGCGTGTCCGAAAGCAGGACCGCTGCCAAAGGAGAGACAGCGGGCCCTGAACCGGAATACAGTACCTTTGAGGATCTGAGCGGGAAAAAGATCTCCATGCTCACCGGGGCCCCTTTTGAGGAGCTGATCCGCAGCAAGGTGCCGGACGTAGTAGAATTCTCCACCTTCAACAGCACGCCGGATATGATCCTGGCGCTGAAATCCGGGAAAACGGACGCCTTCCTGTCCAACAATGCGGTATCAGCACTGGCAGTGAACCGGAACCCGGAGCTGGCACTGTTCCCGCCGGAGCTGAATACAGGGGTTTTCGGCATCGCATTCGCGAAGGGCGATCCACAGCGGGAGAAATGGCAGCGGGCTTATGATTCCATACCGGAAGAGACTATGAAAGCGCTATGGGATAAATGGACCGGCTCCGACGACAGCGTGAAGATCCTTCCGGAACAGGACTGGCCGGGCAGCAGCGGTACAGTGCAGGCAGCTGTATGCGACACGCTGGAGCCCATGAGCTATGTGGGTGCCGACGGTCAGCTTGTGGGGTTCGATCTTGAGATGATCCTCCTGATGGCAAAAGAACTGGATGTACACGTGGATTTTACCGGCATGGAATTTTCCGCCGTCATGTCCTCGGTGCAGGCGGGCAAGGCGATGCTTGGCGCAGGCTCCATCATTGCCACAGAGGAGCGCAGGCAGTCCGTTGATTTTGTGGATTACTACCCTGCCGCCTTTGTGCTTGTCGTCCGGGCGGCTGCGGCGGAGGGGGACGGCAGCTTTCTGTCCTCAGTTCAGAGCAGCTTCGAAAAAACATTTCTCCGGGATAACCGCTGGAAACTGTTCGTGAAGGGTGTCGGCACAACGCTTCTCATCACGGTGCTGTCCATCCTTTTCGGCACTGCACTGGGCTTTGGCGCGTTCATGCTCTGCCGGAACGGAAACCCCGCCGCCAATGCAGTCACCCGGTTCTGCGTGTGGCTCGTACAGGGGATGCCCGTGGTCGTGCTGCTCATGATATTGTATTATATTGTCTTCGGCAAAGCGGCCCTCTCCGGTACCGCTGTGTCGGTGGTGGGCTTTACGCTGGTATTCGGCAGCGCGGTATATTCCATGGTCACGGCCGGGGTCGCCACGGTGGGCCGCGGGCAGACCGAGGCAGCTTACGCCCTTGGTTATCCGGACCGCAAGGCCTTCTGCCGTGTCGTTCTGCCGCAGGCGCTTCCGCATATCATGCCCGTATACAGGGGCGAGATCACTTCGCTGATCAAAGCCACTGCCGTTGTAGGCTACATTGCCGTGCAGGATCTCACGAAAATGGGCGATCTCGTCCGCAGCAGAACTTTCGACGCCTTCTTCCCGCTGATCGCCGTGGCAGTCATTTACTTCATCCTGGCAGCGGTCCTGACATGGATCGTGAACAAGATCGAATTCCGTCTCGATCCGAAAAAAAGAACGCCGGAAGATATCCTGAAGGGGGTGAAGACCGATGATCGAGCTTAAACATCTGAAAAAGCAATATGAGAATGCCACGCCCCTGCAGGACGTAAATGCAGTCATAAACGACGGAGATGTCATTTCCATCATCGGCCCCTCGGGCACGGGAAAATCCACGCTGATCCGCTGCATCAATATGCTGGAGCGGCCTACGGGCGGACAGATCTTTCTGGACGGTGTGGATATCACCGCGCCCGGATACGATCTGACAAAGGCGCGCCGCAGGATGGGCATGGTCTTCCAGTCTTTCAACCTCTTCGGGCATCTGACAGTCATTGAGAATCTGATGCTGGCGCCCATGGATATATTGAAGAAGTCCAGGCAGGAGGCATATGATACCGGCATCGCCCTTCTTCGCCGCGTAGGTCTTGCCGGGAGGGAGTTCCAGTATCCGGAACAGCTTTCCGGCGGGCAGAAGCAGCGTGTGGCAATTGCCCGCACGCTTGCCATGGATCCCGATGTGATCCTGCTCGACGAGCCCACCAGTGCGCTCGATCCCGCCATGGTGGGCGAAGTGCAGGCTGTCATCCGGGATCTGGCAAAAACAGGCAAAACGATGCTGATCGTGACCCACGAAATGAATTTTGCCCGCGCCGTCTGCAGCCGGGTGTTCTATATGGATCAGGGCGGCATTTACGAGGACGGCACGCCGGAACAGATCTTCGACCATCCGCAGAAAGAACTGACACGCCGTTTTATCAGGAAGCTCAAAGTCCTGGAGTTTGTGATCGACAGCCGTGACTATGACTTTATCGGTGCCGGCGCCGAGATCGACCGTTATTGTATACAGAATGACATCGCGCCGCGCGTAAAATACCGCATCCGTCTCGCCTTCGAAGAACTGGTGCAGCAGATGCTGGTGCCGGTGCTTGGGCAGGCCCCCATCCATGTAATCCTGGAATATGCTCCTGCTGAGGAGCAGGCTGTGATGACGGTCTCCTACGGCGGAGAACGCTTCGATCCGGCGCAGGGGGATAATGAGCTGTCTTATATGGTGCTTAAGAAATCCGTGGAGGAGTTATCCTATTCCTATGATCCGGCCGGGGAAGCGCCCAATGCTGTCCGTGTACTGATCCGGGAGTAATGAGACAGGAAGGACGGTTCATCATTTATATCCTGTTCAATAAAAGACACGGACCGAAGGGAATTCCTTTCGGTCCGTGTCTTTTAACAATATTCCGTTTACCCGATTGTTTTTCTGATCTCTGCCGCATCCGCTTCAGCAATATTCAGTGCAGCAACAGCCTTTTCAAAGGAAAAACCGAGATTTGTCATAAGTGCTTTGACGGCTTCTGCTTTTCCCTCAGTTCTGCCTTCACTCCTCGCTTCATGCATCCCGGTCTCAATATCCAGGATCGCAATCTGTCTTCTTCTAAGCATATCTTCTTCCTGTGTCATTGCATGGCCCATGATCTCACCAGCCTCTCTGAAAATACTGTTCCGCTTCGCAAGCATCTTTACGTCTTCCCAGGTCTGCGCTGCAAACAGCTTTCCCCAGTCCACCAGACCTCTTTCCCTGTCCGGCTCTTTTCCGTTCTGCCGTCTTGCAGGCCAGAAAGACTTTGTCACGGAAGGGCTTCAGAGAATTGCCCATCAGGATCTGCGCGTCCCCGTACTTTGGGGCAACATCAAAATAGTTAATCCCCTGTTCCACCGCCCACGACACAAAATGATCGGACATTTTCTGTCCATCCCCCTGCATCACTGCTTCGTCAAAGTGCTGAGAAGAAACGACCCCGCCATAGCCGATCGCGGAAACATGGAATCCTGTTTTTCCAAGCTCATGATATTTCACTCCGGTATCTCCTTTCGTTTCCTTCAGATTGCTTATTCTGTTTTCATCCTTTCTCGTATTGCCGTGTCACAGCATCTTCTTTATATACTGTCCCGTAAACGACTTTTCACACGCCGCCACTTCCTCCGGCGTCCCCGTCACCACCACAGTACCGCCGGCGTCTCCGCCTTCCGGTCCCATGTCGATGATATAATCGGCTGTCTTGATCACATCCAGATTGTGTTCAATGACGACAACAGTATTTCCGCCCTCGGTCAGCCGCTGGAGGATATCCACCAGCTTGTGGACGTCCGCGAAATGCAGGCCGGTGGTCGGTTCGTCCAGAATATAGAGCGTCTTTCCTGTGCTCTTTTTGCAGAGCTCAGTCGCCAATTTCACGCGCTGCGCCTCTCCGCCGGAAAGCGTAGTGGAAGGCTGTCCCAGCCGGATATAAGACAGTCCGACATAATGCAGCATCTCGATCCTGCTCTTTATTCTCGGCACATTCTCGAAGAAAGTCAGCGCTTCCTCGACCGTCATGTCGAGCACGTCGTAAATATTCTTTCCTTTGTACCTGACTTCCAGCGTCTCGCGGTTGTACCGCTTTCCGCCGCAGACCTCGCAGGGCACGTAAACATCCGGCAGGAAATGCATCTCGATCTTGATGATGCCGTCGCCGGCGCAGGCTTCGCAGCGGCCGCCCTTCACATTGAAGGAGAATCTGCCCTTATTGTATCCCTTCATCTTTGCATCTGATGTGGAAGCGAACAGTTCCCGGATCAGATCAAAAACGCCGGTGTAGGTCGCCGGATTCGATCTGGGGGTACGCCCGATCGGTGACTGGTCGATATTGATCACCTTGTCAAGCTGCTCCATCCCCTCGATAATGCGGTGTTTTCCGGGGATGGTCCTGGCACGGTTGAGCATCCTGGCAGCTGCCTTATAAAGGATCTCATTGATCAGCGAAGATTTTCCGGATCCCGAAACACCGGTCACGCAGGTAAATACGCCTGTCGGGATCTGCACATCCACTTTTTTCAGGTTGTTCTGCTCTGCACCGCGGATCATAATAAAGCCCGAAGGCGTCCGGCGCTTTTCCGGCACCGGGATCTTCCGCCTGCCGGCCAGATAATCTCCGGTGATCGAACCGGGCGTGTTCATAATATCCTCCGCGGTGCCTTCGGCGACAACGAGTCCGCCGTGCTCTCCCGCTCCCGGTCCGATATCCACGATATGGTCCGCCGCGCGCATCGTCTCCTCGTCATGCTCCACGACCACCACGGTGTTGCCGAGATCCCGAAGCCGGAACAGCGTTTTCAGCAGCTTATCATTGTCCCGCTGGTGAAGACCAATGCTGGGCTCATCGAGAATATACGCTACACCGACCAGGCCGGAGCCGATCTGCGTCGCCAGCCTGATGCGCTGCGCTTCCCCGCCGGAGAGGGTTCCTGCGGAACGCGCCAGCGTCAGGTAATTCAGCCCGACGTCATTCAGGAAGTCCAGCCTTGCCTTGACTTCCTTGAGAATGGGGGCGCCGATGGACTCCTGCATCTTCGTGAGCTTCAGTTCGTTCAGGAAAGCCCTGCATTCCCGGATGGGCATGCAGGTGAGATCATAGATATTTTTATCTCCGACCGTTACAGCCAGGGAAGACGGTTTCAGTCTTCGGCCGCCGCAGGAATGGCAGGGAATGATCTCCATGAAGGTCTCATATTCCGCGCGCATGGAAGATTCCTGCCCGGTCTCTCTGTATCTTCTTTTCAGATTGCCGATCAGGCCGTCGAAAGCAACGTTATAGGTTCCGCTTCCGTGCTCTCCCTGGTAATAAACCGGCATCCGTTCGCCCTTCGTACCGTTCGTGATGAGGTCCTTCACTTCCTCCGGATAATCCTGCCAGGGCGTGTCCAGGCTGAATCCGTAGTGTTCCGCCATGGCCTGCAGGACCGCATGGGAATAACTGCTGTCTTTGGAGGAAGATACCCATCCCGGGGCTGTGATCGCGCCCTGATTGATGCTGATGGTCGGATTCGGAATGATCAGCCTGATGTCAAATTCCATGGTGTAGCCCAGGCCGAAGCAGGCCGGGCAGGCGCCGAAAGGATTGTTGAAAGAGAAGCTCCTGGGCTCGACCTCCTCTATGCTGATCCCGCAGTCCGGGCACGCAAAACTTTCGGAGAAACGCAGCCGTTCCTCTTCTCGTCCGACAAGGACGTCCATGATCCCCCCGGTCAGTCCCATGACTGTCTCGATGGAATCCGTCAGTCTTCTTTCGATGCCTTCGCGGACAACAAGCCTGTCGACCACAATCTCGATCGTGTGCTTGATGTTCTTATCAAGAGCGATCTCTTCCGAAAGCTCGTACATGCTGCCGTCAATAATGGCGCGGACATATCCGCTGCGTCTGGCGGATTCGAGCGTTTTTTCATGTCTTCCTTTTCGTCCGCGGACGACCGGCGCAAGGAGCTGCATGCGTTCTCCTTCGGGCAGCGCCAGCAGCTGGTCGACCATCTGATCGACGGTCTGCTTATGGATCTCCCGGCCGCAGTTCGGGCAGTGCGGCGTGCCCATGCGGGCATAAAGGAGTCTGAGATAGTCATAGATCTCCGTGACAGTGCCTACCGTTGAACGCGGGTTCCTGTTCGTGGATTTCTGGTCGATGGAAATGGCCGGCGAAAGCCCTTCTATACTGTCGACATCCGGTTTTTCCATCTGGCCGAGGAACTGTCTGGCATAGGAAGAAAGCGACTCCATGTAGCGCCGCTGGCCCTCTGCGTAGATCGTGTCGAAGGCGAGGGAGGATTTCCCGGAGCCGGACAGGCCGGTGAGGACGACCAGCTTCTCGCGGGGAATGTTGAGGTCGATGCCTTTGAGGTTGTGCTCCCTGGCACCTCTGATTTTTACGTACTTATGTTCGGGCATATATATGATTCCTTTTCTGCGGTTTTACCTCAGTCCTTCAGATATTTCTTCAGATCCAGCATCTCGTCGCGCAGCTCCGCGGCGCGCTCGAAGTTCAGCTCCACCGCCGCCTGGTTCATCTTCTTCTTGATCTCGGCGATCAGCGCCTTGAGTTCCTTCGCATCCATGGATTCCGGATCCTTATCCAGCTTTTTGCTGTTCTTCGGTTCCTCAGCAGCCTGGCTGATGCTGATCAGATCCCTGACCGCTTTCCTGATCGACTGCGGCGTAATACCGTGTTCTTCATTATACGCCGCCTGGATCTTCCTTCTTCGGTTCGTCTCATAGATGGCGTTCCTCATCGAATCCGTCATCACATCGGCGTACATGATCACGTGCCCGTCCACATTTCTGGCAGCGCGGCCGACGGTCTGGATCAGCGAGGTCTCCGAACGCAGGAAGCCTTCCTTGTCTGCATCCAGGATCGCCACCAGCGTGATCTCCGGGATATCCAGGCCTTCCCGCAGCAGGTTGATGCCGACCAGCACGTCGAACACATTCATTCTCATGTCGCGGATGATCTCAATCCGTTCCAGCGTATCGATATCCGAGTGCAGATACCGCACCCGCACGCCGGCTTCCCGCATGTAATCCGTAAGATCCTCCGCCATGCGTTTGGTCAGCGTGGTGATCATCACCTTATGGCCTTTGTCAGTCTCTTTATTGACTTCCGTGATCAGATCGTCGATCTGCCCGGCTGTCGGCCGGACGTCGATCTCCGGATCCAGCAGGCCGGTCGGGCGGATGATCTGCTCGCAGCGCATATCTTCATGCTCTTTTTCATACTGTCCGGGGGTGGCTGAAACGAACATCACCTTGTCCAGCTTGCTCTCCCACTCGATAAAATTGAGCGGCCTGTTGTCGAGCGCCGACGGCAGGCGGAATCCGTAATCCACCAGCGTCTGCTTTCTGGCACGGTCCCCGTTGTACATGCCGCGCACCTGGGACACTGTCATATGCGATTCGTCCACGATCAGCAGGAAATCCTTCGGGAAATAATCCATCAGCGTGTGCGGTGTTGCCCCTGCAGGAAGCCCGGCGAGATGCCTGGAATAGTTCTCGATCCCGGAGCAGAATCCCGTCTCGCGCATCATTTCGACATCGAAATTCGTGCGTTCTGCGATACGCTGTGCTTCGATCAGCTTGTCATTCCGGCGGAAATGATCTACCTGCACCTCCAGTTCTTCCTCGATGTCTTTGATCGCTCTCTCCATCTGCTCATGCGATACGACATAATGCGAAGCAGGATAGATGGCCACGTGGTTCAGTCTGGCTTTGATCTCACCGGTCAGCGCGTCGATCTCCGTGATCCTGTCAACTTCGTCTCCGAAAAATTCAATCCTGAGCGCGGTATCTTCCGTCCGCGAAGTGATGATCTCGATCACATCTCCGCGCACACGGAAAGTGCCGCGGTGGAAATCCATATCATTCCTGTCGTACTGGATCTCGATCAGCTTCTGAATCACCTCGTCGCGGTCCTTGATCATACCGGGACGGAGGGAAACGACCATGTTCTTGTAGTCGATCGGGCTGCCGAGACCGTAAATGCTGGAGACCGAAGCAACGATCACGACATCTTCTCTCTCCGAGAGCGCCGCTGTGGCGGAATGTCTGAGGCGGTCGATCTCATCATTGATGGCGGAATCCTTTGCAATATAAGTATCCGTCGAAGGCACATACGCCTCCGGCTGGTAGTAATCGTAATAGGAAACAAAATATTCCACAGCGTTTTCCGGAAAAAATTCTTTGAATTCGCTGTAGAGCTGCGCGGCAAGGGTCTTGTTGTGCGCGAGCACAAGCGTCGGACGTTTGATCTCCTTTATGACATTCGCCATCGTGAAGGTCTTCCCGGAGCCGGTGACGCCGAGAAGGGTCTCTCTCTTGTTCCCGCTCTGAAAGCCGTTCACCAGGGCTTCGATCGCCTGCGGCTGATCGCCGGTCGGCGCATATTCAGATACTAATTTGAATTCGCTCATAACTATTCGTTCCTGTTGAGTATAGTCACAGTGGGATCCTGTTTTGCACTGTTATTCTGCAGAGCAGAACGACAATGATCTTCACCCTGAAACGACGGATTTTCAGGTGAATGGAAGTATATCACAAATCATTTTAAATGTATATAGCCCGGCGAACATTTGTTCTGTTTTTTAGCGATATCGGATCTTTTTTCTCTTTCTTCGCTGTGCCCGGGAAAAGAGAGCATTTGAAAAGCAGCCTTCCGGCTGCTTTTCTGAGATCATTTTACTTTGATCTTAACAGTGACCTTCTTCGTCAGTTTTTTATAACTCTTGTTCCCGGCGGCTGTCACTTTGACTTTCAGCTTATAGGTCTTCTTTTTCAGTCCCTTCTTTACGGTGATCTTTCCGGCCTTGCTGATCTTGATCTTGGCATTTCCGCCGGCTTTCTTATAAGTAACTTTTCCTTTGGCTTTGGAGATCTTAAATGCCTTCTTCGCTGCGATCTTCTGCGCCTTTTTCTTCAGGGCGGAATATTTCAGGGTGACTTTGACGGCTTTCACCTTCATGGGATTGGCCTTTTTGGTCTTTACCGTCTTCGGATCAGCTTCCTTTGTGTCGGTTTTCTTTACATCAGTGTTCTTTGCATCATCCTTTTTTGTGTCAGCCTTCTTCGTATCAGTTGTCTTCGGGTCATCTGTCTTCGGGTCATCTGTTTTCGGCTCTGTCGATTCATAGATCTTAAATGTTTTGGCAGCACTGCCCGTATAACGGCCAATGCCTCTTATGATCACTGTCGCTGTTCCGACTTCGACATTATTCTGATAAGAGACCGTGTAATCCGTGCCTTCCTTCAGCTTTATACTGTACTGGCTGGTACACACCTCCAGTTCCTGCGTCACAGGCTTTCCGGTATACGGCTTATCATTCAGGTCATATACCCGGACATCTGCCAGATCCTTGTTCTCCCAGTTAGCAAAAAACTCTTTCGGTGCACTGTCATTCAGGACCAGGCCTTCCAGCTCCGGTCCATACTCTCTGTCCCATGCCGCAAGAACCTTATCCTCATCGATGCTCCAGGGCCAGGGTTTCATTGCATCTGTCCATTTCACTGATTTATCCAGCGGATCATAATAGAAGTCGACCTTCTTTGTATCGAGATACTCCTTCTTCCCGCCAATGGTCTCATATCCGAAAGCGCCTCCGCCGTTCGCGTGCAGCGTGATCGGATAGACCTTCGCCCATACAGCATACAGTTTTTCCGGATAGTTCTTTTCATTGCTGACCTGAACAGCCATTCCGCCGAAATAACGGTCCCATTCCGGGACAGACGCCCCTTTGTTTCTGCTCCATCCGACAAGCACATAGCCGTCCTTATCCGGATCAGCAGAATCGCAATGTGCGTTATACGTTGTGTCAGAGGTCCATATCCATGAAAAATGTCCATCATACACTGCACTTTCATATGCGCTGAACATACCGCCATTTGCATCCAATACAGCGTCAAAAGAATACTCTTTATTCAGTTCTGCATCCGCAGGTTTTTTGATTTCTACGGAGGTGCTTGCGGAAACGCTTCCCGGAAACATCAGTACAATAAATATCCACAGTACGGCCGCCGTCAACACCCGGCGCCGCAAACCTGATCCTGCCCATCCCCTTTTCATAGTTGATCTGTTCTCCTTCCATGAACTGCTGTTGATCCTGCTGCAGGAAACTGTTTTTCTGTTTTCAGGACAATGCCTGAAAGACTCTTTCCGTGCACTACATCATTTTTATCATATCATACAGATGTGACGGTTACAATAATTTCATAACAGTTTTAGCGGTGGTGCAGATTTTTTCCGGCTTTCTTATGTTTACCTGCGGTCCCGCCATCCGTCGGCGATTCCTGTAAAATCGATCCGGCATGCTCCCCCGGAAATCCCTACCGGGACCTGCGAATCAAAATCATACTGTTCCGGACAGTAATCCTCTGTATCAAAGAAATGAACGAATACCTTCTTATGATCGGGATCCACGATCCAGTATTCCCGTACGCCGGCGTTCTGATATTTGTAAAGCTTCAGAAGCATATCCTTGCTTCTTGTGGAGGGAGAAAGGATCTCGGCCACAAGATCCGGTGCACCTTCATAACGCTTAACAGCACTGTCATACTCTCCGCAGAGGACCAGCAGATCCGGCTGGACCATCGTATAATTATCCTTGTCAAGCTGTACATCACAGGGTGCCGCATAGATATCACAGGGCATGCCGTGCGTTTCAGCGCACTCCCTGAAACGCAGATACAGATTTCCAAGGATCCGCTGATGCTCAAAAGTCGGCGATGCCATATCATAGATTTCGCCGTCGATCAGTTCCACCCGCCGGTCATCCGGTATAGCATAGTAATCGTCCAGGGTGTATCTGCGCGTTTTACCCGGAACGCCGTACTGAACCGCAGTTTCATGCAGCGTACTCTCTGCTTTTTCGAAAGATCTGCCCGTATCCCATTCTTCAGAGAGCACTCTCGTGAGCGACTGTATGGTAAGCTTTCTGGGCGCCTTTGTTTCCCCGCTGAAGATCTTCTGTACAGTACCAAGCGGCACACCGGACAGCTTTGCGATCATCTCATTCGTAAGGCCTCGCTCGGTCTTTTTCGCCTTCATTTCCTCGATTGTCATAATGTTCACCTCTCTTATTTCATCCCTGCTTCAATGATAACGCTCGTCCGGCAGGCTGTCAACCGTTTTATATCAACATTTTACCCGTTTTATTTCCATTTGGATATTTTCCAGACATAACAGATTGTAACTGACAAAAGCGGAAAAATATGCTATAATGCAACCCATGAACGAACGAGCATTACACATCCTTGAATATGATAAGATCATTGACAGGCTGAAGGAACTGGCTCATACCGACATGGGCAGATCAGTCTGCGCTTCGCTTACCCCGATGAC
>JAFRLH010000038.1 GCA_017431345.1 Lachnospiraceae bacterium | reverse complement strand
TCAATGTCTGCCAGGATCAGTGTCTGTGCTTTCTCCACATAGCCAAGCGCGGCTTCGCATTCGCTGGCTGTATTGGCCGCCGTTGCCGGCAGGGTAAGAACCGGACACAGACACAGGATCACTGCCAGAACCGCAGCGATCGTCAGATTGCTCTTTCCTGTCCTTTTCATAGATCGTCATCCCCCACTTACAGATTCGTTTTAATAGTAAACTCCGTAATCGTAATCCGCAACAGGCGCCGTGTCGATCACGCTGTTCATCGCGATCTGCCCGATCCCTGTCGCGGCTTTTCCGTTATGATTGCTGTCCCTGATATGGACCGAGGACATTCCCTCATAGAACGGGATATACCAGCCCGCATTGGAATAATACGTGAATTCCTCTGCATTTGGTTCATAATGCGTCATATGTTCCGTTGAGATCAGGAACATATAATGGCCCATCTTCTCGCGGAAGGAGGGATTCATCAGCGCTTCGATGACATCCTGATCATAGACCCCTTCCGTTGACCGCATCGAATCATCCCAGGTGGAATCCACCTCATACCAGGCTCCATCCAGTTTGATGATATTCCACGCATGCCCGCCGGCATCCAGCTCGGTCGCTCCGCCGGAGCCGCCGATGATCGCCGCCTCGATCCCGCACTGCTGCAGCAGGTACTCAAAGGCAAGGCTGTAACCATCGCAGACCGGTAGATTGGGGTTCCCGGAGGAATCCCTGACCAGCGCGCCATAGGCAGTATGGGCAAGATCCTCCGCACCAAATTCCGAAACCGGGTGGTTGTACTCCGCCAGATCGATCAGCTTGTCATGGATCTGTTTCGCGATCTCATATTCTGTTGCATTGGTATTTATATCGGCAAGAAACGCCTGCACTGCTTCATTGAATTCGGTCGTCTTCTCTTCATAGTCCTTGTAGGTTTTTTCTATGAAGAAATAGACGATATAGATGGCATTTGCCATGACTTCATCCACATGGCTGCCGAAACCGATATAATCTTCCGTATACCAGTAAAGCCAGAAAAACTCCGGATGGTCAAACCAGACCGAATACATGGCTCTCATGTAAGCTTCCTGAAACTCCTCGGAATCCGGATCCATGTCAGTGATCATGACGCCCACATTTTCCTCCACCGGATCCTGCGCGATCATCACAATGATATCGTAGATCTCCCGCTCCATCGGGTTCAGCTGATCATAGTAGTAAAACGCCGGCGCATTGTTTTTGGCCAGAATGGTTTCCGCAGGCGTATAAGCGCCCATGCTCTCATTGAGCTTTTCCACTTCCTCCAGGCTCAGCGCCTGCATCTCATTCGGGGGCGGAAGCTTTGCCAGGCCGCCGGAGATCTGGCGCAGAAAGCTCGGTTCCTCTGCCGCGGCGCAGGTGCTGACTGCCACTGTGAACAGCAGGATCCCTGCCAGTATACGCAACATCTTTTTCATGGTTTTCTCCTTTGATGCTGACATTGGGTTCGCTGTTATCATTATAAAAAACAGGCAGGAAAAATCAAGTGAGGACGGGGTGATTATAGCGTGGCGGCTTAGGCGAGGCGGGACGAATATGTGACAGCGGCTGTTCTCAGATTCCGCTTTTTTCGATTTGACAATCGCGGGTGTTCTTATATCAGGCTTTTTCTTATTCGAGAACGTGAAACGTTCTTGCACAGAGATTTTTTATATTTGAGAACAGCCCATGCGTTCTCAAATCGAAGATTTGCTCTAAAAAAGAACGCTTTGCGTTCTCAAAAAAACATTTTCCGGAAATCAAGAACGCTTTGGCTGTTCTCAAATATGGGGAATTCTGGTATAAGAACGCTTTGCGTTCTTATATATAAAAAAAGTCAAAATGAGAACACCTGGCGTTCTCAAATCTAAATTAAGGCGAAAATAAGAACGCCTCATGCCGCAACGTTCGTCACAGCATGAGGCTTCATAGGCAAAAAAGCCTTCAAAAGAGGGCTACAGGTCGTCCCTTGAGATCATAAACTGGTTTATTTTTCCGTCCTGGCTTTGTGCCGTCACGCTGATCATGTTGTCACCGGAATAACGGATATCCGTGAAGATCAGATTTGCTCCTATGGGTGAAATGTCCGCATCGGAATGGACCACTTCCCCGCGGCTGCTGATCACCATGCATTTTCCGGAACCTGCGGCGCAAATGTATACCTCCCCGGCATTTCCGACAGCCTTCCCTTTGAAGCCGCCGTCTTTTCCGCCGATCTGATTCGGAACGGTCCAGACCGGAGCGCCGTCTGCTATCCCGATGGCGTAAATCTGATCGTAATCTGTATAGAAGAACATATCCGGAGAGGCCCCGATCGGCGCCACGCCGCCGTTAAGACGGTACACACGATCTGTGGTGACGGACCAGAGAACTTCTCCCTTCTCATCATAATGCTCTATGACGGCATAATGCGGCCACTCTCTCACATCCAGATAATCGCCGGGCTGACCGACATCGTAGGATGTGAAGCGGATCTGCGCTTCGGGATAGTCGGATACAAAATGGTTGTCCACATCCTGGACAATGGTATATTCTCTGTTTTCCTCATTGTTATAGTAGCGATAGACTGCTTCCTGAGCGGCATCCGGCGATCCGTTTGTCTGTCCTGAAGGAGCTGTTCCATCCCAGTCCCTTATCTCCTCCGGCATGCCGTACTCGTGAAATGGAGTTGCCGTATTTCTCAGCGAGACCCAGCCGTATATTCCGTTGTACTCCGTATAACCCCATACCAGGTCTTCATTCCTGACAATGTCATAAATGGTAAGAGCTTCATGATTGGCGATCATCCCCAGTACGCCGGAAGCAGTCGAGGGTTCCGACCTGAAATTCACGCTGCCTTCTTCTGCCATGACCTGGACCACACCGTTGAAGCCGACATCAGTCCGGACCGAAAGCCCGCCCTGCGCCGGAACAGAGGAACCGGACTGCGGACCCGCACCGGGTGCCGGGGTGGATGCCGTACCGGATGCCGGACCGAAAGGTCCCGCCGATGAATCGAGCGTCGTCTGTCTCAGGGAAATCCAGCCTGTCATACCCTGAAACTCACAGAGCCCGAAAAACAGATCATCCGCACTGTTATAGGAAAGGTCGGAGATATAAAGGCTCGTCCCATTTGGAATGCCTGTTATGACACTCGAACCGGTGGAAGCGGACGTCCGGAAGTTGATGCTTCCTTCGCTGCTTTTGACCGTGGTGTCAAACCCTGTGAAATCACTGATCGCCGTCTGCCGAAGAGAGATCCATCCCTGACTTCCGTTATAGTCGGTCTGCCCAAAGATCAG
>JAFRLH010000001.1 GCA_017431345.1 Lachnospiraceae bacterium | reverse complement strand
GGCCTTTAAGGTGGAGAATACCGGTGAAGTCCAGAAGGTGAAGATGGAGGATGATGTGACGAAGGTGCGCATTTCCAAATCCGATATCACAACCGGAGATGAAATCCCGGGTGCGAAGCTGAGCATCATCGATGAAGCCGGCAAGGTCGTGGAGACCTGGACTTCCGGAGAAGAACCGCATTATGTGGAGAAGCTGCCAGTCGGCAAGTACACACTCCGGGAGGAAACTGCCCCGGACGGGTACCTGGTGACGGAGGATGTGCTTTTTACCGTGAAAGATACCGGTGTGGAGCAGAAGGCCGAGATGAAGGATGACTTCACGAAGGTAGAGATCACCAAATCTGACATCACTTCCGGAAAGCCCGTGATCGGCGCGAAGCTGGTCATCCTGGATAAGGACGGTAAAGAAGTCGAAAGCTGGATGACGGAAGATAAACCCCACTATATCGAGAAGCTGCCGGTGGGCGAGTACACGCTTCGGGAAATCACAGCCCCGGACGGTTATCTTCGTGCGGAGGATGTAAAATTCACCGTGAAAGAAACCGGTGAGATCCAGAAGGTTGCCATGAAGGACGATTATACGAAGGTGGAAATCTCCAAGCAGGACATCACAAACAGCAAGGAGATCCCCGGCGCGAAGCTGACCATCTTCGATAAGGACGAGAAGGAAGTCGAAAGCTGGGTATCCGAGGAGAAGCCGCACTATATCGAGAAACTGCCAACGGGCGAGTATACCCTGCGGGAGGAGACGGCTCCGGAAGGTTATCTTCGTGCGGAAGACGTGAAGTTTACCGTGAATGAGACCGGCGAGATCCAGACCGTTATCATGAAGGATGATTACACGAAGGTGGAAATCTCCAAGCAGGACATCACAAACAGTAAGGAGATTCCGGGTGCAAAGCTGACCATCTTCGATAAAGATGGGAAGGAAGTCGAAAGCTGGGTCTCCGAGGAAAAACCGCATTATATCGAACGCCTGCCGGTAGGTGAGTACACGCTGCGTGAAGTGACCGCCCCGGACGGATACGATGTGGCGGAGGATGTAAAGTTCACGGTTGCGGAGACCGGTGAAATCCAGCATGTGGTGATGAAGGATGCTCCGAAGAAGCAGCCGGAGACACCGACCACGCCATCGAACCCGACCAACCCGACGAATCCGACAACACCTTCAACTCCGACCACAGAGACAGCAAAGGAAACGCCGACTACGCCGAAGACCGGTGACGACCGCAGCCCGCTAATCTGGCTGCTGCTCCTCGGCCTCGGCGGTGGAATGGCGGGTGCTGCCTGGTTCCTACGGAAGAAAGGAAAAGCAGACCAGAATCAGGACTGATGACTGGTCTGAAGTGCTGAAAGGCACTGAGAATGCGCAGTCCCCGGTTGAATAACCGGGGACCGTTTTCCATGTTTTCAGGCAAATCGGAAGTCGAACATTTTTCATTTAAGAAGGTTAATAATACAATCCGCGTCGCCGTCAATACAAATGGACTGTTTTTCTATCTGTTTTGGGCAAAACGCTCCATCATAGTTCAGGCAGGCGTAAATGGATTTCGGGTTCTCCGCAGTCATAGCCCAGAAGGGATATTTTATGATGACTGGTGTGTTGGCGCCAACTCCGACCTCCAGATAAAGCGTGCGGAGGTTTTCATGTCTGCGGATAAAGTCAGCGTAGGCAGACGATGCTTTATGCCAACCTTCATCCTCTACAAAGGAATCATCTGCGCGAAGATTGGTAGTTACATCTGAGCCGTCGTCCGGGCACTTCGGGATTAATTCAGTTGGAATCCTCATGTTAACTCCGCTTTGCGGGATCTGGTAAATACCATTCTCATCTCTGACAAAACCCTGCGCTTTCATTGCCAGCATTACCCATTCTTCATTGTCATAAGTTTTTTGGTTTGTTGGATTTACGCTCTGGAACAGGCCGTAATCACCCTGCGTATAGAACAGGCGCCTTTTATCAAAGCCTGCTCTTTGAAACTGATGATCCACATTGGTGGTAATGACAAAGTAGTCTTTCTCTTGTACCAGCGCCAGCAGTTTCTTGTAAACAGGCTTAGGAGCATCGGTATAGCGATTGAAATAAATATGTCGTGCCCACCATGCCCAGCGTGTTTCATCGTCCGGGAACGGATAGAAACCACCTGAGTAGATGTCACTGATACCGAACCGGGCAGCAAAGTCACCGAAATATTTTTCAAACCGCTCTCCGGAATAAGTCAGTCCGGCAGCCGTGGACAACCCTGCGCCTGCACCGATCACAACGGCATCTGCACTTGTGAGGGCTTCCTTCAATCTTTTGATCTGCTCATCTCTGCCGCCAACACCGGTGGATAATCCAGATCGAAAGGATCGCACGGCAGTCAGCCCCTTCCGGATCGTTTCCAGATAGCCGTTTGGCAGGTTATTGTAATTGCTGCTCATAGTATGCTCTGTCCTCGTCCTTAAAAACATTGAATATCACTCTTTCCATTGTGCCCGGATGCTGAGAAAGCCAGTTCGTTACAGTCTGTACTGCAATCTCTGCCGCTCTCTCATTCGGGAAGTGGAATACACCTGTAGAAATACAGCAGAAAGCTGCGGATTTCAGTCCATTCTTCAAACAAATATCAAGGGTATTCTGATAGCAGTCCGCCAGATCCTTTTCCAGCGTTGGTGTCAGCCTGCCCTGTACAATCGGCCCGACTATATGAATGACTTTTTTTGCAGGGAGGTTGTATGCGTCTGTCAGCATCGGCACAGCAGTTGGCTGCTCATAATCTCTGCCGTATTTGTTTTTTAACTGTCCCATTTGTCTGGCACATTCGGCTCTCAGCTGGATTCCGGCAAAGGTATGGATGCAGTTGTCGATACATGTGTGCATCGGTACGAAGCAGCCAAGCATCTGGGAATTGGCGGCATTGACAATGGCATCCACAGCCAACCGGGTGATGTCACCCTGCCAGATAGATATGCAATCCCTGAACACGGGAATATCAGAAAGTGCCACAATTCCGTTTTCCCTGATACGTTCCCGAAGATAATCGTCCTGCACCGCGAGAATGGACTCGTCCATATTCTTCGGCATCCGGATATTCATAAGTGAGCGGAGTATACGCTTTTTGCCTTCCGTGTCTTTCGGTGTCTCCAGATCCCTGTACTGAACGGAGTCTTCCTTGAATTCTTCTACCAGATAATCAAGCCTCTGTTCCTGTGTCATTTTTTCAGTCATGTCGTTATCCTTTTTTAATGACAGCAATCGGACATATCATCAGGTCAGTCCCGCTGAGTGCGCCCCATAATCCTGCTGTTCTGATTGAAGATCATTCACCAAATCTTATGTTTTTTACAGTCTTCATCTCAAAGGTCAGGTTCTCATAAATACGAACTCCGCCTTTGCCCTGGGGAGCCTGAGCCAGTAAGCCAACCTTTACTGTCTCTGTTGCAGGAAGATTGAAGAATCTCATCATAAAGAACTTTTCGCCGTCTTCAGAAAAGTGAAATGCGAACGAATTGCTGACCCTGGTAATCTGAAGCCATACGTCATTTCCGGTGATGTTGCATCCATTGGCGTCATCACATTCCCCATTTCGGGAGACAACACTGACAGCCGCATGCGTGCCGAAGTCCGTCTTTTCAAAACAGGCCTTGGCCCAGGTCTTCATATCCAGCATCACCATCACCGACGATGAATCATACGTGTCCTTGAAGTCATGAGAAACCCTGACCTTCATGACGAAATTGCCGGTGACCTCAGTGTAGTAGAAAGGCGCGTTGCAAAGGGACTCAGGCGTGATGCCCTCTTCATTCACAGAGCCGTTGTTGTAGAAGAAATCGCTGCTCTCTGGAGCATAGATCTCGATACGATCGTTTTCCCTGGTCATTGACCCTTCGTTGATCCATTTGAATTCCATTGTGTTTCCTCCTAAGCTAAACTTCTTTTTTCACGGCACTGACCGGACATGCTGTCAGGCAGTTTCCGCAATGTAGGCAATGATCCTGCATAATCATATATGGAATGTTTTTATTGATGATGCATTTCTGCGGGCAGACTTCAATACAGCTTTCGCAACCGATGCAGGCATCAGTGATAAAATAGCCCTCTGCCTTTTTCTCCGCACCACCAAAAGTGAAGGAAGCACGCTCTATCGGTTTCTTCGACAGATCAAACCACTCACCGGTTCCTTCATAAATCTGAAAGACAGTCAGCGCCTGCATGGATTCTAAAGTCGGATAGATTGTTTTCATATACGGATTCTTCTCGAACAGTTCCGGGATTCTTTCATATCCAAGCTCCCGCACTTTACCCCGGAGAGATACGGCCACGCTGGACATTGTATCTTCTCCCTTCAAAGCAGTCAGCGCAAGATACTGGCGTTTTTTCAACCTGTCATAGAAGCTCTTGCCCTTTGCCGTAAGGAAATACAAACTGTTCCCGTCACTGTCCATCATATCTATTGCCGCAGTCACAGGCAGGCATTCATCGTCCACCGTGGCAACGATGGTCGTATGGATTTCATCTACAAGGTACCGAAGATAGGTTTCCGCTTTCGACATGGCTATTCCTTTCCTTTCAGCAACGGTCTGATTCTCTTGTATATGAGCATCGTGAAAGCTGTAATCACGAGGCCTTTTAGCAGGTTGAACGGGAATGCATTAAACAGCACAATGTCCAGCTTTGTTTTTATGAACGGCAAGAACTCTCCAAAGGCTGCGATGATCTGATCCACAGGCATAAACTGCTCAAAAAGCGGAAGAAGAATGAAATAGTTTGCAAGCGCCGCTGCGATACCCATTACAATACTTCCCGTAATTCCACCGGCCAGCGCTGTGGTTTTTGTCTTATGCCGCTTGTAAAACAGTCCTGCCGTAGTGACGAAGGAAGCTCCCATCAGAAAATTGGCAAGTTCTCCGATACCACTCGTGGCCGAAGAAAACAGCCCCAGCAGATTCTTTACCAGTTCAATCAGAATACCGGCAATCGGGCCGAAAGCAAACGCACCGATCAGCGCCGGAAAGTCTGATAAATCCATCCTCGCAAAGGACGGTGAGAGCGGAACGGGAAATTCAAAGAAGGCGAGCACAAATGCGACTGCTGATAATACCGCTACAGACGTTAATGTCCTTGTAGAAAATTGCTGTTTCATCTCATATCCCTTCCTTTTGAAAAGGAGGCTGGCCCGGACTGACCAGCCTCCAATGCAATTGCGCTCTCTGCAGTTACTCCTGTTCAGGCAAGCAGCCACTCCACCATCTCGTCTGCGGCCTTCAGGTCATCGGGCTTTTCCATGATGCTGCCCGGAACATTCGCGTCACCGGCTACATGCGCCTTATAGTCACGGAACCCGGCAGTGGCAAAGCTCTTCAGGTTTGTCTCAACCATCTGTGTGTACACATCGACTGGGCCGAAACCGGCAAAAAAGTAACCGGCCAGCTTTTTATCCTTACGTCCTGCCATGGAGAAATCAGGCTGGGTGAAATCCATGAAGGAGTAGGTGCGGTCAAGGAACGCCTTGAGCTGGGCAGGGAACTGGTCCCAATGCACAGGGGCGAGGATCAGCATGGCGTCGCAGGAGTCAATCTCCGGGATCAGTGCAGTGAAATCATCCTTCTGGATGCAGTTGGGTGTGTGCTGGCGCTTGCAGGCGTCGCAGGCCAGACAAGCGCGGACATCCTTTTCTCCAATATCGAAAGTGGTTACTTCTGCCTTACCTTGAAGTTGCTCTGCAATACGGGCCTCCAGTGCGTAGGAATTGCCTTTACGTCTCTTGCTTCCGTTGACGATCAATATTTTCTTCATGAGGGTATCTCCTTATCTCTTATTTTGATTCATTTTGTATTGCCTGCTTTGTGTCTTCCACAATATCCGCAAGCGTACTAGACTTCAGTGTTTCTTCCATCGCTCTCTGGGCATCGATAAGGCGCTGATCGAGAACCCTGTGGATGTTTCTGCCTACCGGGCAGTCCGGATTTGGCTGCTCATGAAAATGAAACAGCCCTTCCTCTTCATCCACGCTGCCGACAGCCTTATAGATGTCATATAGCGTAATCTCATCAAGCCGTTTTACCAGTTCCGCACCGCTGCTCCCGCGCTGCGTGCGGACAATCCCGGCTTCCCGTAGTTGTGATATAACAGTGCGGACGATGACCGGATTCACTCCAATGCTTCCGGCAAGAAACTCACTGTTCACCCGGTCCATTTCCTTGAAATAATCAATGGCCGTAATGATGTGTACACCTATTGTAAATTTACTTCCGATCTGCATAAGTCACCTCCGCATAGTATTTATCAGCTGATAGTTGTAATATATTACATTACAATATAGTTGTCAATATAGAATTTACATCTTTTTGACTGATACCATAGAATGATATTGTTGATACCGCTGATACAAAGGGTACAACCAGTGAATTTAACAGGAATTCTTTCATACATTAATGATTGATTCAAGGTTATGGAAGGGACAGAGAATAGCATGTCTCTGGCTTTAACCGGGGTTATTTCCCGTGTTTTCAGGAATCTTTTTAAAATAGTCAAAACTTATTCATCAGAATATGGTATCATTCCCTTACAACTCATCAACGGCAAAGATAAAAACGCAACGTGCGCCGCAAGGTGTACCAGAGCCGGTAGGTAGCCCGGCCGTCCTGTCAGTATCTGACAGGGTAAGTAACCCTCCCCCTCCTGGGTCGTCCGTTCTTTGCTTCCATCTCAAAATCAAGGAGGGAACATGATGGACAAGTCGTGCGGAAAGCTGACGGTTTATTTTGAGGAACCATTCTGGGTAGGGGTCTTCGAACGGATTACCGATGGAAAACTCTCTGTCTGTAAGGTCAAATTTGGAGCGGAACCGAAGGATTATGACGTTCTGGACTTTGTACTCAGGCATTACCATGACTTGAAATTCAGCCCGGCTGTAGCGGCCGAGGAAAAACAGACTGCTGACAATCCGAAGCGCAGGCAGAGGAATGCCAGGAAACAGCTGCAAAACACCGGGATCGGGACAAAATCCCAGCAGGCACTGCAGCTGCAGCGGGAGGAAATGAAAACCGAACGCAGGCTGGTCAGCAGGGAACAACGGGAAGCACAGAAACAGCTGCAATTTGAGCAACGGCAGAAGAAACGAAAAGAGAAACACAAAGGGCATTGATCATGAAGCTGAAAAATGTACTGATCGTTGTAAAGGACATCGAAAAGGCCAGGCAGTTCTATCATGACCTGTTTGGCCTCACGATGATCCTGGACAATGATGGAAACATGATTCTGACGGAAGGACTGGTCCTGCAGGATGAAAAAATCTGGAAGAAATTTCTTGAACGGGAAATCATCCCGGAGAACAATTCCTGTGAACTATATTTTGAGGAACGCGATATCGAAGCATTTGCGGAGAAGCTGGAAAGGCTGTATCCGGATATCCGGTATGTAAACCGACTGATGACGCACAGCTGGGGGCAGAAGGCGATCCGTTTTTATGACCCCGATGGGAACCTGATTGAGGTCGGGACCCCGATGTAGGGATGGGAAAGAAGGTAAAGAGATGCTGGAGGAATACAGTTAATGAAAGATGAAATAATTCTTTTTGAAACAGAAGATAAAAGCATAACATTACCTGTACAGGTGACTTCGGATACAGTATGGCTGAATCGCAGTCAGCTTGCTGAGCTTTTCGGCAGAGATATTAAAACCATCGGCAAGCATATTGGAAACGCGTTGAAGGAAGAACTTGAGCCGTCAACTGTCGCAAAATTTGCGACAGTTCAAAACGAGGGCGGGAGAGCCGTGACCCGAGAAATTGAGTATTACAATCTCGACATGATCATCTCGGTCGGCTACCGTGTCAAATCAAAACGCGGGGTGGAATTTCGACGTTGGGCTAATAATGTATTGAAGCAATATGTTATGCAGGGGTATGCAGTTAATCAAAAGCGGCTCAATGATCTCGGAAGTGTAGTGAAACTGCTGAAGCGAACCGAAAACTCTTTGGATGCAAAACAAGTACTTACTGTTGTTGAAAGATACAGTACGGCACTGGATCTTTTGGATTCTTATGATCATCAGTCGCTGCAGCGTCCAAGAGGTAATACTGCTACATATTTTCTGACATATGAAGAATGTAGAAATGTGATTGACAGTATGAAATTTGGAGAAAAATCAGAGCTATTCGGCCTTGAAAAAGATGATTCTTTTAAGGGAAGCATTGGGAACATTTATCAGTCCTTTGCTGGAAAAGAAATCTATCCGAGCCTGGAGGAAAAAGCCGCTAACCTTCTTTATTTTGTCACTAAGAATCATAGTTTTGCAGATGGAAATAAAAGAATTGCAGCAACGATGTTCCTGTATTTCCTGGATAAAAACGGTATTCTTTTTATTAATGGAGAAAAACTTATCGATGATCATACGCTCGTGGCGTTGACGATTATGATCGCTGAATCCAGACCTGAAGAAAAAGAAATCATGATCGATGTAATTATGAATTGCATTGCATGAAATAGGAACACCCTTGGAGCAGCATATGAATATAAAGAAAATCAGCATGATCCGTACCGGCGGACAGACCGGTGTTGACCGGGCGGCCATGGACGCAGCAAGAGAATTTGGGATTCTCCTGTGCGGATGGTGCCCGAAAAATGGCTGGGCGGAAGATTATCCTTCCGCGCCGGGACTGCTTAAGGATTATCCGGAGCTTTCGGAAACCCCTTCTGATGAGACAGCGCAGAGGACAGAGTGGAATATGCGCGATGCGGATGCTATTTTGACGATTATTCCAAAAGGGTCTCTTTCGTCCCCAGGGACAGACGTAGGGCTGACAGCCGGGGAAATGCTGGATAAGCCAATGCTGACAGTATCAGGTATCGAAGAAGTTCCCCGCATTCTCGCGTGGCTGGACAGTCTGCCGGATGAGATAGGACTGTGTGTCGGAGGGCCGAGAGCAAGTGAATGCAGCCGGGCATATGATATAGCCGGAGAGATCTTATCAGCGGTATTTAATGGTTTAGCTGAATGATAATACTGCAGTGGTGGAGGACTTGGAAATGGGATACTGTATGGTGGGAAAAGAGTATCGAAGAAATAGACAGCCTGATTCCGATATTGACCTGTAGTGACCTGGAATGGGTCAAGGCTGAGCTGAGGAGTCGATTATAGAAGACACCGGACACACTTGTCTACTTGGCAAACACGATATTTCTCACTTTGTGTCGTGGAAAAAAACCGATGTGATCATTTATCTTTGCGATGAAGGGAGGACTCCATATGGATCAGAGTAAAATTGGAGCATTTTTAAAAGAACTTCGCAAAGAGAAAGGGATTACTCAGGAACAGATGGCTGACAAACTGGGGGTATCAGGCAGAACCATATCTCGATGGGAGACTGGGAGCAATATGCCGGATATCAGTTTGTTAGTGGAGATCTCTGAGTTCTTTGATGTCAGTATCCCTGAAATCATCAGAGGGGAAAGGAAAAGTGAGGATATGAAAGAAGAGGCTAAAGAAGTTGCGGAAACTATGTCGGATTATGCAAAAGCGGAAAAGGAGCAATTGGTAAAGAGTATACGGAACCTCAGTATTATGGGCCTTATAGCGTTCATAGTATATATGGTGCTTGGGAAAACCGGTGTTTACGACAGTAACAACATGGCTCGATATTTCTATAAACTCAGTGAAGTATTGATCTATGTTACAGTGGTGATGTTTCCTTTGTATACTACGGGATTGCTGAGCAGACTCAGACTTAAAAACACATATCTTCAGTTCAGCAATATCCCACGGCCTGTACTAAAGGTTTTATTATTTATTGTAGCTTTTGCAGCGGCAGCATTGATAAGATTTTTAGTATCGAGTCTGGCGTGAATTCTTCGATAAAAAAGAATAAATGATCGCGGGTAAAGCCCGGTGTGTATGAAGCAGAAATGCTTTCGTGCATGCCGGGCTTTTTTTGTTTGTGTTCCCGATCTCTCATAGAAAAAATCAAAAAGTTTCTCACGGGTGCTTTCCTGGGGTGTCGGTTGTTTGGGGTTAGTGGAAGGAAGAGACATATTTCCTCCGCTGAACCTTGACAACAGAATACCCTGCCGCCCGGGATGATACCGGCGGTGAGTATGCATTCCTGCGTGCCACTGCCGAGGAAACGTTGCGGAAGAAACGGGACAGGAACGGGCTCGGGAAGGCAGGCAGAAATACACAAAATAACTTAACAGCAGATTTCATGCGGCGAAGCTGTATTCGGAGACCACTGCACATGACAGGGGGCATTGTTCCGGTATGGCTTCGCCGTATTCATGTGCTGCTAAGGGCAGTGAAATACAAAGAAAGCGAGGACAAAGGAATGGGAGCTTATGCAATAGGGATCCTGACTGGGATCGTGATGTGTATGGTGGCAATGCTGGTGCGATGTGTGGTCTGGTATGGGAAAAAGCATCCTGAAGATGATTACTGGCACCGGATTCCGCCGGAGGAAGAAAAGGATGAAGGGAGTGGATGACAGTGACGGTATTGATTGTTTGTGCGGTGATTGCGGCAGTTATGCTGGTCGTTATGTTATACGCCTGTCTGATCATCTCAGCCCGAATGGATGAACAAATGGATAATCTGGAACATTGGAGAAAGGAGCAGGACCATGGAAATTACAGAAACCATGATGAAATTGGATAAGAGAATTTGTCTCCCGCAGGCGCGACTGCCGGGGAGGCACTATGAAGATGATAAGCCCTGGGACTGCCGGTACTGCTATTACTGGGCTGGGCGAATCCGCGGATGCCAGCTGAAGAACTGCTGGTACCTGATCCACCTTCCGGAACAGCCGAAGCAGGAATTCGATGAAAACGGGGTGCCGGTGCTGAACTGCAAGACCTGTGCGTATGGGAAGAACGGTCCGTGCATCGGGTATTGTATTGCGAAGATCCAGAGGGAAATATTCTCGAAGACCCGTGGTTGGAAACTTCCGGCAGGATCGGAACCGGTTATCAGGACAGGACCGGGAATGGAAATGGAGGCGGCACCGACATGATCGGGAAGGAGGGGAACGGACGATGACAACGGAAATGATGGAGAACCGGGTCCATGTGGACTTTACTGGCGACCATCCGATGGTTTCAGCAAGGGACCTGCATGAAGCGCTGGAGATTGGGACGATCTTCCGGCAGTGGTTCTCGAGGATGTGTGAATACGGGTTCTTCGAGGGCAGCGACTATGAAAAGGTGTATCAGAAATGCGACGGCTCCCGGACCGGCCAGATGGAGGTGGATTACCGGATCAGCGTGGACATGGCAAAGCATATCTGCATGATTCAGAGGACGAGGAAGGGAATGATGTACCGGCAGTATTTCCTGGAACTGGAAAAAGCATGGAATACACCGGAGAAGGTCATGGCCAGGGCGCTTCAGATCGCCAATAACCAGATTAAGGAGCTGCAGACACGATGCTTCATGCTGACGACGGAATCGAGACGGCAGGAGCGGCTGCTGCAGGAAGTGAAGCCGAAGGCGGATTACTTGGACAACATCCTGCATTCCAAAAACCTGGTGCTGACCACGCAGATCGCCAAGGATTATGGGATGAGCGCGGTCCGTTTCAACCACCTGCTGGCGGATCTGGGAATTCAGTACAAAGTTCGGGAACAGTGGGTGCTTTATGCGCCGTACCAAGGCATGGGGTATACCGCCAGCAAGGCTTTTGAAGTCCCGCAGTCGGACGGGAGCCTGATGGTCAAGTACCAGACCGAGTGGACACAGAAGGGACGCCGGTTCCTGTACCTGTTCCTGAAAGAAAAGGGATATATCCCCGTTGTGGAACAGCAGCTCATGAACATGGGACGGGCGGCCGCGGCGACGACCTGATAATGGCGCGGTCTGGGAGAGCAAAACTTATTCCGGGAGCTGTCACATACAGCAACGAAGCGAAAGCGAGGTGAGAACGGATGCAGGAAGAAGTGGATGAAAAGACAGTGGCACTTGCGATTACCGGCGGCAAGATCTCCGGCAATATCCTGAAGGCCGCCCTTGCGAAATGGCTCCGGAACATGGAGGAAAAGAACCGGATTTCGAAGAGTGAAAAGCGGGAAGAAAAGAGAGCCAGGAGGGCGGCTGCGGAGAAGGCAAGGAAAGAAAACGAGGAGTTCAAGCCCGGGAAAAAGAGCCTGAAATCCATGATGAGGGAAGGCAGCCAGCTTTCCAATATCGAGATCACGGATAAGAATATCAAATCCTTTGAGAAGGTTGCCCGGAAATACAGCATCGACTACAGCCTGAAGAAGGACAAGGCGGTGGACCCGCCGAAATACCTGGTGTTCTTCCGGGCAAAGGACGTGGATGTGATGACGGCGGCCTTTAAGGAATACACCGGTTCGACGCTGAAGAAGAGCCGCAAGGTATCGATCCGGAAGCGGCTGCAGAAGGCGATTGAACGCTCCGCGAAACACAGGGAGCGGGAAAAGACAAAACAGAAAGACAGGGGACAGGAGCGATGAAGGAAATGAAGAGGACACGGGCCGGTCCCTCACGTAAGAAGGCTTCCGGCAGGAAGAGAAAATCAAATACTGCTTCCGGCATCCTGAAAAAGGTGGGCGGTGCCGTGAAGGAAAAGCTGCAGACGGTGAATGTGAGGAAGGTGCTGGTCGCCAATATCCCCTACATCATCGTTTTTTATCTGGTCGAAAAGGAAGCCTGGCTGTACCGGCACTGTACGGGCAGCTCCATGGTAAAGAAACTGATGAACATGTTCCTGTACTTCGGGCTGGCCTTTAAGACACTGGTGCTCAGTTTCCACTGGTGGGACCTGATGGTGGGCATCATCGGCGCGGCGGCTTTCAAGGCTGTGGTCTGGTACCGCAGGAAGAACGCGAAGAAATACCGGCAGGGAGAGGAGTATGGATCCGCTCGGTGGGGGAATGAAAAAGACATCGCCCCTTTTGTGGATCCCGTCTTCGAGAACAACGTGATCCTGACGCAGACGGAATTCCTGACCATGAACAGCCGGCCGAAGAACTGGAAATACGCCAGGAACAAAAACGTGATCGTCATCGGCGGGTCAGGTTCCGGTAAAACCCGGTACTATGTGAAGCCGAACCTGATGCAGATGCCGGAAAAGGTATCCTATGTGGTCACGGACCCTAAAGGAACCATTGTGGTGGAATGCGGAAGGATGCTGGTACGGGCTGGGTATAAGCTGAAGGTGCTCAACACCATCAACTTTGCCAAGTCCATGCATTACAATCCGTTCCATTACATCCGGACGGAGAAGGATATCCTGAAGCTGGTGAATACGATCATCGCCAACACCAAGGGTGAAGGCGAGAAATCCACCGAAGATTTCTGGGTGAAAGCCGAGCGGCTCCTATACTGTGCGCTGATCGGGTACATCTACTATGAAGCCCCTGAGGAGGAACAGAACTTCGCCACCCTGCTGGAATTCCTGAATGCTTCGGAAGCCAGGGAGGACGATGAGGAATTCAAAAATGCCGTGGACTGCCTCTTTGAGGACCTGGAAGCGGAAGATCCTGAGCATTTCGCTGTTCGGCAGTACAAGAAATATAAGCTGGCAGCCGGCAAGACCGCGAAATCCATCCTGATTTCCTGCGGTGCGAGGCTGGCCCCGTTTGATATTGCGGAGCTCAGAGAAATCATGAGCTATGACGAGATGGAACTGGACAAGCTGGGGGACCGGCGGACAGCGATGTTTGTCATCATTTCCGATACGGATGACACCTTCAACTTCGTCGTAGCCATCATGTACACCCAGCTTTTCAACCTGCTTTGCGACAAGGCGGATGATGTGTATAACGGCCGGCTGCCGTATCATGTGCGTCTCCTGTTGGATGAGTTCGCCAACATCGGGCAGATTCCGAAGTTTGACAAGCTGATCGCGACGATCCGGAGCAGGGAAATCTCCGCTTCGATCATCCTGCAGTCCCAGAGCCAGCTGAAGACAATCTATAAGGATGCGGCCGAGACCATCATCGGCAACTGCGACACAACGCTGTTCCTTGGCGGAAAAGAAGGCAGTACCTTAAAAGAGATCTCTGAGAACCTGGGCAAGGAAACGATTGATCTTTACAATACTTCCGATACCCGGGGGCAGGGCCGGTCTTACGGACTCAACTACCAGAAAACCGGGAAGGAACTGATGAGCCGGGATGAGCTGTCCGTCATGGACGGCACGAAATGCATCCTGCAGCTTCGGGGTGTAAGGCCATTTTTCTCCGACAAATATGACATTACCCGGCATAAGCGGTATAAGGAGCTCTCCGACTATAAGGATTCCAATGCCTTTGATGTGGAAAGTTACCTGCGCTGTGAGCTGAAGATGGGCCGGGAGGAAGTATTTGATGTGATCGAGATGGACGGCACGGAACTGGAAGAGGAGGCTTCTGCTGAAGATGCTCCGGAAGGAGATTTGCCGGAAATATCTGTGGATGGAGAAGAGTCTTCGGATAAGGATGATGACCTTTGAGGGGAGGCAATAATACAGACGGCCACCGACCGACAACCGGAAACTGGCAGCAGAGGGGAGGCGGCAGCGATATGAAATACACACAGCCTGTCCGGGGATCTCCCCTGAAAAAAGCAGGCAGGTATAAAAGGAACAACTGAATATGGAACCATTTGGCGGGGGCTTACCGGGATGAATACGGGAGCTCCTTTTGTTTTGCGCAAAGCAGAAAGGAAAAGGTACGTTATGGGATTTTTCAGCAGCAGTATTACGATCCTCCAGACCCTCGTAACCGCCATCGGCGCGGGCCTCGGAGTCTGGGGCGTCATCAACCTTCTTGAAGGTTACGGAAACGATAACCCCGGCGCGAATGCTCATGTACGGTAAGGAAGCAAGCAACCGAAAACAAGAGATAGACCGCCAGCACTACACTATTCCGAACCAAAGACCAAAAGATAAGCATTGTGGGAAAATCTAAACTTTTGGATTTTCCT
>JAFRLH010000037.1 GCA_017431345.1 Lachnospiraceae bacterium | reverse complement strand
GCGGCGAGTTCCTGCGTGATGCTTACTTTTCCGAGCAGCCAGGCGCACATGAGACGAACCGCCCCCATCGTGTGCAGGTATAATTTGACATGGTCTTTTTTTGATATCGCGGCCCCGCCGCTCCTCGCTGTGATTTCGTCTTCAATGATCTTTTCGGTGATATCGACCATATCTTGGACAAAGGCATCATATCTGCCTGTATTGGTGAGCAGATTGATCAGGAAGTAGCGGTTCTGCACGCAGTCATTGATCCACTCGCTGACCATCTCCTCCCACCAGCAGGGAGAATCTTTCAGCCGCTCCGGAATCGCGCGGCAGTTTCTTTTATAGATCCACGCGATCAGGTCTTCCTTATCCCGATAATACCGGTAAAACGTTGTGGACGAGAGCCCGCAATTGCTGACAATATCTTTGATCGTGATCCTGTTGACAGCCTTTTTGGCTGCGACCTCCTGAAAAGATTCCGCAAGGACCTCTTCGGTTGTCTTTCTTTTCATGCAAGCTCATCTGCTTTCTGTCTGTGGCCCGTTGGCTTCACTCTTCTTTCTGTCTGCGGGCACAGTATAATAGGGGGATCATCACATTTGTGTCACAATTCTGCCAAATCTGTCAAGACAATTTTATTCTCTGATATCCCACCTGTCAAGCAGGATTTTCGATAGGATATCCGGCATCCTTCTTAAATGAAAGTCCCCTGCTCAGCCTGTTTCACCGGCTGCGCAGGGGATATTTCGTTCTGTTTTATTCCGTGGATGACGGCTGTTTCCGCTCCCGGCGGCGCTCGGAGAGCGAACCGTCCTCATACTTCTTCTGCTTGTCCTCGTACATGAGGCGATCCATCTCCTCAAGGAAACGGTCCTGGGATGTCACCCCGGCCTGATAAAACGCAAGCCCCATGGAAAGGGAGAGCTGAAACACGCGTTTGTTCTGTCCGTTGAACGCCTGCACGGCGTTCTGTATGTTCCGGGCAGCCGCCTCCGCCTCTTCCGGATCACCGGTACGCATCAGGACGATAAACTCGTCACCGGCAAAGCGGATGGCGATGCTGTTTTCCGGAATGTTTTCCTTCAAAATATCGGCGGTATCGCGCAGCGCCAGATCCCCGACGGAATGCCCGAAGCGGTCGTTGATGCTTTTAAATTCATCCACGTCCAGCATGATGCCGGCATGCGTTCCGCTGCGCCCCCACGCCGTGGAGCTGAACATATAGTTCAGATAATAGCGGTTGTACAGCCCGGTCAGCGGATCGTGGTAGAGAAGCTGATTCTGCAGGCTCATGTATACTCCCGCCAGGGCGAGGGCAAGGCAGCACCAGGCGACCGAGATCCCGTAAAAACTTGCCTGAATGATGCATCCGATCATAAACAGGATCACAAACACCCAGATGGGAAAGAAGCTGAGGCCGCCATGCCTGCGTTTGTAGCCGTAGACATCCGCAATGCTGATGCCGACGTAAAGAAACGGTATCGCGAAATACACATACGACAGCGGCAGTCTGTGGTAATAGTTGTGTTCGTCGATCGTGAAAAGATACTCTCCGAAGATATTGCCGAAAATCGTGAGGCAGATAAACGCAGTCAGGATGAGCAGCGGCCGGAAGCGCTTCAGGCGGTTCAGGCTCTGATACATCCGATAATCCACATACAGACACCATATCATGGCAAAGCAGGGCGTCGACAGATACAGCCAGGTATTGCTCAGCATACCCAGCGCTCTGGCTCCGTTCCAGGTTTTCCCGTCAACCAGATAGGATAAGGCCTCCATAAAGCAGGCGCCGGCAATCACCAGCAGCATCACCGTCAGCAGCCTGGTATTCAGCGTTTTGCTGCGCCGGGTCTGCACACTGCTGACAAGGGTGAGAATGACAATGGCGATCCCGATGCAGTTGGTAATGACGATCGCTTCCAGATTCGGCATGCTTTATCTCCTCTTTCTCAAAAGGCGGAGTCGGTTCTTCGAACGCTTATGCTTTCTTGATGATCTCCTTATAAACAGCATCGGCGATTTCAAAATCTTCGGGATAATCGATATCCATTGCTTCGATTTTGCCGACCTCTTTCACAAAGGGTTTTGATCCCAGACGGCGATTATGCTTCAGGAAGCTCTCCTTCGTAAATACAAAGGCAATGGAAGTCTCGGCGTAAATAAGCGGAAGATCCTGGGTCCGCGGAAAATGACTCGGGTCAAAGTTCAGCGGTTTGCCGTTTTCCCACAGGAAGATGCGAAGCGGCTCTGCACAGAAAGCCGAGTCATACTCCCCCGATGCCACCTTATCGACACATTCTTCGAGGGTGGATGCCTTGGCAAACGGGCTTGTTGCGTGT
>JAFRLH010000036.1 GCA_017431345.1 Lachnospiraceae bacterium | reverse complement strand
CAATCACTACGACTTCCTGATTCAGGAGGGGCATTCAGAGGAGGACGCGCTCGACGCAATTCATCATTTCAGCCGGGACAGCGCCCGCACTCCGATGCCCTGGAATGCGGAAGAAAATGCAGGCTTTACGACCGGGACGCCGTGGCTGCCGCTGAACGAGGGCTACGAAACGCGCAACGCGGAGGCCGAGGCGGAGGATCCGGATTCCGTTCTCTCCTGGTACCGCGCCCTCGCCGATCTGCGCGCCGCGCACAGTGAGCTGACCGGCGGAACTTTCGAGGAACTCCTGGAAGAGCATGAGCAGATTTTTGCCTACATCCGGAAGAGTGCAGATGCCGAGGCGATCATCCTCGCCAACTTCTCAGAGGAAGAGGCAACTTATGACCCCGCCCTCGTGGAAGGCGCCGAGCTGCTGCTCTCTTCCGCAGGCAGTGCTTCCCAGCCGGACGTCCTCGCCCCGCTCGAGTGTGTAATCTATGAGAGGTAATGCACGCGTGATCTCAGATACTTTATGGGTAAAGTATTATTTTCTTCCGGATGAGCTTTTTTAACTTATAAAATGCAACTGAATATAACAAAAGATATAAGGGAATGTTCGCTTTGCTTGGTGGACATTTCTTTTTTTACAGATAAATTTAAAACTATAAAATGTTAATATTTGTTGCAAAGGTGGGATATATATGAGAAAGCATTACTTGGACAACATTAGATGGATTACAGTAGTTATCGTTGTATTATACCATGTATTCTATATGTATAATGCTGAGGGCGTTCTGGGAGGAATTGGGCAGATTACCAGGCTGAAAGTTCAGCCTTACGATATCTTCCAGTATCTTGTGTATCCATGGTTTATGCCAGTGCTCTTTCTGGTGGCAGGAATAAGCTCAAAGCTTTATCTGGATAAGCATACAAACAGGGAATATATAAAGAGCAGAACCACGAAGCTTCTTGTCCCATCAACTATCGGACTCTTCGTGTTCCAGTTTATTCAGGGATATGTAAATATGCATCTTGCTGATGGAGCGGCAGAGCTGGCGGCAGCAGGAGTTCCGAAGTTTGTTATCTTCCTTATAATGGTTTGTTCAGGAAGCGGAGTACTGTGGTTCGTTCATCTTTTATGGATATATAGCGTGGTGCTTGTGATTGTGAGAAATATAGAGAAAGGAAAGCTCCTTCAGGCTGGTTCAAAGACGCCGCTGTGGCTGATCGTTCTTTTCTTCTTTCCAATCTGGGGAGCGGCTCAGATACTTAATACACCGATCATTTCGGTATACAGATTTGCATTTTACTTTGTATTCTTCATGCTGGGATACTATGTATTTTCAAATGAAGAGGTAATGGACAGGCTGAAGAAATATGCTGTAGTGCTGATTATGACAGGCGCAGCACTCGCTATTACATTTGCGGTATTAAACTTTATTATTCGCGGTGGAACAAACTATGCCGATAAACCTGTTAACAGAGGTCCGCTCTTTGCGGCAAGCGCATATTCTGGTTCCCTTGCAATGCTCGCCGGTATGGCGAGGTTTGGAGATTTCAGTAACGATTTTACAAAGTGGATGAGTTCTCACAGCTTTGGACTATATGTATTCCATTATCTTGGAATATCCACAGTTGCTCTTGTTTTTGCCAGGAATGCACTCCTGCCTGCACCTTTATGCTATCTTCTCAGTCTTGCAGCGGGATTCGTATTTGGATATGGATTATACGCTATAATTTCAAGAATACCGTTCTTCAGATGGGCAGTCCTTGGTATCAGCAGGAAGAAGGTTCAAAAAAAAGAGGAGAAAAAGTATGTTTAGTGAAAATATAGTTCGACTTAGAAAGATAAATCAGATGACTCAGGAGGATATCGCTGAAGCTGTCGGCGTATCCAGACAGGCAGTTGCAAAGTGGGAGAGCGGTGAGACAATTCCTGATTTAGAAAAGTGCAGGCTCATGGCGGAACTCTTCGGAGTGTCTCTTGATGATTTGGCAAATTATGAACCGGAAGACAATATGGGGCTGGATGTACCGCCAAAGGGCAAACATATATTCGGTATGGTTACAGTTGGAGATAAGGGACAAATAGTTATACCTGCAAAGGCCAGGAAGTTGTTTGATATATCACCCGGAGAACAGCTGATCGTTCTTGGTGATGAGTCACAGGGGATGGCAATCATGAAAGCTAAGGATTTTCTCAATCTGGCTAATATGGTTAGAAAGATTACAGGTAAATAATGATAAAAGAATCATATAATCCAATTTATTCCAATGGCGCCAGCTCATACTTGAAGCTATGCTCCATATTTGCCGCTTACAATAAATAAAGCCCACTATCGTGAGCTTTACAACCATGTAAAACTTAATGTGAATAGTCTCCTCTACTCCTTAACGACGGGGTATAATTTCATTTGCGCCGCCTGTAGGCTTTACACAGAATTATTTACACTTCCTCAGTCTCCTTCTCCGGCATAGTGGAAACAGGCTCTGACCGGGTACATGTCATAATCGCCGGTGCCCCGGAAATCCGTCACTGTTTTTTCGATCCGGTAGTCACCAGGCGTCAGCGGTCCGTAAAGCCACTCCCAGTCCACCTTCCACTCGCTTATACCGCTGTCATTTGTCGGATCGTCATCATCCGGGCTGCCTTCTTTCGGGATCAGATATGCGATATCATTGATCCCCCATTCGCCATCGAAAACAACCGGCACCGGCGTCCAGCTGCCCTGCTCCAGCCGCTCGAGCTTATAATCATCGCCGTACTGCAGTTCACCGGAAGACAGCTCCGGATCCCAGACCCGGAACCGGATGACAGCGCCTGTGGCTGTGATGTCACGCGCCTCCGCGATGAGGCCGATCTCCGGAATTTCCGAGTCGCTCACAAAATATGCGGCCGCCCCTTCGGCGACATCCGGCTCATACTTCAGCGTATCCAGAATCCCCATCACCGTTTCCCGGTCCGCCTCCGGCCACTCCTCTGCCATCACGCTCTGGACCGTGATGTGGTCAAAGGCTCCGCGGAAGCTGATGAAATCCCACATCTCATGGTTATCATAGGTTCCTACGGAAGCTTCCTCACCGGCCAGCGTCACTGTCTCCTGGCTGAGCCCGGTTCCGCAGACGCCGAACATCTGCGTATAGTTCAGATCAATGTACCCGGTATTTTCCGATTCCGGGTGCAGACGCATTCCGTACAGGCCGGGAACTGACCATTCACTGTCGGCCGCATAGGGCTCCGCCTCCCAGTCTTCAGGCAGCTCGACGGAAATTCTGCCGTAAGGGCCGACGGCATAAACCCTGGCTGCTTCTGCCGTGGCCTGCGAAGCTTCCGCCGGAGCTGATGCTTCTGTCGGAGCTTGCGAATCTTCCGCCGTGACAGGCGGGGGCCCCGGTTCCTCCGGGTTTTGCACGGGCTCCGGTTCTCCCTGATTTTGCACGGGCATGCCCGCACACCCCGGGAGCAGCAGCGCCGCCGCCAGACAGATTCCTGCTATTGCTGTGCTTTTCATTTTCCTGATCATTTCCTTCTCCTTGCTTGCCTCTGAATTGATGATATCGCTATTTACCTCTGATATCTATATAGACGGAATTTCTCCGGAAATCTTACAAAAGCAGAAAATAAAAGAGTCACGGGACCTGTCTGGTGTGCTACCCGTCAAGAGGACAGTGAAAAATAATAAGTAACTGGATACCGTCAGTTGAAAGATCAGCTGACGGTATTTTTTATGCTGCAGCTGCAAATGCTGCATGAAACTCCATCGGGGTCATCCGATGAAGCTT
>JAFRLH010000035.1 GCA_017431345.1 Lachnospiraceae bacterium | reverse complement strand
ACACCGATCACACCGGAACTTACGCCAAATAATGCGGGAAAGATCAGCCAGATGACAGAGGAAAAAATCGGAAAGTACGATTTGAATGATTTCTTCCTGTATTATACGCTTCGATATGGTTTCGAACCTTCCCGTTCTGCCACATATGCAATGAGTGCGTATCCGGAACTGGAAAGGAAGAACGTTATCGAAGCGGCAGAACGTTTTTACACCAGATTTTTTTCACAGCAGTTTAAAAGGAGCTGTCTGCCGGACGGCCCCAAAGTCGGAAGTGTTTCGTTGTCACCGAGAGGAGATTGGCGTATGCCGAGCGATGCATCAGTAAACTTATGGCTGGATGATCTGAAGGATGTGATGAAATGAAACCGATTGTAGGAGTTATGCCCCTGTGGGATGACGAGAAAGAAAGCATATGGATGCTTCCGGGGTATATTGACGGAATACATCATGCAGGGGGTATTCCCATCATATTACCGTTCTCAACTGACGAAACGGAGATAAAAAGGCTGGCAGGACTGTGTGACGGATTCCTATTTACTGGAGGCCATGATGTTTCTCCAAAGCTGTACAATGAGGAACCGTTGGATGGACTGGTATCCTGTTGTGAAGTACGCGACCGCATGGAAATGGTCTATTTGAATGAAGCGATCAGCGCAAACAAGCCAGTGCTCGGTATTTGCAGAGGGATTCAGTTTATCAATGCTGCTTTGGGCGGGACGCTGTATCAGGATCTGCCACTTCAGCACTCTTCGGATATAGAACACCACCAGAGTCCGCCATATGACATTCCTGTTCACGAAGTGGCGATTGTAAAAGATTCTCCGCTGTACCAATGCCTGAAAACGGGAAGGCTTTTTGTGAACAGTTACCATCATCAGGCTGTAAAAACGCTTGCAGAAAGTTTGAAAGTGATGGCTGAAGCGCCGGATGGCACTATAGAAGCGGTTTATATGCCCGGACATTGTTTCCTGTGGGCAGTGCAGTGGCATCCGGAGTTTTCATGGAGAACGGATGAGCACAGCCGGAAAATATTCAAAGACTTCATCAAGCATTGTTTTTGAGATATGCTGAGCCCGGAAAAAATGGACAACCTTCTGGCCGAATTGACCCAGTATATCAAGTAAAAAGTGATAAATCCGGCTCCCACACTGCCATCACCGGCGATGTATGAAAACTTTTCGGTGCTGGGAACAAGAGACTGCCGGATCTGCGGATTCCGGCTGGAGTAAGACTGGAATGATGAAAATAGATCATAAAAATGTGATAAAGTTAATAAAATTAAGTATATTTAAAAAATACTTAATTTTATTTAAAAAAGGTACTATACAGATTGGAAACCGGGTGCTATAATACCGCCAGAGACGGCAAAGGCGCTGCATATTGATTATGCAGCGCCTTTTTCTTCTGCCGTAAAAGCCCGGAGACTTCTCCGGGGACAGGAAGACAGGAGGTGCAGATGAAAAAAGCAGAGGAGAAGGGCTTATACCGCAGTTCCTTTGAACACGATGCCTGCGGTATCGGGCTGATCGTAAATATAAAAGGAAAGCAGAGCCACAGCATCGTCAGCCGGACGCTTAAGATCGTGGAAAATCTGGAGCACCGCGCGGGAAAGGATGCGGAAGGAAAGACCGGCGACGGCGTCGGCATCCTGCTGCAGATCTCGCATAAATTTTTTGCCGGAAAGCTGAACGCGCAGGGGATCGATGCCGGGAACGCGGGCGATCTCGGCATCGGGATGTTCTTCTTTCCGCAGAATGTATTCAAGCGCGGACAGGCGAAAAAAATGTTCGAGATCGTCGTAGGGCAGGAAGGCATGGAATTCCTGGGCTGGCGGGAAGTTCCCGTATGTCCGGAGATCCTCGGGAAAAGAGCGCTGGATACCATGCCGTCGATCTGGCAGGGATTCGTCCGAAGGCCGGCCGGCGTGAAGCCCGGCATCGATTTTGACAGAAAGCTCTATGTCGTCAAGAGAGTGTTTGAGCAGAGCAATGACAATTCCTACATCGTTTCGCTCTCCAGCCGGACGATCGTCTACAAGGGCATGTTCCTGGTCGGTCAGCTGCGGTCCTTCTACCCGGATCTGAGCGATCCGGACTATGAATCCGCTATCGGCATAACGCACTCCAGATTCAGTACGAATACGGATCCCAGCTGGGAGCGGTCGCATCCGTACCGGCTTCTCGTGCACAACGGAGAGATCAATACGATCGGCGGAAATGCCGATAAGATGGCGCTGCGGGAAGAGAAGATGGAATCCCCGTATATGCAGGACGAGCTCTATAAGGTGCTCCCGGTCATCCGGGACGGTGGTTCGGATTCCGCGATGCTGGACAACGCGGTCGAATTCATGATGATGAACGGCATGGATCTGCCCCTGGCGGTCATGGTGATGATCCCCGAAGCCTGGGCGAATGACCGTTCGATGAGCCTGATCAAGCGCAATTTCTACCGGTATTATGCCACGATGATGGAACCCTGGGACGGGCCGGCCTCGATCGTGTTCACCGATGGGGAAAAAGTCGGCGCGGTCCTGGACAGAAACGGTTTCCGGCCGTCGCGTTATTACATTACCGAAGATGACGAGTTGATCCTGTCCTCCGAAGTCGGCGCGCTGGAGGATCTTCCGGAAGAGAAGATCGTGCGCAAGGACCGTCTGCGTCCCGGAAAAATGCTGCTCGTGGACACGGCGGAAGGACGGCTGGTGGATGATGAGGAACTGAAGATGCGCTACGCCGGAAGACAGCCCTACGGGGAATGGCTGGACAACAATCTGATCCCGCTGGAGCGGCTGCGTACGCCCAACGGCAGAGTGGAGACCTATGACGCCGCGCAGCTGGCAAGACTGCAGAAGGCGTTCGGATACAGCTTTGAGGATTACAGGACATCCATCCTGCTGATGGCCGAGACGGGCACGGAGCCGATCTCCGCCATGGGCGCGGACAATCCGCTGCCGGTGCTTTCAAAACGCAGACAGCCGCTGTTCGCTTATTTCAAACAGCAGTTCGCGCAGGTGACGAATCCGCCGCTCGACGCGCTGCGGGAGGAGATCGTGACGTCCACGAAGGTCTATCTCGGCAATACGGGAAATCTGCTGACGGAAAGACCGGAGAACTGCAATGTCCTCTGTATAGACAACCCGATCCTGACGGGAACGGATATGCTGAAGATCCGCGCGCTGAAAGCGCAGGGCATGCAGGTGGAGACCGTCTCCATCCTGCATTACAAAGGGACCCGCCTGAAGCAGGCCATTAAGAATCTCTGCGCCGAAGTCGATTTCTGTTATAAAAAAGGCGCCAGCATCCTGATCCTTTCCGACCGCGGCGTGGACGAAAACCATGTCGCGATCCCTTCGCTGCTTGCCGTTTCCGCCGTCAGGCAGCATCTGGTCAATACGAGAAAAGGAAGCAACATGTCGGTCGTGCTGGAATCCGGAGAACCCCGGGAGGTGCATCATTTTGCGGCGCTGATGGGATACGGCGCAGCGGCGGTCTATCCGTATCTGGCACATGAGACGATCCGGCAGATGGTCGAAACGGATGTGCTGAAGAAAGATCTTTATACGGCGGTGGAGGATTACAACAATGCGGTGCTTGGGGGCATCACAAAGATCGCTTCCAAGATGGGCATCTCCACGCTGCAGTCCTATGAAGGCGCGAAAGTGTTCGAGGCGGTCGGGATCAATGCGGATGTCGTGGAGAAGTATTTTACCGGTACGGTCAGCCGGATCGGCGGGATCAGCCTGGAGGATATGGATACGCAGATGGATGCGCTGCATTCCGCGGCCTTCGATCCGCTGGGACTCCCGGTCGACCTGACGCTGGATTCGACCGGCGGCCATAAGATGCGCAGCGACGCGGAGGAGCATCTGTACAATCCGCTGACGATCCATCTGCTGCAGCAGGCCTGCTGGAAAAATGATGCGGCGCTATTCGAACAATATGAAAAAAGCGTGACGGACGGACAGCGGGATATGAATCTGCGCAGTCTCATCGACATCGTTTATCCCGAAAAAGGGATTCCGCTCGAAGAAGTGGAGCCCGCTTCGGAGATCGTGAAGCGTTTCCACACCGGCGCCATGTCCTACGGCTCCCTTTCCCCGGAAGCGCACGAAACGCTGGCCGTCGCCATGAATCATCTCGGCGGCCGCAGCAATACCGGAGAGGGCGGACAGCCCGAGGAACGCAGCAGCGTCAATGAAAACGGCATTTACCGCGGCTGCGCGATCAAGCAGGTGGCTTCCGGAAGATTCGGCGTCACGAGCCATTACCTGGTGGACGCGAAGGAGATCCAGATCAAGATCGCGCAGGGCGCCAAGCCCGGCGAGGGCGGCCATCTGCCCGGCGCGAAAGTCTATCCGTGGGTGGCGGATACCAGAAATTCCACTCCGGGCGTCGGCCTGATCTCGCCGCCGCCGCACCATGACATCTATTCGATCGAGGATCTCGCGCAGCTGATCTACGATCTGAAGAACGTGAATAAGTACGCCGAGATCTCCGTAAAGCTGGTCTCCGAAGCCGGTGTCGGAACGATCGCGGCCGGCGTCGCCAAGGCCGGCGCGGAGGCGATCCTGGTCTCCGGCGCCTCCGGCGGTACCGGCGCGGCGCCGCGCAGTTCGATCTATAACGCGGGCCTTCCGTGGGAGATCGGCCTGGCGGAGGCGCATCAGACTTTGATTCGGAACGGGCTCCGGAACAAGGTGCGGCTGCTGACGGACGGAAAGCTCATGACCGGAAGGGATCTGGCGGTCGCCTGCATGCTGGGCGCCGAAGGCTTCGGATTTGCCACGGCCCCGCTCGTGACGCTCGGCTGCGTGATGATGCGGCTGTGCAATCTGGATACCTGTCCAGTGGGCGTGACGACGCAGAATCCGGCGCTTCGGAAGAACTTTCAAGGGAAACCGGAATATGTGGAACATTTCATGCTCTTCATCGCGGAGAGCCTCCGGAAGGAAATGGCAAAGCTGGGCTTCCGCACGGTGGAGGAGCTCTGCGGGCATACCGAATACCTGAAAACAAGAGCAGACCTTTCCATGAACAATCCTTACGCGCAGACGCTGAAGCTGGCATCCCTGTGTCTGGATGACGCGCCGGCGGAACAGCTGCATTTTAAGAAAGGCAATACCTTTGATTTCCGGCTTTCCGAGACCATCGATGAAAAAGTGCTGCTTCCCGCTTTTGCGGAAAGTCTCACGAACGGCCGGCCGGCTCAGATCCGGACGGAAGTCCGAAATACGGACCGGACATTTGCCGCACAGCTGGGATCGGAGGTCACCAGAAAGTTCGGGAATACGCTGCCCGAGGATACGTTCGTGATCCATGCCGCCGGTCACGGCGGGCAGAGTTTCGGTGCATTTCTGCCGAAGGGCGTCACCGTCGAGCTCTCCGGCGACGCGAACGATCATCTCGGCAAGGGTCTTTCCGGCGGAAAGCTGATCGTGAAGACACACGCCGGATTCCGGCAGAAAGCCGAAGAGAATATTATCATCGGAAATGTTGCGCTCTACGGCGCGACGGGCGGCAGTCTTTTCGTGAACGGGATCGCGGGAGAGCGGTTCTGCGTCCGGAATTCCGGCGCGTCCGCGGTCGTGGAAGGCGTCGGGAACCATGCCTGTGAATATATGACGGGAGGAACCGTCGTGGTGCTCGGCGATACCGGCAAAAATTTCGCGGCCGGCATGAGCGGGGGCGTCGCCTATGTGTACGATCCGGCGAACACCCTGTATCTGAACCTGAACCGGGAGCTGGTGAGCCTGGAGACGATCACGGAGCAGGAGGACCTGCAGATCCTGCGGGACCTGATCACGCGTCATGTGGAAGCGACCGGATCGGAAAGAGGAGCGCGGATCCTGGAGGATTTTGCGGCTGCCGCTTCCAGATTCCGGAAGGTGATCCCGAGAGAATACAAGCTGATGACGGAGCTTTCGGAGAAATATATCCGTATCGGCGCGGATCCGGTCAATGCGCGGATCCAGGCATTTTATAAGCGAAGAAAGGAAATGGGGGTGTAAGCGCATGGGAAAAGCGACCGGCTTTCTGGAATATGAAAGAAAAGAAGACAGGAGCGAGACATGTGAACGCAGGATCCGCCATTTTCAGGAATTCCATATTCCGTCCGATGAGAGCGAGCGGCGGGCGCAGGCGGCCCGGTGCAAGGACTGCGGCGTCCCGTTCTGCCAGATCAATGTGACGATCGGCGGCATGGCAGCCGGCTGTCCGCTGGGCAATCTGATCCCGGAATGGAATGATTTTATCTACCGCGGGAATGACAGGCAGGCCCTCGCGCGGCTGCGGAAGACCAATAATTTTCCGGAATTCACTTCGCGTGTCTGCCCGGCGCTGTGCGAAGCGTCCTGTACGGGACACCTGCACGGAACGCCGGTGACGAACCGCGAGAATGAGCGGTATCTCGCGGAATACGGATTTGAACACGGGCTCATGGGACCGGAGCCGCCGGCCGTGCGGTCGGGGAAGAAAATTGCCGTGATCGGTTCCGGACCGGCGGGCCTGGCTGCGGCGGATCAGCTGAACCGCAGAGGACATTCCGTCACGGTCTTTGAAAGAGCGGACCGCCCGGGCGGACTTCTGATGTACGGCATCCCGAACATGAAGCTGGACAAGTCTGTCGTCACCAGACGGACGGAGCTCATGCAGGCGGAAGGTGTGGAATTCCGGACCGGCACGGAGATCGCTGCGCCGGAAGCGGCGGCAGCATTACTTGCGGAATATGATGCCGTGATCCTTGCCTGCGGTGCCGCAAAGCCCAGAGATATCGCCGTACCCGGAAGGGAGGCTGCCGGAATCCATTTCGCGGTGGATTATCTGCGGGCGAATACCAGACATCTGCTGGAGCCGAAAAGCCGGCTGGATGCGGAATACAACGCCAAAGGCAAACGGGTGCTGATCATCGGCGGCGGCGACACCGGCAATGACTGCGTGGGGACCGCGGTCCGGCAGGGCGCGAAGAAGGTGACACAGTTGGAAATGCTGCCCTGTCCGCCGGCAGAACGTGCGCCGGACAATCCCTGGCCGGAATGGCCGAAGATCCTGAAGACGGATTACGGACAGCAGGAAGCGATCTTCCTGTACGGAAAGGATCCGAGGATCTGGCAGACGACCATCAAGGCGTATCTGACGGATGCAAAGGGGAAGCTGACCGGCGTGGAAGCCGTGAAGCTGGTTCCGGTAAAGGACGAGAAGACCGGACGGTTCCGGATGGAGGAGGTCCCTGGATCGGAATATGAGATCCGCTGCGATATGGTCCTGATCGCCGCGGGCTTCCTGGGCGCGGAAGAAAAGATCACGGAAGCGTTCGGGATCGCCAGAAGCGCCAGAGGGACCGTGGCCGTCCGGACGCCGGCAGGCCATCAGACGGAGAATCCGAAGGTGTTTGCGGCGGGCGACTGCAGGCGCGGCCAGTCGCTGGTCGTGTGGGCGATCCATGAAGGAAGAGAAGCCGCAAGAGAAGCAGATGCATACCTGATGGGGTATTCCGGACTCCGGTGAATCATCGTGAAAGGCGGCTGCGGATACCGGCATTCGCCCTTCGCGGCCGAAAACAAAACATAAAGGAGAGTACGATCATGACAGAAAACAAGACGATCCCCGAGATCTACGGAACCATGGTGTTCAACGACAGAGTTATGAGAGAGCGCCTTCCGAAAGATGTATATAAAGCGGTGCATAAAACGATCGAGAACAATTCCCATCTGGAACTGGACGTCGCGAACAGTGTTGCGGCCGTCATGAAGGAGTGGGCGATCGAGCACGGCGCGACCCATTTCACGCACTGGTTCCAGCCGATGACGGGCCTGACCGCCGAGAAGCACGACGGATTCATTTCGCCCGAACCGGACGGAACGGTGATCATGGATTTCTCCGGCAAGGAGCTTGTCAAGGGTGAGCCGGATGCTTCCAGCTTCCCTTCGGGCGGTCTGCGGGCGACCTTCGAAGCCAGAGGCTATACGGCCTGGGATCCTTCCTCGCCGGCATTTATCAAGGACGGTTCACTTTATATTCCCACGGCTTTCTGCTCCTACGGCGGGGAAGCGCTGGATAAGAAGACACCGCTTCTGCGCTCTATGACGGCGCTGAACAACGAGGCGGTGAAGGTGCTGAATCTGATCGGACTTAAGGATGTGACCAGAGTGACCGCCACGATCGGCTCCGAGCAGGAGTATTTCCTGGTCTCCAAGGATCTGTATAAGAAGAGAAAGGATCTGCTGTTCACCGGCCGTACGCTTATCGGTGCCAACGCGCCGAAGGGACAGGAGATGGAGGATCATTATTTCGGCGTCCTGAAGCCGAAGGTGTCGGCTTACATGCACGATCTGGACGAAGAACTCTGGAAGCTCGGCGTGCCGGTGAAGACGAAGCATAACGAGGTGGCGCCCGCGCAGCATGAACTGGCGCCCGTATTTGAGACCGCCAACATCGCCGTGGATCACAACCAGCTGACGATGGAGGTCATGAAGAAGGTGGCGGACAAGCACAACTACGCCTGTCTGCTGCATGAGAAGCCCTTCGAGGGGATCAACGGCTCCGGAAAGCACAACAACTGGTCGCTTTCGACGAACACCGGGATCAATCTGTTAAAGCCCGGGAAACATCCCGGGGAGAACCTGCCGTTCCTGACCTTCCTGGTCGCGGTCATCGCCGCCGTGGATGAATACGCGGATCTTCTGAGAGTCTCCGTGGCCAGCCCCGGCAATGATCACCGTCTCGGCGGAAATGAAGCGCCGCCCGCGATCATTTCCATGTTCGTGGGAGACGAGCTCGAGCATTTCTTAAAGAGCGTGGAGGAAGGAACGGTATTCTCCGGCGAAGGAAAGCGCCAGATGGAGATGGGGGCCGAGGTGCTGCCGCATTTTACGAAGGACAATACGGACCGCAACCGTACGTCACCGTTCGCGTTTACGGGCAACAAATTCGAGTTCCGGATGCCGGGCTCGGCGCTTTCCGTGGCCAATCCAAACATCTTTCTGAACACGGCAGTGGCGGAAACGCTCTCCCATATTTCGGCAGCGCTTGCGGGAACGCCGGAGGGTGAGGTGCGGGAGAAGCTGATGGCGGTGCTCCGGGAGATGTACATCCGCCACAAGCGGATCCTGTTCGGCGGAAACGGTTATACGGACGAGTGGGTGGAGGAAGCCGCCCGCCGCGGCCTTGACAATCTGCAGTCGCTCCCGGATGCCATGCCGCACTGGATCTCGGAGAAAAGCATCGATCTTCTTGTGAAGCACGGGATCTTTACCGAGAAGGAGATCTTCTCCAGGTACGATATCCTGCTCGAGAACTATGCCAAGACCATCCATATCGAGTCCCTGACCATGCAGGATATGGTGCAGAAGGATTTCTTCGAGGGACTGATCTCCTATGAGAAGGATCTGACGCAGGCGGCGGCGCAGAAAGCCTCCCTGCTGCCCGGGATCGGATGCGCGATGGAGAAGACCGTGATCAAGGCGCTGGATACGGCGGCGGATGCGATCGTGGCCGCCCTGGAAAAGCTGCAGGCCGATACGGAGACCGCGGAAGGAAAGGAAGATCTGCTGGAGTGCGCGAAATATTATCAGAGCGTGGTGCTGGCGGATATGGAAGCGCTGCGCGCGGTCGTGGACGGCGCGGAGAAGATGATCCCGGATGATTATCTGCCTTATCCGACCTACAGCAAGCTGCTGTTCTCGCTGCGGTAAGCGACGGCGGATTGCCGGCCGGTGATCCGGCGAATCAGTTTGCTGACTGCTTTCCGTGACGCGAACTGTCAAAAATGCTGACTTGAAAAAGTAAATTCCAGTGCAAAGTTAAATTCCACTGCTCTTTAAAAAATGCTGTTGGGTTATAAGTTTTTTAGAGCATTATCGGACTTTTCCTATTATAATAATTATGCCCTTTCAAAAAATACTCTGTTTTCAGGTACGAAAAACCGGCCATTGTGAATCAGTGTGCGAGACTGAATTCCACTGGCAGCATTTGAAAAATGTGAAATGTTTACTTCCTGTCCGACAGCAGATTTTTAGAATGGGTTTACTGGTTGTAGCGTATCAGCTTAGGCGTCAGATTAACCTTGTCAGGTTCAATCGGCTTAAGCTGAAATGCTTTTAAGGTCTCTTCTCCGAATTTTTCAAGTGCCATGCTGTAAGGTGTCCTTCCGCCAAGGATCTCTCTGGGTGTTGAGTTTATGTGGTTCACAGCCAAAGTCACATCCCACTGAGTAAGGAACTCAAAGCTTGTTCCTTTCGGGAGAATCATCCGAAGTAATATATGCTTTAATTCTTCAAAAAGCCTGATAAAACAATTGACAGATTCATCGATCATTCTACTTTGCGTTTTTCAATTTGATAAAGAAGCTGTTGTAAGTCATTAGGAAAATAATAGTACCAATGTGATCTCAATCAAAGGGAAACGAGGTGAAGATCTTCCGGGAGTCATGAAGGCTCCCGGAACTGTCTTGTAAACAGATATAGAGAATGACGATATGAAATATCAGTATTTCGGAACGAAACTGTGATTGAGAATTCTTCCATGTATGAGGAGGATAGTTGGCGCCGTCCCGATGAGGGATTGGTTCGTGAGGGATAATTTTGCTGTAAATAGACGTGTAAATATGTTGCAAAAGTTGCTGCGTAATGGTATTCTATCTTTAAAGGAGGATACGAGTATGCCGAATATAAGACCAATATCTGACCTTCGTAATTATACAAGTGTTCTTAAAGAAGTAAAATACGGAGAACGAGTTTATCTGACACGCAACGGTGTTGGTGAATGCGCAATCATT
>JAFRLH010000034.1 GCA_017431345.1 Lachnospiraceae bacterium | reverse complement strand
TTTATAAACCGGAGTCGGCAGGCTCCATACAAAAAAGAGCCCACTGCGCTTGGCAATAGGCTCCAACATCTTAATTTCGTTATAGGATTATTCGCTAGTCCGATTTGCTAAAATGAGGATGATCGGGATGGGGATCTCACACAACCCACTTAATACGCCTTCAGTTCCTTCCACAGCCTGTTATAGAACTTCTCCGTCTTCTCTCCCAGATACTTATACACCTCGCACCGCATCAGCGCTTCCTCCTCCGGGAAGATCGTCTGGTCTTCTTTGGTCTCCTCATCCAGCTCATCATACAAAGCCTTATTCGGGGTGCCATAGTAGACATAGTCGAAGTTCATTGCCGCAATATCTTCTCGGTTCATAAAGTCAATGAATTTCTCGGCGTTTGATTTATGTTTGCAGGAATCCGGGATGAACCAGCAGTCAAACCAGATGTTGCTGCCTTCCTTCGGCACTACGTAAGCCAGGTCTTCATTGTACTCCATTGCAACTGTCGCGTCGCCGGAGTAAATGACTGCCATGGCAGCATCGCCTGCAATCATCGCATCACGGCTCTCATCCACCATATAAGCCATGACCAGGCGTTTCTGCTCTTTCAGCTTCTCCTGCGCCTCCAGCAGTTCGCCTTCCTCTGTGGTATTGATCGACTTTCCGGCCAGCTTCAAAGGCACGATGAACGCATCGCGCATACTGTTCTCCATGACCAGCTGCCCGGCATATTTTTCATCCCAAAGGATATCCCAGCTGTCGATTTCCTCATCCACCATGGATGTGTTGTAGCAGATGCCGACCGTACCCCAGAAATAAGGAACGGCATATTTATTTTCCGGGTCAAACGCTTTGCAGAAATCGAGATAGACCGGATCCAGATTGTCATAATATTCCATCCCGGAACGGTCGATTTCCTGCACCTGTCCCGCCTGGATCATCTTCTCGATAATATAATCCGACGTGCAGATGACATCATAAGGGATAGCACCAGACTGATATTTCGTATACATGTCTTCCGGCGTAACATACTGTTCATACTGCACCTTGATGCCGGTCTCTTCAGTAAACATATCCAGCGTTTCAATATCTATATAGTCGCCGTAATTAAACACGACCAGCGTATTGTCCCCGCCTGCTGCGGCGCTATCACCAGCAGCATCATTTCCCGAACAAGCAGCCAGTGCGATCAGCAGCGCAGCCATGATGCCGGCAAGTGAAAGGATCTTTATATATCTCTTCATGCCGCCACCTTGCCTTTCGCCTGCGCACCGTAATTTCCCGTATCGTCATTCTGGATCCTGTTCACGATCCACAGAACGATCAGGATCAGCAGGAACAGGATCGTCGAAAGCGCATACATTTCCGGGTTGATCCCACGCCTTACCTGCTGATAGATCATGGTCGAAATGGTATTGATGCCGGGCCCCTTTGTAAAATAGGTGATGACAAAATCATCCAGCGAGATCGTGAACGCCAGCAGAAATCCGGAAAAAACACCCGGCATAATATCCGGAAGAACAATCTTTCGGAATGCATAGGTCGGCGTCGCGCCAAGATCCAGTGCCGCTTCATAGGCACTGCGGTTGGTCTGCTTCAGCTTCGGCATGACGTTCAGGATTACATACGGAACACCAAGCGTAATGTGCGCTGCCAGCATCGACATCATTCCCAGGCCTGCAAATCGCACGAACAGCAGCATGATCGCGATACCGGTAACGATATCCGCGTTCAGCATCGGAATATTTGTCACAGACATGATCGCGCTCTGACTGTTCTTCTTCATGACCGTCATTCCGATGCAGGCCAATGTTCCGAGAATCGTCGCGATCAGTGCTGCTGAGAATGTCAGCACGAGCGATGTGCGCACTGCGGCCATCACTTCCTCATTCTGTGCCAGGCTCACATACCAGTTAAAGGTGAATCCGCCCCAGACAGTTCTTGCCTTGGATTCATTGAATGAGCACACGATCAGGATCAGGATCGGTGCATACAGCAGGAAAAATACGAATGCGATATAGAATCTTTCCAGAAATTTCTGTCCTCTGCTTACCATAACAGCTGCGCCTCCTGATCCGCATCGGTCTTATTCATGACAGCCATGCTGACGAAAATGAACAGCATGAGCACGAGCGACAGGCCGGAGCCCAGGTTCCAGTTGTTCGTAAAATTGAACTCCTGCTCTATGACATTTCCGATCAGCAGGATCTTCGAACCGCCCAGGATATCAGCAATTGCGAACTCGGAAATGCTGGGGATGAACACCATAATGATCCCGGAGATCACGCCGGGCATAGACAGCGGAAGGATGACTTTGCTGAAAATGGTAAATCGTCCTGCGCCCAGATCTGCTGCGGCGTCAACAAGATCCCTGTCGATCTTGCACATGGCATTGTACAGTGGCAGGATCATAAACGGCAGATAATCATAAGTCATTCCTATCAAAATCGCTTTTCTGCTGTATAAAAGGTGCAGCGGTTCCAGCCCGAAGAAGCCCAGGATACCATTCAGGATCCCGGTATTCGCAAGGATCATCTGCAGCGCAAGCACGCGGAGCATGAAATTGATCCACATCGGCAGGATGAACATCATGATGACCGTACTTGTCTTTCCGGATGTTCTCTTGCTGAGAATGTAAGCAAGCGGATAGGATACCAGCAGGCTGATGACCGTACTGCCGGCGGCGATCACGATCGACTGACCGAGCGCGGAAAGATGGATCGGATCCGCGATGGCAGCAATGTTGCTGAAGGTAAATCCGCCGCTCTCAGAGGTAAATCCGTACAGCAGGATCATGAACAGCGGCAGGATGATAAATCCGGCCGCCCAGACCAGATAAGGCCCGGCGAGCATCTTTCTTTTCGTCATTCTTCTACCCCCACGGCCTTCTCATCGTCGGATTCGGGCTTGTTCATGATCTGGATATTGTAAGGATCGACCCAGATGCCGACCGGTGTGCCGACAGGATGGCCGACGGTGCTCTGCACGAGCCAGTCGAATCCGCCGGCGGTCACTTCCATTTCATAATGAACGCCCTTGAAAATGATATGGCTGACCACACCGTCCATGCTTCCTTTTCCGGGATCGAGCAGGACAACATCCTCCGGTCTGATCACGACATCGACCGGTTTGTATTCGCCGAATCCGGTATCTACGCAGTCAAAGGTAACGCCCAGGATCTCGACCTTTCTGTCACGGATCATGATACCGTCGATGATGTTGGAGTCGCCGATGAAGTCCGCTACGAAAGCATTTTCCGGCTCGTTGTAGATGTCTTCCGGCGTTCCCATCTGCTGGATATATCCCTGGTTCATGACAACGACCGTATCTGACATGGTCAGAGCTTCTTCCTGATCATGCGTTACATAAACAAAGGTGATGCCGAGTTCGTTCTTCAGGCGGATCAGTTCGTACTGCATGTCCTGACGAAGCTTGAGATCAAGCGCGCCGAGCGGCTCATCGAGAAGCAGGACGCGGGGCTCGTTAACAATCGCTCTGGCGATCGCGATACGCTGCTGCTGACCGCCGGACAGAAGCAGCGGAGAACGCTTTTCAAACCCGTCCAGGTTCACGAGCTTGAGCGCGTATTTGATCTTATCCTTTATATAGGCATCCGATTTTCCGGCAATGCGCAGGCCGAATGCGATATTATCTTCCACATTCATATGCGGGAAAAGAGAATATTTCTGGAAAACGGTATTGAGATTGCGCTTGTTGGGCGGTGTATTGGTGATATCCTGCCCGTCAAAGATCACGCGGCCTTTATCGGGCAAGATAAATCCGCCCAGGATCCTGAGGGTGGTGGATTTGCCGCAGCCGGACGGGCCGAGGAGGGTAAGGAATTCATTTTCCCTGATCGTAAGATCAAGTTCATCCAGTACCAACTCTCCGTCAAAGGATTTTGAGATGTTCTCAAGATGTATAAGCTCTTTTGCCTGCATGTGTATTATCCTCTTTCATTTTCATTTATCGTTAAGCCGCCTGTTTCAGGGCGAAGATCCTTCGGCAAGCTCAGGATGACAGACTTGTGCGAACCGCTTGATGGTTCAAAACGACGGCGGTGTGCTGACCCAGATGACTTCCGCGCCGTCTTCCGATTCTATATGATGTGTTTTCTCAGCGATATAATAAAATGACTCGCCCGCATTCACTTTTATATGTTTCTTACCGATTATCAGCGTAATGCTTCCTCTGATGACATACCCGAACTCTTCGCCCTCGTGCGGATTGTCCTGATACGTACTCCCGCCGGGTTCCAGCGTGAGCCGGATCGGCTCCATCTCATTTTTCTGGGCGTTCGGAATGATCCATTCGATCTTATTTTTCAGTTCCGGATCGGTCTTCTCGAAATAATCTTCATCCTTAAAGACGATCTGCTCCTCCGCTTCTTCCGAGAAAAATTCCGAAAGATTGGTGCCCAGACACTGCAGGATATCCGTGAGCGTTGCGATGGATGGTGATGTAAGATCCCGTTCCAGCTGGGAAATGAATCCTTTCGTGAGCTCTGCCCGGTCGGCAAGTTCTTCCTGCGTAAGCGCCTTCTGGATCCTTAAATCTCTGATTTTGCTTCCTATATCCATAAATCCTCGCTTGAAATGCTGCCTAAACTTCAGGTTTATTATTCTAATCCTGAAGTTTAGCAAAACTAAACCGAACAGTATTATATAGCAATGACGCAAGATGTCAAGTACATTTGTAAAAAAGCTGCCGCACAATCAAGTGCAGCAGCTGTATTTTTCTGTATGTCTTATCTTAATATAACCATCCGGTACGTTCCGGATCAGAACATGAGATACTGTTCCATGCCATATACGTTTTTGGGTGTGATCCATCCTTTTTTCGACCCGTTGATCTTCGCTTCATAAGCGACCGTTCCGTCTTTGCGGATATAAATACGGGTAAGCTGAACAGAATCGCCAAGCCTGGTCATCGGTCCGTCATATCCATCGACAGACGCTTTTTTGCTGGTGTTGAAGGGCTTTTCAACAGTGTAGGTGTTTTTCCCTTTTGCCTTTCCGTAACGGGATTTCAGGGAGATCTTTCCTTTTTTGCTGATCTTGTAATTGACCACGAAAGAAGGATACTCGTGGTCATAATTATAATCGTCCGGCGTCACGATATCACGCTGGTGTTTTCCGGCGGAAATGATCACGGAAAAACCGTTCTTTGAAACTTTATACGGTTCCGAATAATCCAGTACGTCTTCCCCAAGGAATTTTTTATAGCAGGAACGGAACTTTCCGTTCTTATATTTATAAATGCTGGCTCCCGAAGCGCCGAACATCCCCCAGTCCACGACCAGATAGGACCGATTCTTCTTCGGCGCCATCAGCCAGACTCCGCCGCCGCGGCCGGCTTCAATGATCTGCTTTTTCTTCCCGTTGACGAAGATCGAATATTCTACATTCCCGCTCTCTGTTCCCTCTGAATAATGCTTTGAAGTATACTTCAGTTTGTCTGCTTTCCCGTCGCCGGTCACGTCATACTTTTTATAGGTTTTACCCGGCGTTAAGGAAACTGCTTTTTTCGTTGTTTTTCCGGCTTTGGCGTCAGCCTGCATCGGAACAGCGGACAGGACTGTCAGTGCACACAAAACTGCTGTTACGAACAGGAACGATTTGAGATGAGTATTTCTGCGCATGATCAGGTTCTCCTTTCAAAGGACAGCGCTCGGAATTGCTTTCTGTCCATAGAGGATTTTAACATATCATGACAGAAAATGCCACATCGCAGTTGCTACTGCAAAAGTCCTATGACAAATGCAAGAATTACTGCAAAAGTCATAGGACTTTTGTCGATATGTAATATCCCCGGGATAAATACAGCTGTCATATCCATCTGTCAATCCAGATCGAAAAGGAACCCGATATGCTCCATGATGGCGGCAAAATCCACCATGCATTCCCCGTTCCAGATGCCGACAGGGATGCTGTCTGCAAAAGTATACCAGTGAATCGCGGGGCCTTCTTCCTCATTCAGGATCACCGTGACATTCCGTTCCCGGGGATCCACGATCCAATATTCCTGCACCCCCGCATTCATATATTTATGGATCTTAATCGTCACATCTTTTTTTCTGGTCGAAGGCGACAGGATCTCAATGACGAATTCCGGGGCGCCAAAACAACCAAAGCGCTTCAGTCTGTCATAATTGCAGATCACGACAATATCCGGTTCCACCATGGTCCTGTTGTCCATATCCAGCTGTACATCAAAGGGCGCAGTGTAGACCATGCACTTGCCATGATTCGCACTGACGTAATTCTGGAGCTGCCAGGAAATATCGCTGGATAAAGCCTGATGAATATTGCCGGGCGACGCCATATCATAGATCACGCCGTCGATCAGCTCGACCCGTCTGTCATCCGGGATTGCATAATAGTCTTCCAGCGTATATTCTCCCTGTTTCTTCTCCGGCTGCAGCTCCTTTCCCTCTGGCCATTTTCTCTCTGCGGATGTCCCGTAAACGAACCCGGCTTCCCGGAAACCATCTGCAGGGATTTCCCTATCTGAAAGGACCGGATTTGACATAGCCGGCTGAAGGACTTTCTCCAGTTTGAGGATCGCCGTCATACGCGGGGAGACCGTTGCACCGCTCATGATCTTCTGTACCGTACCGAGCGGCACGCCGGATCTTTGCGCCAATTCTTTATTGCTTAAGCCGAGTTCTCTCTTTCTTGCTTTCATCTGTTCGATCGTCATGAGTATCTCCCTTCTATGTATCACCGATTGCTTTCCATCTGGTTTTTCTGTTCCGGGCCGTCTCTTCCACAAACAAAGCATATTATATGGAAGATCATTTTTCAACCTTTTTGCGATAATTTTAAGATATAATTTGGTTTTATTTCAGTCTTTCAGCAAAATGGTTTCGTTGAAAATTCCGTTTTGGATCCATTTCGCAAACACTGCCGCTCCATCCGTTGCATTATTTTGCAAAATTCAGTAAAATCATCTTGCAGATACTATGCATTTTCATATCAGTTAACAACAGACGAAACATGCCTTGAACAGCTGCCGGATACGGGCGGCGGATTGGAGATTCCATGGATGCATTGACAACTTATAAAGCGTGGTTGGAAAAACTGGATCAAAACAATCCTCTTTATGCTGAATTACTCGCGATCGAAGGCAATGACACGGAAATCATCGACCGTTTTTATCAGGAGATCGAATTCGGTACCGCCGGCCTGCGCGGCATCTGCGGCGCAGGAACGAACCGGATGAATGAACTGACGGTGGGCAGGGCTACCCAGGGTATTGCGAATTATATTCTGCACTCCGGAGAGGATCCTATGAAGGGCGTGGCGATCGCCTACGACTGCCGGTATCATTCAAAAGAATTTTCAGAATTGGCTGCACAGATCCTGACCGGAAGCGGAATTAAAGTATATCTGTTCCCGTCGATGCGGCCGACGCCCGAGCTCTCCTATACCATCAGAAAAGTCGGCGCAGTGTCCGGAATCAACATGACCGCGAGCCACAATCCGAAGGAATATAATGGTTACAAGGTGTATTGGGAAGACGGTGCGCAGATCTCCGGCGCCGTATCAGAAGGGATGCTGCGGGAGATCCTGAAACTGGATCTGTTTGACGAATTCAAGAAGATGCCGCTTGCGGATGCGGAGGAAGCCGGGCTGCTTGTAATGCTTGGTGAAGAAATGGATAAACAGTATCTGAATTATGTTCTTTCTCAGGCACAACGGCCGGATGAAGAGCTGGATCTGACGGTACCGGTGGTCTATACGCCGCTGAACGGCGCAGGAAGCATTCCCATGCGGCAGGTGGCGGCAGCGAGAGGCTTTGAGAATTTTGTGCTCGTGCCGGAGCAACAGGAACCTGATCCGGATTTCACCTCGGTTCCTTACCCGAATCCGGAGGATTCCAGAGCATTTGAACTGGCGGAAAAACTGGGACGCGAGACCGGTGCGGAAGTGCTGATCGCGACCGATCCCGACAGCGACAGAATGGCGATCGAAGTGGCGGACGGTGCCGGCGGTTATATTCCGCTGAATGGCAATCAGACCGGCGGTATGATCATTGCATATCTTGCACAGGCGAAATCAGAGCATGGAAAACTGACCGGAAAGGATGCGATGATCAAGTCGATCGTGACCGGTGAATTTGGGGCGGCAATCTGCAGGGACTATGGAATTTCCGTATTTGAAGCGCTGACGGGATTCAAGAATCTGTGCGGAAAGATCCCGCCGCTGCAGGCAGAGGGCTACAACTATTTCTTCGCTTATGAAGAGAGTATCGGCTGTGCGCCGGGTGAAGAAGTGCGTGACAAGGATGGTATCTCCGCCGGTATGCTGATCACGGAGATGGCAGCTTATTACCGGAAGCAGGGGATGAGCATGCTGGATGCGCTGGAGGCGCTTTATAAGAAGTATGGATATTTCGCAGAAAGCCAGGTGTCGATCGTGCTGAAAGGCAAAGAAGGCCAGGAACGCATCGGGCGGATCATGGACATGTTCAGGAATAAGAAGCCGATGAAGTACGGTGACTTTATAGTCGCGGAAGTGATCGATTTTATAGGCGGCTATGAAGATATCCCGCCGCAGAACGCGCTGAAGGTGATCATGACAGACGGCAGCTGGTTCGCAATGCGGCCGTCCGGGACGGAACCGAAGATCAAGTTCTATTACTATACTGTCACAGATCACAAAGAGGATTCACAGGCACGTGTCGCTTCGCTGGTAAAAGCTGTCGGGGCGATGGCTGAAAGTGTGAAGTAATAAGCTCTGCGATAAAGCCGAAAAAAGTCATCCTGAAGAACCTTTGTTCCGAAGGATGACTTTTTTCTTATTCTCGTTTTCTCAGATCCCCAGTTCCAGTTTCAGCTGCGGCGTCATGGGATCGTAATCGATCATCTCAAAATCATCGATCGTGACGGAGTAGAAATCCTTTGCCTCGGGCTTCAGGATCAGCTGCGGCTGTTTAGGCGGCTGTCCCGCTGATTCAGCAGCCCCGCTTTCTGTCCGGCCGGCATTTTCCTCTTTCTGCTTCTCCTCATATCTCCGCAGCAGTTCATTCGCCTGCTCTACATGCCTGTCATAGATCTGCTCGTTGGCAACGATGTGCGTAAACACCCCCGGTTCATATCCGGTATGCCTTGCGATCATCATGAGCAAAGCTGCATACTGGATCTCGTTGATGCCGCCGGCCCCCGAAGCAGTCAGCATATCGCCGCTTCGCTGCGTCATCATCATATCCAGATATTTTCCGCGAACATTCCAGATCGTCAGAAATGCACACGGAGCCAGACCGGGCGTCTCTTTGAGATCGGTTTCCTGCCAGAGAGAGACCACTTTCCGTCTGCCGTACGGATCCTTTTCGATATCCGCGATCAGGTTTTTGATCAGATCATAACGGGCCACTGTTGCGCCGTAGCGCTGGCCGATCGTTCCGTCCCCGATATCCCACGGATCCCACCATGTCACGCCGAGCTCCTTCATTTCGGAGATCTTATTGGTAGGCTTCTGATAAATTGTAAAGATCTCCCGGATGCCGGTCTTCCAGGCCATGCGGCGCAGTGTCAGCACTGGAAAATCACCGGCCGACAAATCATATTTCCGGACGTTATGATTCACTGAAAATGTATACGCCGGCGTGCCGTCCGCATACTTCGGTCTGGGATTTTCATCCTTGTAGCCGTTCTTCAGAATATTCTTAATATCTTCTGCCATGTAATGATCTGCTCTGGTCATTGTTTTCTCCGTCGTCATCTGAAATAGGTTATGGTCTGCGGTGCCCCCGTTTTACACTTATGCAATTACGCGTAATGTCTCTTTACCAGTTTGAATTTTCCGTTCAGTTTCACTCCTTTGACCTTCCCGGATTTCTGCTGCAGCTTAATGCTCTTTTTCGAGACTGTAAATCGGATCTTGCCGCCCTGGTATTTGATCTGATACTTGTTCTTACCACGTTTTGTATACTCTGCATGGACACAGAAGTTGTGCTTGTTGTAATTTTTCTTTCCTTTATAGATGTAAACAACGCCGTAATATTTCGAACCGGGTTCCCTGCTGGTGTAATCGTTTACATCAAAATACCATGTTGTCTTGCCGATCCTGCGCTTCCAGGCACCGTTTTCGCTGTATGTTTTTGCGCTGACGGGTACTGATACGGACAATGCGGTCACAACAAGAAGCATCAGAAAAATGCCAAGGCCGTACTTACGTTTCATTGATCTTCTCCCCCTTTGTTTTGACTGTTCCGGCGGCTTTTCCGCCGGATAGTTTAATTATAGATTTCGCGGTTCGGCTCGTCAACCGAATATCTGTTGTTAGATGCTGTACAACCCTGGTTCAGGCGGTTTTACTAAAACCGAAAGCGAAAGGCGGTGGATGCTTCGACTCACTTAGTTCGCTCAGCATGACAAGCCGTTGTTTTCATCTTCGGCCCAGGTCTCGAACCATGCAATGCAGGCGCGGGTATACTGCTGTTCCGCCGTTTTAAGCGCTTCTTCCGCTGCCTTCCGTTCCTCTTCTTCCATCCATGCAGGCGGAACATCATATTTCCCATACAGCTGTTCCAGCCTGTCTGCTGCAGCTTCCATCTCCTCCTCGCACATCTGTATCTTCCAGTCGATATGCGCCGCCTCCGTCGAAACATGCGTTTCATGCCGTTCTTTCTTCGGCACCGCTTTCAGCGAACTGATCATCGCCTCCTCATACATCAGCCGCTCCGCTGACAGATTCTCGCCACGCGCGCCTTTCGCATGCTTCATGACATAATGATCATAATCATACGGAAAGAATCTGACCGGCTCCTCCTCCGGAGGGAAATACATCAGCGACTGCGCACATTTCTTCAGGAAATATCTGTCGTGCGTGACGAAAAGCAGCGTGCCGCTGTATGCCAGCAGCATGTCTTCAAAGATCTCTTTCGACGGAATATCCAGATGATTCGTCGGCTCATCCAGCAGCAGCAGATTCGGGCCGGATTCCAGGATCATCATCAAGGTGAATCTCGCCTTCTCGCCGCCGGAAAGATCCGAGATCTTCTTTCCCGCGTCTTTTCCGAAAAACAGATACCCGGCGAGAATACTCCTTGCTTCCTGCTCGGTAAATGCCGGAAATCTTTCCCGGAACACTTCCAGCACCCTTCCCGCAGACATATTTTCCGTACTCAGCTGGTCGTAATAAGCCGCGTCGATTCCTTCTCCCATCACACATCTGCCGGAGATCTTCGGGATACTCCCGGCCAGCGTTTTGATAAAGGTGCTCTTTCCGCTGCCGTTCGGGCCGAAAATCCCGATCTTCACGCCGCGGTTGATGCGCATGGAGATCCGTTTCTGCGGTCTCTCCGGATCATATCCCGTTACCAGTTCTTTGATATCGAAAACGCATTTCGGTCCGGGCGTGCGCGGCTCCGTCTGCCGGATCTTCACTTTTCTGCCGGAAGCATCCGGCACGGCCGGCTTATCCATCCTTTGGAGCAATTTTTTCCTGGTCCGTGCAAACGCGGCTTTTCTCGGTTTCGTTTTAAATTTCTCGATCAGCGCGTTGAGACGCTCTTCTTCCGCTTTCAGCCTGCGGTATTCCTTTACTGCCGCCTGGTAACGTCTGGCTTTTTCTTTCACATACGCCGAATAATTGCCGGCATATCTGATCAGCTTTTTCTTCTCGATCTCGTAAATGAATTCAGCTGTCTCGTCCATGAAATATCGGTCGTGCGAGACCATCACTACCGCTTTCGGATAGCTTTTCAGATAGTTTTCCAGCCATTCGCAGGCTTCGTTGTCGAGATGATTCGTCGGCTCATCCAGCAGCAGGATATCCGGTTCCCTGAAAATGAGTCCGGCCAGGGCGAGCCTCGTCCGCCAGCCGCCGGAAAAATCCGCGACCGGCTTATCCAGATCCGAAAGCGAAAAGCCGAGTCCCGTGAGTATAGCGCGGAATTCGGCCTGTCTTCCATAATATTGCTTATCTCCCTGAACCGCCTGAAACACATTGTGCTCTTCTGAAACAGTGCGTTCCGCCTCACGGGAACCTTCTTCACCCGGCTCTTTACAGAGCAGCTGTCCCGCTGCCCACTCGCGTACTGTACCTGCCGTATCAGCAAACGGATCCTGCCGAAGCATTTCAATCGTCAGACTGCGGCTGGTCTTTATGCCGGAGAAATGATCCTTATCGTTTTGATCAGGCGTGAGTTCGCCAGCGATCAGCTTTAAGAGCGTAGTCTTGCCCGCGCCGTTCTTCCCGATCACGGCGATCTTCTCTTGTCCCTTTATTTCAAAATCGAAATGATCCAGGATGGTCTCCCCGGAGAGGGAGACGCTGGCGTTGTTGATCGATAATAACATGATAATGACCTCTCGCTGGTCCGGCTGCTGACGGATAATCAGGAAATGTTCATATATTCTGCTTTTTCAGGAATTATACACCCCTCCACAGACTGATTATTAATGTAAAATCTTCGTTCTTCCGTGATTTGTTCATAAATGAGGCTGTTCAGAATTTATTACATCCCTTCCGGGACTGAGCAGCCATCAACAGGCGAAGAAAAAAGGATGTACATTTTTCGTGAAGCTCCAAAATATGAACAAGTCAACGAATTGCGTCGTTTTTTTATGTTCCTTCACCGGAAACAGGGATGTAAAAAACTGAGATCCGGCAGCGATATGAACAAACTTCGGATTCATATCCTTCCGCAGAACAGAGAGCTGTCTGAGGGCCGATGAAGATCAATTCCCTTCGGATTCCTTTACGAGCTTTACAATGCGGCTGGTCCCGAGACGGGATGCACCGGCTTCCAGAAACGCTTCCGCGTCTTCCAGCGAACTGATGCCGCCAGCCGCCTTGACTTTGCAGCGGTTCCCGACGGTCTTCTTCATGAGTTCAACAGCATGCAGGGTTGCGCCGCCTTTCGAAAAGCCGGTGCTTGTTTTGACGAAATCCGCACCTGCGCTGACTGCACACTCGCAGGTCCGGATGATCTCTTCATCCGTGAGAAGACAGACTTCGAGGATCACTTTCAGGATCCTCCTGCCGCAGACATCCTTGATAAAACCGATCTCGCTCTGTACTTCATCATACTTGCCTTCTTTGATCCAGCCGACATTGACGACCATGTCAATTTCATCTGCACCCATGTCTACGGCTTCGCCGGCTTCGAAGACTTTAACGGCGGTGGTGCTGTAACCGTTCGGGAAACCGATGACGGTGCAGATTTTGAGAGAATCGCCGACGTAGTCTTTGGCCAGGCCGACAAAAGAAGGAGGGATGCAGACGGAGGCGGTGTGATATTTCATGCCGTCGTCGCAGATGGCTTTGATTTCTTCCCAGGTGGATTCGGGTTTGAGTAAGGTGTGATCGCAGGCTGCGAGGATTCTTTCGATATTCATGGGTTCTCCTTGATGGATTTTATGACTAAGTGTTTGTAAAACCGCTTACAGGCTTTACTAAAACCGCCTGTGTCAGAGCGTGGATCCTTCGTCGCTCCGCTCCTCAGGATGACAGTCTATCGCATTGTATCTCAAACCTTCCGCATACAGTTCTGACAGACAGTCTGCAGCGGAAACTGTTGAGCGAAGAGCGACAGTTCACGGCGAAACTGCCGACAGAGGGCAGACACGCTTTATTCGTCTGACCGGCGGAGTGCAGATGTTTCGTCCGCGAACGAAGCAATCGCAGCGACCCCTGTTTCCGATGCAGACTGTCTGTCAGAACGTCACTCAAATTCCACAACTTGCTGCATGTACTTTCCTGCAGTCTTCAGGCAATGGCTCCTCAGGATGACAGACCTCTTTTACAGCTCCAGGTTCGGGACCGCATTCAGGTCATATCCCGCGCGCTCGCCCTTCTTGTAATGATAATAGGCATCCACAGCGATCATCGCCGCATTATCCGTGCAGAAGACCGGCGACGGCACATACAGTTTGATGCCAGCCTTTTTGCAGGCTTTCTGCAGGCTTTCCCGCAGCGCGCTGTTTGCGGCCACACCGCCGCACAGCACGATCCGTTCCTCGCCCAGTTCTTTTACGGCTTTGATCGTATGCTCTGTCAGCACTTCCACCACTGCCGCCTGGAAGGAAGCGGCGATATCCGCCGGAACGATCGTTTCGCCCTTCATTTCCATCTGGTTCAGCGTATTCAAAACCGCTGATTTCAGTCCGCTGAACGTGAAATCGTAGATCGATTCTCCGACTTTTCCTCTCGGAAAATGAAACGCCTCGGGATCTCCTTCCCGCGCTGCTTTTTCGATCTTCGGACCGCCCGGATAGCCGAGTCCGATCGCCCGCGCCACCTTGTCAAATGCTTCTCCGGCGGCGTCATCCCGCGTTTGTCCAAGGATCCGGAAATCCCCGTAATCCTTCATTTCCGCCAGATGCGTATGTCCGCCGGAAACGATCAGGCACAGGAAAGGCGGCTCCAGCTCGGGATGTTCGATCAGCGCCGCGCACACATGTCCCTCCATGTGATTGACTCCAACAAGCGGCTTATGTGCGGCAAAAGCCAGCGCTTTCGCTTCGGCAACTCCCACGAGCAGCGCGCCGACCAGGCCGGGGCCGTATGTCACCCCGATCGCATCGATATCATCCAGCGTACAATCCGCCTCAGCAAGCGCCTGCCTGATCACAGGATTGATTGCTTCTATATGCATTCTGGATGCAAGCTCCGGCACCACGCCGCCATAGAGCGTATGCGTCGGCACCTGGGAGGATATGATATTGCTTAATACTTCTCTTCCATTGCGTACCACCGATGCGGCTGTTTCATCACAGGAAGATTCGATTCCCAAAACCAGAATATCTTTCATTTCCAAATCCCTTATCTCTTCTCTTGAAGGCACTGCCGCAGGAGTTCCGAAGCAGTCCGTGATCCTTACTCTTCCTCTGAAAACTTCAGCGTTCTCTTCTTCCCGTCGCGTCCGATCTTTGCGTCGGGGAAAAATTTTTTGGCCTCGTCAATAAACTCTTCCGGATGATTCATTGCCGGGGAAAAATGGGTCAGCCACATTTCCTTTGGCTGCGCCTCTTTTGCGATCCTTCCCGCTTCCTGGAAGGTCATGTGCTTGTGTTCAACAGCCTTCTCATGCTTATCCGGCTCGCCGTACATGCCCTCGCAGATAAAAAGATCTGCATCTCTTGCCGCTTCCGTAATAGACGGCGTCGGCCTGGTATCCGTACAGTAAGTGACCTTCAGACCCTTTCTGTCCTTTCCCATGACCATGTCGGGTGTGTATGTCTTCCCCTCCCATTCCACGGCATTGCCTTTCTGCAGTGGATTCCACAGCTGGACCGGAAGACCGAGTGCCTTTGCATTTTCCACATTGAATTTGCCGGAACGGGGGATCTCGATATTGTAGCCGTAACACGTAACGTTGTGATTGACGCGGAATGCCCGGATGCGGATCCCCTTGTTCTCGATCACCTCTTCATTTTCCCTGATTTCGTGAAAACGAAGCTCAAACGGAAGCTCGGGCGCAATGATCCGGAGCGCATTCACTACACGCTGCAGGCCTTTCGGGCCGATAAAAAGAACCGGCTCCGTTCTTTCGGAATTGCCCATTGAAAGAAGAAGACCCGGAAGACCGCTGATGTGATCTGCATGATAGTGCGTGAAGCAGATGACATCGATGGGCTTCATGGCGATGCCGTTCTTTTTGGCGGTGACCTGCGTGCCTTCCCCGCAGTCGATCAGGACGGACGAGCCGCCGAACCGGACGATGAGGGAGGTAAGATAACGGTACGGGAGCGGCATCATGCCGCCGGTACCGAGAAGACAAATATCGAGCATATGACCCCTTTCGGCGCTGGGTGCGCCACTTTCCCCTAAAGGGGACAGCATTTCCTTTCGGCGCTAAGCGCGCTAATTTCAAACCTCTTCCGGCGCTTATCGCGCCACCTTCCCCTAAAAGGGGAAGGCTGTGGGGACAGCAATTTAAAACTTCATCTGCATCAGAAGCGCGTCCTCTGTCGGATGATGGTAGTAAGCTTTTCTTTTTGTGAGCAATGCAAAGCCGCTTTTCCTGTACAGCATGACCGCGGCGGTATTGCTCTCGCGGACCTCCAGATTCCAGATCTTTATATCCGACGTTTCCCTGAAAAGTGCCTTAACCAGTGCTGTTCCGATCCCCTGCTTTCTTTCAGCCGGATCGACGGCGATCCGCAGGATATCGCCTTCATCCAGCACAGTGAGCGTTCCTATATAGCCAATGATCTTGCCGTCTTTTTTTGCGGCAAGATAATGCGCGTGCGGGTTGGCAAGCATCTCCGTGAGGGATTTCACAGACCAGGGATCCGGGAAGCAGGTGATCTCCAGGGCAGAAACGGCTTCCGCTTCATCAGGAAGCATAGGATGAATGGTAACCGAATGATCCATGGCACTCCTTTCTATCCCCTCTCCTTCAGGAGAGGATTTCCCGTCAAAGGAAGAAAAAGCTGCCGCTTCCGGCGCCGGCTGCGCCATCTTCCCAAAAAGAAGAAGGCGCTGAAAACCTCACTTCTTCCGTTCTTTTTCCGCGCGGACACGTTCTGCCTGAGATACCCGGAGATATTCCGGCACATGTTCATCCGACGTCTGCATGATACCGTTCTTATGCATTTGTCCGCCAAGGGAAGCGACTGCCGCAGCGCGCTGTCTGGCTGCCATTGGCGGCGCGAACATTGCATCTTCACCAAGTGCATCCATGATCCGTTCTTTGAAGACCGGGATGCCGTCACCGGTAAACACGACCGGACCCGGTTCCTGCTTCAGCTTTTCCATCAGCTCCGCAAGCGGCATGGCTGACGCAGGCATGATCACTTCGAAATTCTTCTCGAAACGATAGATACCTGTATACACTTCACTGCGTCTGGCATCGAGAATCGGGCAGATCCTGTGCGCGCAGCCGTAGAACTGGTAAGCCATCGCATCTGTCGTCGGCACCGGAATGACCGGAATATCACAGGCCAGCGCGATTCCCTTTGCCGTAGCGGAACCGATCCGCAGTCCGGTAAACGAGCCGGGACCGGCCGCGACAGCAACTGCGTCCAGCATTTCAGGCATCCGCTCTGTCATCCGAAAGATCTCATCGATCATCGGAAGCAGCGTCTGGGAATGTGTTTTTTTGTTGTTTACGGTATATTCCGCTATCACCGCATCATCCTCGACCAGCGCTGCGGATGCTACAAGCGATGCGCTTTCGATGCCAAGTATCAGCATTCTTTTCCTCCTGAGACCGTGATGATCCTGCAGTCAGGACCGTTTGACAGATCTTTCTTTATTTCAATAGATACAGCATTTTCCCATACGATATCCGGGAACATATCCGCCCACTCGATCACGCAGACGCCGTCCGAATTCCAGTATTCGTCCGCGCCGATCACATAGAGTTCATCTTCATCCGAAAGGCGGTACAGATCAAAATGGTAGAGCGGCAGCCTGCCGGAATGATATTCCTTGATGATATTGAAAGTGGGACTGGTAATGTACTCCCTTACGCCGAGACCGGCGGCAAAGCCTTTCGTGAAGACGGTCTTGCCGGTGCCGAGATCGCCGGTGAGCAGATAGATCTCACCTGGGGAGGCAATGGAGGCAAGTTTTTTCCCAAATTCATAAGTTTCTTCTACTGTAGTTGATATAAATGTTTCCTGCATGGATAATTCCTGTTCTGTTATATAATGTTGCTGTTCCCCGCGGGGATATATCTTCCTTTGTCCTGCAGACTTGCTTTCTTTGCAGCTGTCAGCATAAAGAAGCTGCAACATCATGCGTGGGTATAATACCTGCCGGATCAGCGCATTTCGACGACTTATAAAGAGCCGTCGATACAAAAGACGGCTCTTACAACGCTTTTCAGATTGACAGGGAATAATTTCCCGACAGTATCTTTGCGGAAAGGAAACCCTTTCCTCTTCCTTACAGTACTCTTATCACGGAGATGAATTCCATCTTCTTCCCGGCTTCCTCCAGGTCGGATTCCTTCATCACTTCTGTCAGGATCCCGCACTCATTATCCGCCAGTCCGACACACCGGACAGCCGGCAGGATCTTACAGGCTTCCTCTGCTTCGACGGAGCTTACTCTCACGAAGAAAGCGCATCTCTCATCGCCATCCGGCACGACTGCAGCCGGTTCCGCACTCCACCCCGGATAAATCGTCTCTCCGGGATGCTTCAGTTCGTCCACAACATCTCCTACAACTGCGCTGGCTGTCGCTTCCTTGCCGGCGCCTCTGCCGTAGAACATGACGTCGTCCACCATATTCCCGTGGATCAGGATGCTGTTGAACACGCCGCGTACGGGATTCAGTGGATTCTCCGGCGGCACCATGTAAGGGGATACTCTCGCATAGACTCTGCCGTCGGTCAGCTCGCCTCTTGCCAGAAGCTTGATATCATAGCCGGCTTCCTTCGCCGCGGCAATATCGGCCGCCGTGATCCCGGAAACGCCGACGGTAGGGATCGCTTCCGCATCCACAAAATGTCCGCTGATGATCGACATGATGATCGCCAGCTTTCTCTTCGCGTCGTGTCCGTCCACATCCGCTGAAGGATTCCGCTCGGCATAACCCATGGCCTGGGCTTCGGCAAGCGCATCCGCAAAATCCGCTCCTGCTTCATCCATTCTTGTAAGGATATAATTTGTGGTTCCGTTCAGAATGCCGGTCACGGATTCCAGTCTGTCAGCTGTCAGTGCGTTCATGACCGGACGCAGCAGCGGGATTCCGCCGCCGACACTGGCTTCAAACAGGAAGCTCACATGATTCTCCCGTGCGAGCGCGAGCAGCTCGGTTCCCTTTGCCGCCACAAGCTCCTTGTTGGACGTCGCTACGCTCTTTCCGGCAGCAAGTGCACCGGAAACGAATTTGAAAGCCGGATTGATGCCGCCCATGGTCTCCACGACCACGGAGACTTCCGGATCATTCAGGATATCATTCACATCATTTGTCAGCACTTCCTCCACGGGCTGCCCCGGGAACTGCCTGATATCCAGAACATATTTGACATTGACATCATCGCCGGCATGGCGCTTCAGTACTTCTTTATTCTCTCTTACAAGTTCGAACACACCGGAACCGATCGTGCCGAATCCCATGATCGCTATCTGATACATAATTCCCCCCAGGTCGCTGCTATTTGTTATCTGCTGACAGGCTCAGCCATTTCAGATAACCATTCATGAACATATCGATATTGCCGTCCAGAACGGCATTTACATTTCCTGTCTCCACGTCTGTCCGCAGATCCTTGACCATCGTATACGGCTGCAGCACGTACGAACGGATCTGCCGGCCCCAGCCGATCTCGGACTGTTCACCGCGGATTCCCTGCGCTTTCGCTGCATTTTCTTCCTGCTTCAGGATGAACAGCTTCGCCTTCAGCATCTGCATGGCTTTGTCTTTATTCTGATGCTGGGACCGCTCGTTCTGGCACTGCACCACGATTCCCGTAGGGAAGTGGGTGATACGGATAGCTGAGGATGTCTTGTTGATATGCTGTCCGCCGGCGCCGCTGGAACGGTAGGTATCGATCCTGATATCGTCGTCTTTGATCTCCACATCCAGATCCTCTTCGATCTCCGGCATGACATCGCAGGAAACGAAGGATGTCTGGCGCTTACCCGCCGCATTGAACGGGGAAATGCGCACCAGCCTGTGTACGCCGTGCTCGGACTTCAGATAGCCGTAAGCGTTCTCACCGTTCACCTGAATGGTAACGGATTTGATGCCTGCTTCATCGCCGTCCAGGAAGTCCAGTGTCTCCACGGTAAAATGATGCTTATCCGCCCATTTCAGGTACATGCGGTAAAGCATGCCGGCCCAGTCGCAGGATTCCGTCCCGCCCGCTCCTGCATGCAGGGTCAGGATCGCATTTGCTTTGTCATAAGGCCCGGAAAGCAGCGTCGTGATGCGGAGCTCCTCAAGGGAATCCCTGTAAGCCGTCAGTTCCTCTTCGATCTCCGGGATCAGGGAAGCGTCATTTTCCTCATAAGCCATGTCGATCAGCACTTCAATGTCATCATACGCTGTGTTGAGCGACTCGACCTTCTCCACGGTATCCTTCAGGCCTTTCAGATTCTGCATGATCTTGGCAGCGCGGTCCGCGTCGTCCCAGAATCCGGGCTCTTCCATATTTTTTTCAAGCTCGGCAATGCGGTTCCGCTTGCCGTTAAGATCAAGGGAATCGCCCACCTCTTTCAGCGGCTGCTTCGTTGCAGCGAGATCCGCCTTGAACTGATCAAGTTCTACCATATTTATTCACCTGTATCTGCCGGGAACTTATTTCCTTCCGTGGCAGTTCTTGTATTTCTTTCCGGATCCGCAGGGGCAGGGATCGTTCGGATAGATCTTCTTGTTCTCGCGGCGCTTCGGCTGGCGGACGGCGGTATCGTCCTTGTTCGTGCCGGTCGCCTTCGCTACTTCCTCGCGCTCCACCTTCTGCTCCACACGGATATGCATGAGCAGCTTGACGGTATCTTCCTTCATGGCGCTGGTCATCTCATCGAACATTTCATAACCGATCATCTTATATTCCACAAGAGGATCTCTCTGACCATATGCCTGCAGGCCGATACCTTCACGCAGCTGGTCCATATCGTCGATGTGCGCCATCCACTTCTGGTCAATGACACGGAGCAGGATCACGCGCTCGATCTCTCTGATCTGCTCGGGATCCGGGAATTCGGCTTCCTTCCGCTCATACAGTCTGACTGCCTGCTCCTTCAGGAGCTGCTTCATGTCGTCCTTGCGGAAGGTCTTCTTCTGGTCTTCGGTAAGGGCAAACAGCGGCATCGGGAAGATGGGCTGCACGAGCTGGTTGTACTCGGTCAGATCCCATTCATCCGCCGACTTATCCTCGGGGATGCTGATGTCAACGATGCTCTCAGCAACATCGTTAATGAACTTGATGACGACGTCACGCATGTTCTCGCCGTTCAGCACTCTGCGGCGCTCGCCGTAGATGATCTCTCTCTGCTCGTTCATGACCTGGTCATATTCCAGGACGTTCTTTCTGATACCGAAGTTGTTTCCTTCGATCTTCTTCTGGGCGCGCTCGATCGCATCCGAAAGCATGCGGTGCTCGATCTGCTCATCCTCGGGAACATTCAGGGAATTGAACATGTTCTGCACGCGCTCACCGCCGAACAGACGCATCAGATCGTCTTCCAGCGAAATGAAGAAACGGGATTCGCCCGGGTCTCCCTGACGGCCGGAACGTCCGCGCAGCTGGTTGTCGATACGTCTCGCCTCATGGCGCTCTGTGCCGATGACCTTCAGGCCGCCGGCCGCCTTTGCTTCCTCATCCAGTTTGATATCGGTACCACGGCCGGCCATGTTGGTGGCAATGGTGACTGCTCCGTGCAGTCCGGCGTCGGCAATGATCGCCGCTTCCATCTCATGGAACTTCGCATTCAGCACGTTGTGCTGGATCCCGCGGCGCTTCAGCAGGGCGGAGAGTTCTTCGGAAGCTTCAATGGTGATGGTGCCGACCAGGATGGGCTGTCCCTTTGCATGCGCTTCCTCGATCTCGTTGCAGATCGCATTGAGCTTGCCTCTTCTGGTCTTGTATACTGCATCCTCCAGATCTTTCCGGATGACAGGAACGTTCGTCGGGATCTCCACAACGTCCATGCCGTAGATGTCACGGAATTCCTTTTCTTCCGTCATGGCGGTACCGGTCATGCCGGCTTTCTTCTCAAATTTGTTGAAGAAGTTCTGGAATGTAATGGTCGCGAGCGTCTTGCTCTCGCGTTTTACCTTTACGTGTTCCTTTGCTTCAATTGCCTGATGCAGACCGTCGGAATATCTTCTTCCGGGCATAATACGTCCGGTGAATTCGTCAACGATCAGGACTTCGTCATCCTTCACGACGTAATCCTTGTCACGGAACATCAGGTTGTTCGCGCGCAGCGCAAGGATAATATTGTGCTGGATCTCCAGGTTCTCCGGATCCGCCAGATTGTCGATCTTGAAGAATTCTTCTACCTTGCGGACGCCTTCCGCGGTCAGGTTCAGCTGTTTATCCTTCTCATTGACAACAAAATCTCCGGTCTCTTCCGACTCGATCTTCATCATCGCATCCATCTTGGTGAGCTCTGTGGCTTCACCGCGCTGCATACGCTTGGCAAGGTAATCGCAGACTTCATAGAGCTTTGTGGATTTTCCGCTCTGTCCGGAAATGATCAGCGGCGTTCTGGCTTCATCGATCAGAACGGAGTCGACCTCGTCGACGATGGCATAATGGAGATCCCGCAGAACGAGCTGCTCCTTGTAAATGACCATGTTGTCACGGAGGTAATCGAATCCGAGTTCGTTGTTGGTAACATAGGTAATGTCACAGTTATAGGCTTCCCGGCGCTCGTCGGGCGTCATGGAATTCAGTACCACGCCGACGGTCAGGCCAAGGAAACGATGGATCGCGCCCATCCACTCCGCGTCACGGCCTGCCAGGTAATCATTGACAGTAACGATATGAACGCCTCTGCCTTCCAGCGCATTCAGATAAGCCGGAAGCGTAGCGACGAGCGTCTTACCTTCACCGGTCTTCATCTCGGCGATCCGGCCCTGATGAAGAACGATGCCGCCCATGAGCTGCACGGGATAATGTTCCATATGCAGCACACGTCTGGCGCCTTCCCGTACAAGTGCGAACGCCTCGGGAAGCAGATCGTCCAGCGATTCCCCGTCCGCGACACGCTGCTTGTACTGTTTTGTCAGATCTCTTAATTCATCATCGGTCTTCTCCATGAGACCGGGTCTTAAGCTTTCTATTTTTTTTATTGTCGGCTCCATGCTCTTGCAGATGCGGGAGCTCTTTGTACCGAATAACAGCTTGACAAGATCCATAGGATAACTCACATTCCTTCCTGTCCTATTTTTGCATACACGCTGTAAAATTATAGCATTATCGGAATGGGTTTGCAACCGCGAAAACGGGCGGAGACAGGGGATGGTCTCTGTCTCCCTCTTTCTTGTCAACCACATTTCCGTTTCAGTTGACATTACAGTTTATTCATTGTAAACTATTTTATGTCTTTTGGTTGACATTTTGCGTGACAGCCGGACATGGAGGTTTTTTATGCTGCATCTTGCTCATGAGATCATCAACGGAAAACGACTGTGCGCCGAAGATGATCTTTCCTTTTTTATAACGGCGAATCTTTCCGAACTGGCTGCCGGCGCGGATCTCATCCGGAAAGAACTCTGCGGTGACCGCGCAGATCTCTGCAGCATCATCAACGGCCGCGGCGGCCGCTGCAGCGAGGACTGCCGGTTCTGCGCACAGTCCGCCCACAACCACACGAACTGTGAAGTATACGGTTTCCTTCCCGCTGAAAAGTTCACGGAAGACTGCCGAAAAATATATGCCAAAGGCGTCGACCGCTATTCTATCGTTACAGCCGGGAAAACGCTCACAGGTGCAGATCTTGAAATTGCGGTCGAAAGCTACCGCAGAATGCACGAAGAATGTCCGGACATCATCCTCTGTGCTTCCCACGGGCTGATGGAGGAAGGCGATCTGCGGCGTCTGAAAGACGCTGGCGTGACCATGTATCATGCGAATATCGAGACTTCGGAGCGGTTCTTTCCTTCGATCTGCTCAACCCATACCTTCGCCGACAAACTGGAAGAAGTGCGGCGCGCCCGCGCTGCCGGCATGACCATCTGCTGCGGCGGTATCCTGGGCATGGGGGAGACCTGGGAAGACCGGATCAGCATGGCACTGACATTAGCGGAACTTGATGTGGAATCCATCCCGCTCAATTTCCTGATCCCGGTCAAAGGCACACCGCTTGGAGACAGGGAGAAACTTGCGCCGGAAGAAATCACCCGGATCGTGGCAATGTTCCGGTACATCAATCCGACTGCTGATATCAGGATTGCAGCAGGCAGAAGTTATTTTGAAGATGGCGGCGCGGTGCTTTTCCGGTCCGGTGCGAACGCAACACTGACCGGCGATATGCTGACGACAGTCGGGAATAATACGGCGCAGGATCGCGCGATGCTGACAGCGATGGGATATGCGCTGAAACCGGTCCCGGAGATATGAAAAAACTGCAGCTGCGAAAGGAATAAAGAAGAAATTGAACTCCTCTGAAAAAACAAGATCCATGATACTCACGGCGCTCATAGCAGCCATTATCTGCATCATGGGACCGCTCTCACTCTCGATCCCGGTCAGTCCGGTCCCCATCAGCCTCGTGAATCTCGCCATTTATTTTTCCTGTTATATTCTGGGCATGAAGCGCGGCGCGGTCAGCGTCCTGCTTTATCTCCTTATCGGCTTTGTGGGGCTCCCCGTTTTCGCAGGGTTTACAGCCGGCGCCGGAAAACTGCTTGGACCGACAGGGGGGTATCTTGTGGGATATGTTTTCATTGCGCTGATCTGCGGATATGCCTTTGATCACGGGAACAGCCGGATCACAGACCTGATCGGCATGCTTTTCGGCACAGCCGCCTGTTATCTTTTCGGAACAGCCTGGCTTGCCTATCAGGCGGGACTTGATTTTCAGGCGGCACTGGCAGCCGGGGTGATCCCGTTCATCCCCGGCGATCTTGTAAAAATCGTGATAGCACTGATCGCTGCACCGATGCTGGTAAAACGGCTGAAGGCGGCGGAAGTGATATAGGGGAAAGAGACCGGCAGCACATCTCCCCGAAATCGCTCCGGTCTCTTTTCTTATGTAATATTTCCCCTTGTATTTTCCGGAATTTATGATAAAATTGAATCATAACAAAACATGAAATTCAGTTTTATACAGAATATAGTTTATAATTTCTTTATTTTTCTGTATTTTGTGTTCTGTTTCATCCTTTGGTTCCCGGAGGATAGATCACTTGAAAGGAGACCAAGTAAATGCGTTTCAGAATTTCCGGAAAGAATATCCAGCTCACAGATAATCTTCAGAATCAGGTCGAGCATAAATTAGCGAAGCTTGATAAGTATTTCAAGGGAGATCCTGAGGTCCAGGTAACACTCAGTACCGAAAGAGAACTTCAGAAAGTGGAAGTCACGATTCCGATCAAGGGTACCGTGATCCGCGCGGAAGAATCCAGCAGCGATATGTATGCTTCCATCGATCTTGTTCAGGAAAGCATCATTAAACAGCTGCGCAGACATAAGAGCAAACTTATAGACCGCTACCAGAGCGGCTTTACTCCTACATATACCGAAGAGAGCGTTGAGGATGAAGATGCGATCCGCATCGTAAGAACAAAACATTTTGCCCTGAAACCCATGGATCCCGAAGAAGCCTGCCTGCAGATGGAGCTTCTCGGCCACAGCTTCTATGTATTCAGGGATTCGATGACCGAGCAGGTCTGTGTAGTTTATAAAAGAAAGGATGGTGCCTACGGGTTGATCGAACCGGAAGGCTGACGCATCCATGAAGCCCGCGGGAAGAATTCCCGCGGGCTCCTTTTTTTACGTTTCTTTCATTTTGTCCCTGTACTGTCCCGGCGACATACCGGTCTGTTTTCTGAACACACGGCTGAAACTCTGCGCGGAATTGAATCCGCATGCCTTTCCGATCTCAGCCACAGTATCTCCTGTTCCTGCAAGATATTTCTTCGCCTGTTCCACCCGATAGCTGCTCAGGTATGCCAGGAAGCCGCCTTTATTGACTTCCGAGAAGATCCCGCTCAGGTAAGGTGCGGAGATCCCGACCGCCCTGCTCACTTCATCCAGAGAGAGATTTCCGTCTGAATAATGCGCGGCAATATATTCCATCGCAAAATCCACATATCTGTATCTGCTCTTTCCGCTGTTCTGTCTCAGCGCTCTGCCGATCTCAGACAGAAGTTCCGCGATCTTCCCTCTGATCTCATCCCTGTCTGTCAGCAGGCGGATCGTTTCCATACGCGTTCTCAGCATCATTTTCTGGATATCGTCCTGTGCCAGATGCGCTTTGATCATACGTTCCACAAGCACATCCAGGACTTCTTCGAGATATTCCCTGCGGTTTTCATTTGTACTTTCAGACAGTTCGGCAGCAATACTGCCCGCTGCCGCCTCTGCTTCTTCAGCCCCTGCTTTTTCCGCAATATCCGCATACTCTTCCGCTCTGCGTCTGTAATATCTCCGGTCAAAACCGGCAGCCTGCAGGTTTTCTGCATTTTCCATTTCATGTTCCGGTACGAGTAGTTCCTCTGCGGCTTCTCTGTAGGAAAATTTCAGCGCGGTTATCTCATTATAGATCTTCCCCTTTCCCATGATGACAGAATAAGGAAGACCGTTTACGCCTCTTTCTATATTGTCCGCGAGTCCGCCCTGTTCCCGCTTAATGCTCAGCACGGAAACATCATCCGTAAAGCACAGAAGTACGGCCAGCGTCTCGCTGTCCATGTACAGGGGAACGATCAGGCCGTTCTCCAGACTCTGTTCATGCAGGATCGCAAGCAGGCTCTTCTGATACAGTCCTTCTTCGACAACGCTCAGGTTCCTGCCTTCCTCCGGCTGGATCCTGACCGCCATTGCCTGATATTTCCCTGTAAGATATTCCGTACGTCCAATGCCTTCCATGGTAACTCTGATATGGTCCATGTCAGTATCCGACATCATCAGGATGCCCCGGAAAAGCTGCTCGGTAACATCGGAAGAAATGCTGTCAAGGAGTTCTCTCTGCCTGGAACTTTCTCCCATCGCGTTTCCGATCGTTTCCTCCAGGATCTCCAGCTCGCCCCGATTCCTGTCTGCTGCTTCACTTTGACCGCGAAGTCCGGTAAGATGCATCAGACGATTGAATGGCGCATAGACTTTTTTGCTGACGTATCTCGAGTAAAGGAGTGAAAATATACCGTAGGCAATAATGAACGGAAGAAGCGTCAGGATAACCGTCAGCGGGCTTACGCTTTCAAACAGAGAATCCGTTCCCAGACCGCAGATCAGACCGTATGCCTGGGACTGTGTATAAATAAAACCTTCTTCCGGATCTGACAGAAGATCTCCGGTCCCCTTTTTATCAAGCACTGCGCGGATCTTATCTGCCGAAGCCGGTGCAGATATCAGAATATTGCGGTCACGGTCAAGGATAAAGAAGTCTGTGGGATCATCGCTGCTGCCGTTGATCCTGTCATAGAAGGCTTCCGTGTCGATCTGACAGATCACGGCGCCGATAAAATTCGGAACGCACATATCGCCTGCCAGATATAGTTCTCCGTTGTTAAAGAACAGTCTGGTCTCGCTTTCAGCGTCTCCGGCTCTGTCCTGTTCCCGGAGAGAAAGATAGATCTCGATATCCTCTTTGTTCGGACTGTTCTCCAGGCTCACATAGTTCCCGACGGAGCTGTATACTTCTTCCGTATAAGGAAGATAAAGGAATTCACGTTTTACCAGAGGGTCCTGTTGGGCGGCATTGGCAAGCAGAGAAACCACTGCATAACCGGTACTGCTGCTCTTCAGGCGGGGATTCACCATCAGGGAGACCATGCTGTTGGCGTGAAGCAGTTCGGAGAGAGACTGCTCGATCCCGTTCATCAGAATATCAGCATCTGTACTGATCCGCTCAAGCTGATCGCTGTAGATCGATGCGATCTTTTCTTTCTGGTTCCTGACGACAATGTTGCTGACAAAGGCAAACATGGCGGCAATGGTGATGAGGGACAGCAGGGACAGCATAAAAAGAGTCTGTGTGTACAGGCTCTCTTTCTTTAATATTGCAGATATGCGGTTTTTAAGGGTTTTGATGTTCAAGGTAACCTCTCCCGGCACTGACGTGCCACCCTCCCCTAAAGGGGAAGGCATACTCTCCCGGCTGCGGTCACAGCATTCTTCCAAGTCCCTTAACCCAGTTGTCATCTTCCTTGATGACCTCCGGGATCTTCTCATCGATCTGCGCATACGGCCTGGCGCGCTTGATGATCTCCATCAGCACCTTTTCCGGCCGATCCAGCTGCCTGTGCACCAGGAACATGCCTTCTTTGGTATGAAATTCATACGGGAACGGCATGGAGATCCTGTTCTCATTGACTGTGACCTTCTCAAAATGATGCCAGGGATAGGCCGCGGTCTTCTTTCCGTCACAATAAAGCAGAGCGTCCTTCGTGAGTGTGAAACCGATCGTTTCCGCTTTTCTCACTCTCTTTGCATTCATTATAGTCACGGCAACTGCGATTGCCAGGAAAACAAACACAAAGAGCACTTTGATGATGCCGTATTTCGGATGATCCTTGAAAAGGACATTGAAGACCAGCCAGAACATAAAGATGATCAGCAGATTCAGGATGGTATCCTTCCTGAGCCTTGCAAGATATTTTTCACTCAATCCGTATTCCGGTCTCTTAATATTCATTCACAAAGTCCCTCCCTCTCCGGGGCAGTATATCCGATATTTATAATACCACATTTGTCGATGATTAGATACTTTTCCGCCATACTATTTCATCTGAAAAGTTTCTCTGGCTTGTTCTGCGCAATACTTTCCCGATTTACCGAAAGAAAAATACCCTTTATTCCTTCTGAAAAAGCCCGGAGCGGATGCTCCGGGCTTCAGGAACCATTATGCTGCTTCCAGATCACTGCTGGGTATAAGCATTGAACAGTTCGTCGCCAACTGCAGCTCTGATCTGATCCCATTCAGCCTGTGCCGCCTCCTGCATCTCCGCGAACAGATCGGGATTCAGAGGAAGAACGGTGGAGCCGCCGGCTTCGATCGCTGCGATACGGGCTGCCGCACGGGAGTCAGCCTGCTCGCGGGCATACGCCTTTGCACGAAGTACTGCCGCATCCAGAACAGCCTTCTCGTCGTCATTCAGGTTGTTGTACATATCCGCACCGGTGATCAGCGCAAGGATATGCGGCAGATGGTTCGTGGTAACAACATACTTCTGTACTTCATAGAGCTTGTTTCCTACGATTACTTCGTAAGGGTTCTCCTGGCCGTCGATCGTGCCGTTCTGCAGGGAGGTATAGACCTCAGAGAAGGCCATCGGGGTAGGATTGGCACCGCAGCCGCTCCAGAATTTAAGGTGGTTGTCGTTTTCCATGGTACGGATCTTCTGGCCCTTCAGGTCAGCAAGCGTCTTGACTTCCACATTTGTGGACAGCTCACGGAAGTTCTGATCCGCAAATCCCATCAGCTTGTAGCCGGCGCTCTCATACAGACCGGAGACTGTATTCATGAACTCCATATCATCAAGCGCGTTGCGGACATCATTGATATCGCTGTATACGCAGGCGGTATCAAAGACAGCCAGCTGAGGGATGAAGTTGACTTCGGGTGCAGTCGTCTGAACAACGAAGTTCACGCCGTCCTGCGCTTTTACGGATTCGCACAGAGCATTATCGGAGCCGAGTGTTCCGTTCGCCTGGATAACGATGTTCATCTTGCCGTCAGAGTACTGGTTCACCAGTTCTGCAAAACGCTGTGCATACAGCTGCGTAACAGTATCCTCGGAAGAATCTGTTCCCAGGAACCACTGGTATTCGCCGACGTTCTCTGTATTGATATTGACCATGTACTTGGTATAAGCGTTGAACAGGTCTTCTCCGCAGACACCCTTGATCTGCTCCCACTCATCCTGCGCGGCAGCCTGCATCTCTGCGAACAGATCCGCATTGAAAGGAAGGACTGTGGAGCCGCCCGCTTCGATCGCTGCGATACGGTCACCCGCACGGGAGTCAGCCTGCTCACGGGCATAAGCCTTCGCCTGCATGACAGCTGCGTCGATGACAGCCTTTTCATCATCATTCAGGTTGTTGTACATATCCGCACCGGTGATCAGCGCAAGGATATGAGGCAGATGGTTCGTGGTAACAACGTACTTCTGAACTTCATAGAGCTTGTTTCCCACGATAACTTCGTAAGGGTTCTCCTGACCGTCGATCGTGCCGTTCTGCAGGGAGGTGTAGACTTCGGAGAAGGCCATCGGGGTAGGATTCGCTCCGCAGCTGCTCCAGAATTTCAGATGGTTGTCGTTCTCCATCGTACGGATCTTCTGTCCCTTCAGGTCGGCAAGCGTGCTTACTTCCACATTTGTGGACAGCTCACGGAAGTTCTGGTCGGCAAAGCCAAGGAGCTTGTAGCCGGACTTCTCGTACAGGCCGTTGATCGTATTCATGAAGGTATCATCATCAAGAGCAGTTCTGACGTCGGCGATGTCGCCGTAGACGCAGGCTGCATCGAATACAGCAAGCTCAGGGATGAAGTTGACTTCGGGTGCAGTCGTCTGAACAACGAAGTTCACGCCGTCCTGTGCCTTTACGGATTCGCAGAGCGCATTATCGGAGCCGAGCGTTCCATTCGCCTGGACAACAATGTTCATCTTGCCGCCGGAGTACTCATTTACGAGTTCGGAGAACTTCACGGCATAAAGCTGGGTCACGGTATCTTCGGAAGAATCGGTGCCGAGGAACCAGCTGTACTCGCCGATATTGTCAAGGTTCACTTCAGGTGCCGCATAGACTACGCCGCTGCCGCCCTGACCCATGTACTGGGTGTAGGCATTGAACAGATCTTCTCCGCAGATACCCTTGATCTGATCCCATTCATCCTGTGCAGCTTCCTGCATCTCCGTGAACAGAGACTGGTTGAACGGAAGGACGGTGGAGCCGCCGGCTTCGATCGCTTCGATACGCTCTCCGGCACGGGCATCAGCCTGCTTACGGGCATAAGCCTTCGCCTTGTCAACAGCCGCATCGATAACAGCCTTTTCATCATCGTTCAGGCTGTCATACAGACCGTTGCCGGTGATCAGCGCAAGGATATGGGGCAGGTGGTTGGTGGTAACAACGTACTTCTGTACTTCATACAGTTTGTTTCCAACAATAACTTCGTAAGGGTTCTCCTGGCCGTCGATGGTGCCGTTCTGCAGGGAGGTGTAGACCTCGGAGAAGGCCATAGGGGTAGGATTCGCGCCGCAGGAACTCCAGAATTTCAGATGGTTGTCGTTCTCCATCGTACGGATCTTCTGCCCCTTCAGGTCAGCCATGGTGGATACTTCCACGTTCGTGGACAGTTCACGGAAGTTCTGATCCGCAAAGCCAAGGAGCTTGTAGCCGCCGTTTGCATACAGTCCGTTGATGGTCTCCATGAATTCGGCATCATCCAGCGCCATACGTACTTCGGAGATATCTCCATATACGCAGGCCGCATCGAATACAGCCAGTTCAGGGATAAAGTTCACTTCGGGCGCGGTCGTCTGAACAACGAAGTTCACGCCGTCCTGGGTCTTTACGGATTCACAAAGTGCATTGTCGGATCCGAGCGTTCCGTTGGCCTGGACCGTAATGGTCATCTTGCCGTCGGAATAGTAATTTACGAGTTCTGCGAACTTCTGCGCATACAGCTGGGTAACGGTATCTTCCGAAGAATCGGTGCCGAGGAACCAGTTGTATTCGCCGATATTGTCAGCAGCAATATCCAGTTTCTCCAGATTGTCCGTACTGTATTCCGCTTCGATCGCTTCCACGCCTTCCGCTCCGCCGGACGCTGTCTGAACAGTACCGGATGCAGAACCTCCCACGAGTGTCAGAGAAATGCCGGGGAAGCTGATGATCGCTACCAGCGCGACAACGAACAGGCAGATATAAGGCATAACGTTCTTTGCGACCGTCATGACCGGCAGTTCGCCGACACGGCTGGCAACGAAAAGGTTGATTCCGATCGGAGGTGTAACGAAACCGATTGCCAGGTTGACGATCATCATGATACCGAAGTGGATCTCGTTTATGCCGACAGCCTTCACAATGGGCCACAGGATGGGGGTCAGCAGCAGGATCGCGGGACCGCCGTCCATGACCATACCGACAAAGAACAGGAAGATGTTCACGATCAGCAGGATCATGAATTTCGAATGGAAGGTAGCGATCATGAAGTCGCTGACCATAGCAGGGATCTGCAGCATAGCCATGACCTTCGCGAATGCAGCAGCAGCACCGAGCACGAACAGCAGCGGTCCGTATGTCTGGACGGTCTCCTGCAGGATCGCGGGAATATCCTTCACCTTCAGGGTACGATAGATGAACAGACCGACGATCAGTGCATAGAAAACGGAAATGGTAGCGGCTTCTGTAGGAGAAGCGATACCGCCGTAAATGGAACCGAGGATGATAACGGGGGAAAGCAGTGCCCAGAAGCTGGTGAAAAAGACCTTCACAAAGCCTCTCTGACGAAGCGTGGAAACTTCCTTGTTGATCCGCTCCTTATCCTCGCCGTGTCTCAGACAGTAGAATACTGCGTAAACCATCAGGCAGCCTGCGATCAGGAATCCGGGAAGGATACCTGCAGTGAACATCTTACCGACGGACGCTTCCGAGTTGGCCATGCAGTACAGAACCATCGGGATCGAAGGCGGGATGATAACGCCGAGGGAACCGGCAACGCAGACAGTCGATACCGTGAATTCTCTGGTGTAGCCGAGGTTCAGCAGGATCGGGATGGTCATGGAACCGACAGCCGCAACAGTAGCGGGCGCGGAACCGGAAATAGCGCCGTAAAACAGGCAGGTCACGATAACCGCGCAGGGCATACCGCCGGGGATCTTACCAATAAAGTAGGTGAAGAAATCGAACAGCTTACGGGAAACGCCGCCGCGGGCCATTACGATACCGGACAGAATGAACATCGGGATCGCCAGCAGCGAGAAGCTGTTGACACCCTCCACGCAGTTACGGATAAAGCTGATCGCTGTGATCGAATCCACACCCATAAGGCCGGGGGCCAGAGAGGCGATTGCCATGGAACCGGATACCGGAATGGACGCGAACAGACAGATGACAAAGATGACAAATAATAATGCCGGTGACATATGTTCGTTCCTCCTTTCTTACTTCGCGGCTTCCTCAGCGAGAGCCTTCTTCATTTCACTTACATCGTAAGCGATCGACTGCAGGTGACGGATAATTGCCAGGATAAATCCAACAACAGGTGCCAGATAGATCACAGACATGGGAAGTCTCAGCGCGGTACTCAGCTGATTGTTCGCAATGGTCTGGCCCAGATAGTTGATCGCAGCGGGTGTCAGGTAGCCGAACAGGCATACCATAACGATATCCACAATGATCATAAGCGTGTAACGGATCCGGATCGGCAGCGCTTCCAGAAGCATCGTGATCTGGATGTTCAGCCGTTTCCTGGTGCAGTAGCTGATCGACAGGAATGCGGACCAGATAAACAGGAATCTGGTAAGTTCCTCCGACCATGACAGCGAAGACCTGAATGCGTAACGCATGATAACCTGCAGGATCATGATGCAGGCCATGACGCCGCAGAGTATGACCAGGATGATCTCCTCGAGGTTTTCGTCAAGCCATTTGATTGCCTTCATCTTCTTTCCTCCTAAAATATAGATACAACGGGTTGCATAGCGATGGGCATTTTCTCTACGAAAAAAGAGATGCCCGTTTAGAATATAAACTAGCATCTCTTTCACATTGATTAAATAAAAACCTTTTAAAAGGACTAACTTCCCTTCACTTTTTCCTTAAAAATGGTTCATCATTTTAAAAACTGTCACTGCCTGGAAGCAAACTCTTCTTTGGCCTGCTTCACTTTCTCCAGATAATCATTTACGATATCCTCTCCCAGATCTTTCCGAAGCATATCGATCACGACAGGCTGCGCCGTATTTTTCACAGCGCCTTTGATATCCTCCGCAGCATCATAAATGTTGATTCCCTTTCCGCTGAGCTCCTTCACCAGCTTCTCATTCTCATCCGGCTGGCGGTTTACCAGTTCTTCATTCATTTCTCTGAAAAATCTGTCAAGCAGCTCCTTGTTCTCCTCCGAAAGCGCCTGATACTGGGTCTCGTTCATCAGGAAATTGTTGATCATCGGAACATGATTGGTAAGCACGACCTGATCCTGCACTGCCAGCAGATCCGAGGAGACCATATAGCCTAGCGGATTCTCCTGCGCCTGCAGGATCCCCTGCTGGATCGACAGCCTCACCTGGTTGAAGTTCATGGAAATCGCCGAGGCGCCAAGCGCCTGCCAGAAAGCCATGTGGTACGGATTCTCCATCGTACGGAGTTTCAGGCCCTTCAGATCATTCACACTTTTTACGGGCGTATTTGCAGTCAACACCCTGAAATCAAAGGCAGAGCTCGACAGCAGCCGCAGGCCCTGATTCAGATAGAAGTCTGCCAGCGTCGGCATGTAGTAATTCTGAACAAAATAATTGTATTCCGCTGTACTGTCAAACAGGCCCGGGACATCCAGAAGCGCTGCCTCCGGAACCACACTGATCTGGTATGAAGGAACAGAATTTATGATGGAAAGCGTTCCTTCTTTCGCACCTTCGATCAGTTCCAGATCATTCCCGAGACTGCCGTTGAAATACGAACGGATCCGGAGTTTGCCGCCGGACCATTCCGCCAGCTTATCGCAGTATTCATTCCAGATCTCGCCGCGGGCGATATCCTCCCAGTTGCCGGAGGTGGCCATGGAGAGCCAGATGGTGTCGGAGGAGGAAGCTGCAGGCGAAGATCCCGCTGCTGACTGCTCCTCTGCGGCAGCGGCGTCAGACTCCGGAGCAGGTGTTTCCTGAATCGTTTCTGACGTTCCGCACCCGCAAATCATTAAGGCAGTAATCATAACCACAAACAGTAAAATAATTCTTTTCATTCCATCCCACTTTTCTTCCGCACCGGACAGTCATACCGGCATGTTCTGCCGGAAACTGTAGAGTGCAGAGCGACAGATTCGGGCGAAACTGCCGACTGAGAGCAAACGCCTTTTTTGTTTGATCGAAGGAGTGCAGATGTTTCGTCCCGTAATCGAAGCAATCGAAGCGACCCCTGTTTCCGGTGATACTATGCCGGGAAGGCGTCACTTTGTCAGAAATCAGTTGTCAAAAAGCCGAAGTCTTTATGCGGTGGATTCTTCAGCTGCAGGCAGCTTCAGAATGACAGCTCCTTTATACAGCACGTTTATTTCTTCCTGCCAAAGAGAATGGAAATCAGCATGCACACGGCCAGCAGGAATGGATAGTACAGATGCGGGATAATGGAAATACTGGAGATCTGCGCGATGCTCGCCGCCACCAGCAGCTGCGCGCCGTAAGGGATGATGCCCTGGAAGACACAGGAGCATGTATCCAGCAGCGAAGCCGTCACCTTCGGTTCGATCCCGTATTCTTCTGAGATATCCTTCGCGATCGGCGCTGCAATAACGATCGCAACGGTATTGTTCGCCGTCGAGATATCCATCAGCGCTGTAAGCAGGCAAATGCCCAGCTTTCCGCCTCTGGCGCTTTTGGCATGTCTCCTGATAAAATCAAGCACCGCCTCAAAACCGCCGTGCGCCTTGATCAGCGAGCTGATCGACGCCACCAGAATGGTCACGATCATTGTCTCAAACATACCATTTGTTCCGGTTCCCATCGCTGAGAAGGCAGCGGAGAATGAGATCGTCCCTGCGGCAATCCCGATCACCAGGAACAGAATGATTCCCAGACCGAGCACGAAGAACACGTTCAGCCCGACAACGGCCAGGATCAGAACGATAAAATACGGCATCGCAAGGAAAATATTAAAATCATAATGCTCCAGTGCCGCGCCGGGATTTCTCATTGTATAAATAACAAGAATGACCAGCGTCGCGATTGCTGCGGGAATCGCGATCTTAATATTCGTCCGGAACTTATCCCGCATCTCCACGCCCTGGGTCCTCGTCGCAGCGATCGTCGTATCGGAAATAACAGACAGGTTGTCTCCGAACATAGCGCCGCCGACAACAGCAGCCGTAATGACAGCCATGTTGAAATTCGTATTCTTTGCGATCTCTGCCGCGATCGGCACGATAACGGAAATCGTTCCCACGCTCGTACCCATCGCCATAGAGATCAGGCATGCGATCAGGAACATTCCGGGGATCGCAAAGGAGCCGGGAAGAATATCCAGCATCAGGTTCGCGGTGCTTGCTGCGCCGCCGGCTTCCTTTGCCAGGCCGGAAAATGCGCCGGCCATCAGAAAGATGTACAGCATGATGACGATATTGTCATCGCCGATGCCCTTCGCGCAGATACTTACTTTTTCATCGAACGACAGGCTCTTGTTCTGCAGGAAAGCAACGATCAGCGCCAGTCCGAAGGATACTACTACTGACATTACATAGAATCCCATCCGGCCTTCTTCCGGACTGATGTACTCAAAATAAATGCCCCCGCCCAGATAGAGGACCAGGAATACAAGAATGGGAAACAATGCTTTCGGGTTTGGTCTTACTTTGTTCATCACATTTCTCTCTTTCTTTCACGGCATGTTTCTGCGCCGTGCCTCACATTATAACGCATTTCAGGCACAAAAAAAAGCCCCGCGGAATGCTGCGGGGCCGTAAGTATATGCATTTGGGACAAACCACTGACGGCGCAAAGCCGGCAGGTGTCCAAAACTGGTTGTCTGTAAATGTTTAATCGAGCACGTTCCTGATGCTGTCTACACCGCGGTAGTTCCAGGTCGAGACCTTAACGCCGGACTTCTCATTGGAAGCATGCACCACCTGGCCGTTTCCGATATAGATCGCAACATGGCCGTCGTAATGAACGATGTCACCGGGCTGCTTCTCCCCTGAACTTACGCTGCTTCCGGAACCGCCGATGGAATCGGATGTTCTGGGAAGACTGATTCCGAAGTGCTTGTAGACCTGCTGTACAAATCCGGAGCAGTCTACGCCGCTTGACAGGCTGGTTCCGCCGTATACATAAGGAACATTTCCAACGAATGACAGCGCATAATCAACGATCGCTTCACGGGTGGAACTGCTGGAGCTTGAGGAATCATCCTCTTCCTCCTCTTCTTCCTCCTCGTATTCAATATCCTCTTCGTCATCATCGTCAGGTTCGGGTTCCGGCTCGGGTTCCGGCTCGGGATCTTCTTCCTCTTCCGGTTCAGGCTCTTCTTCCTCTTCCAGTTCAGGTTCTGCTTCCTCTTCCGGCTCCTCTTCTTCGTCATCTGAAGCTTCTTCTTCGTCATCGTCTGCTTCAGGTTCGGGTTCCGGCTCAGGATCTTCTTCCTCTTCCGGTTCCTCTTCCTCGTCGTCTGAAGCTTCTTCTTCGTCATCGTCTGCTTCAGGTTCGGGTTCCGGTTCGGCTTCTTCGCGTTCCTCTTCCTCTTCGTACTCGGGTTCGGCTTCTTCGCGCTCTTCTTCCTCTTCGTACCCGGGTTCGGCTTCTTCGCGCTCTTCTTCCTCTTCGTACCCGGGTTCAGCTTCTTCAAGCTGTTCTTCTATAGCTTCCTCATCGTCCGCATCATCCCGTTCTTCCTGCCGCTGTATCGATTTATGCACTTTCTTCTTTGTATGCTTACGCGATGCCGCCGCCTCTGCTCTGCGCTGTGCTTTCAGCGCTTCCTGTTCTTCCTCAATAGAGACAGCCTTATCAAACTTTACGGTATACTTGATGTAGGCATCGTCCACATATCCCGTTACATCATCATCGATCCGAAGTTTCGCAAAACCGTTTGTCTGACCGATCACGTCATATTTTTCTTCCGCGGAAAGCAGTGTAACGATGGAGCTTCCCGTATCTGCTTTGGATCTCAGTCTTAATGTTTCGGCGGAAACGGTAGCCTTTACATCACCAACTTCAAAGGCAATGGCTTCGGCTTCCTCGCCTGTCACAAAGTAATCGGATTTGATATACCCTTCCACTGATCCGGAATGGATCTTGTACCAGTCGCCATCCTCGCCGTCAACGATCGCATCAATATTTGCAGCCGCATTATTATAGATCTTTCCGACAATCTTCGCATCGGAATTGGGCGCCGTACGGATCCGTACACAGCTCTTTACCTGCGCGATTGCAATATTTGCATAAGGGGAAGGCTCTTTCTTCTCTTCCGCCTGCTTATCGATCTGCTCGGCAAGCTGTCTGTTCTCAGCCTTCTCTGCATCTGTTTTTTCATATTTATTCTGTGACATGACGGAATGGGCATTGCTTGCAGCTTCGCTCATTCTCACAGTATTTGCAATCCCTCCGACGGCGATCGTGTTTTCCTGATAAAGCGCACTGGAAATTCCGGCGTGTGCTGCGCCTGTGGCAGCCATGATCGGCGTTGCGGAAACCATGGTTCCCGTTACCGCGATGCAAGTCGCACGGATTATCATTCGCTTAATACTGAACACAAAAGCACCTCCTGAGTTGTAATTATTACGTTTATGTTACGGAATATAGCAAACTATTACATAGATGTCAATGATTTTTTGCGGAGAAATCGAATTTTCACGGAAAGTTCACTTAATCAGGGCCTGTTTTTGCTGTTTCTTATTACATTATTGTATAATATTATTGTCGTTCCATGCCGACGAGTTCTAAATGTTACATAAATGTTAACTATCGATCACGGTATCTGCTGCACAATCCGGCAGCATCCATATTTATAGCCACATAAAAAAACTGTCATCCTGAGCCTGCGAAGGATCCTCGCTCTGTGACTTGCGGTTTTATAAAAGCCGCATGATCAACGCGGTGGATTCTTCCGCCTTCAGCGTCAGAATGACAGTTTTTGCATTTCAATTATAGAAGATATTTTTACAGCGCCGCCAGATAGTTTTCGACCGAAGAGATCACATTTGCACCGTCGCCGCAGGCGGTAATGATCTGACGGAGGTTCTTTGCCCGTACATCTCCGGCCGCAAAGATTCCGGGAATGCTCGTCACGCCGTCCTCTCCGGCAATAATATATCCGCCTTCGTCTTTGGCAATATCGTCAATGAAATCCGCAGTCGGAATCATGCCCACACCCATGAAAACACCGTCCACTTTCAGGATCTCTTCCTTATTATAATCGCTGTTCGCATCCGGCCTGGTGCCGATCAGGAGTTCTTCGACCTCCTGCTTTCCTCTGACTTCCTTTACGATGCTGTTCCATTTGACTTCCACATTGGGCGTGGAAAGGATCTTTTTCTGCAGGGAATCCATTGCTCTCAGGGAATCCCTGCGATGGATCAGGTACACCTTCTCACAGATCCTTGACAGATACTGTGCATCGGCTACCGCTACATTTCCGCCCCCGACAACTGCTGTTGTCAGCCCGCGGTAAAATGCGCCGTCGCACACAGCGCAGTAGCTGACGCCCATACCGGCGAGTTCCTTTTCCCCGGGGACGCCCAGCAGTCTGTGATTCGCACCGGTCGCAATGACGACAGCTTTTGCTTCATAGGAATCCTTTTCTCCCTTCACCACCATTCTGCCGGGTTCGGAATGATCAATGGCTGTCACCTTGTCCTGAATGACCGGGACGCCGAACGAATCCACGTGCTCCCGCATCTTCATGCCGAGTTCAAAACCGTTGATGCCGGGCAGTGCCGGATAGTTGTCGATCTCGGAAGTGTTGACGACCTGGCCGCCGCTGCCGGCAAGCGCCTCGATGACAGCTGTGTCAAGGCCGGAGCGGTTCGCATAGATGGCAGCAGTGAGGCCCGCAGGGCCGGAACCGATAATAAGAACATCTCTCATAGAATGAATCCCCCTGTTGTTTATATTGATTTGCTTTCCTTGTTCCTAACGCGGTATATTCGCTGCAAGTCTTTCAATGGCAGGCTGCAGCGCTTCATCCCAGGCTTTGAAAGCGCCTCTCTCAGCCAGTCCCTGCTTCACCATATAATTGATCCCGCCGGGCGTTGAATGAGCTGCTTTGTCTCTTATGCCGTCTGCATCGAGTGTACATGCATAATCGCACGTTGTCTTAAAAAAGCCCGCAACATATTGGAATGCAGCGTCTGCCGGAACCCCCTCCCGTATACAGCAGTCTATGATGGTATTCAGTAGCGTGAAGAAAGGTGCCTCACAGCCCGTGACCGCTGCAAATAAAGCTGCATGATACCGGTTCTCCAGCTGCACAATTTCTCCGATACTGCCAAATATTTCTGCCGCTTCCTCATTCGGCGGAGACAGAACGATCGGTCCGTCAAATGAGGCATTGTAGGTAAGCGGGATCATATGGACCAGCACTTCAGTGTCCCCTATCCATGAGCGGATATCCGGAAGGAGCTTATCCGACATAAAATTGATCACCTTATGATCCTTTCTGAATTTCAGTCCCTTTAATACCTCTTCTCCGGCTTCGGGAAGGATGGCGATCATGATCCATTCCGCCTGATCCAGTACGTCCTGCATGCTCTCCGCCACAGTGACACGCTCAGGATATTTCTCCTGAAGCATCTTCGAATTGTCCCTGTTCCGCGGAGAAACGATGATCTTATACGGTTTATCAGCTGCTCTTTCACAAAATCCGGTCACCAGAGCGGTCGTAAGGGTGCCCGTACCTATAAATCCCAGTGTAGGCAATGTCATTGTACGCATCTCCTTTCACAAAACGGATCGCAGCGCAGCCTGTATAGCCGCCGGTTCATACATGCGATCTCTGCTGCCGCCAATTGCTGCTTTGACTTTATCAAATGTACCCTGTAATGTAAAGATTTTACGGACAGAATCCTGCTCAATCGGTGCCGCGAATATCATAAAAAACAGGCAGCATTGCGCCGCCTGTTCTCTGATCTTCTCTTTTCTGTTGTTTATCAGCCTTCCACCGTATAGTTCGGTGCTTCCTTCGTGATATGCACATCATGAGGGTGGCTCTCCTTCAGAGACGCTGCCGAGATCTCAATGAATTCTCCCTTGTCTCTGAGTTCCTCCAGTGTGGCTGCTCCGCAGTATCCCATACCGGAACGGATGCCGCCGACCAGCTGGAAGATCGTATCCTCTACGCTTCCCTTGTAGGCTACACGGCCTTCCACGCCTTCCGGCACGAGCTTCTTGGCTTCCGTCTGGAAGTATCTGTCCTTGCTGCCGTTTTCCATGGCGGCAATGGAACCCATACCTCTGTAGACTTTATATTTTCTTCCCTGGAAGATCTCAAAGCTGCCGGGCGCTTCGTCGCAGCCAGCAAACATTGAGCCCATCATGCAGACGCTGCCGCCTGCCGCCAGAGCCTTGGTCATATCTCCGGAATACTTGATGCCGCCGTCGGCAATGATCGGAATTCCGTACTGTTTTGCCACATCATAGCTGTCCATGACAGCTGTGATCTGCGGCACGCCGATACCCGCGACAACACGTGTTGTGCAGATGGATCCGGGGCCGATCCCGACTTTCACAGCATCCACACCGGCATCGATCAGTGCCTGCGTGGCGGCTCCTGTCGCAACGTTTCCGGCGATCACCTGCAGTTCCGGGAAAGATGCTTTAATGGTGCGGACAGCATTCAGGATATTCTTGGAATGGCCGTGCGCGGAATCGACAACGATGCAGTCGACTTTCGCTGCAACAAGCGCTTCCACTCTGTCCATCATGTTCGCGGTGATGCCGACAGCCGCACCGCAGAGCAGTCTACCCTGGCCGTCCTTTGCGGAATGCGGATATTTGATCTGCTTTTCGATATCTTTGATCGTGATCAGGCCCTTCAGATTGAAATCGTCGTCCACGATCGGGAGTTTTTCTTTTCTGGCTTCGCCAAGAATGGCCTTGGCTTCTTCCAGTGTCACGCCCTCTTTTGCCGTGACCAGATTTTCAGACGTCATTGATTCGGAGATCTTCTTTGAAAAATCTGTCTCGAATTTCAGGTCTCTGTTCGTGATAATGCCGACAAGCTTCCTGCCGACTGTGATCGGCACGCCGCTGATGCGGTACTTTGCCATCAGTTCATTTGCATCTGCCAGTGTATGCTCCGGGGAAAGATAGAAGGGATCGGTGATGACGCCGTTCTCGGAACGTTTTACCTTATCCACCTCTTCCGCCTGCTGCTCAACGGACATATTCTTGTGAATGATGCCGATGCCGCCCTGTCTGGCCATGGCGATCGCCATCTGGTATTCCGTTACGGTATCCATTCCCGCACTCATCATGGGAATGTTCAGTCTGATCTTCTGTGTCAGGTTCGTAGAAAGGTCTACCATATTCGGTGTCACTTCCGAGTACGCGGGCACCAGTAAAACGTCGTCAAATGTAATGCCTTTCCCTATAATTCTTGCCATTTTTATCTCCTTTCACCGACAGCAATCGCAGGCTTTTCGTGAGTATATCGAAACGGGCGGACAATGTCAAGTCAGTCTGTTAAAATCGCATATATCCGTAGTCCATTATGGCTTTATACAGTTCGACCTGTGCGAAAATTTCTTCTAAAAATTGAAGCAGGTACCCCGTTTTTCCGGTATTTTTGCAGTTTGCACATAAGAAAATATCTGTTTGTGCGAATACCGGGATTCCAACTTCCAGAGGTACCCCATTTTCATCATTTCACAGAGGTTGTTGGGGTACCTTCTCTCCCTGAAAATGTATTTCCTCGCACAAACACCCGGCACTGTATAAAGCAGTCATCTGCAGTCTGTTTCAGATCATATCCATATTTTCTTCCAGAATACCTTTTCCTGTATCATAGATAATCGTCTCATTCTGCCCGTCCAGCACATATTCGATCCGCACGATCTTCCCGTTCATCCTAATATCCTTCACTTCCGCTGCAGTCAGTCTCTGGGCCTCCGCCAGCAGCTGCCGTTTCTCATCATTATACTCTCCGACATTATCGCTTGTCATATAGACCGCGCCGAAGAGATGATTGAGCATGACCAGCGCGCGCCGCTGATCCTTCGACAGTTCAATATCCTTATCCCGCAGCAGATAGACATCCGGGTCGTTCCGGAAAACATAACCGTCCATGAAACTCCGGAAAATGGTATTGACCAGGCACCGTTTTGTTGACACTCTCTCGCGGTGCATGAGCCGCATGTAAGGATCATCATCGAACTTCAGCGATACATCCGTTCCAATGCGGCAGTAATCGACCAGGCCGAAGGCTGCTGAAAGCGGGACACCGCAGCCGAGGATCAGCTTGTCCGGGAGGCATTCCCGCAGGAATTTCATCGCCTGGCGCATCATTTCCGCCCGGGTGATCCCCGTATTCTCATGGATCAATGCCGCTGCGTAAAGGAAATCGAGCTTGAAAAGATCGAAGCCCATATTGCTGTAAAAGGCAAGGCATTCTTTTATATAATCGCGCACCTCCTGAATCCGGATATCCAGGATCACTGCACCGCTCCAGTTGTTTCCGGCGAGCACTTCTTCATTGTTCTCCCGGTAGATCCAGTCAGGATGCAGCTTATGGATGCGGCTTTCTTTCTCGCAGAGGAAAGGAGACATCCAGAGGCCGGCCAGAAGACCTTTCCCGTGGATCTTCCTGACCAGTTCGTCCAGCCCTTCCGGGAACTTCCATCCGTCCACGTCCATCCAGTCGCCGACATAGGTCTGATAGCCGTCATCGATCTGGAACAGATCATAGTCCGCAGGATCCAGCTGGGACAGCGCCGTGTTCATTTTTTCAAGATCGATATCCTGATAATGAAGATACCAGGACGTGTAGCCGCGGATCGGCTCTCGTTCGCATTTTCCGAAGCCGGAAAAATACTCTCTGGAGATATCCGCAAGCCGGCCTTTCAGGCGGATGAAATCATAGAGAATGAATTCTTCTCCCGCGCGGACATCCTTTCCGTCGCAATCGCTTTCCAGGATCAGCTTGTGATGTCTTTTGTCAAACACTGTCACGAGCCAGGCATTTTCTTCATTATAAGAACCGAACAGTTCAGCGCCGCCGGACGCCTGCCGGACATAGCCGTAGGTGTAGCCGTGCAGACAGCCGCGGCGGTATTTGCGGAACCGCTCATCGCCGTGCCCGGCGTAATGGCTCTTATAACGGATAACTTCCGGCTTGTCCAGGACAGTATGCAGTTCCTCCGGAAGCCGGAATTCCCTTGTATCCGTCCAGGACTGATAACCGTTCACAAAGATCCGGCAGTCCGGCGCATAGTCATAGGGCTCTGTCAGTTTTGCAGAAAGCAGCCGAAGATCGCGCTTTGCACTTACCTTGACTTTGGTCCTGTTTCCGGAGACCATGACTTCCGCGGAGATATCTCCGTTTCCGGAGCCGCTGGTCTGTTTGATCGTGCCGTTGGTAATGTATTCTATCGAAAGATTCATGTCTGTTCTCCTGTTATAGAACGGGGAGCTGCATTTGCTGCCGCCGGGATCATTTTTTCTTCTCGAGCGTCTCCATTACCATCTTCTCATTATATCCGCCAAGAATCACGGCGCCGAGAATACAGAAGACCACAGCCGTAATCGCAACGATGCGCAGACCAATGGGGGAGGCCGTAAGATCATTGCTGGTAAGATCCTGCGTGGTGCCGAGGACTGCGAGAGAGGTAAAGGTAAGCATGGCGACCGACTGGCCGAACTTCATGGAGAATGTCCTGGCTGCAAAGAACATGCCTTCGCGCTTCTCACCGGTAACAATGGAATCCTGCTCAGCTACATCAGCAACAATAGACTGCGGAATAATACCGAGAAGCGCCATCGGAAATGCTGCGATCAGAACAATCAGAACGCCGAAAACAATGCCCGGAAGAGGCAGGATGCCTGCAAGTGCGGTAATGACATAGGCGCAGGCAAGGCCGAGGAATCCGGTGATGACCAGCCGCTTCTTCCCGAATTTCTTTACCAGTTTCGAAACCACTGGATAGAAGCATGCAGACAGAATGGTCATGCTGCCCAGGAATACAGTGGTATAGAATTCATCCAGCTGCATGGATACTTTCACAAAAAACGGCAGTCCTGTCTGGAACAGTGTCAGCCCGATCCAGTAAGCGATATCGGATGCTGCAAACTTCAGGAATTCACGATTCCTGAATGTTGCCGCGAGACTCTTGATCGTATCAGTATGGCTGGGCTCGGCATCTACAAAATCCTTCTCATTCAGCTTTATGACCGGAATCAGCATACAGACAAGCGCGATCGCGGCAAGCACGATGAAGCAGATCCGATAGCTCATCGCATAGGTGACGGTCTTCTGGAGCGGCCCTGCGAAGATAAAAGGCAGATATGCCATCAGCGTGCCGAAGAAGAAGGTCAGTGAGATAGCCGTTGAGATGTACATGCGGTCATCCTGCGTCTTTCCGAACTCGGAAATGAGGGCGTTATAAGGCGTGCAGTACATCGTCATGAACAGATAGAACAGGATCAGGAAGCCGAGGATCCAGGCAATGTTTATTCCGCTGATCGCTTCGACCGGTGCGAAAAAAATCACCACGGTTATGACCGCAAAAGGAACTGCTGCTACCTTCATGAACGGAAGCCTGCGGCCTTTCGGATTATTGCTGCGGTCCGAGAGGGAAGCGATCAGGGGATCTGTTACTGCGTCAAAGATCCTGCAGATAAAGGAAATCAGTCCCAGGACCGTCAGCACGCCGCCGATCACAAGTCCCGTGGGAATATAGAACTTCGCGCCCGCTTCCACAGATCCGGTCGTGGGAAGATAAAAAGTGACAAGCCATGTGTTAATGATCCCGCCCAAGGTAGACCATCCGAGCTGTCCGACGGCAAAGATCCACATTTCTTTTTTGGTAAGTCTTCTGGTGTTCATGCTGTAACCTCTTACAGATATAAATTGTGATAATATATTATCAAAATCAGACTGTAAAGACAAGTGGACTGCCTGCAAAGGACGGCGTAAACTAATCATCAGTTGATGGGGAATGAGAGACCTCTTGATGAGCTAATGGATGTGATTTAGAATACACTCATTCTACCATGCATCTTTATTTCGTCAATTCTTTCTTGAAGCGCTGGTGACCCTCCCGCAC
>JAFRLH010000033.1 GCA_017431345.1 Lachnospiraceae bacterium | reverse complement strand
CCACATGCCGGGAACTGTTAAATCAGGGCTCCTTTCAGATGCTGACAGAAGATGCAAATGTGACAGTCAAGAAAAGCTTGTTAGAGAAGGTTGTTAGATGCTCGATTAACCTCTTGACAAAGGTCACTTCATAACAGATCTTATGATGAAATGTTTTTATCACAACTTCCGCAGCCGTAGCGGCCGGGAAGAAATGATCCTTCTTATTTTGCCAGTGCCGGCAGCCACAGATAAGCCTGCGGCAGATAGGTGGTAAAGATCAGTGCGATCAGCATGAATCCGATGACCGGAAGACAGAAAGGAACAACTTCCTTGATGCTCTTCCCCGTGAGTCCGCAGGACACGAACAGCGTTGCGCCGTATGGCGGCGTAACATATCCGATCGCCAGGTTCACGCAGACGATTGCGCCGAAATGGATCGGGTCGATACCGAAAGCGGTAGCTACCGGGAAGAAGATCGGCATCAGAACGATGATCGCCGTGAAACTTTCCATGAACATACCGACAATGAAGAGTACGACGTTCAGGAAGATCAGGAACACGAACTTGCTGTGCACATGCGCTGTCATAAAGGCAGTGATCAGCGCCGGAATCTGCTTTGCGGTAATGAACCATGAGAAGATGTACGCAGCAGATGTAATGACAATGATCATGGATGCACTTTCCGCAGACTTCAGGAACAGTCTGGGAAGATCCTTGATGGTGATCTCCTTATAAATGAACAGGGAAACGATCAGCGCATACAGAACGGCAACGCCTGCGCCCTCAGTAGCGGTAAACACACCGCCCACGATACCGAAGATGATCAGGAACGGAAGTCCGATGCCGGGAAGCGCCGACCAGGTCTGCTTCAGTGCTTCTTTAAAGTTGAACTTTGTCGTGGCGGCATAAGCTTCGCCTCTTCTGGATGCATGAATATAGGAATAGACCATCAGGCAGAGACCCACGATAACACCGGGGATAAAGCCTGCCAGGAACAGCCTTCCTACAGAAGTATTGGTGGAATAACCGATCAGGACCATCAGGATGCTGGGCGGAATGATCGGACCGATCGCGCCGGCGCCGGCCTGCAGCACGGTTGCGAAGCGCATATCATATCCTTTGTCACGCATCAGCGGCATCAGGATGGAACCGACGGCTGCGGTATCCGCTGTCGAGGATCCGGAAATGCCGGCGAAGACCATCGAGCCAAGAACACACACCATGGCAAGGCTTCCCTTGATCCAGCCTACCCATGCCTGTGCGAAATCGATGATTCTCTTGGAAAGGCCGCCTTCATCCATCAGATTTCCGGCGATCATGAAAAGCGGGATCGCCATGATCGGCCAGGAATCCAGGCCGGTAAACATACGCTGCGGAATAAGTACAAGCGGGAAATTTCCATCGATAATAATAGAGAGGGTGGTTCCCATTCCGAGTCCGACCGCGATCGGCGCGCCGATAATAAACAGGAACAGAATGCTTCCGAACAGAATACCTATCATTGATCAGACCTCCTCTCCCTTTTCTTCCTTCGGTTCATTGGCGTTTCCCGTCCGCAGGAACCGCACGAAACGGATCAGTGTTTCCATCAGGATCAGTGCACCGCCCACCGGAAGTGCTGAATAAACATAGACCATCGGAATTCTGACAGCCGGCGACGTCTGCCTTCCGGCGTTCTGCGCCACCTGAATACCGAAATAAAATACGATGGCAAAAAATATGATCGTAGCAATAAAAGCAATCAGATCGGTACACCATTTGGCCTTTTTCGGGAGCATGGCGGTGACGATATCGATCGCCAGATGTCCGCCTTTCCTCATGACCACCGCCCCGCCGAGCATGACCATCCAGATCTGAAGATAACGGCAAATTTCCTCCGACCACATCAGAGGATGGTTGAATACATATCTTGCGAAGACCTGCATGATCACGAACAACGAAAGCAGCATGATTACGATAATGACCGCAATATCATTGATTTTACGAATTACTTTAATGATAGCCATTCACTTTCCTCCCTGTTTTCCTTTAAGGCAGCCCGTCACCGGACAGGGCTCCGGGCTGCCGAAATACTGCGGTTTGAAACTGCTTCCGCACTTGAGCATCAGATCTTTCTGGTAAGACCTGTTCTCTCGTAATAGGAATCCGGGATATCCTTGGGATCTTTGTACATTACCATGACGCACTTGCCGTCTCCGCCGACCTTCGGAACATCCATGATGAACAGCGGCCATCCGAACCACTTGTACCATCCGAACTCCCACATGGTGGTGCAGTTCAGGCAGTAGCACTGGAAGCCTTCCCGGTCATAGCAGCGGTGATCGGGTCCGTCAAGGGTGACGACCGGATCCTTGCACTCTGTTGTCAGCCATCCGCCGGAATTGCAGCGCTCCAGCGTAAAGGTGATCTTCTCTTCATCCTCTTCCCAGATCTGGTCTTCATTATCATGAAGGCCTGCCCAGAGAACAGCACGGTTTGTCAGGAATTCATCCATCGGGAAATCCTTATAGGTCGCCTTGCCGGCCTTAAAGTCTGCGATCCAGCCCTGGAGACAGGGGGGATAGCACCACAGCGCGTAATCCTCGCCCCACTCGAAGATTGCTTCGTCGGGCGCATACTTCTTGAAATTCTTCAGTGTCTGGTTGACCCAGCGGACACCGAAATGATGGAATGCTTCCTTCTTTGCACATACAACTTCGTATGCTGCAAGCGCTTTTTCTTTATCTCCCGCTTCAATGGCTGCCTTCAGCTCATCGATCGGGCGGATCGCATCAATCGTGCGGACTCTTTCGAGTTCTTTTGTGTACATTCTTTTTTCCATCGGCATGGTTCATTCTCCTTTCAGGAATATATTTAATGGCGGAAGGTCCTCCCTGACCTCCCCGTTATCATGTTCTTTACCAGGCGGTCTTTACGCCGTATTTTTCATCATCCTTGATCGGGAAAGTGACTTCCTGATGCAGGTCAGAGGACTGATAAATCGCACGGATGAACTCCAGCGTTCTGCGGCCTTCTCTTCCGTCAACGGCAGGTGCACGGTCTTCTTTGATAGCCTGGATGAAGTCTTCCAGCTGGTCTTTGTGAAGCTGCCATGCGGTATAGCCGGCGCCGGAAGCGGTATCTCCGGAATCTTCCTTCTCTCCGGTCAGATAATCGGCTTCATTGTCGCCTTCAACTTTCCATTCCACGATCTTTTCTTCCACGATCTTAATGGTACCCTTTTCTCCGTGGATCTCGATATGTCTGGGATAGCCGGGACGTACAGCGGAGGAGCTGATGCAGCTTCCAAGCGCGCCGTTCTTCAGTTTAAATACAGCATTTGCGACGTCATCGACTTCAATGTCGGGATGCAGGGTAGTCATATAGTTTCCGTACAGGCGCTCTACATCGCCTACCAGGAACAGCATCAGATCGATGAAATGCACGGTCTGGCTGATCAGGGAGCCGCCGCCCTCGCCCTTCCAGGTGCCTCTCCATGCCCCGGACGCATAGTATTCATCGGAACGGAAGCACTTTCCTGAGCAGTCTACCGAAAGAAGTTTTCCGAGACGGCCTTCATCGATGGCCTTTTTGATCAGGACCGCTTCAGGCATGAAGCGATACATAAAGATCACGCCGAATTTCACACCGTACTCTTCGCAGGCAGCGATCATTCTGTCAGCGGCATTGCAGTCTACGGAAATAGGTTTCTCGCACATGACATGCTTGCCGGCCTTTGCTGCATCCACGACCATCTGCTCATGCAGGAAAGGCGGGGTTACGATGCAGACGGCATCAATATCGTCTCTCGCAAGAAGATCGCGGTAATCGGTATAGTAGTCCGCAATGCCATACTCTTCGCATACTTTCTTGCAGACATCCTCCACTACATCGCAAAATGCTACGACTTCAGCATCATCCATGTGTGCAATCGCTCCCAGATGCAGGGGACCTGCCATACCGCCGCCGATCACGCCGAATCTCATTTTCTCGCTCATAGCTCTTCTTCCTTTCATCTTTGCTGAGAAATATTTGCCAGAAATATCAGTAAGGATACAGCTAAAATATCATATTATGGTATCGTCATATATCACTGATATATCTGTCATTATTTTATCACATTTGTCCCGTTTCCGCAACTGTTTTTGTGGATAATTTATCAATTCTGAACACAGCCCGCTCGTTTATCTGCCAAATCAAGGTTTTCACCTATTCAGCACTCTTCTCTGAACCCGTTTTTACGGCGGCAGATCATACGCCGTCCATGATTTGCCCCTGACCGGCAGTCAGTTCTTTTTATCTGATATATCACGAGCCCATTTCGGTTTGTCCAGGCAAATCAAAAATGCTGCCCGCAGAAAAGCAGGCAGCATTTTTTGATATTTAAACTATATTTCGTTATTTGCGGCACATATCAATCAGCGAATTATGTCCGCGGATTCCTTATTTGATCTTTCCGATCGTATCGAATCTTTCATAAGCGACCTTCACAGCGTTGATCACACTGGAACGGAAGCCCCTGTCTTCAAGTTCTTTGACCGCATACATCGCAGGACCGCCGGGCGAGCAGACCTCATCCTTATACTGCTCCAGATGCTTGTCGCTTGACAGGAAGAGCTGGATCGCGCAGTTGATGCCTTCAAGCGCAAGCTTTCTGGCCTGCGGACGGAGCAGTCCGTTGTATACGGCACCGTCTGCCAGAGAGTTCGCGAACATTGCGATAATGCACGGAGAGGTGGAAGTCAGGATGCAGCCGGCTGTGAACATGTTGGGAGGAAGGCTCTCAAATCCGCCGGATTCTCTCAGGATATACTTGAACTCGTCTTCCTGCTCCTTTGTATAGGTATCCCTCTGTTCGATGATCGTGAAGCCCTTGCCAATCAGACAGGCTGTATTCGGCAGGATGCGGATCACGCTCAGTTCCTCTCTGCTGAGTCCGAGGACATCATAATAAGTCTGCACTTCCACGCCGGCAGCGATGGAAATGATGACTTTCTTCTCTCCCCTGTCGCGGCAGGCGAGGAATGTGGACTTCACACCATCCAGCACGCCCTTTAAGAACTGGGGCTTTACGGCAAACAGAAGGTATTCGGCACCTGTGACTGCTTCCTCATTGGTTTCCACATACACACAGCCAAGATCTTCTGCCAGTTTCTGTGCTTTTTCCTTCACAATATCCGTAACAATGACTTCGGAAGGATCGATCCCTCTGCATGCAGATGTCGAAAGTGCAGTGCCCATCACGCCGCCGCCGATGAATGCTATTTTTTTCATGATCAATAAGTCCTTTCTTTTTTATAAGTGCCGGTCTTACTGACCTTTCTGTCTTTCCACGGTCAGTACGCGCGGCTTAATTTATGAATTTACGTCTGAAACTGAGAACATGGTTCCTCTGGACAGTGATCAGTTCCGCCGGGGATTCCTCCCGGATATATTTCAGAATGCTCTCATGTTCCTCGAACTTCAGATCGTCTACCGAAGAGGAATTCAGTTTGTTCAGGAAAAGGAGCCTGATACTCAGATCCTGATAATTGTTCATGGCCTTTTCAAGGAACGGATTCCGTGTCATGCTGGAGACCACTCTGTGAAAGCTTCTGTCCAGTACGACTCTCTTATACGGATCTTTTTCTTCCCTGATCTGCTCAAACACTTCCGTCAGCTTTTCCAGATCCTCTTCCGTATGGTTTTTCACAGCCAGCTCAGACTCCAGCGGCACCAGCGCCAGACGCATCTGGTATACCGCTTCCACATCCTGAATGGATATATCATTCACAAGAATGCACTGTCTGGGAATGATCTTGATAAAGTCTTCCCAGGCCAGCCTGTTCAGGCCTTCCCGGATCGGCGTCCGCCCCAGCTGCAGCTGTTCCATCAGGCTGTTCTCCGAGAGTGCTTCCCCGGGTTTCAGCTGCGCGGTGACGATCATCATTTTCAGTTTCTCATAAGCTATATCGCTGTCTCTCATCTCTTTCTTCTCCTGTTACAAGATAAAGCATTTAACCCATACAGTATAACCGTGAAAAGAATGGGATTCAAGTTTCAGGCGAGATCTGCGCTCTTTTTTTTAACGTTTTTCGAAAGCCGCCAGCGCTTCCCTGTATGCCTCTTCCGGCGATGTCCCGTAATGCCAGACCCTGGCGATCGCATCGCAGAGCGGCAGCGGATCATTTTCTCCATACATGATATTCCGGCACAGAAGGGTTCCGCGGATATTGTCATGATCCCCGATATGGCAGGTGTATTCTTCCATGATCGCCATCGGCTCGCTTTCGATCTCATCCGGCACCACCAGAACAGGGCCTGTCGTGGCGGAGACCGGCACGGCGTATTCCTGATTCAGCGGGATCTCCTGCCATTTGCCGACGCCCCTGCAGCCAAGGCCGCTTACCACACCGACCGCCTTGCAAAGGCTTTCCGAATCCGTCCTCATGACCAGTTTTCCGTCAACGGTATTGAAATAAAGCGTCTCAATAAAGATCGGAAGCCCGGCTTTTTCGCATGCATTGACCGTATCGGCCAGATAACGGAGCTGGAAACGGCTCTTCTCATCATCCGGATTGATCCGGATCATGAATTTGACACCGTCCATATGCAGTTTCTGAAGACGTTCCACCGTGTAGCAGGCGGGCAGGTCATCCATCTCCCAGCAGGTGCCTTTCAGGCCGCCGCGGTTCACGGTACCGATCAGCATTTTCTTCTTCAGGACATCTTTTCCGCCGCCGGCTTTCTGGATCCGGTTCAGCAGGATGATGTCCTCGATCACATCAGGCGCCCCCTCCAGGCCGTCCACCTCGTCGCTCTGCAGTTCCCTGAACAGTCTGGTAATGTACTCCCTGCGGTTGCTCAGCCCGATCGGGTTCCCTTTGTACTCGTTGATCATTCTCGCGTTGTGATCCGCCGCGGCAAAAACGAGCTTCTCATGCGGATAACCGACCGGTTTTCTGTCAGCCGTCTCCTCCTCTATGTATTCCGGATGAAAGGCTTTCATGTAATTCAGTTCACGGAAGACCTCATCTCCGAGATACGAACGATAGTCCCAGCTCATTTACCACACCTCCTTACTTTCGGTCTTCGGTATAATGCCGTTAGATATCTCGTTGATATCTCGCTAATATATTACAGCATAATAATGACAATAGCAAGCCGAATCTGACAAAGATCGATGATCTTCCTGTTCCGGACTGTCCCTCTGTATTTTACAGTTCCACAATGATCGGCCGGTGATAGTTCTTCGGCAGGAATGTATTAAGAAGCTTTTCCGTTTTGAATCTGATGTGGGTCGTATGCGTGCCCGTGTTGCAGGCGAACCATTCCGCATCCGCCACTTCTTTATCGATCACGACCTGCACATCGTCATCCTCATCGTTCAGGATACTCATGACGGATGCATTTCCCGGCGTCACGCCAAGCACTTTTTCCATGCTCTCAGCCGGTGCGAAAGAAACTCTGGAACAGCCGACTTTATCACAGAAAGTACGGGTATCAAAGCTTTTTTCCGCGGGGAGCACCAGCAGGTAGAACGACGTCTTCTTCCGGTTGCAGAGCACGATGGTCTTGCGGATCTCCGCGCCAAGTTTCTCTGAGATCTCCGCGCAGTCTTCCATGGCGTCCACCGGGTCATTGTCAACGCGGGTGAACTCGATCCCGAGTTTTCCGAGCGCTGCATACGTCTTGTTCTCAAGATCGCCCCTCTTCTCTTCCGGCGCACCGGTAAATATTTCGCTGATAAACATTATGAAACCCTCCTTTTATAAATCACTGTTTGTTTTTCTTTCTCAGATAAAGCACGATCCCTGCTGTAACGATGATCCCTCCCACCGCCTGGTTCCACAGAGGCACTTCGGCAAACAGCAGGACCGCCCACAGGGCGCCCCAGACCGGCGTACTCAGTTTCATCAGGGAGACCAGGGTCGGGCTGATATACTTAAAGGACCATGTAAATACAGCGTGGCTGAGCAATGAACTGACAATGGCCATCATGAATGCACAGAGATAGTTTACGGAACCGTATCCGAACAGCGGCGTTCCCCCGGCGGGAACGAACAGGCACAAAAAGACTCCTGCAGTCAGAAAAGCAATAAATACATGCGGTATATTGGAGATCTTTTTCCTGACGCGGTTGCTGATCAGCGTCCATGCAGCGATAAAAAGCGAACTGGCGGCAGCCATCAGGTTTCCGAAAAGCGTCATGGAACCCTCTCCGCCTCCCGCGGCAGATACAAGCACGCCTCCCGCCAGGGTGATCATGATCCCTGCCCAGCCGGCGGCGCTGTATCTTTCCTGTCCGGTAAAGAACAGAAACAGCGCCACCACGATCACTTCCATGCCGGTAAGGACCAGCGTCGCTGCGATTGTGGTGTTGTGGATCGCTGTAAAATAAAGCGTGAGATGGACAGCAAAACAGATCCCGGCAGCCATGCTCACCAGAACAGTCTTCCGGTCAAGAGAAGCCATTTCCCTTCTGTATTTTGTCAGGATCAGCGGGAGCAGCAGTAGCGCGGCAATAACATTCCTGTATGCCACCAGCACCATCGAAGGACATGTGCTGAACCGGATGAACAGAGAAGAAGTGCTTGTTGCACAGGTGGAAAACAGTACGAGAAAGAAAGCTCTGCGCGCCATATTGACAGATCTGTCCGCGTCAGCCATAACGAGCCTCCTTACCCCATGTACATAATAACAGGTATGTTGTGCGCAGTTTATATATCGCTGATATATCAAGCGCATTACAATACTAATCCATCCGCGCGCCTTCTGTCAATCGGATTCTTTGCGATCCTTCCGGCTGTCTTGCTATCCCGGCTGAAATCATTTATAATCCCGTAAGAGAAATCAGACGGAGCATATTATGATATTATCTGTGAATCATCTTGAAAAATCTTTTGACGGAGAGACGCTTTTTTCAGAGGCTTCTTTTCGGATAGACGATAAAGACAAGGCGGCGATCGTCGGCAGCAACGGGGCCGGCAAGACCACGCTTCTGCGCATCATCATGGGCGAACTCTCTGCCGACGCCGGTGAAGTCGTCATCTCCAGAGGAAAGACGATCGGTTATCTCTCCCAGCATCAGGGGCTGTCGGATGACTGTTCCATCTATGAAGAGATCCGCAAAGCCAAGGCGGATGTGCTCGCCATGGAGGATTCGATCCGTGCCCTTGAGCAGCGGATGAAAGGGGCTGAAGGCGCCGCGCTCTCCTCCATGATGGAGGAATACAGCCGCCTGAATCACGAATTTGAGCTGAAGGACGGCTACGCTGCAAGAAGCGAGATGACCGGCGTCCTCAAAGGCATGGGGTTCTCCGAAGACGAATTTGACAAGCGCTGCGGAAAGCTTTCCGGCGGCCAGAAAACCCGTGTTGCGCTGGCAAAGCTCCTTCTGACAAGGCCTGACTGCATCCTGCTGGACGAGCCCACGAACCATCTGGACATCAGCTCCATCCAGTGGCTGGAGGGATATCTCCGCGCTTATCCGGGCGCTGTGATTGTCGTCGCGCATGACAGATATTTCCTGGACCGTATAGCGGATAAAGTAATCGAAGTCGACGGCGGGAAAGTCACTGAATACAAAGGCAATTACTCCGCCTACGCCGCGCTGAAGAAACGCCAGCGGGAAGACGCCCTGAAAGCATACATGAACCAGCGCCAGATGATCAGACACCAGGAAGAAGTGATCGAGAAGCTGCGTTCTTTCAACCGTGAAAAGTCGATCAAACGCGCTGAAAGCCGGCAGAAGATGCTGGATAAGGTGAAGCGTCTGGACAAACCGGCCGGCCCTGCCGACAAGATGGTATTGAAGCTTTCCGCGCACGAAGAAAGCGGGAAAGATGTCCTGGTGATCGAAGGACTGTCAAAAGCCTTCGGAGACCACACACTCTTTTCCGATGTAAATATCCATATCCGTCGCGGCGAGCGCGTGGCGATCATCGGCGACAACGGAACCGGAAAGACTACGCTTTTGAAGATCATCACCGGCCTTGCGGACGCTGACGCCGGAACGCTTACCCTGGGTTCGAAAGTAGAGATCGGCTACTACGACCAGGAGCAGCAGCTGCTGACGGATGAAAATACGCTGTTCGAGGAAATCTCCGATGCCTATCCGAACCTGACCAATACCACGATCCGGAATACGCTGGCCTCCTTCCTTTTCACCGGAGACGACGTATTCAAACCGGTCTCCGCGCTCTCCGGCGGAGAGAGGGGACGGCTGGCGCTGTGCAAGCTGATCCTGTCGGATTACAATTTCCTGATTCTCGATGAGCCGACGAACCATCTGGACATGCCCTCCAAGGAAGTGCTGGAGAATGCGCTTTCTTCCTATGAAGGCACGCTGCTGTACGTCTCCCATGACAGATATTTCGTCAACCAGACCTGCACCCGTATCCTGGAACTTTCGGGAGAACATTTCACCGAGTATCTCGGCAATTATGATTACTATCTCGAAAAGAAGGAGAACATGGCAAAGCCGGATGCAGCATCCGCCGGCAAAGCAGCGCAGCCTGAAACCGCATCTGCTGCCGGCGCACTCGACTGGAAACAGCAGAAAGAGGAGCAGGCCAGGAAGCGCAAGCATGAGAACGATATAAAAAAGACGGAAGCGTCCATCGAAAAGCTGGAGACGCGTTCCGCCGAAATAGACGAACTGCTCACACAGGAAGAAGTATTTACGAATGTCAGCCGGCTCATGGAACTGAATTCTGAAAAAGAAAAGCTCCAGGAGGAACTCATGGAGCTGATGGAAAAATGGGAGCAGCTTCTTTCAGAAGAATAAATGGCCTGCAAGGATCCGCGTCCCGATCAGAATCAATATAATACCGCCCGCAGTAAGGGCGTTCTTTCTAAGGAGCTTCGCGGCTCCTTTTCCTATTTTCAGCCCGATCAGGCAGATCAGGAACGTGACTGCACCGATCATGCATGGACAGAGGAAAGCCTCCAGCGGCGTGTAATCCGCCATGGTGAATCCAACAGAAAGCGCATCCATGGATGTCGCAAGTCCCTGCATTACGAGCACGCCGGCTGTCAGCCTGCCGGACAAATGCGCTTCTTCCTCCTCTTCCCGGGAATCCTTCAGCATGCCTCCGCCAATGTAAAGCAGCAGAAAGAAAGCAATATACGGGATCAGGCCGGTGAACCATGTGAAGAGATCCATCAGCGTATGGACAAATATCCACCCGATCACGGGCATAAGGAACTGAAAGCCGGCGTATGTGCCTGCCACCGCAGCTGCCTTTCCCGCTCTCATATCCGGCTCCTGCAGGGAATTCACCATGGAAACGCAGAACGCGTCCATGGCCAGGCCGATCCCCAGCAGGATACTGTTAACAACAAAGATCAGTGCATTCATACCATTTCCCTGAGTGTTTTCATAAGAATTTCATTCTCTTCATGCTTCCGGACTGCGATCCGATAGAACCCTTCTGTCAGGCCTTCATAATCACTGCAGTCCCTGATGAGAATTTTCTTCTCCAGCAGTCTCTCCTTCAGTCCGGCTTCGCCTTTAAACAGGAAATAATTTGCTTCCGAAGGAAACACCCGAAACCCAAGCGCCCGGAGATTCCGCGCAACATACGGCTTCTCTTCTCTCAGGAACTCCCTGAACCGCTTCAGATAGACCCTGTCGTCACACGCCGCCTGCGCTGCCCACTGGGCCGGCAGCGAGACATTCCAGGGCTGGATCATATCTCTTAACGTCCAGATCCCTGCCCTGTCCGCGCCGATCATATAGCCGAACCGCAGTCCGGCCATCGCATGGCTCTTGGTAAATGCCCGCAGCAGGATCATCCCGGGATGATCCTGAAGATATTTCGTCAGATCGTATCTGATCCTGTTCTCGCAGCAATCCCTGAAAGCTTCATCTGCCAGGATCATGATCTGCCGCTCATGGCAATGATCGATGAGTTTCTGTATAAATTCTTCGCTGTAAACGACACCGGAAGGGTTGGACGGGGAGGAAAAACAGACCAGGCCGGTATCCTCATCGATCCGGTTTATGATGCTCTCATCCGGCCGGAAATCGTCTTCCTCTTTCAGGATGATATGCTGCACTTCTTTTCCGCAGATGCGGGCAGCATAAGCAAATTCCGAAAAGGACGGATCAAGGATGGTGATCTTTTTGATCCCGAAACGGCTCAGGAGGAGATAAATGATCTCGGTAATGCCCGCGCCGCACAGGATATTGTCAGGATCCACCCGGTCTCTTTTTCCTAGCGCTGTCCTGAGTTCCGTACAGTACGGATCCGGATAAAATCCGGAATATCTTACCGCATTCATGCCTTCGGTTACAGCCGCTTCCGGCATTCCGAACGGATTCACGTTCGCCGAAAAATCCAGCCGGATCCCGTTCTCGTAAATATCGCCGCCATGTCTGTTCATAACTGTATCTCTTTCTGCAAGTCAGCAGCCGGCACCGGGCCGGCTGTGATCTGTTTCTGTAAAAATGATTTTTATGCCTGTCTGTAAGTCCTGAGGAAGTCCGCCAGTTCAGCACCGGCTTTTACCAGCTGCTCCTTTGCCGGCAGATACACGATCCGGAAATGGTCCGGGTTGATCCAGTGGAAGCCTGTCCCGGCTGTGAAAAGGATATGCTTTTCCTTCAGGAAATCCAGCATGAACTGCTCGTCATCCTTTATGTTGAACTTCTTTACATCTACCTTCGGGAAGATATAAAAGGCGGCCTGCGGTTTCACGGCAGAAACGCCCGGGATCTCTGTGATCGCCGAATAGATCGCTTCCCGCTGCTCATACACGCGCCCTCCCGGCACAAGCATTTCGTTCGTGGAATCAAGCGATGCAAGCGCAGTCGGGATCAGTGACTGGGCGGGAACATTGGAACACAATCTCATGGACGAGAGCATGTTCAGACCTTCAATATAGCCTTTCACCCGGCTCTTGTCACCGGCCAGGCACATCCATCCGACACGGTACCCCGCGAGCAGGTGGGATTTGGACAGACCGTTCATCGACACCGTGAAAAGATCCGGCGCAAGTGACGCCAGGGCGGTATGCTTTTTCCCGTCCATTACCAGACGGTCATAGATCTCGTCCGCAAACAGGATGAGCTGGTGCTCTCTTGCGATCTCCACGATCTCCTTCAGAATGGATTCGGGATACAGTGCACCGGTCGGATTGTTCGGATTAATGACGACAATTCCCTTGGTATTCGGCGTCACTTTCCTCTTCATATCCGCAATATCCGGAAGCCATCCGGCCTGTTCGTCGCAGATATAATGCACGGCTTTTCCGCCGGCCAGTGTAACGGACGCGGTCCAGAGCGGATAATCCGGCGCCGGGACAAGGATCTCGTCACCCGTATCCAGGAGTCCCTGCATGGACATCGTGATGAGCTCGCTGACACCGTTGCCGGTATAGACATCGTCGATCCCCACGTTCGGAATGTTCTTGCTCTTCGCATATTCACAGATCGCTTCTCTCGCCTCTGTAATACCCTTGGAGTCCGAATAGCCTTCTGTCTGGGAAAGCCTGGAAGAGATGGCTTCGATCACCGGTACGGGTGCGCGGAAGCCGAACGGCGCAGGATTGCCGATATTCAGCTTCATGATCGGAATGCCCGCCGCCTCCATGCGTCCGGCTTCGTCCATGACCGGGCCGCGGATATCGTAGGAAACATTATCCAGTTTTTTTGATTTTGCGTATTCTTTCATGCTTAAACACCCAGGAAGCCTTTGACGACTGCTGTCATTTCATCGCGTCCGCAGACAGTGGTATGTTTTACCGGCGCATCCAGGATCTCCCTGATCGCACCGGGTACAGGAACGCCTGAAAGTTCCTGTAAAGGAGCGATCAGATCGAAATCCGCATAAGCATCATACTTCTCATCAATTGCCGACAGTACGGAATGCGTGAATTTATACGGGCTTGCGGTCGAGGCGATCACTGTGACCGTATCGTCTCCGGTATCTTCCCTGTATTTCTCATAAGCGCAGGCTGCAACGGCAGTATGCGGATCGATGATATAGCTGTCGCGCGCAAAGATCTTCCTGATGGTCTTCGCCGTCTCTTCTTCATCAGCATAATAGCCGCAGAAGGATTCAAGGCCGGCCTTCATGGCATCAGAGATCTCATATTTTCCGGTCTCCTTCAGTTCCTGCATGAGTTTCCGGTTCTCCTGCGCATTCTGACCGCAGAGCAGCCAGATCAGCCTTTCCAGGTTGCTGGAGAGAAGGATATCCATGGAAGGCGAGGATGTCAGATGGAATTCCCTGTTCCTGTCATAGACGCCCGTCCGGAAGAAATCAAAAAGGACTTTGTTCTCATTCGACGCGCAGATCAGCTTACGGACCGGAAGGCCCATCTGTTTCGCATAAAACGCAGCGAGAATGTTCCCGAAGTTGCCGGTCGGAACAACGATGTTGATCTTCTCACCGTCCGCGATCTTTCCTTCCCTCAGCAGGGAGACATAAGCGTGGACATAATAAACGATCTGCGGGACAAGTCTTCCGATATTGATCGAATTGGCGGAAGAAAATGTAAATCCGGCTTCTGCCAGCTCCGCTCTCAGTTCCGCGTTTCCGGAGATGGCTTTCACGCCGTTCTGTGCGTCGTCAAAATTCCCCTCGATGCCCACAACGAAGGTGTTCGAACCGGGCTGGGTGACCATCTGCTTTTTCTGGATCGGGCTGACGCCGTCCTTTGGATAGAAAACGATGATGCGCGTTCCGGGCACGCTGTCGAAGCCGGCCAGCGCTGCCTTTCCGGTATCGCCGGAGGTGGCGGTCAGGATCACGATCTCCTTGTCCAGTCCGCATTTCTTCGCGGAAGCCGTCATCAGATGCGGCAGGATGGAGAGTGCCATATCCTTGAACGCGATCGTCTTTCCGTGGAAAAGCTCCAGGAAAAATGCGCCGTCTGCTTCTTTGATCGGAGCAATGGCGGGCGTGTCGAATTTTTCATCATAAGCGTGATCGATGCAGTCTCTGAGCTCCGCTTCCGTGAAATCCGTCAGAAACAGTTTCATCACCTCATAGGCGAGATCCTGATAGCTGAGTGCGGAAAGTTCGGCAAACGTTCTGTCAAACGCAGGCATCTCATCAGGCACAAAGAGCCCTCCCTCCGGGGAGAGCCCTGTAAGTATTGCTTCTGATGAGGAGAACGCCAGAGAATCATCTCTTGTGCTTTTAAAATACATTCTGTTTCTCCTTGCAGATTCAAGTGTTGCTGTTCCGCTGCCCGTCTTCGGCTTTGGTACAGCTTCCTGTCTCATCAGTTATCGATCAGCTTGCCTTCCTCGTTCCAGCTGTACAGCTCGCGGATCTCCTTGCCGATCTTCTCAGCGGGATGCTCTGCGTTGGCTCTGCGCATGGCGCGGAAATGTACCTGGGAGCCTGCATCGGACATTTCAAGCAGGAATTCCTTCGCAAAGGTGCCGTCCTGGATCTCTGCAAGGATCTTCTTCATGGTCTTCTTGGTCTCCTCTGTGATGAGCTTGGGACCGGTCACATAATCACCGTATTCCGCGGTATTGGAGATGGAATAGCGCATGCCGGCGAATCCTGACTGATAGATCAGGTCAACGATCAGCTTCATCTCATGAATGCACTCGAAATAGGCGTTCCTGGGATCATATCCAGCCTCTACGAGGGTCTCAAAACCGGCTTTCATAAGCGCGCATACGCCGCCGCAGAGAACGGCCTGCTCACCAAAGAGGTCTGTTTCTGTCTCAGTGCGGAATGTGGTCTCCAGAAGTCCGGCTCTTGCGCCGCCGATGGCAAGGCCGTATGCAAGCGCCATGTCAAGTGCCTTTCCGGTATAATCCTGCTCTACCGCGACCAGGCAGGGCGTTCCTTTTCCGGCCAGATACTCGGAACGTACGGTATGTCCGGGCGCCTTCGGAGCGATCATGGTGACATCAACATTCGCGGGCGGTGTGATGCAGCCGAAATGAATGTTGAAACCATGTGCGAACATGAGCATATTGCCCTCTTCCAGATTGGGCTCGATGCTCTCTTTGTATACCTTTGCCTGAAGTTCATCATTGATCAGGATCATGATGATGTCAGCCTTCTTTGCTGCTTCTGCTACTGTGTAGACTTCCATGCCCTGCTTTTCGGCCTTGGCCCATGAACGGGATCCTTCATACAGACCGACGATCGAATGGCATCCGGATTCCTTCAGGTTCAGGGCATGCGCATGTCCCTGGCTTCCGTAACCGATGATGGCGATGGTCTTCCCTTTCAGAAGATCGATGTTGCAGTCCTGCTGGTAAAAAATTCTGGCCATTATATTTCCCTCCTGTATTCTATACCGTTTTATTCGGCTCGCTCCGCCTGATCTGCTTTTCCTCTGGACATAGCCGTGATGCCTGTCCTGGTGATATCAATGATCCTGAAATCATTGAGCAGGTTGATGAACGCATCCAGCTTGCTCTCAGGACCCGTGAGTTCCAGAATAAGCGAGTGTTCGGCAACATCGATGATCTTCGCGCGGAAGATATCAGCAACAGCGATGACCTGCGGGCGCTTAACCGCATCTGCTTCCACTTTTACAAGTACGAGCTCGCGCTGTACGGCCATCTCCAGCGGCAGTTCCTTGACATCCACGACATCCACGAGCTTTGCGACCTGTTTCCTGATCTGTTCAAGCTCTTCATCTTCTCCGTTGGAAACGATCGTGATGCGTGTGAACTCCGGGTTCTGCGTTACCCCCGCGGAAATGCTCTCGATATTGTAGCCTCTCCTGGAGAACAGCGCGGACACACGGCTCAGGACGCCTGAGGAATTCTCCACAAGTACTGATAAAACCATGCTTCTCATCGACATTACTCCCCTCAACAGTATTTAACCGATTCTAACATAATCAAGAATGTGTTGCAAGCAAAAAAGCTGAGAGTTATCTCAGCTTCATCGGCGTCAGCGCCAGGTACTCCTCAAGCGGCGCATCTTCCATGCAGAGTTTGATGATCTGCTTTCCCATGGGATCCAGTTCATCGGTATCGAACTGCTGGATCTGTTCTTTAAAGAAATTCTTCAGGATCTCTGCGCCGGCGTCATACCCTGCCTCACCCAGTTTCGACTGCAGCTCGGGCCGCAGGAAAGTTCTTCTGACGTACTGTCCGTCGATCTTCATCTCATCGAGGGAATAGCCGAACAGCGGGCAGCGGGCAGGCACAAGATGCTTCATTTTCACATTGCCGACACGGCGGGACAGATACTCTCTCGTAAGCCACTCACCCATGAATCCGATGTGATAAGCACCGATATGCTGGTTCGGGATCAGGATATTCAGCGTCTTGGGCGTGCTGACCAGCTGATCGAGCAGGAGGTTCGCCTGTCTGACTTTCTTTCCGGTCGCAAAAGGCCAGTAGGAGCCGACGCCCTCCGCTTTCAGAGCGGAACCGCCTTCATCCGCGATCGACGGATTTTTAAACCCTCTCGGGCAGACCAGTCTCCACAGCCAGGCGAGCGATGCGGGAATGAACTGCACCATGCCCATCACGCCGTAATCCGGATGATTCACGGTCGACGGAGGCATCCGGACGCCGAAGGAACGCACATTGACCTCCTGCGGCTGGTCGCCGGGAACAATGTTGTCGATCATCTTTCTGGGAATGATCACTCTGGGGTTCGAGCAGGGCTTTCCGTTCGATTCCAGCACATGCTCCCAGATCAGGCAGGTGGAGCCGGGGATGCCGTCGATATTGAAGAACTCCAGCGGTTCATCGGGATGTATGCTGATGCGCTCGTACATTGGTGAATTGCCGTAATACTGGTCGCCGTCCATGCGCAGGAACCATCCGCTCTCGGCGTCCGCGATCACGAGCCTGCCGGAATCATCCTGGAAGCTCTTATGCGCCATGACCATATCGTCGGCAATCGGATGGATCGAGCAGGTCTCCTCCAGATTCAGGTAGAATTTTTCACCCGAAATGGTATGGGTGCCGAGTACGACCTTGCCGTCCTCTTCCCTGTGGATCTCTTCCAGCATCTCGCTCTTTCCGCCGCCGGATGCGCCCTCATGCATGAACACGACTTCATTTTCGTAAGGCGTTTCCATAATGCAGGCGGAAGCATGGTTCGTGACCCAGCCTTCATTCTCGCCGATGTCGATCAGGACGGAGAAAACCCCTTTCTTGGCGGACGGACCGGGATACAGATTATAGGAGAATACTTCGTGAAGCTCTTCAGTCCTCTGATGGACGACCACCTGTTTTCCGTTAAAGTGCGTCTCCCTGAACGGCGGGGCGACATAGATGATCGCGCGCGGCCTAAAACCGTCTTCGATATCATTGATGCTCACAAAGCCCTGCATGTTGGCAAGGCCCAGTGCGAAGAATGCGGCATTTGCAGGGCAGACCATCAGCGCATCATAGCCATAGTATTCTCCGCCCGCATGGAACGGCAGCAGGATGACATTCTGTGTTTTGAACCACTCCATCGTTTCTGCACGCAGCTTGCTGAATTCATAGCCGTAGACGTCCTTGAAACGGGGTTTGTCCGTAGGCAGGTCATCGCCGATCCGCATGCAGTTCGGCTCTCTGCGGCGCATGTAGTCTTCCATGAAATTGACGACCACGCCGTTCTTGCAGCGGACCACCTCCGCTTCCTTGAAGACGCCCTTTCCGGGAATGGTGTATGTCACATCGTATCTTGAAGTATGCGTCGGGCCGAAGCAGAGTTCGGTAAGCTGTGCCTTTGTCTCGGGATAAATACGCCAGCCGGAATTCTCAAGTGCTTCCTTTGTATCCTCCGGCAGTACAAATTTAGAAAAAACGGGATCGATAAACAAGTTTTCTACCTCCTGCAATGATCTTTATAGAGCATTTGTTTTCCGCATAATGATATACTATTTTTAAAAGACTGTCAAACTGTTAACAACGGTAATACGTTCATGACAAAGCGGGTGCATTCCTGCGCGGCAGATGATTCGGACGATTCACCCCGGAACCTCCCTTACTTGCATCCGGCCTGCATTTATGGTAGTATTTTTCAATAAAAAAGCAGGAAAGGAGATGGCGTCCGTGGAGAAAAAAGGCTGGCGCAGATGGTATGAGATCCTCTGGAAGATCGTCGATAAATTCATCGAAGACAATATCACGCTCTACTCTGCCCAGACAGCCTATTTTGTGGTCGTCTCGCTGATCCCGTTCGCCGTTGTCCTGGTCCCCATTGCTTCCTTCCTGATCCCTGATACGACCATGTCGCTCCTTTCGGAAGCGATCCATATCCTGCCAGGCTCCCTCGGCGACATCGCCGAGCGTGTGCTCATGAACCTGTTCAGGGTGCCCACGACTTCCGTCCTGTTCCTGTACATCCTGATCTCTTTATGGGCTGCTTCCAAAGGGATCATGAGCCTGCAGAACGGACTGCACGGGATCTATCATATCAAAGAGACCGAGAACTATTTCAAAAGACGTTTCCGGTGCGTGGGATACACTTTCGTATTCCTGCTCTTTATCCTGTTCGCCCTCGGCTTCATGGTGCTTGGAAACACTATCGATTCCATGCTGTTCGAATACATTCCGTTCCTGACGCCCTTGGCGAGATTCATTTACGCCTTCCGGTTCCTGATCGGGATCGCGCTCTTTGTGCTTGTCTGTACCTTCGGGTACAAGCATCTGGCCGGAACGAAGTGCACCTTCGGGGATGCTTTTCCCGGCGTCGCGCTGACAACCGCTGCCTGGATGATCTTTACAGGACTGTTCTCTGTATATGTTACTTATATATCTCAGTATATAACCCTGTATGGTTCCCTCGGCGCGCTCATCTTCCTGTTCCTGTGGCTGTACTTCTGTCTGCTGATCCTGATGGTAGGCGCGGAATTCAACGTATACTTCGCTGCCAGGAAGGAAAGGCTGGGCGGACTGAGCCTGGACGATCCCGAAGTCGGGACCGCCGATCCTGTGGATCCGGCCGACAGTCACCCAATACATTAATCATATTTATTACTACGAAAAATATAATTGTAATATTTACGAATAATGCTATGATAGAAGACAGACGGCAGCAGGATGCCTGTGCGAACTGCAGATTTCCATAAAAACAGCCGGATCCAGGCCGGCTGCCGCATTGAAGGAGGGATGATCATGACGACCGAAGAAAGAATCGCCGCTCTTGAAGCGCAGGTGGAAGAACTGAGCAGAGCGCTCACAAGACTGGAGAATCAGGTGCTTGTAAACCGTGCCAGGATCGAAGATAATATCAAACATGTTGAGGAAGGTCTCGAACACATTGAGAATGCACATTCCCGCATGAACCAGTTCAATGCAAAGATCAATGAGAATTCCAGAGAGATCGAGAAGAACCGCAAAAATATTCTCGCCATCCTGACCGACAGGGAAGCCAAAGCAGTGTCCTCCACGGTAGACAATTTTGTAGAAAGCTATGTACAGGTCCGTGAGCCTGCCGTAAAAGAAGGCCCCGGCTTCATCGAGACCATTGCAGAAGCTTCTGCGGAAGAATCCGCCGCTGTCATCAATGCTTATGTCGAAGGCGCACAGCAGCTTCACGAAGCGCCTGCTGAAAAGGAAGGTCCCGGCTTCATCGAGACCGTTGCAGAAGCTTCCGCAGCAGAATCGTCCGCTGTCATCAATGCCTATATTGATGCAGCACAGCCTCTTCATGAATCACCTGCCGAGAAAGAAGGCCCCGGCATCATCGAGAGAATGACCGAGGCTTCCGCAGAGGATATTTCAGAGATCGTGCAGGCCTATATCGAAGGAGCTACGCCTGACACGAAAGAATAAAATATTATTTTATACGTCATCGATCTTGATTTCCGGCGCATCATCCAGCATGAAGCGCCGGAATTTTTCTTTTCCGGACGCTTCCATCTGTTCCTGTGTCTCCTCCGAACTCCTGCTGATCTCCTCTTTCAGATCTGCTGCCGACATCAGTCTGCTGCCCGCGCCCCGGATGATGATCTGCTCCAGTCCGTCCGAAGTCGCGACAGTAATTTCATACCTGGCGGCATTTTCATGCGTGAACCGTTCGATATACTGATCCGCAGTCTCCGCTTCCTGTGTATAGACCACATGGATGTTGTGATAGTCAAAGTATTCCGTCTTATGTCCCTGCACGCGGTAAGCGTCGAATACCACGATCACTTCCGTATCCTTCATGCCCCGGTAGTTGCTCATAATATCCAGAAGCATCCCCCGTGCCGCATCGATATTGTCTTTCGCCATCGATTTCAGTTCATCCCAGGCGAAAATGATATTGTAACCGTCCACCAGGAGATACGCCGGAAGTCTTTTGACGGGCTTGTACTCCCGTCTGACAGGGGATGCATCCTTCTTCGGCGCGTATTCTTTCCGGCCGATCCCCTTTCTCTCCAGCGATCTGTCCCGGCCGTTCGCATAAAATGTCTTCCTTATTATATCGTCGATCTCATCCGTCCCGAGGGCGATCTCTTCGCGGATATACGCCGCTTCCTCTCCCGCCGAAACTGCTTTCTTATCTTCGAAAAGTTCCAGATGCATGTGTTCCCGTACTTTATCCCACGGTACTGTGTATCCTGCTCCGTGCGTGCAGAAAACGGATCCTGACGGATTGCGCAGATCGCCGTCCGGATCATACCCTTTTTCCATGATCACTTCTTCTGCGTTATGGCACGGCCGGTATCCGCTCATCATCAGGCTGATCTGGCCTTTTCCCTTTGAATAGGCGGCAATATCCTTTGCGATATTGCGCATGGAAGCCACGGGGCCTTCTCCCGGTATCACAGTCATATCGCCTTCCGGCACCGGTGGCTCCATGGCAGCACCGCGGCGTTCCAGATCCGTCATCGCTCTTCCGGTCATCTCTGTCGGAACTGTGAGCACGAACGAATACCACGGTTCCAGCAGGACCGAATGTGCCTGCATGAGCCCCTGCCGGACCGCACGGTAAGTAGCCTGCCGGAAATCCCCGCCTTCCGTATGCTTAACATGCGCCCTTCCATTCACCAGACTGATATGAACGTCCGTAAGCGGTGCACCGGTCAGCACGCCGCGGTGGATCTTTTCGCCCAGATGTGTCATAATGAGCCGCTGCCAGTTGGTCGCAAGGATATCCGTCGACAGTCTGGAATCAAACGCGAGCCCGCTTCCCGGCTCACCCGGGGAAAGCAGCAGGTGGACTTCCGCATAATGCCTGAGCGGTTCGAAATGTCCGACGCCCTCGACCGAATCGGCGATCGTTTCCAGATACATGATCCGGCCTTCCCCGAATTCGACATCCGTACCGAAACGGTCGTGAAGAAGTCTCTTCAGGATCTCCAGCTGGACTTCTCCCATCAGATGGGCTGTGACCTCCCTGGTCTCTTCATCCCATTCGATCGAGAGTTCCGGCTCCTCCTCATTGAGCACCGCAGCGATCTTCATGAACTCCGGGACATCCATGCCTGCCGGGAGTCTCACGGCATAGGTAAGCACGGGAGACAGCGACCGGTTCCAGTCGGCTCCCTCCTTCCCGATCAGCTGTCCGGGACGCGTTTCCGACAGTCCCGTCACACAGACGATCATGCCGGCTTCCGCGGAATCAAGCGCCTTAAAACCGGTCCCGGAATATACCCGGATCCCGGTGATCTTCTCGGCCAGCATTCCTTCTCTTCCGGCATAGGTGATCTGCAGGCGGTTCGCAATATTTCCGCCCATCAGCTTTATATGTGTCAGTCTGACGCCGGCGGGATCCCTGGTGATCTTATACACTCTTGCCTGCAGCTCATTCGTATAAGCCGGTTGGGATGCATATTCCGTAAAGATGTCCATAAATTCCTTCACGCCTTCATTTTTCAGCGCGGATCCGAACATGCACGGGAATGCCTTCCGCTCCCTGATCAGCCTTTTCAGGGTATCTTTCGACAGTTCTCCGGAGGACAGATATTCCTCCATCGCCTCCTCATCTGCCAGAGCCAGGCTTTCAGCCGTCTCCTCCTCCCCGGCTTTGGACATATCAAAGACAGCATCCGAAAGCTCCTTCTTAAGAGCCTCTGTGATACTGTCTCTGTCAGAATCCGGCTGATCCATCTTGTTGACGAAGAGAAAGACCGGGATATGATGTTTTGCAAGCAGCCTCCACAGGGTATGGGTGTGCCCCATCAATCCGTCCCTGCCGCCGATCAGCAGCACCGCAGCGTCCAGCACCGGCAGTGTGCGCTCCATCTCAGCGGAAAAATCCACATGGCCCGGCGTATCCAGGATCGTGATCTGCGTTCCGTTATATTCGAGCTGGGCCTGTTTGGAGAAAATGGTGATTCCGCGTTCCTTTTCAAGCGTTTCGGTATCGAGAAAAGCATCCTTCCTGTCCACTCTTCCGATATTCCTGATTGCGCCTGAATTGTAAAGCATCGCCTCGGAAAGCGTTGTTTTCCCGGCGTCGACGTGGGCAAGAAGACCTGTTACGATTCTTTTGTTCATAGATTATTCGGCAAGCCTTTCCGCAAGAGCTTTTTTATACAGTATATAATCTTCCTCCCATCTGTCAAATCCGTTTTCCCCTTTGTGATCCGGCAGATCGTAATGCGCTTTCAGATAATCTCCCAGGAACCTGCTGACCTTCCGGGCACCGCGGTAATTCAGATGCTCTCCGCCGTCACAGGTATCCTTTCTCCAGTTGATCTTCACTTCCGGCTGCAGGGAAAGATCCAGCAAATCCAGTCCTTCGGTTTCTGCGAGATCCGTCATAGCTGCACTTTTCTCAAAAGACCAGTCTTTCACACACGGAATGGCGATCAGCAGGACCTTTGCGCCGCTGCCTTCTGCCAGCTCAACACAGCGCATCAGCTCCTTTTCCGCCTCCGCCGGGACGGAGACAGTCCCGCCGGATGGTTTCATATATCTTCGGATCTTTTTCTTCGGTGCCGGCTCCCGCGACGCCCTGGCATAGAACCCCTTTGTCACCGCATGCGCCGAATGCAGGCATTCCGGGAACATTTTGATTTTTCTCCAGTACCTATGATACTCAAAAACCGGAAAACGGTATGCCAGCGCCGCCCTGATCTTCCTGTCCAGGATATCCGTGCGCGTGTCGTCCGCGAACAGGGAGTTGACGGAGATCATGACGACCCGGGGCGTCTGTCTGCTGCAGATATGTTTCAGGTAATACCTGCAGTCATACATCTTCGCACCGGCTTCTGACCAGTCATAAGCCGTGATGCCGTGCTTCTTCCAGAGGATCATCGGATTCACGGCGCTGTATACATCGCTGTCTCCGACAGCAACGACATCGATCGTGTTTTCCGGTTCCTCCAGGATCCCCAGAGAATTATTATTGTCCAGCACACCCGGATTGCGGTACAACACCGTACAGACCCAGGAAGACGCCATCAGAAGCAGCAGCGTCAGGACAAACAGCAGGATGATCCGGAACGAATATCTTTTCCTGTTCTTATGCATATTCCGGTCCTCCTAAAATTTCGCATACAGGAAATCATTTGCGCCGAAGCCGGTCCCGTATGCACCGAGCACGATGATTGCGGCCATAAGTCCCAGATAGACGGCATACCTTACCGCAAGCGGGCGGGCAGCGATCACCTGCCGTATATCCGTCCCGCGTTCTTTATAATATCCTATCACGAACATGAGCAGGACGCCGCAGAATACCATCAGCAGCTGGATCCTTGTGATGCCCGCTGCGCTCATGGCTGCGCCGAATCCTGCCAGACCGGCGCCGCGTGAAAAGATTCCCGACAGCATTGCTGCCGCATCGCGCAGGGTATCTGCGCGGAAGATCGTCATGCCTGCCGCGACAAAGAGCCATGTCCTGAGTATCCTGAAGAGCCTCACGCCTCTGCCCGCATCCTTCTCATCCGGCATGAATTTCCGGAAAAGCGGCGTGAGCAGTTTCCCCGTGATCATAATGAGATAGTAATACAGGCCGTAGAAAATATATTTCCCCTGTGCACCGTGCCAGAGACCGTTGGAGAACCATACTGCAAACAGCGAGATCGAAGTCGGGATCAGCGCTGCGTAATAGGGATCGATCCTGCCCTGGAGCTTTTTGCTGAGTTCCATCAGCGGACGCGACAGGGATACCGGATAGAAGACATAATCCCTGAGCCATGCACCGAGTGTGATATGCCATCTGCGCCAGAATTCGTCGACATTCTGTGAAAAGAACGGCTGCCTGAAATTCTCCGGCAGTTTGATTCCGAACAGTTCCGCGCTGCCCGCGGCGATATGAATACAGCCGCAGAAATCCATATAGATCTGGACCGTGTACAGGATGATCCCGGCAGCGATGGCGGTGCCGCTGTATTTCCCGTAATTCCCGAAGATCTCCCGGATCAGGTTGCCCAGCTGGTCCGCAAGCACGACTTTCTGGAACAGGCCGAACAGGATCCGCTGCACGGCAGCACAGAATTCCTCAAAGGAGAACCTGCGGCCTGCGAACATGGTTTCGGACAGCTGTCCGAAGCGGCAGATCGGGCCTTCCGTAATCGTCGGGAAGAAACAGAGGAAGGCAAACACTTTAACAAAATTCTTCTCCGGTCTGCTGTCTCCCATGTACACATCGATCAGATAACCTGCACCGGAAAGCGTATAGAAAGAGACGCCCAGCGGCAGCGGAAGAGCCGGCGCCGTGAAGATAGTCTGTATCCCGGCTGCGTGCAGGATCCCGTTCAGGATCCCCGTGAAGAATTCCAGATATTTTGTCGCGAACAGGATGCCGAACAGCAGGATCAGTCCGAGCTTCAGCGCCCGGGCTTTTTTTCTGTCATACTGTGCCCTTACCGCCTTTTTGGCTTTCCGGTCGAGTCCTTCGCATGCTTTTTTCCGCTCTTCATCCTTCTTTCCGATAAAAAGCGTACAGAGGTACAGAACAGCCGCGTCTGCGAACACAAAAAAGATCCCGGCTGGTCCGAAGCACGACAGAAAGAGGATGCTTGCAGCCGGAATTACATAAAAACGGACCGGTGACGGGATCGCATGGTAGAGCAGCACCGCCGCCGGCAGGAACAGTAATAAATAAACGAACGAATTATAGACCATACCCTTCAGTCATCCATCAGCCTGTCTACCATCGCACTGACAGCAGCTGCATTCTGAAAGTTCTCCGGCCGGATCTCCGGCAGACGGATCTTGATGTCAAATTCCTTCTCCAGTCTGGCAGCAAGCATCATGATCTCCATGGAACTGAGCAGCCCGTCATCGATCAGGTGCTGTTCCTTCTCAAAATCCACACCGGGATGAATACTGTTCAGGATCGCAATGATTTCTTCCATAATACCTGTTTTCCTCTGTTATTCAACAAACATCTTTTTCAGCGCTTTTCTGTCCGTCTTGCCGTTCGCGTTCAGCGGCAGCGCAGGCAGTTTCTCATATCTTCCGGGTACCATGTACTCCGGTACCAGCGCCCGGATGCCCGTATCAGCTTCTTTTTCCCCCGCTTCTCCCTGATAGATCAGGATGATCGTATCCCGAATATTGTCATAGATGACCGCACACATATTGATGCCGTCAAGAGACATGGCGGCACGCTCGATCTCGCCGGGTTCGATCCGATAGCCCATGTGCTTGATCTGACTGTCTTTCCTGCCCAGATAGTGAAGATTCCCGTCCTCTCCGACCTGCATCAGATCGCCGGTACGGTAGACCGTCTCCGGATAATCCTGATGAAGCGGATTCTGCACAAAGGCCGCTGCTGTCTTCTCCGGCTCCTTCAGATAACCGGACGCCAGGAACGAGCCCCGCACATACAGTTCTCCGCGCTCTCCCGTCTCTGCCCGTCTGCCGTCCTCCGTCAGGACAAAGGAATCACAGTTCTTACAGGGAATGCCTGCCGGGATTGCCTCCTCTTCGGCGAAATCCCGATCCACTTTATACCAGAGACAGATATCCGTCGTCTCGGTCGGACCGAACAGGTTATAATATTCCGCGTCCGGCAGATGCTTCCGCCAGTAATTCAGGTATTTCACCGGCATCGATTCACCGGCGAAGAAAATGCGCGTGACGTATTCCGGTTTTGCATAGGACAGCGCGTCCCATCCGCACAGGATCCCAAGCGCTGAAGGTACCCAGTACAGGGTATTGACGCGGAATTTATTCAGCTGTTCCAGAAGCATAAGCGGGAAAGAGAAGGCCTTTTTGTCCAGGATCACGTAGGTCCCTCCCGCCGTCAGCGCGCCGAACAGATCCGTGACTGACATGGAAAAATAGAGCGGCGTCTGACTGCCGAACACCGTTTCCTCATGAAACGAAAATGTCTCCCGCACCCAGTTCATATAGGAGTACACGGCCCGGTGCGTGAGCAGAGCGCCTTTCGGCTTCCCGGTGGAACCGGATGTGAACAGCGCGTACATGAGGTCTGCATCTGTCACAGAACGCCGGACAGATGCCAGAAGTGCTTCATCAGCAGTTCCTTTTGTTATTGTATCTGTCAGAAGGATCTCCGCGGTCGTCTCCGGCAGAATCTCCAGATATTGTTTCGAAGTGATAATAACCGCCGGATCCAGTATCTCCAGAATACTGCTTATACGGGAAGACGGGCTTTCGGTATCCAGCACTGTATAATAATTCCCGGAATACAGGACGCCGAGCATCGATGCGATGCATGCAAAAGATTTCGGAAGAAAGACCGCAGCAGCGGATCTGAAATACCCGCGGCTGCAGATCGCATTCCCGATCCGCTTCGCCTCCTCTGAGAGGTCTCTGTAGGAATATTCACCGCCTTCTCCGGCAACGGCTGTGTTGTCCGGAAAACGGGCAGCTGCGTTTTCAAAAGCATTTAAAATCGTTTCCATCCATACAGCTCCGCAATAAAATCTGACTATAAGTATATCATAGAAGCGCATCCGGAAACTTTAATTATCTATGAATATTTATTCATGAAAATATTACAGCCGGGGAATCGGAATCTATTCCTGCATTCCCCGGCTGCAACTTTAAACAGATTATTTATACCTGATCATTCTCATCAAACGGATCCCCGCATTCCGGGCAGAACTTCGGAGGATGATAGGGATCTTCGGGCTCCCAGCCGCACTTGTCGCATTTATACAGCGGAGCGCCTGCCGGTTTCTTCTTTCCGCAGTTCGTGCAGAATTTGCCTTTGTTCTTTGCGCCGCATTCGCAGGTCCAGCCGTCTTCAGGCTTCGGAGAACCGCACTCCGCGCAGAACTTTCCGGTATTGACGGCGCCGCAGGAGCATGTCCAGGAATCTCCGCCTGCTTTCATCTTTGCAGGCTCCTGCGTCTGTGCAGCCGCCTGCTGTTTGGCTGCCTGCTGCTGTGCGCCCATTGCGAAGAGATCCTGTGCATTCATGCCGCCGGCCTGCTGGGCCATGTTCATTCCCATAAACGCCATTGCGGGCCCTGCATTCTGATTCGAAGCAGCTGCCTTCATCGCTTCCGCCTGTGCATTGACCAAAGTAGCGGCAGCCATGTTCGCGTTCTGATAAACCGCGGTCTTCTGGAGTTCCTTGATGGCCGCTTCGTCTTCCTCGGAAGCTTTCACACCCGATACGCCAAAGGATACGATCTCGATTCCGCGGAGATCTCCCCATTTTGCCGTAAGCACTTCGTTCAGGGCGTTCGCGATCTCGAATGTATGGCCGGGAAGCGCGCTGTAACGGATGCCCATTTCAGAGATCTTTGCAAAAGCAGGCTGCAGGGCGGTCAGGAGTTCGCTCTTGAGCTGGCCGTCGATCTCGGATCTCTTGAAGGTACCGTTGATGTTGCCGCAGACATTTGTATAGAAAAGAATAGGATTGGTGATCCGGTAGCTGTATTCTCCGAAGCACTTGATGGAGACATCCATATCCAGGCCGATATTGGTGTCGACAACGCGGAACGGAACCGGATTGGGCGTTCCGTATTTATTGCCCATGATCTCCTTGATATTCACGAAATAGACTCTCTGATCCTTTGCTTCCAGCCCGCCGAAACCGACTCTCTTGCCGATCGTAGCGAATACTTCCTTGATATTCTTTGCCAGATCCCCGGACGCAAAGAGCGAGGGTTCTGTCGAGCTGTCGTAGATGAACTCTCCCGGTTCCGAGCAGAGCTCGGTGACTTTTCCCTGATCAACAAGGATCATGCACTGGCCTTCATTGACGGCGATCACGGATCCGTTCGAAATGATATTGTCGGATCCCTTGGTATTGGATGATCTGCCGGAGACTTTCTTCTGTCCCTTTACCACCAGAACATCGTTTGTAAGAGACGGGCAGTAGAAATATTCCTTCCACTGATCAGCCATGACTCCGCCTGCCGAATTAAGTGCAGCTGCAATAAGACCCATTATCCTTCCTCCTTTATCTCTACACTCATACTGCCATACCGGACAGTCTCCTGCCGGTATATTTATGATCAAAGCAATACACGCCGGTTCTTCAGCGCCTCTGTATTGTTTCAATTACAGTAAATGTATCACATTTTAACGGCCTTGTAAAATAAAAAAGGCTTTATTACAGAGAAATACCGGAAGGATAATCTTCTGAGCGGGGATGGCACCCTCTGCAACAAAGCCATTATCAGTATAACACTTGCATTAGACAAACGATGTCATTTTGAAACAAATTCAGAAAATATTTCGTTTTTTTTTAATTTTTTCCCGAACGGCTTTTTCTTCCCGATTTGTTGCACAAAAAAGGAACAGTCTTTTCAACTGTTCCCTGTCATTATAAATCCTTTATGCAGTCTGTCATACTCGATGCGGCGATGATCCTGCGGTTCGTAGACACGCCTGTCATCAAGAAACGCTCTGATGTCGTCAATATCCCGCTGCACAGAACGTTCATTGATCTTGTAAAAATCCGCCGCTTCCCTCTTTCTGATTACTTCTCCTTCCATGAAACGGGTATATATGTCCAGAACACGGCTGCATTTGCCGTAGCTTCCCTGCTGCAATTTTCCGACCTCCTGATACTAATACTGTAGATTTCCCCGAAAACAATCGGATTATAGCATTCATCCAAACAAAAGTCAATGTACTAACACGCTTGAAAGCAAAAAATATATATGTTATTCTTTTTTACAGGAAGAATAATACCAAATACATTATTTTTCGCTGTTTTTCAGGGATAAGCCAATGAAGACTCATATAATCTCACATTTTAAGACGATCACGGAACACCGTCTGCTCGTTATGAGATACTGCTTCCGGATCGGTCTGTATTATCAGGGACTGACGCATGATCTTTCAAAGTATTCCCCGTCCGAGTTTATACCGGGAATGAAGTATTATCAGGGATTCCGCAGTCCGAACGACGCCGAGCGCCGCGACACAGGCTTCTCCACCGCCTGGATCCACCACAAGGGCCGGAACCGGCATCATATGGAATACTGGACGGATTACTCTCTTTCGCAGAAAGACGGGATGCTGCACGGTGTAAAGATGCCGCTGAAATATGTTCTTGAGATGTTCTGCGACCGGCTCGCCGCCTGCCGGACCTACAACGGGGATAAATATACACAGGATATGGCCTACAACTATTTTATGAAAGGCGGCGTATCTCCTCTTCTTCATCCCGAGACAGCGAAGTTCCTCGGAAGGCTCCTGTATATGGTAAAGATAAAGGGCGAAGATTATACGATCGCCTATATCAGGCACTACCGGAAACACCATAAAACGTATTAAAAAACGGACGATGCACTCGCTGTGCACCGTCCGTTCTGTTCTGTTTCCTTATTCTTCAGAGATCGCAAGCCCCCTGTAGGACACCGGAACCGAAAAAACGATCTGCGTCTCCGTATGTCCGTATTTCTGAAGCTGTCCGATGAACAGATCCAGATCGGAGGTGTTCGGGAAGCCGACCTTCAGAAGCACCGCGAAGCTGCCGGATACGACACTGCACTCTATGACATTCGGTACAGTGGTAATATAGGGAATAAAGCTTGCTTTCTGTTTCGGATCCATCTCGATATTGATGAACGCCGTAATATGATATCCCATTTTTTCCAGACTGACATCGGCATGATAGCCGGTGATGATCCCCAGTTCCTCGAGCTTTTCGATCCTTGCGGCGACAGCAGGCGAGGAAAGGTATACCTTTTCCGAAAGCTGTTTCAGTGTATAACGGGCATTTTCCTGCAGCAGCCTGATCAGTTTGCGGTCGATCTTATCCATATTTCTTCTTCCTTTAAAACTTCCGCCGACAGCGTGACATCTTATTGACTATTTATATCACAAAACTTTCGAAAGTTCAACGGGCATTTTTATTTATTATATAAATCACCGGCATCATTTATTCAATCGTAATGCCGTTCGCCGAAGATAGCCGTCCCAACGCGTACCATTGTAGCGCCCTCTTCTATGGCCACTTCAAAATCACCTGTCATTCCCATGGACAGTTCTTTCAGATCGACATTCGGCAGTCCCAGCGTATTGAACTTATCCCTGAGCGCCCGCATCTGCCTGAAATAGCCGCGGTTCTCTTCCGGATCGTCCACAGGCGGGGCGATGGCCATCAGTCCTTTTACCCGCAGTGCCGGAAGTTCAGAGATCTGTCTTAAAAGCGTTTCGGCTTCCTCGTCGGAAATGCCTGATTTCGTCTCTTCATCCGCGATATTGACTTCCATCAGGATATCGGAAACAACGCCTTTTTTCAGGGACTCCTTATTGATCTCCTCTGCCAGGCGCAGCGACGATACCGAATGGATCAGGCAGGCTCTGCCGACCACGTATTTCACCTTGTTCCGCTGCAGATGCCCGATGAAATGCCAGTTGATCCCTTCATGGATCACCTCATACTTCTGTACCAGTTCCTGCGCATGGTTCTCCCCGAAATCCCTGACACCGGCTTCCGTCAGTTCCAGCACAAGTTCCACCGGTTTTGTTTTGCTTACGGCGATGAGCACGATCTCGTTTCTGTCTCTCCCGGCCCGGGCGGCTGCTTCGCACACACGTTTTTCAACTGCTTTATAATTCTCCGTGACCATTTTCCTGTCTCCTTCAAGAGTGTTCCCCGCTATGATAGCACAAATGCAGAATAATGCAAACGCACAGGATGTTTTCGCGCGATCTGACTGCAGAAATAATTTGTCAAAAAATCAAATTTGTGATTGACAAGGATTTTTATTAGTGCTACTATAACTAGGCACGCGAAAGCGACAGATGCGGATGTGGCGGAATTGGCATACGCGCATGATTCAGGTTCATGTCCATATTACTTGGGTGCGGGTTCAAGTCCCGCCATCCGCATTCTTTTTTTCACGGGCATCATACGGATGCGGGAGTGCTGGAACTGGCAGACAGGCATGACTAAGGATCATGTGCACAAAGTGCGTGTGGGTTCAAGTCCCATCTCCCGCAGCAAAAAGACCATCCTTACGGATGATCTTTTTTTGTGCATTTCTGTATAGGCACTGTGTTCTCTCCGGATCCTGTTTCATTTCTTCCGCTTAGGTCTTCCGTCCTTCGTCTTTCTGACACTGTATCCAAAAGTTCCGAGTTTCTTCCCGAGTCCGAAATAAGTTCCGTGGGAATAAGCCAGCAGACGGGACGCATTCAGATCGAAAGCGCCTGTATCCTTCATATATTTTCCGTCGACCCTTACCGCAGTCACTTCTGCCAGGAACATATGGTGTGATCCGAGTCCGAGTTTCTGCGTCACCCTGCACTCGATATTCACGGGAGACTCTGCGATCGCCGGGCATTTTACCGTTTCAGAAGGGATCGGGGTAAGACCGCATTCCTTCCATTTGTCGACATCCCTCCCGGAACGCACACCGCAGTAATCCATGGCTTTCGCCAGATCTTCCGTCACCAGATTGATCACATATTCGCCGGATTCTTCAATGACGCCATAAGAATACCGTTCCGGCCGCAGCGACACATACGCCATCGGCGGATCCGAGCACACCGTTCCCGTCCATGCCGCAGTCACGATATTGGTTTTTTCTCCGTATTTTCCGCACGATACCATGACCGCCGGCACCGGGTAGACCATATTTCCGGGTTTAAAACTGATCTTCTCCATATTCACACCTTCTTTGCGAACCGCTGTCATGCCCTTTCCGTGATGACAAGCAGCGTTCCGTTCCTGACCGAGATCTCAGCATCCCTGCCATCCGGCAGATTGCCGACGCCCAGGGGAAATTCATTTGTGAGCACCGCGTCATCCAGTTCATACGAAAGCCCTTTGATGGTCACGCCTTCCGCTCTGTCTGACAGAGAGAGGACAGAAATATGCTTCGTCCCTTCCATTTCCGACCGTTCGATTTTCAATTGATCATTGCGCAGGACACAGTATTCCGCACCGGGGCCGTACAGCACTCCCCTGCAGCCGTTCACAGCCATATGGGACAGCATCTGGATATTCGCGATCGTATGCGAAGGCCTTGCTCCTCCCGCCGCTCCGAAAATCCGGAAAATCCGGTACCCTCTGCGCTTTCCTTCTTCATAGGCAGCCCAAAGATCCGTGACATCCTTCCTCACAGGCAGCGTAATCACCTCTCCGCCGTCAGGCACATAGCCCAGCGAATCAAAATCGCCTATGAGGATATCCGGCCTGATGCCCTTTTCCTTACACGATCTGATCCCACCGTCGCAGGCAATGATCAGACCGCCTTTCCCGGGGGAAATAAATTCTTCGCCGAAAAGGCCTGCGCCTATAAGGCAGCAGACCTTCCCGGCATCCTCTGTTCTCATTCTGTTTCCGGTCTCCCTTACAGCTTCAGATTCTTCAGGAACTCACCGACCTGCGCGAGGTCCACCTTGCCTTCCAGCTGCTTTGCGGCGTCGGCAAGCTGCTTCGGAGAAATATCCAGGCCTGTGGCCGCTTTGATCGCACCGGAAGGATCCTTCTTCGCTTTCTCGATCAGTCCGGGATCAGCCTTCAGTATGCCTTCGATTGCCTTTACGATCTCATTGATATTCAGTTCTGCCATGATTTTTCCTCCTTCTTATCCTGCTGCGGAATGCCTTTACGGGTCTCTCCCTGTCCGATGACCGGCTTCCGTTGTTCTTATTATATCCCTTTTTTCCATTCTGTGCTATAGTTAATCTATACTTATGACCGCCGGGACAGAGAACAGAGGTGACCGTACGATGAATTGTGAAGACTGCAGCTACTATGAATGGGATGACGAAGACGAAACATATTACTGTTCCGTCAATATGGATGAAGACGATTACGCCAGGCTTCTTGGCAGCGGCAGAAAGACCTGCCCGTTCTACAGACATGATGATGAGTATGCCATCGTCAGGCATCAGAACTGATTTTTATAAAGAAAGGAATGAAAAAATGGATCAAACTGTTTTCAGACGGACTGTTTCCGTATTGTGCGCTGTACTGCTTTTCCTGACTGCGTTTATGCCGGGGCAGCCGGCGTATGCGGATGATTTTGCCGAACGGCCGCTCAGCAATAAATCTGTCCGGGTCTCCGAACGATATTCCTCTGCGAAAAAACTGTACAAAAAAACAACGAAGCGCTTTGCCGATGCTGCCTCGGACACTTCATTTTCCCTGTTTAAAGAGACTGTTCTTGCCGGGAAGAAAAACGAGAACATCCTCCTTTCGCCGGATTCTGTCATTACTGTCCTTGCCATGATGGAGGCCGGCGCAAAAGGAAAGACGTATAAAGAATTGAACAAGGCGCTGGGCGGTACGAAAACGGGCACTTACGGGAAGCGCCTGAACGGACTCCACAGAAGGCTGGCCGCCTCCAGATCCATCCGCTATGACACCGCAAATTCATTCTGGTACAGAAAAGGCCTGATCAGCATAAAGAAAAAATATCTGAAGAAGATCGTACAGGTCTATGGCGCCGATCTTTATAAGGCTCCCTTTGACAGCAGTACCGTAAAGGACATGAACAACTGGACTTACAATCATACGCACGGAAAGATCGCACAGATCATCGATCGGCTGGATCCCTCCGCGAGAGCCGTCCTGATGAACGCTGTCTATTTTAAAGGAAGCTGGGCGACGCCGTATCGGGATACAGTGAAGCGCACTTTTACATCCTCTGCCGGAAAAAAGAAAAAGGTCGATATGCTGGAAGGCAAGGAACATATTTATCTGGAGATCGCCGGCGGAAAAGGATTCGTAAAGTATTACGAAGGCGGCGAAACAGCATTTGCGGCGCTGCTTCCTCCGAAAGGCATGTCCGCGCGGACATATGCGAAAAAGCTCACCGGCGCCAAATGGATAAAAGGGTACCGGAACCGCACTTCGGAAGGCGTGACCGTGGAAACACGCATGCCGGAATTCTCCTACGAATACAAGACTTCCCTGAAAAAGCCGCTGCGGAAGGCAGGCGTCAAAACAGCCTTCACCAAAAAAGCGGATTTCCGGAATATGACAGCCCAGTCAGTCTCCGTCGACGATATCCTGCATAAGACCTATATCAAGCTTGACAAGGACGGCACAGAGGCAGCTGCCGTGACAGCTGTAGTCATGAAAGCGAACTCTGTTTTCAGGCCGGACGCCAAAATCAAAAAGGTATATCTGAACAGGCCTTTTGTCTATGCGATCATCGACAGCGAAAGCGGGATCCCGCTGTTCCTGGGGATCGTGAACGAAGTGAAATAAACAGCATTTGAAAAACAGACGGAAGAAGGACAGCACCTGCAGATCACAGACGATTCGCAGGTGCTGTCCTTTTTTCAGCCCTTCTCTTAAACTTGTATTAATACTTAATAATTTTATTGACAAATTATTTTGCTGTGCTACAATGATATCAGACAGAACAGATCGGAGGCGATGACATGAATAAGAGCATATACAGCCTGGTGCTGTCGGACGATATCATAGCAGCCATAGACAGAATGGCTTACGAGCAGAATACAAGCCGGTCGAATATGGTCGACCGGATCCTTGCCGAACATATTTCCTATGTTACGCCGGAGATGCGCATCCGCGAGATCTCTTCCTACATTACAAAACAGATGGAAGACACTTTTCAGATGCTCACTTCCGCCAGAGGTTCGATGCTGACTTTCAAAAGTCCGCTGTCGTTCAAATACAAGCCGAACATAAAATATCAGCTCACGCTGGCGCCGGACCGGCCGGAGCTGTGCGGTGAACTTACCGTTTCTTTCCGGACGCAGAATGCTGCGTTGCTCTCCCATCTGGAGCGGTTCTTCATGATCTGGAGCCGCGCGGAGAACGGGAGACTTTCAAGATATCTTCCCGGCGGGACAGGCGCGGAATACAGTGACGGCCATATCATCAGGCCTCTCTTTGTGCCGCTGAACCTGCCGTTCTATTCGGGCGATGATATCGGGGCAGCCATTACCGATTACATCAACATGCTGGACACTGCCATCAAGCATTATTTCGCCAACTGGCAGCAGCAGGACATCCTGCTGTTCCAGCAGCTCGACCGTCTGATCTGCAGCTGGATGTCGGATAAGAATACCGTGATCATCTGACATCCGCAAATCATTGATTACAGAATACAGCTATCATCGTAAGGAGGTGATCTTATGAATATACAGAAATTTACGCAGAAATCCATGGAGTCCATCCAGGAAGCTCAGAATATCGCGATCAGGAACCAGAATTCGCAGATCGAAGAGATGCATCTTCTCTCCGCGCTCCTTGCTCAGGAAAACGGTCTGATCCCGCAGCTCTTCACAAAAATGACGCTCGATCCGTCTTCCGTCAAGGCCAGGGTCGACAGCATTATCTCCTCTTATCCGAAGGTAAGCGGCAATACCGGAAATGTGTATGTTTCCCAGGCGCTGAACCGCGCGCTTACGGAAGCCGAGACACAGGCGAAAAAGATGCAGGACGATTATGTATCCGTTGAGCATCTGATGCTGTCCATGATGGAATATGCCGACAAAGACATGAAAGAGATCATGAAAATGTTCGGCATCAGCAGGAAGGAATTCCTGAACGCCCTTCAGGCCGTCAGAGGACATGCTCATGTAACGAATGACAATCCCGAGGACACCTATGATGTTCTTACCAAATATGGCAGAGATCTGGTGGAGACCGCCCGTGAGGGCAAACTCGATCCCGTGATCGGCAGGGATTCCGAGATCAGAAATGTCATCCGGATCCTTTCCAGGAAGACCAAGAACAATCCCGTCCTGATCGGTGAGCCCGGCGTCGGCAAAACAGCCATCGCCGAAGGCCTGGCGCTCCGGATCGTGGCCGGTGACGTACCTTCCAATCTGAAAGACCGGAAGCTATTCTCGCTGGATATGGGCGCGCTGCTGGCCGGCGCCAAGTACAGAGGGGAATTTGAAGAAAGGCTGAAGGCAGTCCTTGAAGAAGTCCGCAAGAGCGAAGGCGAGATCATCCTTTTCATCGATGAGCTGCACAATATCGTCGGTGCGGGCAAGAGCGAAGGCGCCATGGACGCCGGCAACCTCTTAAAACCCATGCTGGCCAGGGGCGAACTGCACTGCATCGGTGCTACCACGCTTGATGAATACAGAAAGTATATCGAAAAGGATGCCGCGCTGGAGAGACGTTTCCAGCCTGTCATGGTCGAAGAACCGACTGTAGAGGACACCATTTCCATCCTCCGCGGCCTGAAAGAACGGTATGAAGTCTTCCACGGCGTGAAGATCCACGACCAGGCGCTCATTGCAGCCGCCGTGCTCTCCGACCGCTATATCAGCGACCGTTTCCTGCCGGATAAAGCCATCGACCTGGTCGATGAAGCCTGCGCGCTGATCAAGACCGAAATGGATTCGATGCCTACGGAACTTGACGAGATCGCCAGGAAGATCATGCAGCACGAGATCGAGGAAGCGGCTCTCAAGAAGGAAGACGACCAGCTCTCGAAGGAGCATCTGGCGGAAGTGCAGAAAGAGCTTTCCGAAATGCGTGAACAGTTCAATGAAATGAAAGCACGCTGGGAGAATGAGAAGGATTCCATCGGAAAAGTGCAGAAACTGCGTGAAGAGATCGAAGCTGTCGGGCTTGAGATCGAACGCGCCGAAAGAGATTATGATCTGAACAAAGCGGCCGAGCTGAAATACGGCAGACTGCCAGTTCTGAAGAAAGAGCTCGAAGAAGCCGAAGCGCATGAAGGGAAGGCGCAGAAAGGCGACTCTCTGCTGCGTGATGCCGTGACCGATGAAGAGATCGCCCGGATCGTCGCCAGATGGACCGGCATTCCGGTATCCAAACTGATGGAAGGCGAACGCGAGAAGCTCCTGCATCTGGACGACATCCTTCACAAACGGGTGATCGGACAGGATGAAGCCGTAACGAAAGTCGCGGAAGCGATCCTCAGATCCCGTGCAGGCATCCAGGACGCCAACAGGCCGATCGGCTCGTTCCTGTTCCTCGGCCCTACCGGCGTCGGCAAGACAGAACTGGCCAAAGCACTTGCGGAAGCATTGTTCGACGACGAACACAATATCGTGCGAATCGATATGAGTGAATACATGGAGAAGTTCTCGGTGTCCAGACTGGTCGGAGCACCTCCCGGATATGTCGGATATGAAGAAGGCGGCCAGCTGACCGAGGCGGTAAGGCGCCATCCTTACTCCGTCATCCTGCTGGATGAGGTCGAGAAGGCGCATCCGGATGTGTTCAATATCCTGCTGCAGGTGCTGGACGACGGCCGGATCACCGATTCCCAGGGGCGTACGGTGGACTTCAAGAACACCATCATTATCCTGACGAGCAACCTGGGATCGTCTTACCTGCTGGAAGGGATCGACAGCGCCGGCAATATCAGCGAAGAAGCACTGGATGCTGTAGATGCACTGCTGAAGAAGAGTTTCCGTCCCGAATTCCTGAACAGGCTTGATGAGATCGTCATCTATCATCCGCTGATGCGGGATCAGATCGCGAAGATCGTGGATCTGCTTGTCGCCAATCTCAACAAGAGGCTGGAGGACAAGAGACTGACCGTATCGCTTACGGAAGCCGCAAAGGACCAGGTGATCGAGGATGCTTATGACCCGAACTTCGGCGCCAGACCGATCAAGCGATATCTGCAGCGGAAGCTGGAGACGATGATCGCGAAGCGGATCATTGCGGGAGATATTTCCGAGAATACCGATATCGTGGTGGATGCTGCGGACGGGGAACTGTATATCCAGTAAAAATGCAAATGGCCTTTCAGCAGAAAAAAGACTGCTGAAAGGCCATTAAAAATGTCATCCTGAGCTTGTCCGGTAACTGCTGAAAAGCCCTTAAAAATGTCATCCTGAGCTTGTCGAAGGATGACATTTTAATATATTAATCTTATTTCAGGAATGCCTCCACGATCTCCGGACAGGAAGGATAATACAGATGCGGGAAGCCCCACAGACCGCCATTCACTTTATGCATGCATTTCCAGTTTCTGCCGCTGACCGGCTTCACAGCCATGCATGCACTTCCCGGGTCCGTACTCTCATACGCATGGAATTCATGCGCACGCACTTCTCTCCCGGTCTCTTTATCCATGACCGTAATATAGCCGAATCTTCCGGTCTTCCCGGCGTAATACGCCTCTGCGTCAAGCAGTCCGACCAACGGCCATACAGTTCCATCCATATCCTTCAGACTGTCATGCAGATACAGGAAACCGCCGCATTCCGCCATGAGCGGCATGCCCGATGCATGGGCCTGCTTTATCTCCGCCCGCATCGAAACATTTTCCGATAGCGCCTTGCAGTACAGCTCCGGATAACCGCCCGGAAGAATGATTCCACTGATGTTTTCAGGAAGATGTTCATCGTGCAGCGGCGAAAAGTGCACGATCTCCGCACCCGCTTCCCTCAGCGCATCTTCATTGTCGTCATACATAAAGCAGAATGCCTCGTCCGCAGCGACAGCGATACGCTTGGCCGGTGCATCTTCCAGCCCGGCTGCAATACCGCTTGAACATTCCCTGACCTCCGGCGCCTTCCCGGCGATCTCCAGGATCTTGTCCAGATCAAAATACTCCGCGATCCGTCCGGCAAGCCCTGCCAGCTTTTCTTCAATATCCTTTATTTCATCCGGCAGCACCAGCCCCAGATGCCTGCTCCCGACCGCGAGTGCCGGGTCTTTCGGCAGACTGCCGACCACAGGAAGATCCGTTTCCTCGAGGATGACTTCCGCCAGCTTCTCCGCCAGCCCGTCAGAGATATTGTTCAGGATCACGCCCGCGATGCCTGCGTCCGATCTGTAATCCTTCAATCCCCTGATCATCGGCACAATGCTGACGCCGCAGCCGGAGCAGTCAACAACAAGCAGCACCGGCGTCCGCGTGACCGCTGCCGTTTCGTAGGTCGAAAGCGCGACAGAGGAACCGCCGATCCCGTCGTAATATCCCATCACGCCTTCCATGACGGTGATATCCGCATCTTTTCCGTGCCTGTACAGCGTCGCCCGCATTTGCTCCCGGTTCATCAGGAAACCATCAATATTCCGACTTTTTACCCCAAGGATCTTCGCATGGAACAGCGGGTCGATGAAATCCGGCCCGCATTTCATCCCATGCACAGCAAGTCCCCGGTCACGGAAAGCCTTCATCAATCCGCAGGTGAGCATCGTCTTCCCGCTGCCGCTTGCAGGAGCGGCAATGATGATCCTGGGGCAGGAAGACAGCCCCGCCGGAGCACCTTCAGTGAAAGTCAGCGCTCCTGTTCCCACAGCCACGGCTTCTTTTCCGGATAATGCGAATCTGCCGCCGGCTTCCTTTACCATTTCAGCTCTCCCTTTTCGTTCCGGCGTTCGTCGTCGTCGAAGGCTGCAACCACCACCGGGTTCAGTCCGGTCATCATATGATAATCACCGAGTTTTTTGGATCTTGCCGCGGTAATCTGCGTCACTTCATAATGAATGGGAGCGTGCTCGTTGAGATAGTTTGTCAGCGCACCGATGCTCTCCAGCGATACCGCACTGACCACGATCCTCACTCTGGGATTCTTCATCCGCAGCTGTTCACAGATCTCGGCCATTCTTCCGCAGCTTCCGCCGATGAACGCATGCGTGGGTGCCGGCAGATCGCACAGCGCTTCCGGGGCCTCTCCCGCGATCACTTCCAGATTGGTCACGCCGAAATGTCTGGCATTCCTGCCGATCAGTTCGACCGCAGGCATTTTTTTCTCGATCGCGAGAACGAGCCCGTTCTCCGCCTGTCTCGCTGCCTCGACCGCTACGGAACCGGTCCCGGAGCCGATATCATATACGATCGCATCTTTTGTCAGTCTCAGTTTGGACAAGGCAACCGAGCGGATCTCTTCTTTTGTCATCGGTACTTCGGCTCTTAAGAACGCATCATCCGGAATACCATGGGTGACGACATAATTGTCGGCATCCGGATTCTCAATGATCAGTACAGTAAGCCCGGTCGGCGCATTCTTTGCGAGCGCGGACAAGGTAGTCGCGTACACTTTTTCATCTTCATAAGAAAGGTTCACGCCCACTCTTACCGTGAGGTTCCCGTATCCGAAATCCGTGAGCTGCGCAGCAGTATCCGAAAGCGCTTTCCTGCTTCCGACAAGGGAAAAGACTTTCTTATGTCTGCGGATCGCAGCTGCCAGATTGCCGTCACGGCCGTGGGCGCTGACCAGGCAGACATCCTCCCACGGGATCCTGCATTTTGCGCAGAAATACTGGACAGACGAAATACCGCAGATCAGCTCGACTTTGTCTTCCTGCATTCCGGCAAGCAGTTTTTTGGCGCCGGAATAGAATCCTACATCACCGGAAAGCACGATGGCAACCGTATGATACTCCGGATGCCTGTGAATGAACGGAAGGATCTCTTCGCTCTTGTAGGATTCCAGCGCAGGCTTTTTGAACGGGGACAGCGATTTGATCAGGCGGGAAGAACCGATCAGCACATCCGCTTCTGCAATCACATCAAGTGCCTCCTCGGTCAGCTGCGGTACAGCGCCCATGCCGGCGCCGATCAGCCAGATCTTCCGCTGTGAAACGGAAATCGGCGCGATCGTCTTCACCTCGTTGACCGCTTCCGGGCACAGTTCCTTTACTGTATCGGCAAAGCTTAAGCCGCCTTCTTTCGTCGGTCTCCGGATCAGTATGATCTTCGCGCCGGCTCTTTTTGCCGCTGTCCGTTTTTCCTGAAAGCCGCCCTGATCGCCGGATTCCTTGGTGACCAGCCATGAGATATCATTCTCCTTCAGCAGCAGATAATTGGCGTCCTCGGAAAACGGTCCCTGCGCGGCAATGATGTTCTTTCCGTCGAAGCCGGCCTCCCTGCAGGCCATAATCGATTCCGCCGTCGGCAGCACCCTTACCATGAACCGGGCTGCTGCACCGGGCACCGAACCGAATGGCTGCAGTTCCTTGCTGCCGGTCGTAATGAGCGCATTTCCCTCATGTTCTGCCAGGAAATCCGCCGCTTCCTTTACGGTATCCACGATCGCAGCATCCCTGTCCCCGCGGATCTCCTCTTCCACAGAAGGCCGCAGCAGCCGGATATATTGCGTGCCGGAGGCACTGCAGGCAGTTCTGATATTTTCACTGACTGCCGTGGCGTAAGGATGCGTAGCATCTATTACCGTGCATCCTTCTTCCTCACGCATCAGCGCTTCCATTTCCGCCGCGTCCATCCGTCCGGTCCGGACATTTTCCGGCGGGACATCCTTCAGCACTTCTTCGCCATATTCCGTTGCGACACAGACAAGAACATCCTTCCCGTATTTCGTCAGCAGCTGTGCCAGCCTCCTGCCTTCCGATGTTCCCGCAAACAGTATGATCCTGCTCATTTTTCTCCCTCCGTTATACATCATAACCGCGCGGCGTCACCATCCTGCCGTTCAGCATACGCGTTGTTCTGTCTCCTATAAAAACAGTTGTAAACATATCCGGTTCTCTCTGTGCCAGTTCCGCAAGCGTAAGGATCTCGGCGGATTCCCCTTCTCTCCCGATATTCCGCGCCATTCCGCACGGCGTATCCGCGGGCAGCTTTTCCAGCAGGATACCGCAGATCTCCTTAAGATACCCCCTGCGCGAATGACTGCCCGGATTATAGATCACGATCGGCATGCCCGCTTCCGCCAGCAGTTCTGCCCTGCGGGTGATCTCCTCCCACGGTGTCAGCCGGTCGCTCAGGCTGATCACTGCAAAATCATGTCCGAGCGGCGCGCCGAGCAGCGCTGCGCCTGACAGGGCGGCTGTAATACCGGGAAGGATGCGGATCTGTACCTCCGGGAACTGCGGCGCAAGCTCAAGGACCGGGCTTGCCATACCGTAAACTCCGGCATCGCCCGAAGAGACCAGCACGACGTTCTTTCCTTCGGAAGCCGCTTCCAGGGCCAGCCGGCACCGGTCGATCTCCTTCATCATACCGGATGTAAAGAACCTCTTCTCCGGCAGTTCTGCCCTTAACGGATCAACATAGGCTGTATAACCGACGATCAGATCCGCCGTTTCCAGGGCATGCTGCACTTCCGCAGTTCTTTTTTCCGGTGCACCCGGGCCCAGCCCGAGAACGGTCAGTTCTCCCAAAACGTCACCTCCGTGCAGGCAGCATAAGCTGCCGCCGTCATGCCTGTGCCCACATGTTTTTCCATGAGGACTGTCCCGCCATCTGTATCGAGGGAGGCGGCTCTTTCACAAACATTATCCACGCCTGCGACCTGCTTTACAAAATCCGAAGAAGCGAACGCACCCTCTGCGTGCGCCAGTTCCTCTGCCGTAAAAGTCTCGAACGGGACATGCAGATTCTCCGCAAGATCAGTCAATGCTTTCTCATATTTTTTGATATCTATGCTCGCGATCTTCCCGATGCTCTCCGGGAAGATATGATGCTGCGCAAGCGCTGCGGCAGTCTCCTGTCTCAGAAGTACAGGATCCGTATCCCGCCGGCATCCGATCCCCAGCGTCACGCACGACGGAACAAGAGGGAGTACTCCCTCCTTTTCCGGGAAAAGATCTCTGGCAGAAACAGAGATCAGCTCCCCCTCCCAACTGCGGGCTTCTTTCTCCTGCAGCTTTTTCAGGCATCCGGGAATCTCACCTTTTACCGTAATATACGCATCGGCAAAAAACCCGACCGGCTTTCCGGACAGTACCGCAGCGGAGATCTTTTTCGCCGCTGTCAGCGAATCAATGTGCAGGCCGTTTTTTTTTGCCCAGGTATCCACGGAAAATGTTTTCCGGACATCTGTTGCCGTTGTGATGACCGGAACGGCGTCCATCCTCTCCGCGATCAGTTCTGCATATTCATTGGCGCCGCCCAGATGCCCTGACAGGATCGGGATCACGAAGCCGGCGTCTTCATCGACCACGACCACGGCAGGATCCGTATCCTTCGACTGGATATGCGGTGCGATCAGCCGGACGGCAATGCCGGCTGCGCCGATAAAGACCAGCAGATCATCCTCTGCAAAATGCCTTCCGACCCAGGCGCGCAGCGGCTCATCAAACGGGACCTGCTCAAGCTGGTCTGCGAAAGCGGGCATGCAGATCGTGACTGCGGAGAGTTCGGGGCAAAGATCCCGGATCTTTGAGGCAGTCTCGCCGCCTTTAAGAGTAAAACTGAGAATAAATGATTTCATAATATCGATCCCTTATCTTTTATTATGACTGCTCCGGAACGCCGTCTCAAACGCCGGATCATACAGCTTCGACTTCGGCGCTTCCTCCCCCAGCACATCCCCGACAATGATCAGTGCTGTGCCGGTGATTCCCGAAGCCTCTCCGGTTTCCGCAAGCGTACCGACCGTACACCGGAGGATCCTCTCATCCTCCCAGGTCGCCTTGTAAACAATTGCCGCCGGCGTATCCTCCGGATAGCCCTCCAGCAGCTGCTCCCGGCACGCTTCCCATTTGCCCGCCGAAAGGAACAGCACCATCGTCGCCTGATGCGCCGCAAAAGAACCGATGCGCTCTTTCTCCGGCACCGGCGTCCTCCCTGCAGCCCTCGTAATGATCACGCTCTGGCTGATCCCCGGTTTGGTATATTCCTGATCCAGCACTGCAGCAGCTGCCACGAACGAGCTTACGCCCGGGCACACATCATAGCGGATCCCCAGAAGATCCAGCTCATGCATCTGCTCCGCGATCGCGCCGTAGATCGACGGATCACCGGTATGGAGCCTGACTGTTGTCAGACCTTCCGCTTCTGCGTGCTTTATGACTGCCGACGTTTCATCGAGCGTCATATAAGCGCTGTTATGGATCGCGCAGCCGGGCTTTGCATCATTCAGCAGCTGCGGGTTCACCAGCGAACCCGCATAAATGATGACATCCGCTTCCGCGATCAGCTTTTTACCCCTGATTGTGATCAGATCCGGAGCGCCCGGACCCGCGCCGACAAAATGGACCATACTTTTTCTCCGTTTGCTGATGTCCCCTGCGGGACATTAACCCTGTCATCATCCAGTATATATTCCAGGTGTCTGTGTGTCAAAAACAACTGCAAGCTCCCGACTGCCTGTCTGCAGCCGTCTTCACCCGGCCTTTCCCCAAGCCGGTTCGATCACTCGTTGACGATTAAGTCTTCAAACGCATCCGGCAGCACCCACACGGACACACTCCTGCCTTCCGTACCGAATTCCCCGAATCCGTCTTCCCCGATCAGCACGGGATCCGGGCAGATTCCCAGCGCGTCATGGAATTCCTTTCCCGCAAAAGCGGTTCCCATCTCCATGCGCTTCGATCCGGCTTCTCCGTTGGAAAGAACGACTGCGACGCCGGAACCCGGATGTTCCTCATCGCCGCGGCGCACCCAGCCGATCACATGGTCGTCATCCAGGTAATCCTCCTGCTCGCCGTAGGCGTATCTGCTCCTTAATTTGATCAGTTTTCCGAGATTCGGTACCAGCGGCCTGTTCTGTGCCGGATTGCCATAGTAATCCGTATAGAAAACGCAGGGAATGCCGTCCTGCCGCAGCAGGATCATCGCATAAGCAGGCTGTTTGAACCAGTCTTCCACGAAAGACTGCAGGCTCTGCCCGTACTGCGTATCGTGATTGTCGACGAAGGTGACCGCTTTGTCCGGCCGTTCCTTCACGAGCGTATTGTCAAAAATGGTCTTCATGCTGTATTCGTCATTGCTGCAGGAAGCATGATAAAAGTTGTAATGCAGCGCGACGTCGAACAATGACATTTCATTCTCGACCATGTCCAGGTAATATTTCAGTCTGTCGATCTCGCCGCTCCAGTACTCTCCGACTGCAGGGAACGCTTTCCCTGAATCCCTGCGGAGCCCGGCCAGCAGATCCCTGTAGAAAAGGAAACTGATATGCTTTACGGCATCCAGCCGCAGACCGTCCACACCGGTCTCATTGACATACCATAAGAGCCATTTCGCTGTCTCCCGGATGACTTCGGGATTATCCATGTCCACGTTCATACCCATCAGATAGTCGAAGTTGCCTCTTTCGGGATCGACGTCCGGCTCCCAGTGTTTGCCCGTAAACCGGAAGATCATATCCTCGGCTTTGGAATTCTCATCCCAGTCCGTGCCGGTGAAATGCGTATGGTTCCAGGTGAAATCACTGTACTTCCCGTGTCTGCCCGGGAATGTGAATTTCGACCAGACTTTTACTTTCTGTTCTCCGCCGATCTGCTGATTCCTGTCCTCCGGCGAGTCCGTCACAGCCGTGATCTCTTCCGTCTCATCGCCGCCCATCCGGTGGTTCAGGACGATATCTGCGAACACCTTGATCCCGGTATTCTGCAATGCCTTTATCGCTTCAATATATTCTTCTTTCGTTCCGTATTTTGTGCGCACGGTACCCTTCTGGTCAAATTCCCCCAGATCGTACATGTCATAGACGCCGTAGCCGACATCGTCCTGACAGGTTCCCTTATAAGCAGGGGGAAGCCATACCTGGGTGATCCCGAGATCGTGCAGGCTCTCCGCCTTCGCGGCGCAGCGTTTCCACCAGAGCCCGTCATTCGGAAGATACCATTCAAAATACTGCATCATTGTTTCGTTTGTCATATTTTCCGATCTCCTGTCTTTGTAACGGGACGTGAGATCCGTCCTCTATGCAGCTGTCATTTTGTTTCTTTCCTCACCTGCCTATTATACTACTTCCTGCAGATGATTTTGTCACGATTTTAGACCGAAAAAGATATACAGTTTCATAGAAATATGATAAAATCAGGATGCAAACAGAGCAAAATCAAAGAAACTGCCGTTATCTGTTCCGAAACGAGGTGATGCATTATGTCTGAACTGTATGGATACATGGGAAAGGTACTGAAGATCGATCTGTCTTCGGGAACACACGAGCTATATCCGTGGACAGACACTGACAGGAAGCGTACCATCGGCGGCAAGATCATGGCGGCGGATATTCTTTTCTCCCATATCCGGCCCGGCATGAAGGCTTTTGATGCGGACAACTGGATCGTGGTCACCACCGGTCCGCTGACCGGATCGGGATGTCCGAACACTTCCAGATTCAACATTTCCACCATTTCACCGCTTACCGGCATCATCACTTCTTCGAACTGCGGAGGTGATTTCGGCCTGACACTGAAACGCGCCGGATATGACGCATGCATCATCACCGGCCGGGCGGATCGTCCCACCACCGTTCACATCACCGAAAATGATGTAACGTTCGAAGACGCCTCCGGTCTCCGGGGGATGAAGATCTCCGAGGCGCAGGAGAAGCTGCCGAAAGATACTGCCAAACTGGTGATCGGCCCCGCCGGCGAGAACAAAGTCCTTTACTCCTGCGTTTTTTCCGGCGAACGCACCTCCGGCAGAGGCGGCGTCGGCGCTGTATTCGGGGACAAGAATCTGAAAGCGGTGACCGTTAAGGGTACGAAGAAATGTAAGATCGCGCATCCCCGCAAGCTGAAGAAATTTAATAAGAAATGGGTGAAGACGCTGCAGACGCATCCGCTCACGGGAAGACAGCTCCCGAAGCTCGGGACGGCCGGGCTGATCGCGCCCATGCAGGCGCACAGCATTCTCGCGACAAAGAATTTCTCGGCGGGCAGATTCAAAGGATTTGAGAAAGTCTCCGGCGAAGAACTGGCGGAAAAACATCTGGTCTCCAATTCAGCCTGCTCCACCTGCGTGATCCGCTGCGGAAGATCTGTCAAAGTGGACGGAAAGACCGTCAAAGGCCCGGAGCTCGAGACGCTCGGCCTGCTCGGTCCGAACATCATGAACGACGATATCGAAATGATCCTCCGCTGGAACTATGAACTCGACGAACTCGGTATGGATGCGATCTCCTCTGCCGGTTCCATTGCCTTTGCCATGGAGCTGAATGAAAAAGGGATGTGGGACTGCGGTCTGGAATTCGGAAAGACCGACAATATCTCCGAAGTCTTCCGCCAGATCGCTTTCCGCGAAGGCATCGGGGACGATCTTGCGAACGGCACAAAACGGATGAGTGAAAAGTTCGGCGGGAAGGAATTCGCCATTCATGCCAAAGGCATGGAGCTTGCTGCTTATGAACCCCGGCATGCCGTCGGCCAGGGCCTCGGCTATGCGACCGCGAACCGCGGCGGGTGCCATCTGAACGCAGGCTACATGGTCGTTCTGGAAGGACTTGGGCTGGATGTCGATTCCCTTACGCCCCACGGCAAAGCCGCCATGACGATCATGTTCCAGAACCTGATGGAAGCGATCTCCGCCTGCGGCTCCTGTCTCTTCACGAGCTACGCTGTTTTCCCTGGATTTCTGGTGGAGAAACCGAACTGGCCGCTGACACAGATGATCCTGAAGGTGTTCCCTTATTTCGGACCGGTCGTCAACATCCTCAACAAGTTCACACGCCTGGCACACATCAATATCCCGCTGATCCAGCATACATATGCACTGAATTACGTCTGTGATTTCCATGCGACCGTCGGCACAGCGCTGACGGCAGGTTCCCACGGTTACAACATGGAGCGGATCTGCAATATCATCCTGGGACAGAAAGCGAACGCGGACGTCCTGCCGAAGAGACTGACCAAAACACCCCAGGATCCGAACGATCCCAGGACGAAGGTGCCGCTGGAACGTCTTCTGAAAGATTACAACAGAGCCCGCGGCTGGAAGGACGGGATCCCGACTTACAGCACGCTGAAGCGATTCGGCGTGGACATCGACAGGGGCTATTATGACCAGATCGTAAAGGAGGCGAGGAAGAATGGCTGAAGTGACCGTGAAGCTTTTCGGCGTGCTGCGGATCGACACCCATCTTGCAAACGAGCAGGTGCAGGCCGACAGGCTCTCCGATATCTTCGCACTGCTGAATGACAGAGCCGAGCTGATCTATAAAGACCGACTGGCGGCAAAGCCCGGCCTTCGCCATCCTGCGCCGCTCTCCTTCAGCGACGCGATCGTTTACATCAACGGAGACAGATGCTCGAAAAAACGGCAGCAACTGAAAGACGGCGACGAAATCTGGCTCCTCTCCCCTGCATCAGGAGGCTGACCATGGCATACAGAATAGATACGAACCGCTGCGTCGGCTGCGGAGCATGCGCTTATGAATGCCTGTTCGGCGCACCGGAACCGGTGGATGAAGTCAAGTCGAAATACAGTATTGATCCGGAAAAATGTGTCGGCTGCGGACAGTGTGCCGACGTCTGTCCCACAGATTCCATTTTTACGGATCTGGATCAGAAAAAGATCGCATCCGTGACCATTGATCCCGAAGCCTGCATCGGCTGCTCCCTCTGCAGCCGCGTCTGCAAGGCCGGCGCGCCTTACGGCGAACGGAAATCCCCCTTCACGATCGATCAGGAGAAGTGCTTCCGCTGCGGCGTCTGCGCTTCCAAATGTCCGAAATCGGCAATTAAAATAAGCTATGAAGAACCGAAAACAAACGAAAAGGAGGATGTCACCATGTATACACTGTACTGCAAAACGTTCCAGACAGTGATGGTAGGCGCAAACTATTTTCTCGGTTACAGGATGCCGGAGTATATCGAGGGTCCGGGATCCATCAAAAAGCTTCCGGCGATGCTGAAGGAAAAAGGCGCCGGGAAAGTGCTTGTGGTCACGGATAACGGCCTGATGAAGATCGGGCTGCCGGACAGACTTCTTTCCGCGCTCGAGGAAGAAGGCATTCAGTACGCGCTGTTCTCCGATGTCTCCCCGAATCCCACGAGCGATGATGTGGAAGCCGGCTATAAGATCTACAAAGAAAACGGCTGCCAGGCGCTTGTCGCCATGGGCGGCGGCTCGCCGATGGACTGTGCGAAAGCGATCGGTGCAAAAGCCGTGCATCCGAAGAAAAGTGTACGGCAGCTCCAGGGACTTCTGAAAGTCCACAAAAGAGTACCGCTTTTCTTCGCCATTCCGACAACCGCCGGCACCGGTTCAGAGACAACGGTGGCCGCAGTTATAACGGATTCCGCAACACACCGCAAAGCTTCCATTAATGATCCCATCATCATTCCGCAATATGCCGTGCTGGACCCGGAACTGACTGTCGGACTGCCGCCGTTCATTACTGCCACGACCGGTATGGACGCTCTCTGCCACGCGGTCGAAGCCTATACGAACCATACCTATAATACAAAACTGGAAAATGTTCTCGCAAAACGCGCTGTCCGCCTGATCTACAAAAATCTCTACAAAGCGTATAAAGACGGATCGAATCTCAAAGCCCGCCAGAACATGCAGAAAGCCGCGTTCTTCGCCGGCCGCGCCTTCACCAGAGGATGTGTGGGATATGTGCACGCGATCGGCCATACGCTGGGCGGTCTGTACGGCGTTCCGCACGGGCTGGCGATGTCCATCCTTCTGCCGCATGTCATGCGCGAATTCGGCCATGTTGTTGACAAGCCGCTTGCCGAACTGGCGGAAGTCTGCGGCATGGATGGCAGGAACGATGCGGAAAAAGCCGAGAAGTTCATCCGCTGGATCGAGAAGATGAAGGAAAAGATGGGCATTCCGGAATATGTCGACATGATCAAAGACGAGGATGTCGATCAGATCATCAAATGGGCGATGAAGGAAGCGAACCCGCTGTATCCCACGCCGGTGCTGTGGAAGTATGATGACTTTTCAAGATTTATCGCAAGGATCAGGAAGTACTGATTCTGCCGCATGAAATACTGATCCCGCTGCCTGACATATGAAATTACACACAGATCTCTTCCGAAGTGACCTGATTCTTTCTTTATTCGAATCAGGGTCACTTTTTCTTCCTTTCACATGCTCCAGACAGCAAGATAAATGACCTGTTTCTTCTCTTCACTCGATTCAGGTCACTTTTATCTCTCGTTTACAAGCTTCAAGCAGCAAAAAAGTGACCCGGATTGCCATATTCTCCAATCCGGGTCACTTTTCTTCTCATACTGATTCTATTTACACAATGCTGTCTGTCTTAAACAATACCCTGTCGCGTGCAAAAGCAACAGCAGCAATTCTGCTGTCCGCTCCGGCTCTGGCAGTGATCACTTCCCTGATCTTTTCGGCAAGCGACCGCATGACCGCTTCCGTCATGCCGTACTCCTCCAGCAATTCCAGCGCTGCGTCGGTCGTCACGCAGGAGAGGATCTTCCTTGCCTGCGCCGCATCCGCTCCTGCCAGCAGCGCATGCGCTGCCATGATCTCCATCCGGCAGTCCGCTGCGCGGGAATGCGTATTCATGATCCCGCCCGCGACTTTGATTAGCTTCCCGATATGACTCACGATCAGGATATTCTTAAATCCTTTTGCTGCGGCTTCATCGAGCACATAGCCGAAATAGTTTCCGTATCTGACTGCGCCTTCCGGATCGATTCCGTATTCCGCCTTCAGAAATGCTGTGCCGTAATTTCCCGGGCACAGGATCAGCGGGTCGGTTCCGGCGGCAGCTTTTACATCCAGTTCCAGGCTGATCGTATCCTTCAGTGCCTTTCTGCTCATGGGTTTCACGATTCCGCTGGTGCCAAGGATCGAAATACCGCCTACGATCCCGAGCTTCGGATTAAATGTTTTTTGGGCGATCTCTGTGCCGCCGGGCACAGAGATTTCCGCTGTCAGGCTGATCTCTTCGCGTCCGATCCCGGCTTCCTCAAAAGCTTCTCTCACTGCTGCCCGAATCATCTGCCGCGGCACTTTATTGATTGCCGGGGCACCGACCGGCTGTTCAAGCCCGGGGAGAGTGACTGTACCGACGCCATCGCCGGCAGTGAGCCGGATACCGGCATCCGCTTTTGATCCGCCTCGCGGAACAAGCTTCACTGCCACCGTCATTCCATCTGTAATATCCGGGTCATCGCCGGCATGCTTTTTGATGCCGCAGACTGCGGCGCCGTCTTCCGTCAGCCGGCAGAATTCCGGCCGCAGCTTCAGGAGGATCCCTTCCGGTGTCAGCAAGTCCACGCTTTCCGGTGCTTTCCCGGCAAGCAAAAGCTGCGCCGCTCCCTTTGCGGCAGCGGCGGCACAGCTTCCGGTGGTAAAGCCGAGTTCCAGCTTTTTATTACCGACCGTGATGTATTGTTTTTCTTTTTCTGAAATAACCTTCATTATTCTTCTCCGAAGACTCTGCACTGCCCTTCCGTATGACTGCAGTTTTTACGGCGCGGATCCTTCGTCGCTTCGCTTCCCTGGATAACAGACAGACTGTCTGTGTTTTCACTCTCTTCGGTTCTGCTAAGACCGCAGTCATTACAGCGTGGATCCTTCGGTCGCACGCTCCCTTCAGGACGACAGAAGCCTCAGTCAAAGCTGGTCGTACAGTTCTTCGTATTTCTTTGCGGACGCGTTCCACGAATAATCGCACTTCATCCCACGCTCGCACATCTGGTTCCAGCGGCGCTTGTTGTCCGTGAACAATTCCTTCGCTCTGCGCACTGTATCCAGCATCTCATGCGCATTATAATTCGTAAACGTGAATCCCGTACCCGTGTTGTCGAACATATTGTACGGAATGACCGTATCCTTCAGGCCGCCGGTCTCGCGGACGATCGGCAGTGTCCCGTACCGCAGGCTCATCAGCTGGCTGAGGCCGCACGGTTCGAACAGGGAAGGCATCAGGAACGCATCGCAGGATGCATAGATCCTGTGGGAAAGCGCATTCGAATAGAAAATGTTCGCGGAGATCTGTCCCGGGAATCTGCCTGCATACGATTTGAACAACTCTTCATATTTCCATTCGCCGGTGCCCAGCACCACGAACTGAATGCCCTCTGCCACCAGTTCTTCCATGACTCTCTGGATCAGATCGAAGCCTTTCTGGTCTGTCAGCCTGGAAATGATCCCGACCATCATCGTTCCGGCATCCTGGTTCAGTCCCAGCTCTCTCTGCAGCGCCAGTTTGTTCTTTTTCTTTCCATCACGGAAAGTCTTGACCGAAAATTTCTGTGCAATGAACTCATCCGTCTCCGGATTCCATTCATCATAATCCAGCCCGTTCAGGATCCCCTTCAGCGAATTCGACCTTGCCCACAGCAGACCGTCCAGTTTCTCTCCGTAGAACGGCGTCTTGATCTCTTCCGTATAAGTCTCGCTGACCGTGGTGATGTAATCCGAATACACCAGGCCGCCCTTCAGATAATTCGCGTCTCTGTACGCTTCGAGCTTGTCGCTGGTAAACAGATAATCCGGAAGGCCGGTCATCTCTTTCACCTTATCGATATTGTAATTGCCCTGGAACCGGAGATTGTGGATCGTGATGATCGTCTTGATGCCGTTATAGAATTCATCTGCGGCAAACACGGTCTTCAGATATACGGGAATCAGTCCGGTATGCCAGTCATGGCAATGGATGATGTCCGGGCGGAATCCGATCGACGGAAGCACGGACAGACAGGCTTTCGAGAAAAAGCCGAATTTTTCAAGGTCATAAAGATGATCCGAATAAGGCGAATTTCCGCTGTAATATTCTTCGTTGTCAATGAAATAGAAGGTGACGCCGTCGCGGACAAGCTTCATCACGCCCACATATCTGTTCCTGCCGTAATAGTACATATAGAAATGGGTGACATATTCCATCTCCTCCCTGTACTCCTCGGAAATGCACAGATATTTCGGGAGCATGACCCGGACATCATATTTCTCCGCGTCAAAATACTTGGGAAGCGAACCGGCCACGTCCGCCAGTCCTCCGGTCTTGACAAAAGGCACACACTCTGACGCTGCAAACAATACTTTTTTCATTCTTGTCTCCTCATAAAAAGTAGTTAAACTACAGCTGCTGTCTATATCATCAGGCGGTCACACTGCCGGGGGTCAGTAATGCACTACTTCTTCCGCCTTCCGTATCCTGTTCACGACTTCCGCTGCCTCATCGGAAGCAAAATAATCATAGGTGCTCTGCGGAACCAGCTCCCTGATGTCGGAAAGTCTGTCTTCCTTGATCGCTTTTCGCACGTTGGAAGCGCTGATCGGCACACCGTCCAGTTCCTTCCTGGGAACAATGATGCATTCCACGCCTTCTTCCGCAAGTTCTTCCGCCATCACTCTGTTGTAAATGGAGGTCACTCGGCTGGTCGGTTCGTCGCCGACATATCTTCTGGTGATCCCGAGCGCTTTCGCGATGTGCGTGAATACCCGGATATCCAGCCTTGCGTGGGACTCGATCACGATATCCTCATCCTTCAGGAAATAAGAAGGGAAGGTGGCGTTCGAAATAATATAGCTGCCGGAAGCATGATAGATCAGGTTCTTCAGATGCGCGCTCCCCTCCCGGATCAGCTTCTCGCGGACGCTGTACGGGATCAGAGAAGCATCCTCAGACACCATAAAAACATGGACATAATCGTTCTCCGCGGATGCCTTCTCCAGTAAATACTGATGCCCGAGCGTGAACGGGTTGGCGTTCATGACCACAGCGGCGACCGATTTTGCCTCCACCTTCGTTTTCTCCAGTTCCCTGAGATAGCCGGGGAATCCGTCGCGTCTGTTCTCCATGAAGACGACCCGGTCCGGGACTCTTGCGATCTCATAAAAGCCGAGATCTCCGAAGAATTTGGCGGAATTGCATTTTGTGTACAGGAACAGATCCCGGTTCCCGCGGGCGAACTGTTCGTCCATCAGGTGCGAGACCACCCTGTTCAGCAGACCTTCTCCCTGATGATCGGAATCCACCGCCATACACCGGAGAGTATTTTTAAAGCATGATCCGGTAGCGACCAGATTGTAATCATCATCAAACAATCCGATCGACAGATCCAGATTCTTGTCCCTGCTGATGCCTTCCTTTTCCAGCAGGGCTTCCATTTTCCTGATCGACCGTTTATCTGACGGCCTGATTTCACTTACGCTGTATTCACACATTTTCTGTAAACCTCACCTGTTCGCATAGCTGATATGATTATATCATATCTATTGCAAAATAACTAGGAGTTCTTTCTGAAAACAACGAATACGGACGAAACTCTGCTTCTCTCTCTTTTCGTCCGTAAGTTTCTTCTGCTCCGCAGCAATTCCGGCTTGCTTCTTACGGTCGAAATCTCTCTTCTCTCATTTTTCGTCCGTAGTTCCCCGGCTGTGCAGGGAGAGAAAGGCAACAAAAAAGCGCCCTTTCGGGCGCTTTCTCATCAATGGTGGAAAAGTCTCATGCCGATAAATGCCATGCACATGTCATATCTGTCGGCTGTTTCGATGACATTGTCATCTCTGATCGAACCGCCGGCTTCCGCAACATACTTTACACCGGAGCGGTACGCTCTCTCGATATTATCTCCGAACGGGAAGAAGGCATCCGAGCCGAGTGCCAGGCCTTCCATCTGCTTCAGCCAGGCTTTCTTTTCTTCCTTCGTCAGCGGCTCAGGTCGGAATTTGAACACCTCCTGCCAGGCGCCGTCACGAAGCACGTCATCATAATCATCGGAAATGTAAACGTCGATCGCATTATCCCTGTTGGGCCTGCGAATGTCATCGAGGAACGGCAGATTCAGCACTTTCTCATGCTGACGCAGGAACCAGTTGTCGGCTTTGTTTCCGGCCAGCCTCGTGCAGTGGACACGTGACTGCTGTCCGGCGCCGATGCCGACTGCCTGTCCGCCCTTGACATAGCAGACAGAATTGGACTGCGTATACTTCAGGGTGATCATCGCCACGATCAGATCCCGGATTGCTTCCGGCGTCATGTTCTTGTTCTTTGTCGGAATATTCTTTGTGAACAGTTCCTCGTTGATCGGGAAATCATTTCTCAGCTGCTCGAAGGTAATGCCGAAGACATCTTTCTGCTCCAGCGGTTCGGGCTTATAGGCAGGATCCATCTGCATGACAAGGTAATTGCCTTTTTTCTTTTTCTTCAGGATCTCCAGTGCCTCCGGCGAATAGGAAGGAGCAATAACACCGTCGGAAACCTCTCTTGCGAGGTAAGCTGCTGTCGCTTCGTCACATTCATCGGAAAGCGCTGCAAAATCGCCATAGGAAGACATGCGGTCAGAGCCTCTTGCACGGATATAGGCAGTCGACATGGGAGTCAGTTCTACGCCCTCCACGAAATAGATCTGCTGTTCAACATCCGAAAGCGGTACTGAAACAGCCGCGCCGGCAGGGGAAACATGCTTGAAAGATGCTGCTGCAGGGAGGCCGGTAGCTTCCTTCAGCTCTTTGACGAGCTGCCAGCTGTTGAACGCATCCAGCAGGTTGATGAATCCGGGCTTGCCGTTAAGAACGGTGAAAGGGAGTTCTCCTTTCTTCATGAAAACGCGGGCCGGTTTCTGATTCGGGTTGCAGCCGTACTTTAATTCGAGTTCTTTCATAGGTGGATCCTTTCTTGATGGAGAATGATCTTCTTGTACTGCGATATGATAGCACACTAAAGTATCAGTATCAAATACTTTTCTTGAAATTCATGATACAACATCGCTTCATCTGTCTTCCGAAGAGGCGGCAGTCCTGAAAGATCCGCCGATTGCGTCTTTCGTATTTCGTAAAACTGCAGTCGTTACTTCGAGGATCCTTCGTCGCTTCGCTCCTCCGGATGACAGTCTCCGGGGTTTTCTGATGCCAGCCTCCTCGATTCCCGGCCGGCAGACCCCGCCGTTACTCCAGTCCTTCGATCTGCTTCAGCCACAGCCTCGCGCATGCGTCGCTCGGCATGGCCAACGCGCCTCTCGGCGACACGCCTACCGATCCGACCTTCGGTCCGTCGGGCAGGCAGCTCCGCTTATACTGCTGACTGAAGAATCTCCGGAAGAATGTATACAGCCATTTTTTGATCGTCGCTGCATCATACTCTCCGTCAAACGCCGTCATGGCCATGCGGTAGATCTTTGCAGGCGGGAAGCCGAACCGGAGCATATAGAACAGGAAGAAATCATGCAGTTCGTAAGGCCCCACAAGATCCTCCGTCTTCTGCGCGATCACACCCTCTTCGGGCGGCAGAAGCTCCGGACTCACCGGCGTATCCAGCACGTCATACAGCGTTGCCTTCAGTTTTTCATCTCCGCAGGTATCCGCGTAATATCTCACCAGATGGCGCATCAGCGTCTTCGGCACATCACCGTTCACATCGTACATCGACATGTGGTCGCCGTTGTAGGTAGCCCAGCCGAGCGCCAGTTCGGACATGTCGCCGGTACCGATCACCATACCGCCGATCTGATTGCCGATATCCATCAGGACCTGTGTCCGCTCTCTTGCCTGGGCGTTCTCATAAGTAACGTCGTGGTTATTCTCATCATGACCGATATCCTTAAAATGCACCCGGACCGCTTCACGGATCGGGATCTCCATCAGCTTGGCACCGGTAGATTCAGCCATACGGCAGGCGTTATTGTAAGTCCGGTCGGTCGTGCCGAAACAGGGCATCGTAACAGCGCAGATGCCGTCCTTCGGGAGTCCGAGAATATCGAACGCTTTCACTGTCACGAGCAGAGCAAGCGTGGAATCCAGCCCGCCGGAGATACCGATGACAGCATGTTTGCAGCCGGTATGATCCAGTCTTCTGACAAGCCCCATCGCCTGCATCATCAGGATCTCTTCAAATCTCTCGTCTCTGGCAGCCGCCTCTTCAGGGATGAACGGATTCTTCGGGATCTGCTTCTCCAGCTTCGTATCCGTCAGTTTCAGGCTGAAATCAACCGTTTCGTAATCCTCTTCATCCGCCGCTTCAAAGGCAGTGATCCGCTGTCTTTCCGCCAGAAGCATATCGACGTCCACATCCGCGTAGATAATCGACTCCTTCTCAAAACGTTTGCTCTCCGCAAGCACTCTCCCGTTCTGCGCAATGACGCTGTGGCCGCCGAATACACAGTCTGTGGTAGATTCCCCATATCCTGCATTTGCGAACACATAGGCCGCATGGATGCGCAGGGACTGGTCGCTGACAACGGATCTTCTGACCGCTGCCCTGCCTGCTGCTTCGTCATCAGCAGCACAGTTCACGATCACAGAGGCGCCGGCCTGTGCATGATACAGACCCGGAGACACAGGCGCAAAAAGATCTCCGCCCACTTCCGCTGCGATTTTCAGATCCGGATACTCTTCACAGGAGAAGATCAGATTTGTTCCGAAGGGAACGTAACTCACATCTACGCCATAATCATCCCAGTCGTCGTCATCGTCATCATCGTCGTCATCCGGTTCATACTCCTCATCAGTATCTTCGTCCAGGATCTCGACGTCAAATGTCTCTTCATTTCCGGGGACAAAATATCTCCGTTCACTCGCTGCGATATTGTATTTCGGTACAAGCCCGATCAGCTCACCGTCGCTTAATGCGGCAATGCAGCTGTACAGTTTTCCGCCGCTCACCCACGGCGTACCGACGAAGACGATGGCGTCCAGGTCTTCTGTCTCTTTGGCCAGTTCGATCAGCTCGTCATACGCCGCTTCGATCAGCCGTTTGTGGAAGAACAGGTCTCCGCAGGTATAGCCGGTCATCGCCAGCTCCGGAAACACGATGATCTTCGCGCCCCGTGCCGCCGCCTGCTTCATCAGCCTTTCGATCTCTTTCCGGTTAGCTTCAGGATCAGCTAACGTCACCTGCGGCGATACTGCCGCGGTCTTGACAAATCCATCCTTCATGACGCTCTCCTTTTATGCCTTTATTCTATCTGCCATGCAGGTACTTCCTGCCCATTTCCGATTTTCTGCCGCGATCAGGTCCCGCTTTTCTTCCGGATCTTCGTTCCCTTTGCTCCGCGCTTTAAGAGCTTTACAGAACTCCAGTCCGGGCCGTCCTGCGGCGTACCGTCTTCTTTCTTTGCGCGCGGCGACACCAGCCAGGCGTTCTTCACATGATCCTTCGCCTGCAGCTGCATGCCCTTCACTCCGACGCTCGTCTTCTTCATCTCACTGATCTCGCTGACGGCAAAACGAAGTGCATAGCCGTCCTCCGTCATCAGCACGAGCTGGCTGTCGGTAAGCGCAAGTACGGAAACAACGGCGTCTCCTTCATTCAGCTTCGTGGCAGCGACCGTCTTTCTGCCGGAGACGAACTCCGCTCCTTCCACGATCTTCACCATGCCCGCTGCGGTGACAAATACGAATTTTTCCTTCTCAACAATGCTTTCCGGGAAGATTCCGACGATACGTTCCTTCCTGCTCTCAAAATTGCTGAAATTATCAAGCGGCTGCCCTTTGTCCTTCGCCCTGCAGGCCGGCACGTCGCTCATCTTCACCTGATGCAGCCTTCCGGTATCGGTGAAAATGTAGATCTTTCCGGTATTCATGACCGGGAAAATGTGCACATTTTCACTCTTTATGCCCTCTTCATTTCTGGCATAGACCTGCGGATCGAAGGATTTTGCATAACCGAAGCGGTCCAGTGCAAAGACCAGTTCCTGCTCTACGACCTCTTCCTTCACTTCCTGGGCAGCCTCAGTCTCTTCAATCACTGTCCTGCGGTCTCGGCCGAATTTCTCTGCACAGGCATCCAGTTCCTTGATGATCGTATTCGTCATCACGCGCGGTGAGGAAAGGATCCGTTCATACTGTCCGATCTTCCGGAGCGTTTCTTCATGCTCTTCGGTCAGCTGCAGGATCTCCAGGCCGATCAGTTTCGACAGCCTCATCTCCAGTATAGCATTCGCCTGGCGTTCGGTAAATGCCAGTGTTTTTGCGATCCGCTGTGCGGCTTTTGTCTTGAATTTGACTTCCGAGCAGTCGCCCATCAGCGCGGCTCTGGCGATCTTGATATTCTTGCTGCCGCGGATGATCTCGATGATGGTGTCAATGACGTCGATTGCCGTGATCAGGCCTTCCTGCACCTCGGCTTTCTCGCGTTCCTTACGCAGCAGGTTGTTGTATTTTCTGGTGTTGAGTTCGATCTGGAACTGCACGCACTCGTAAAGGATCGCCTTCAGTCCGACGGTTCTGGGCGTGCCTTCCACGACGGCGAGCATATTGACGCCGAAGGTGTCCTCCAGCCCGGTCTTCTTATACAGCAGGTTCTTCACCCGGTCCACGTCCGCACCGCTCTTCAGTTCAAACACGATCCGGATGCCTTCCTTGGAGGACTGGTTGGAGATATCCACGACCTCCGGCAGCTTCTTCGCCTCCATCAGCGCAGCGACGTCCGAGATGAATTTGGCTATCCCGGCGCCGATCATCGTATACGGGATCTCCGTGACCACCAGTTTATCCCTTTCGGAACGTTTCGCTGCTTTCTCGAATTCCAGCTTTCCGCGCAGACGCAGCCGGCCTGTCCCGGTCTCATAGATCGAAAGCAGCTCATTCTGATTGGTAATGATACCGCCGGTCGGGAAATCCGGGCCGGGGATGACCGTCATCAGTTCCTCGGTCGAAATGGTCGGCTGCTTCATCAGCAGCTTCATGGCCGCGATGGTCTCCCTTAAATTATGCGTGGGAATGCTGGTCTTCATGCCGACGGCGATGCCGTCAGCGCCGTTTACCAGAATATTCGGGATCTTTACCGGGAGCACAGTCGGCTCCTTCTCTGTCTCATCGAAGTTCGGTGTATAGTCGACCACATCCTTGTCCAGATCAGCCAGAAAAGCGCTCTCCGTCAGTTCTGTCAGCCTGGCTTCGGTATATCGTGCCGCTGCTGCGCCGTCGCCTTCGATCGAGCCGAAATTGCCATGTCCGTCTACCAGGATCTCTCCCTTTTTCCAGTCCTGCGCCATTACGACAAGCGCCTCGTAAATGGAACTGTCGCCGTGCGGATGGTACTTACCCATGGTATCGCCAACGATACGGGCGCTCTTTCTGTGCGGTCTGTCATGCCGGACGCCCAGCTCATGCATGGCGTAAAGGGTACGGCGCTGCACGGGTTTCAGTCCGTCCCGGACATCCGGGATCGCGCGCGCAACGATAACGCTCATGGCATAATCCAGGTAGGACCGGCTCATCTCCTCGGAGAATTCCGTGCGCAGGATGCGGTCCTCCTCCGGGATCACCGGGGGCTTGTTTTCCGTATTTTTATTTGTTTTTCCTGATTTCTTCCTGTCAGCCAATTTTCTGATCCTTTTTTATTATTGTCACACATCCAGTGTCGCGAATGTTGCGTTTTCCTGTATATAATTCCTTCTCGGCTCCACATCGCTTCCCATCAGAAGCCCCGTCATCTGGTCCGCCATCCTGGCGTCCTCGATCTCCACGCGCTTCAGGAGCCTCCTGTCGGGATCCATGGTCGTCTCCCACAGCTGTTCCGCATTCATCTCGCCGAGTCCCTTGTATCGCTGCAGCCCGAATCCGCTCTTGTGCGTCTTCCGGTATTTGGAAAGCGCAGCATCATCATACAGATACAGCTCTTCTCCTTTAGACGGACTCACTTTGTACAGCGGCGGCATCGCGATATAGATATGCCCTTCCTGGATCAGTTCCGGCATGAACCGGTAGAAAAACGTCATCAGCAGCGTACTGATATGCGCGCCGTCCACATCGGCATCCGCCATAATGATGATCTTGTCGTACCGCAGCTTCGTGATATCAAAATCATTTCCATAGCCTTCTGAGAAACCGCAGCCAAACGTATTGATCATGGTCTTGATCTCGGCGTTCGCGAGCACCTTGTCCATCGTGGCCTTCTCGACATTCAGGATCTTTCCGCGGATCGGCAGGATCGCCTGATACTTCCTGTCCCTCGCGGTCTTGGCGGAGCCGCCGGCGGAATCTCCCTCCACGATGAAGATCTCGCACTTCGAAGCATCCCGGCTCTCGCAGTTCGCAAGCTTTCCGTTGCTGTCGAAGGAGAACTTCGGCTTTGTCAGCATATTTGCCTTGTTCTTCAGCTCGGCTTTCCGGATCCTGGCGGAACGCTCGGCACAGGCGATAATGTTCTTCAGTTCTTCCAGATTCCGGTCGAAATAAAGCGGCAGCTGTTCATTCGTGATGGCGTTCACCGCTTTCGCCGCGTCCGCGCTTCCCAGTTTCGTCTTGGTCTGTCCCTCAAAAAGGGGATCCGGATGACGGATGCAGACGATGGCCGTCATGCCGTTCCTGGTATCCGCACCGGTGAAATTCTCATCCTTCTCTTTCAGGATTCCCAGCTCCCTGGCATAGGAATTGATCAGCTGGGTAAAGCGGTTCTTGAAACCGGTGATGTGCGTGCCGCCTTCGCCGTTGAAAATATTGTTGCAGAAGCCGAGGATATTTTCTTCAAACGATTTGTTGAACTGGATGCACACATCGGCTTCGATCCCCTCGGATCTGCCGGAAAACTTGATGATCTCGCTGACGGTCTCCTTGCCTTTATTCAGTTCCTTCATGTATCCCGCCAGACCTTCGGGCTCGCTGAAAACGGCTTCCTCTTCTTCGCCTTCGCGTTCATTCTTATAATAAATAGTCAATGCGGGATTGAGGTAAGCGATCTCATGAAGCCTGCTCTTAATGGATGATATTTTAAAGGTGTGCTCCCCGAAAATCTCCGGATCCGGTTTAAAAGTGACCCAGGTCCCGGTGTCTTTCGCTTTTCCGATGATCGGCAGCAGGCCATTCGTCAGTTCGATCGTCGGAATGCCTCTCTCGTACCGGTCGTGGAAGATCCTCCCGCCGGAATGCACCTGCACATCCAGGAATTCCGACAGCGCATTCACGACGGAGGAACCGACGCCGTGCAGGCCGCCGGAGACCTTGTAGGCATTCTGATCGAACTTTCCGCCGGCATGCAGCGTGGTATAGATCACGCGCTCTGCCGACACGCCCATTTTATGCATGTCAACAGGGACGCCTCGTCCGTCATCCCTGACTTCCGCCGAGCCGTCCTTGTGAAAGATCACCGTTATATTTTTGCAGAAGCCGGCCAGATGCTCGTCCACTGCGTTATCAGTCATTTCGTACAGCAGATGATTTACGCCTTTATATCCGACGCTGCCGATGTACATGCCGGGCCGGCGGCGGACCGCCTCCAGGCCTTCCAGTACAGTGATCGAATCTGCATTATAACTGTTATTTCCCATATATTGTATCTCTCCTTATCGCTGAACCACCAGATATGATATCAGTTTTTTAATGGAAAGGCAAGGAGGGCGGAAAAAATTCCCCGGACGCCTGATCCGGGGAAATGCAGGATTCTTTTTCAGGTAATTCCGCCATTCTGTCTTTATTCCATCTCCGCCAGCAGCTCATCGACCAGCGCCTCGTATTCGTCCGCGCCGCGCGCACCGACAGCCGCTTCCCCGACCACCTGTCCGTCCGACGTGATAAAATAGGTGGTGGGAATTAATTCCGCGGGCAGCTCGTCCCAGAACGTCTCCCACGGCAGCAGATTCAGATACGTCACGCCCGTCTGGCTGATGATATCCTTCGCGATTCCGATGGTCTTCGTATCACCGGATCCGCGTACATCACAGACGATTCCTATGATAGCGCAGTCTTTTTCCGCAAGCCTCGTGTTCAGCACTTCCAGATCCGGCATCTCCCCTATGCAGGGACCGCAGTAGGTCCCCCAGATATTGATCATCGTCAGCTTGTGCGCACGGAAAATATCTGATGCGCTGACGGCGTTTCCTTCAAGATCCGTGGTTTCAAAGGCAAGTCCGCCACCGTCTTCCGCCTGCGCAGTTTCTGCGTCCGTCTCCGTGGTCTCCTTCTGTGCCGCTTCCGTTTCAGCAGCTCCGCCCTCTGCCTGTGTTGTTTCCGCTGCGGAAGCTGCAGATTCCGTCGGGGCTGTTCCGGATCCTCCGCACGCGGTAAGGGACGCCGCCAGTGCAAATATGAGCAGCGAACATGCTATTTTCTTTTTCATAAACCGTTTCCTCCTTGCTGAATACTGTTCCTTCCTGACTTGTTTTTATTCTATCTGACCTTTTCTTCCTGTCAACACTAGGCGGGAAATTTTTCCGGACAAGAAGAAAGCCCATATGCATCCGGCGGGCTGCCACTGCCCTTTCCATCAGTTCGCATACGGACTTTCTTCTTACGACAGAAACTCGTAATATATAGACAACTCTCATCTACAGTGTCATTATACTCCCGGTTTTGTTATAACGCAAGTACTTTTTGCACGTTCTTAATAATTTTATAAGATCTTTATTTCTGCTGCATTTCTAAAACTGCTGATGGTTCCTCTGTACCTCTGTGTGTTTCCATTGCGCTTATGAACAGTGCGCCGACGATCAGAAAACAACCGACGGCTGTCATAACAGAAAGCCTGCTTTTAAAGAGGATCACGCTGAGCATCAGGCTCGTCACCGGCTCCAGCATATTGATGAAGGCTGCTGTACCGCCGCCAACCATAGGGATCCCCTTGTTCAGCAGAATGAAGGCAACAAAACACATGGAGCCGCTGAGGATCAGCAGAAGCCACTGTCCTCCGCTGATTACCGCGAGAGACTTTCCCTTTGCGATCAGCGGTGCCGCGCATGTGATCGCGCCGAACAGGTGCACATAAAAGATCATGACCATCGGCGGAATCTCCTTTAAGGATGATCGTTCCGTCATCAGGTAGTAAAATGCAAATGTCAGGCTGGTGACTCCGGCGAACAGCACGCCGGCAATGCTTCCCCCGGTCTGCCCGTCCGCGATTCCATAAAGGCCGCAGACTGAGAGAACGACAGCTGCCGCTTTGTACCATGTCAGCTTCTCGTGAAAAAGGAGGATGGAAGCCGCGCAGACAACGGTGGGAAAGAAAAAGTGGACCATTGTCGCTACGCCCGGCGGTACCAGGGTATACGCCTGGATCAGGCACACCTCTGTCAGCCCTCTGCCGATCAGGCCGGTCAGCACGGCGGCCGCCAGTTGGGAACGGGTAAGACGGAAAGATTCTTTCCGGATGATTCCGGCCAGGAATGCCAGGATCCCGCTGACCGCGACCACCGCAAACGCCACGAGGTCTGCAGTAAGGCCGGAAGACAGAAGGATATTCTCAACCGAAGGATTGGAACCGAAAAGCAAGGCTGCCAGCAGGATGTAAAGGATACCCATTTATAAATGCTCCTTGTAAACAGGAAAATATGTATAAGCCCGGATTGCTCCGGACTTATACATGATATGAAGGATGAAAGCCCGCGCCATAGCTTAGTATCCGTGAATGCAGGCACTCCCGGATGTCCGGCCGCGCCGCGGGAGCTTATACATCAATACTCCATCTGACGATAATAACGGCGAATTGTGAGCTTATGATCGCGGACATGCTCGATATGGCAGGAAAGACGCTCGGTGATCGCATACATGATCATCGGGGAAACGATCTTTCTGAACTCGGGCTCGCTGAACGGAAGCTCTACTTCCTTTGTATCAAAGATATTGATGACCTTGGAGACCTTCTGTGCGAAGTTCAGCACACGGTCCATGAGCGGTCTGGTCTCATCTTCGCCGTAGAACAGGATCATGCTGGTATCCTCTTCGGTGAGTTCGATCGTGCCATGGAAATACTCCGCAGCATGGATGGACTTGGTCTTCAGCCACTGCATCTCCTCAAGGATGCACATTGCATAGTCATAAGCCTCGCCCCAGAGCATGCCGGAACCGACGACCATATGATAATCCACGTCCTTGAAGGACTCCGCCATGGTCTTGCATCTGTCTTCATACTGCTCTTTGCCCTTCAGCAGATAAGGAACGATCTGTGCATACTCTTCCACGAACTGATCATACTTCGGGAACTCGCCGGCGTTCTTCAGGAAACGGGCGATCAGGGTGATCATGTAGGTGTAGATCGCTTCGCACAGGCAGTCATCCTCGGCAAAGCTGAACAGCTTGTAATCCGCATATTCGCAGACAGGCGTATTGTCATTGGAAACATAAACGATCGTCCTTGCGCCGGCTTCCTTGCAGAATTTCGCAGCGGCAACGATCTCTTTGGTATTTCCGCTGCGGGTGGAGAATACGCAGACAGAATCCTTTGAGAAGGATTTGGGCGGTGCAGCCATGAACTCGGCAGCAATCACGCTGACAGCGTTGATCTTTGTGCTGGCGGTATCGATCCAGAACTTCATGGGCAGCGAATGGGCATAGGTGCCGCCGCAGCCGATGAAATACAGGTTGGTGTAGCCTTCTTCACAGATCTTGTCTACAGCTGCTTCGATCTGGGGGCGAAGGGCGATGGCATCACTGACAACTTTCTCATAGCGCGGTACGTCAAAATTAAACATTTTTATATCCTCCTGATCTTGTTTTATTGATATTTTCATTTCTTGTACAATCAATAGTTCAGTCTTCTGTAGTATCTTCTGATATCCATATCATGCTTCCTTACGTCTGCAAGGTGATGATAGGTTCTTGCGAACATTTCCCAAAGCAGTACGGGAGAGAGCAGCCAGCGGTACTTCTCGTCGATGCCGGGGATGGACAGTGTCTTTGTATCGAAGACGACAAGCTGGTTCGTATGGCCTTCCGCAAAACGGATCACACGCTCGTCAAGCGGTCTCGTGGGACCTTCGCCCATGCCTACGCAGACGAGTACATTGCGCTCCACCATCTCCAGTGTTCCGTGGAAGAACTCTGCGGAATGTACGGATTTCGTTCTCAGCCACTGGCACTCTTCCAGTACGCACATAGCCATGGAATAGGTGTGTCCCCAGGTATTGCCGGATGCTGTCCAGATCTGATACTCCTTATCTTCCGGATCAAAATAGGAAACATACTCTTCCGCAACACCGACAGATTCCTCTGCGGTCTTTACAAGGATCTCGGGAAGGTTCTCCAGCTGATCTGCGAATACATTGTAATCTTCAAAATCGCCGTGATTCTGCAGAAGCTTTCCAACAAAGTAGATACCAAGGAGATCATGCGGCTCTGCATCGGCATAATTGACACTGTAATCGGAAACCTTCGAGAGCGGGGAATCGGCTTCTCCGCACATGGAAACAACGGTCACGCCTTTTTCCTTCAGCCAGCCGGCGACAGCAACAGTCTCTTTGGTATCACCGGATTTGGAGGTAAGCACAGCAACGGTCTTGTCCGTGATCATGGGATTTCCGGTGACCATCAGCTCTGCCGGGATCTCTGTGAAAGTCGGGATCGTGGACATATGCTTGACCATCTCACAGAACGGAGAAAGCGCTGCCAGAGAACCGCCGGCGGATGTGAAAAGAAGGTTCTCAAAACCCTTTTCAGTTACCTGATCAGCGATCTTTTCCATAGCGCCGCGGAGTGCGGTGAGTTTCTTTGCTCCATCGACAACCTTTTCTTTGTTGATGTCTTTCATTTTCATGACCTCCTGTAATATGAATTTGAAAACTAAATCGGTCTTATCTATAACACGTCTTATGACGTATTATCCAAAGGTAAAAATTTTTGTCATCCTGAGGAACTTCGGTTCCGAAGGATCATCGCTTTGAAACATGCGGTTTTTCATAAGCCGCAATCTGCCAGCGGTGGATTCTTCAGGCTGCAGGCAGCCTTCAGAATGACAGAATCATGCAGGATCCTGACACTTGGATCATCAGGATCACTGCGGTTTAAAGTATCCCGTTTCCTGCTCCGTCAGCAGGAAAGATCATCCCTTCTCCGGGTCCCTGATCGGCACGCCGTAGGGGTAGGCCCCTTTTACGCGGCAGGTAGCCCTGGCGCGCAGGTTTCCCATACACATCGCCATTTCCACGGCATGTTCATGGACATCCTGTACATCCGCTTCGGTAATGAACGCGTCATCCGATGCTTTCTTCATCGCGTTCATTCTTCCCATGATCTCCACATAGGTCGTAATGAATCCGCTGATCCAGGAATCGCCGCAGCCGGTCGTGTCGATTGCGCCGGCGTCCACATTATAGGGAGCTTTCTCATAGATTTTCCTGCCGTCATAGACGAACGCGCCTTTGATGCCCATCGTCATGACAGCGAGCCTGACGCCGTACTTATCGACGGCATCGAGCAGCATCTGCCGGTTTTCTTCTTCGGACAGCGTTTCAATTTCGGAAAACAGTACGTAATCCGCTGAATCCAGTACCAGCTTAAGCCGTGCGGGATCCCTGTTCCATACGGTGGAGAAATCATAAAGAAGCGGGACACCGATCTCCTTAATCTTGTAAAGCTGTTCGTCAAAATAGCTGTAGCAGCTGTTGTGTACGAGATCAAAGCCTTTCAGATACGCCAGGATCTCATCGGTCAGCACAAGCGGATCCGATTTCACAAGACCGCCGTCATTCTCATCGGAGAGGATCCTCTCCCCGTCGACAAGTCTGCACGGACACCTTCCGGTCTCCCCGTGCAGGACCGGGCACATGTGCCAGTCCACACCAAATGCCGTCAGCGAATCCGTCACGATCTTTGCGTTCTCATCATCCGCCAGCACCCCGACATACGCGGCCTGATGTCCCATCTGCCTGCAGTAAACAGCCACATTTACGCAGTTTCCCCCCGGATGGATCATTCCGTCTATATAATTGATATCTACGACATTATCGCCGACGCATGCTATTTTAATCATTTCAGGCTCCTTTTACGGGCGTTTCATCATCCCTTTACAGCACCGGAATTGGCGCCGGAGACAAAGTATTTCTGCAGCACGATATACATGATGACCATCGGCAGTGCAGCCAGTGTCAGACCGCCGAGCAGCACACCCCAGTCTGTCTGGGAAGTCGACCGCATGGAAAAGATTGACAGCGGCACGGTCTGCAGGGCCTTTCCTTCCGTAAATACCAGCGCGAAAGCGAAGTCATTCCAGATAAAGCGGGCGCACATGACAGCCGTTGTTGCGATAGCAGGCTTGCACATGGGCATGACGACCCGGAAAAATGTTCCGAATACACTGCAGCCGTCGATCGTCGCTGCCTCCTCCACTTCAATCGGCAGCGTTACCATGAACGACCACATCATGAAGAAGGAGAACGGAATCCGGTAAGCTACATACGGCAGCAAAAGGCCGATCCTGGTATTGTACAGGTGGGTGATACCGAGCATCTTGTAGATCGGGATCAGAGAGCACTGCGGCGCCAGCATCATTCCTGAGAGAATGAACAGGAAAATGATGTAGGAAGACTTCAGCCGGAAACGGATCACGGCGTAAGCAGCCATACCTGCGATCAGGACGGTCAGCACAGTACCCAGAATTGTAAAGAACAGGCTGTTCAGGGTCGCTCTCTGGATGTATGTCTGCCAGGCATAAATATAGTTTTTGGGATTCAGGCTGGACGGAAAGCTCCAGGGCGAACCGAAGATCTCGGAATTGCTCTTGAATCCGCTGATCAGCATCCAGAGGAGCGGGAAAACGATAATAATCATGTAGGCAGTCATGATCAGATGGATGATGCCTCTTTTTGTTCTCGTTGCCATACTCATGATTCCTTGCTCCTCCCCATCATTTCATTTACGTTATACAGCCTCATCTGGATAAACGAGAATGCAAACGTGATCAGGAACAGGAGCACGCCGATCGCGCTGGCGTAGCCCATGTTATCCTTTCGGAAACCGGTTTCATACATCAGTGTGGCAAGCGTTTCCGTAGCACCGCCCGGACCGCCGCTCGTCATAACATAGACTTCATCGAACACCATGAACGCTCCGATAATGGTGATCGTCATATTCATAAGGATGGTGGATCGGATCATGGGCACTGTGACATGCAGGAATGTCTGCCAGTTGCTGGCGCCGTCGATCGTCGCTGCCTCATAAATATCTGTGGGAACAGCCTGCAGACCAACGGTATACAGCATGACCATTTCTCCGATATACTGCCACTGCGACACCATGATGATCGACATCATCGCCGTATTGGCGTCGCCCAGCCAGTCATGGGCAAATCTGCCGAGGCCTACCGCTTCCAGGATCGCATTGACGAAACCGAGGGAAGGATTGTAGGCGATGACCCACAAAAGGCCGATCGCGGTCAGGGAAATGACAGCAGGGATAAAAATGACCACGCGGGTGATCGCCGCGTATTTTGTGTTTGCGAATGTTACGAAAAGATGTGCAATGATCAGTCCCAGACCGGTCTGGAAGATCAGGGAGACCACGGCATACATTACATTGTTCTTGATGGAAAGGGCTATCTTGGGATCGCTGAAGAGCTTCTGATAATACTTCAGACCGACGAATTTCATATCGGCTGAATAGGCCGTCCATTTGAACAGACTGTAATAGATATTCAGAAGGACTGGGAAGAATACCAGCAGACCCACAAGAATGACAGCCGGTGCCAGGAATACCAGCACAGCCATGCGGTTCCTTTTCAGCGCACTCATTCGGTCTTCTCCTTTTTGTGTATAAGGCCGCATTCCTTACCGGTCTGCGGCCTTTTTCAGTTTTGCTGTTGCTGTGATTCCGGAATGATTATTCCATATCTTCCTTTACTTCCACCGCCGTTGCAGTGACCTTCTCCATAACTGAAGCACCGTCATCATCGGCGAAAATGGTCTGGCATCCTTCCAGCCATGTTTCGGAAACGGTCTGGTTCAGTACGCAGTCAAGCCATTCGGACATGCCGGGCGCATTGAGATTCTTCTCGATGATATCGACGATACCGGGGCAGCACTGTGCAGGATCCAGCTCCACCTTGGTCGCAGGCAGGAAGCCAAGCTCATAAGCCATCTTCGCCTGGACTTCATCGCTGGTGATATACTTCAGGAATGTGATCGCTTCATCCGGATGAGCAGATGCGGAGTTGACCATGAATACATCAGGTCCGCCGGTGATATAACCGGTCTCACCTGCTGCGCCTTCGACCTCGGGAAGATCGAAATAGCCCCAGCCTTCCTCGCCAAGAGCAGAATTATAGTTTACAAGGTTCTGTACTTCCTCATAAATCATGCCCGCTTTGCCTTCCTGTACCATAGACTGGGACATTTCCCATGTCGCGGAATTGGCATCCTGGTTGAAGTACTCTTTGTCATACAGTTCCTTTACGAGATCCATGGCCTGTGCATAACCGGGATCGGTAAAGTTGGGATCTTCCAGAGAGTAGTTCTTCGCGATGACATCCTTCGGAACCATCTTGTCATTCAGGCTTGTCAGATAGTGGCAGACAACCCAGGGATACTGATTGCCCATTGCGATCGGAACATAACCGGCTGCTTTGATCTTCTCGCAGTCCTCAAGAAGCTGTGCCCATGTAGTGGGAACTTCGGTAATACCGGCTGCTTCAAAGACAGCTTTGTTATAGACCATTTCCTTGGAAGAATAATCCCACGGTACGCACCAGTAGGAACCATTCTTATTGCAGGCCTCCAGCATGACGGGGTTGAAGCTGTCCTTCCATGCGGAATCCTCTTCCAGATAGCTTGAAATATCAAGCGTATTGCCGGTGTCAACATACTGTGTGATACGCTCACCGCTCCAGGTGAAGTAGATGTCAGGAGCATCTGCGCTTCCGAGAAGAACACGGGTCTTGTCCTTGATCTCTTCATCGCCGTAAGCTGTCATCTCGATCTTGATGTTCGGATTCGCCGCCTCAAAATTCGCTACCACTTCTTCAAAGAACTTCATTCTGTTCTCTTCGGGGAACTTGTGCACGAATTTGATCGTTACCTGGTCGCCGCTTGCAGGTGCTGCTGCCTCATCGCCGCCTTCTGCTGCCGCTTCTGTTTCGCCTGCCGCTTCCGTCTCAGCAGGGGCATCCCCTGAGCTGCCGCATCCGGCGAGCATACCGAAGCACATCACGACTGCAAGACAAAGTGCCAACCATCTGTACTTTTTCATTTCTGGTCCTCCTTAATTGTTCCCGGTTTTTCCGGTTTGTTATAAGACGTGTTATTACGTCTTTCGTGTGCTTATCATAACACGTCATATAACAAGTGTCAATAGGTTTTATTCTTTTTTTCGGATTCTGTCATCTTGATTCTGACTGCACGATACAGCCGACCTGCAGGAAAGAATTATTTTTTCGTTTTGGGTACTCGACAGGTATTAATTAACTGACGATACCCCATCTCTCACTTCCAGAATTGTTTTTACGATTACATTTGGGCAGATAAGACTTTTTTCAAATCTGCGTTACCCTTTATTTATGCATTGCAAGATTATTATTCTCTAAAAAAGGGTAGCATCTTTTTTAAATAATCCCATTTCAGAAAAATTCCATGAATAACATATCAATGCAATATCATTATGGGGTATCGTTTTCCTTTTCAGATGATTTTATGCCCGGCATCGTTGCACAGATCAGATCACAGAAAAAAACGCAATACATTGACATACAAGTTAATACATGATACAATTTTGACAAGACGTGTTAATACCTCCTGTATATTAGAGGATTAATCAAACAGAAAGCAAAGGCGGAGAAAGAGATGCTTGAAACGCAAAGCGAAGTGACATTATATCAACAGATCTACGATGACATTAAACATAAGATCGGAACCGGAGAATACCGGGAAGGGCAGGCGCTGCCCAGTGAAGCAAAATTGTGCGAAATCTACGGCGTCAGCCGTGTAACGGTCCGTGCAGCCATCGCGGAGCTCGCAGAAAATGATCTGGTTGTAAAGAAGCACGGGAAAGGTACCTTTGTAACAAGGAAAAAGATGGATTCCAGCCTGTTCCGGTTTGAAGGCTTT
>JAFRLH010000032.1 GCA_017431345.1 Lachnospiraceae bacterium | reverse complement strand
TTTACAGGCTGATGGAGGAGGAGACATGAAAGCCGTCATCTATGCCCGTTATTCTTCCGACAACCAGCGGGAGGAGAGCATCGAGGGCCAGATCCGGGAGTGCACCGCCTTTGCGGAGAAGAACGGGATCACCATCCTCCGACACTACATCGACCGGGCCTATTCCGCAAAGACCGACAACCGTCCGGAGTTTCAGCAGATGATCAGGGACAGCGGCCGGCATCTGTTCGATATGGTGATCGTGTGGAAGCTGGACCGCTTCTCCCGGAACCGGTATGACAGCGCGCGATACAAAACGCAGCTGAAGCGCAACGGGGTGAAAGTCGTATCGGCCACGGAGGTGATCTCCGATGGCGCGGAAGGAATCATTCTGGAATCTGTGCTGGAGGGGTTTGCGGAGTATTACTCGGCGGACCTGGCGGAGAAGGTCGTCCGCGGCATGACGGAAAACCTTCTGAAGGGCAAGTTTAACGGGGGTACGATCCCCATCGGCTATTATGTGGATGCCGAACAGCACCTCCAGCCTGATCCGATGGTGGCTCCGCTCATCCTGGAAGCGTACAGAATGTATGCAGACGGAGCGCTCATGAAGGATGTCCGCGTGTGGCTGAACCAGAAGGGAGTCAGAAATGCCAGGGGCGGCGAGCTGTCCCACAACAGCGTTCAGTATATGCTGCACAACCGGCGCTATATCGGGGAGTACGCTTTCCGCGACAGAGTCATGCTGGATGTGATCCCGCCCATCGTGCCGACTGACTTGTTTGACCGCGTCCAGGAAAGGCTTGCAAAGAACAAAAGCGCCCCCGCCCATTTTAAGGCGGAGGAAGAATACCTCCTGACAACAAAGCTGTTCTGCGGTTATTGCGGAGCGTATCTCTGCGGGGAAAGCGGCAGGAGCAGAACGGGAACGGTTCACCACTACTACAAGTGCGTTTCCGTGAAGAAAAGGCGGGCAGACTGCCACAAAAAGCCCGTGAGAAAGAAATGGATCGAAGACATCGTCGTCCGCAGGACCATGGAGATGCTGCAGGACGACAGCGCCATCGAAGCAATCGTGGCGTTGATGATGGAAATCCAGGACCGGGAAAGCACGGCGCTGCCGCTGTATGAAAGACAGCTGGCAGAAACAAACACAGCGATCAACAACATGCTCAACGCCATCCAGCAGGGAGTCCTGACGAGATCCACAAAGGAAAGGCTGGAAGAACTGGAAAAGACCAGGGACGACCTGGAGGCAAAGATCGCGCAGGAGAAGATGGAGCATCCCAGGATCAGCGCTGAATTCATGAGATTCTGGCTGCTGCGCTTCAGGGGGCTGGAGGTTGACAAACCGGAACACAGGAAGATGCTGATCGATACCTTCGTGAACGCGATCTTCCTGTACGATGACAAGATGGTAATGACGTTCAACTTCAAAGAAGGGGAGGAGACCATCCGGCTCAGCGATTTGGAGGAAGCGGAGAAAGATCAGGGGAACGGTTCGGATATGGATTGCTCAGGGGAGCGCACGTAAACCGTTGGAAACATTAGCTTCCAGCGGTTTTTTCGTGCTTCCGGGGGAACAGCCTTTGGCTAGCTGTGGCACACCCAGATTTTGCCAACCTCCGCAAACCCTTATGGCGTAAGGGCTGGCGAAGACGACCCGTGGCACAAAATGGCACAAGGGCCTTTTTGCATATATATATATGCATAATAATGCATAAGAAAACGGACAGCATGAGTCCAAGCTGGTTAAAGGACGTGCTGATCGGAACCGGATCTGTTACTCAATCGGCAGTTGAATCTCGGTCAGCCAATCTTCTTCCGATTCCTTGTTCCAGATCCCATCGATGTAGCATTCCCGGGCCGGTCCCGCTGCACGGAAGCCGTTCTGCTCCGCATACCGCATAAGGAAGCCATAGGCTTCACCGATCCTGTCATAGGGTCCTTTGTGAAAGACGCTCAGTACCTTCGCGGCGGGCAGCCGGCGGAATCTGATTTGATCGCTGCCTTTTCCCGCGGCGGCAACAGCTTCGCTGTGGCGGATCTTCACGTCCGTCTCCCGGTACTCCCCGTCCAGGAACTCGCAGAATTCATAGGGCGGGTCGGCGCACTTCATTCCCGGGTTCAGCCTCAGGCATTCCTCCCCGACGGAGGGGATCCACCGCATGATGTCCATGTGCTGAGCCAGCACGGTCTCGGAAGAGTACACGATCATCTCCGGAATCGTTTTTTCTGTAACCTGATACCTCATCTCTCTGTCCTCCAGTATATGATGTATGATGGAGAGGCGGCTGTCGATCACGCGCTTTTCTTCTGTCAGCGCGTTGGCCTTTTCGGTCAGGAGCTGCCTGACATCGGACCCGGCCTGGATAGTCCTGATCTCTTCGATGGACAGTCCGAGCTGTCTGTAGGCTTTGACGCTTGCGGCCGCTTCCAGCTGGGCGGTTTCATAAAAGCGGTATCCTGTCCATTTGTCCGTGGACGCCGGAAGCAGGATACCCGCCTTCTCATAAAACCGAAGGGCCTTCACCGTCAGGTGGGACAGCCTGGAGAATTCACCGATCTTCAGCATGCCGTCAGCCTCCTCTCCTCAGCGCTCATCATAGGGCCTCCCCATGGAGGAGAGTCAAGAGACAAATCCCGATTTTCTCACTCCACGGGGAAAAACAGTTTATCCTGCCAGGTTGTAGGGTCGGTATAATCGCAAGCGGCACCTGCAAGTTTCATCCCTAGCTCCGGGATCAGACTGTCGATCACATTTCGGAATATCTCTCCATAGCTTTCCTGAGTTACCTCTGTGACAAGGTATTTCCGTGCCGGCAGAACCCACTTTACCCATCCGTCAGGAACCGGCGTATCCTCATACACTTCGATGCCTGCCAGATACAATCCCCTTGAGAAATCGTCCGTCCATGGCAAAAAGGACAGCGTCTCGTCGCTCATGGCTCCCCAGAATCCAACAAAAGAACCGTCATCGTTTTTCATTCCAAGATCCGAAATATCACTGAAGTTGGAATTGGCTTGCCGCCACAGGTCCTGAACGATATTCTTTTCTTTCGTGCATAAGCCTTCTTTGCCAATGATCGCGACTTTGGGCAGATCAATCATCTCGTATTTTACCATTTCTCTCCTCCTCCGGCATGATTCTGTTCCTGCTCACATAACCGGAATCTGTTCATATGCCACTTCTCCATGAATACAAACTCTTCCTTCATCCGGGCAGGCTGCATCAAACTTTTTTGCACGACCGTCTCCATAGTCAAGCGAAGCTCCATTCTGTAATGCATAAACAGACGGATATGTCCTGTTCCATAGTTCATGGCACAAAGGCGGACATAAGTCTTCAACGATAAACTCCTGTCCTTTTTTGAAATAACCACATCTGCATTTACTCTCTGCAATTGTCAGCTTAACCTTTGGCATCAGAATCCCCCCTATACCTGTGTCCCCACTTCGATCAGATTCCCGTCCGGATCATAAAAGCGTATGACCTTCTGCCCCCAGCTGTGTGTCATAAGTCTGTTGACGTATTTCACTTCCGGATAATATTCTTCGAGCCTGTCGATAAATCCCTCAATGTCAGTTTCCTCAAAATAGAGTTCACTGGAATTGTTCTCCGGAATGATATCTCTCTTAAGGAACTCTTTCCAGTATTTCTCTTCCTGAAGTACCAATCCTTCCGTCAGGATCATATTTCCGTCATTGTCAAGGACCGTCTCGAGACCGAACAAATCATGGTAGAACTTTCTGGATCTCCCGATATCTTTAACAACGATCAATACGTTTTTCAGTTTCATTCTCCTCGCTCCTTTATCGGATGCCGGATGACGGTTTTCAGCTTTTCCGGGGCGACCTTTCTTGCGTCACTCAGATATATTTCATGATGCAGGCGCTGATTCGTGATATCCAGATCATAACCCTGCGCTTCCATGTATTCATGCATGATTTGAACAGTGGCAGGCTCATCATCATAGGAACCTATATGCATGCATTGAACGCACAATCCCTCATCATAGTTCAGAAACTCCACTTTCGAGAAATCCTGTTTCTTTTTCTTTGCTGCCACTTCAATCGCCCATTCAAAGTCGGACTTCGAAACAAAATCCGGCAGACGGATCACGGAGATCCAGTTGAAGTCCTCTTTGTGAGCATAGTCGACGCCCGATATGCCGGCCTGCCACCAGAACCCCTCCAGCGGCGGCACAACATAGTCGTAATACCCCTTCATTTGATGATTTTCTTTTTTACTCATCTTGATCGTAAAGGCAATGCTATACAGCAGACCGATTGCCTGATTGTATTCGCCCTCTTCCTGATTCGGATCGCCATGACCGCGAACGGCAATATAATTCATGGGCGGTACCGTCAATATGGAAGGCTTGTTCTTCGGCATGTAGAATTCCTTGTATTCCTTTTTGAAATCAAAAGCCATGGCGTTGTCCTCCGGGTTCTTTATTTCTTATCTTACAACCTCATCGGGATGGGCGACGGCCCCGGCCTTTTGCAGACCGGGGCAGAAGTCACCTCTTCGTTTTTTATTTCTTCTTCACCGGATAGCAGATTTCTGTTACGAATTCATCGGGGTTCTGGGTCTCATGCGGACTGATGTGATAGATATTGAACATCGGTTCAGCGGGTTCGTAGCCATTTGCCTCCATCCAGGCAATCACTGCGGTATAAACATCCGTGATCTGGGTGTAGCTGCCCTGGTAGGTACAGCTGGCCACCGCAACCTCCGGAAGCGTGCGGAACTTCACGTGCTCTGTATCCGGATAGCTTCCCTTGACGGTCTTCCAGGCCATCATTTCGACATTTTCTTCCTTGTACTCTCCGTCAAGATAGGTCACTGCGCAAAGGCAGGGATCATCCTCGACGAGATTCATCCGGCAGGTCTCTTCTGCCAGCTTGCCCCAGATCATGCCCTCGTCTTCATAGCGGGGAATGGTCATTCGGATGGTCGCGGCATAGCGCTCAGGGATCGTCTTGAGGGTAACGTTATAACTCATGTCTTCTTCCTTTCTCAGCCTTTTTCTGGCTGCGTCCAGAAGCGTCAGCTTATATGCCGTATCCTTTGATAAGGCCTCCAGTTCTGCCTGCCTGGCAGCGAAAAACTTCTCCAGTTTTTCACGGTCATCATATACTTCAAGGATCCTGACGATATCAGCAAGGGAAAAGCCCATATCCTTCAAAGCGGCGATGCGCCCTGCAGCAGGGAGCTGATCCTCTCTGTAATACCGGTAATCTGTGAAGCGGTCGATTTCAGCCGGTTTCAAAAGGCCGATCTCATCATAGTGACGGAGCATTCTGACGCTGACCCTGGACAGTTTTGAAAATTCTCCGATTTTCAGCATGGCGGTACCTCCTTCAGCTGAATGATTGAGCTCAGGGCCATCGTAATGCCTGCCACAGTGTGAGAGTCAAGCCTTTTTTGACAGATTATTCCCGTGCTGCCATCATGATCGGGGACAAGCTCAATGCCGGCAGCACGGTCCGGACCTCCCGCTTTCTTAACGACAATCAGTTTGCTTTTCGGTTTCATGGCGAGACCGAATCACTTTTTCAGGTCTTTGGCCATCATGTATTCCGTGATTCCAGGGCGGTACAGGTCAGGAATTTCACCAACCTGCCGATAGCCGTTTCTTTCATAGAAGCGCTTTGCGTCCGGATTATAATCCGCGACAACCAGGAAAAACTTGTCTGCCATTTCATGCGCGATCTTTTCGGAATAATCCAGCAGAGCCTTGCCGATCCCTTGACTTCTGTACTCTTCCTTTATGGCGATGATGTGCAGGTATGGAAAACTGTGAAACGCTCCTTTGGGGATGATGTATGTAAAGCCAACGCATGCTTCATCGATGAACGCCACATACAAATTCCCCTGGCGGATCCCTTCAAGGATCACGTTTTCCGCGCTCCCCGGCGAAGAAAAGTATCTTTCGCCGAGCGTTGACTTGCAGAGCGCGTCCCTGCAGTCCTTCAGATGCTGTTCGTTTCCTTTTGCAAATGTGATCTCCTGCATTCCGATCTCCCTCTTTGCATCAGTGCTCCATGGAACCGGCGTACTGTCGGCCGCAGCCGCCGCACACACCTGTGTGGACACAGAGAACGCCTCCGCAGGCAGAACAGGTCCACTGCTTCCGCTCGCGCTCCAGAAAAGCGGTCATCCCCGCCTCCCGGATGAACCGCAGATTTTCCAGCGGGGATTCGAGGAGCGGGTACTGTGATCCGTACCGGGTCTCCTTTTCCATGACGTCGGCGCATGGAAAATCCGGGCATTCATCACAGAACGAATACCCGTTCGACTTTCTCTTTTCGCACAGAATGATGCCGCATCTCTCTGAACAGAACTCCGGCTTGTTGTCGTTTGGGCCGCGGCATCCGGCACAGGGATCGGTCCGGGCCAGCGCGCGCTTGCAGATGCTGCAGTCCAGTCCGCATGGGGCGATCATATCCGCGGTGAACATTTCTTTCAAACCTCCTTCATTGTCCGGGTCGGTTGAACGGCAATACATGATCTCGCAATCACCGCTGTCAGTAAAGCGCTCGATCTCAAATCTCAATCTACCTTCGTGATAAATCTTTTCATACATCTTCCCGAGATCCGCTGTCTGTCCCCGGACCGTAACCCAGCCTGTATCCGGCAGTGTCACGATCCGGTCCGCTCCGCTGATCTCTCCGTCGATCAGGCCAATGACATACTCAATGGAGTGTTCCGTCCAGCCATAGCCAAGCCCCTGCAGGTTCACCCGGCCATACTTCGCCGCCAGCTCATCCCAGAATGCCCCGATCGTTTCGTATTGCTGATCGTTATCCGTGGAGAAAGTCCTGCCGATCCCCCTGAACAGCATGGTTATTCCCTTTCCGCCTCCGCAGCCGCTTTCTTCGTATTTCCTGCATTTCTTTGGTTCTTCCCGGAAAGTTTGGGAAAGCATAAGGGGGTTCGCGCTCTGCGGAGCGCGCCAGGGGCTTTCCGATCGCCCCTGGACCCTTCGGGGCCGCCTCTTTCTTGTTAGTTGTCGGGTAAGGCTGAGAGCATAGCCTGGCATTCCATCAAAAACCTGACAATTCCCCAAGATTTATTTATCGGGACGGCCCCGAAGGTGTCCTGAGGGCGATCGGAAAGC
>JAFRLH010000031.1 GCA_017431345.1 Lachnospiraceae bacterium | reverse complement strand
TCCTTAAACTGCTGAAGCACCGACTGCCGCCCTTCTGTATTGAAATGCGGCGTTACCTCATAGGTCGTGCCTCCCATCTTCATGGTGAAAGCAGATAGCTTCGGATTGAAGCGTATGGGGATCGCTTCGATGTTTCCGTCCGGCGGAAGAACGCTTCTGGCAAGATCGACAGGTCCGCTGTCCGAAAGTCTTCCGGGGCCGCAAATCATATAGGGGATCTCGGTATATTCTTTTTTCTGTACCATGGCTGTCTCCTTACCGCGCATCGCGGTCTCGCTGTCTTTCCAGATAGCGGCTGTAATGCTCCATGGCCTTGACGATCATATCCTGCATCTGTTTTACTGAGGTATCCGGGCGGAAGAAATCTCTGATCCTATCCATCGGTACCTTTACATATTCGACCTGATTGCCCTTGACTTCCGACATGATGTCGTATAGCTCTTCGGAGGACAGTTCCTGCTCCCGGCTCATGTGCCGCATACGCTGAGCCTGCGATAAACTCGGAGTGGCATCCGTGTAATCCATCTGCTCAAGCAGAAGATCCTGTTCTTTTTCCGATAAGTACGACAGTTCTACGGCGGGAGTCAGGGCGATTTTTCCGTCATCCACCATTTGCAGAAGCTCCGGTGTAAGATTGGTCAGGCGGATATACCGGTGTATCTGTCGCTCGCTGTCTTTGCTCCCTTCGCTTATTTGCGAAACGCTCCACTTCTCGCCAACTTGGCGAGAAGCACCTTGGTGACTCAATGCCTCCATTTTCATCTTGTAGGCAAACGCCTTTTCCGATGGCAGGATGTGCTCTCTTTGCAGATTGGCGTCTACCATCGTGATCACGGCTTCCTCGTCCGTCAGGTCCCTGATGATGACCGGCATGGTCTCAAGGCCTAAAGCCATGCACGCTGCCATCCTGCGATGGCCTGAGATGAGTTCGTAACCGCCGCCACTTTTGGGCCTTGCTAGGGCGGGTACCAGTACGCCGGATTCCCGGATACTGTCCTTCAGTCTTTCCAGTTCCTCATCCTCCCGTACCTTGAAGGGGTGGTCCTTAAACGGAGAAAACTCTGAGAGCGGAACTTCTTCTACTTTGGGCTTCTTCAGGTCAGCCCGTTCCTGATCGTTCATGAAAAGCTCTTCATAGCCCGACATGCCCAGATCTATCTTTGGTCTTTGATTCATAAACATCATCCTTTCTTACAGCAGGATCTGATTGAACAGATCCTGCATCTGGTTCTGTAATTGTTTTACGTTTTCCCAGTAGAGATCCGCGTCCATCCAGCGATCCCTGTTAGCCACCGCAGCGATCTGATTCAGACTGTTTCCGATCCGCTGAAGCTCCTTGAGAACGCGGAAGAAATCCACGGGTGGCTGTTCTTTCGGCTGTACATCCAGGCACAGTTTCCGAAGGTAGGCCTGCTGCGGCAGCCTGCATTTTGCCCGGTTCTTTTCAAGGGCTCGGTATTCTTCCTCGCTCAGCCTCAGATGGACTTCATGCGGTCTTGCTTTATACTCTCCCACGAGCTGCGCTCCTTTCTGCTAAGGGTCTGGGGCTGCCCCAGCAAGCTCTGTGGAATGGGACTGGGACCATTCCGCGATGCTTGCTGGTTAAATGCCGCAGTCCCATTCCTTGTGTCACAGTCCGCGTCATAGCGGTTCCGCTCCTGTCAGGAATGTTCCACGCATGGTCTCTGTGTAGGTCAGACGGACCCTGCTGCCGAGCAGTATTTCATAGAAACCGAGATATCGCTGCCAGTGGTAGACCGGAGCGATGATCTTTCTTCCGTCATCAAAGACAAAAAACACGCGCAGGATACCTTTTGCCGCCTGAGCCTTTAGGATCACGACGGCGTCAAACGAGCCCGGATCTGTGTTATACCGGTATTCGTTT
>JAFRLH010000030.1 GCA_017431345.1 Lachnospiraceae bacterium | reverse complement strand
CTGTGCTCACTTGCACACCTCCCGTGTTTTTATATTTGTGGTTTGCAGACCTACATTTATACTAACACGGGATTTTGCTTTTATCTAAAGATCTTCCCTCCCCCTGCAGAGCAGGGGGTTTATTTTTGTTGTGACACAATATAAACGCAAAACTTTAACAATTCAACAGTTTTGCGTTTTATCAAGGCGAAAAATATTAAGGTCAGGACAATGATCCATTTTGAGCAGCTGCCCTTACAACTTCGCCAGCCGCCTGGCTGCGGAAGGTGTTCTACCCAGGATCATCAAGTAACTGCTGGGACATGAAGAAACCGGCTTCCTGAACATGACAAAAGCTGTCCTTGGTACTTTTCTGGTACTTTTGGTACTTGGACAGCAAAAAGATCCGCGGTTTTCCGCGGATTTTCCTGATGGAGCATAGGGGGATCGAATTCCGCCCTGCCCACCTGAAATACACGTATTTACATGGGATTGTGCATATTTCGGTTGGTACTTTTGGTACTTTGATGTTGCAGAAAGGAAGTACCGTATCTCTGCCTTGCTGATCTCTTTCGTGACACGTGTCAACCGGACAGTCAAACATAGAATTCTGTTCTCCCGAAATAATCCTTCCATTTCTGAATGACGTCCTCATTTCGGGCTTCAATAATCCTCATGATATTCCTCAAAGTTCGCTCCGGAATCCTGGAATTGTTATTGGCAAGCAGACATCTGCCGCCTCTGGTAATCCATATCTTTGTCGCATTTGCAGTCGGTTTTCCCTGTGATACATGCACATGAACCGGTTCCAGCGGATCATTCTCATTAGTCCAGAAGAAAACCCAGTAGGATCCTATTTTAAAAACCTGCGGCATTTTCAAATCCTCCGCATCTGGAAAACTCCAGAATCAAATGGGCCGTATCCTGTATGATTTTCAGGTAATATCGCATCTCGTCTTCTGAAAAGCCATATACGTCCTCTACTTGATAATCCGGCAGGTAACATGTGGCATGATGGAAACAGTCTTTTTCATCCGGTTTTTCAATATATACTTTCACTTTACCATCAGGAAGCATTTCCGAGTGAACAATCTCGGTTTCATCATCCAATGTAAGAAACGGATACATCATCCTTATCACCTCCACAAAAACCAATGTGCCAATCATCGCCTGTCTTATTCTATTAATATCAGAAAACCAGACGTATTTCAACGAAAAGACGCTTTTTCCTATAATCTAACATCGCTGATATTAGCTCCGATAGCAGGTGAATCGTTTCAGATCTAACCCCGTTTCGGTGAGCTGTAGCAACCGGTAGCCGATTTGTAGCAGTGAAGAAATGAAAAACCCCGGATCATCGGGTTATTTCCATGTAAACATGTTCATCTGTGCGATCATACTACCGAAAGCCACACTTCGTATAAACATGAATCGCTCTGGCATTATTCGGATTCGCCCGCACCCATTTCAGTTCTTGTTCCACGGAGAATGATTTCACTTTGCCTCCGGTAAACCCGTTGTAGTTCTTCTCATCATTGACCAAGTCAAGATACTATTTCTTTTCTGGTACTCATATCCGTTTCCTCTGCAAATGGGAATTTGAATCCCCCGAAATCATAGGTATGCCAAATACTTCACTGCCAAACCGGCGCGCAGCTGCGTCGCGGTAAAAGCACTTCCCAAGGGAGTGCTCTGTGAGATCGAGGCCATTGCTGAAAAATAACGCACGAAAAAAAAAACTCCGATGCAGGACAAATCGAACTGTGGCTGTTATCAAACGGAAAATGAGGAAATGCCGCAGTTTTTATGACACACCTGTATCCGTGACGATTCCTCACCCAATTCCCGTATTCTCAAGGCTGTTCTTTTTGCAGAATTGAATTAATGCCTGTGTGTAGGAGGAGAGATATTTGCCTCGTTTCCAGACCAAACCGATCTTTACGGGAATCTCCGGAACAACAGGTATGCCGACCACTTCCGTGAGAGTAGGCAGCATGGAGGCAAAAAAGAACGCACCGCATTTTCCCTGCCGTATGAATTTCATGGTGGTAGTGATCTGGCTGCAATGCAAAATGATGCGGGGATGAACGCCAAGCGCATGAAACTGGGATAAAAGCATGCGGTTCTGTACAGAATCATGATTAAAGAGGATCAGGGGCTCGGCATCCAGCTGTTCAAGGGTCAGTTCCTTAACATTGGCAAGGTGATGATTCGGCGACACACAAAATACAAGCCGGTCATCCGTCAGCGTCTGATGTGCGAATTTGTCAATATCATAGATTTCCATATTGACAAGACCGATGTCCAGCTGTTCATCCTGAACCATCTGGCATGCGCGCATGGAGCCGTATTCAGAGAGTTCGAGATAGATATCCGGATACTCTTCATGGAAGCGATCCATCAGTTCCGGAAAGAAAATGGCGCTTAGCATAGGGGGGATTCCCATGCGCACTGTGGGACGAAAGTTGGTATGATCCGAAAAATATGCCTGCATATCCTCACTGGCCTCCAGCAGATGCTGAGCCCGTTCGTAGAATAGCGCACCCTCTCCGGTAAGCTCCAGACGGTTCCTTGAATAGGAAAACAAAGTCAGTCCGAATTCCTTCTCCAGATCGCGGATCGCAATGGAAACGGTGGGCTGTGTCACAAATAGAGATTTGGCGGCCTGTGTGATGCTGTGATTACGGGCAGCCGCACAGAAATATCGCAATTGATTCAGAGTCATAGAAAAGCATCTTTCCTTTCTGCTCCCGCTCTTCGATCGGAGGGCAACGGATTCTTTGAGATCATTATACAATAAAAATTTTTAATTGCCACATGAATTTCATTAAATCGACAAATGGATGATTATGTAGTATTGTGTAATTACAGAAAAGAAAGTGCATTCGGCCGATGCCAGAAACCATGAGAATGAGTTCCCTTATACGGATAGGCTCTTGTCATGATGTCAGCAGTATTTCATAAGGAGGAAAAAATGAATCCTGCAATCATCACACTGTTATTTCTGGCGTTCGCTATCGTCATGTTTGTCACCGAGAAGATCCCGCTAGGCCTTACTTCTATGATTGTCTGCGTAGGCCTATGTCTCACCGGAGTTCTGGATGTAAAAACCGCCTTTTCCGGTTTTATCGACAACAACGTAATATTGTTTGTTGCGATGTTTATCGTGGGCGGTGCGCTCTTTGAGACAGGAATGGCCAATGAGGTGGGCGGAATTGTCACGAAGTTTGCGAAAACGGAACGCAGTCTGATTATTGCCATCATGGTGATCGTCGGATTGATGAGCGGAGTCCTCTCCAACACCGGCACAGCGGCTATTCTTATTCCGGTTGTGATCGGAATTGCAGCGAAATCCGGGTTTAAACGCTCCCGCCTGCTGATGCCCCTGGTATTTGCGGCAGCTATGGGCGGTAACCTTTCCCTGATCGGAGCGCCTGGAAATATGATCGCACAGAGCACCTTGCAGCAGATCGATATGTCCTTCGGTTTCTTTGAATATGCGATTGTGGGTCTTCCGATCCTGGCTGTGGGTATCCTGTTTTATGCGACGATCGGTTTCCGGCTGCTGCCGAATCATGACACAACCGATGACGGCTCCGTATTTGATGACACGAAAGATTTCAGCAATGTGCCGAAGTGGAAAAAGGTCACGTCACTGGTTATTCTTGTTGCTACACTGTTGGGGATGATCTTTGAGGATCAGATCGGTATCAAACTGGCAGTCACGGGATGTATGGGAGCGATTCTTCTGATCCTGACAGGGGTTATCTCCGAAAAAGATGCCCTGAAATCGATTGATCTTAAGACGATTTTCCTCTTCGGCGGCACACTTTCTCTGGCGGCTGCGCTTCAGGAAACCGGGGCCGGCCAGATGATTGCCGACAAGGTGATCGGTGCACTCGGTGCAGATCCTTCGCCGTATGTTCTTACCTTTGTGGTTCTGCTGCTCTGCTGCGTAATGACAAACTTCATGTCAAATACGGCTACCACAGCACTGATGGCTCCGATCTGTCTTTCCATCGCCCAGGGTATGGGAGCGGATCCCAGAGCAGTTTTGATGGCCTGCGTAATCGGCGGATCATGTGCTTATGCAACGCCGATCGGCATGCCGGCTAACACCATGGTGGTAGGTGCCGGAAACTATAAATTTATGGATTATGTGAAATCTGGTCTTCCGCTGATCGTGATTGCGCTGATTGTAAGTATGATCATCCTGCCGATCGCATTTCCCTTCTATCCGTAATAAAAAAACTAATATGAGTCTGAACAGATGCCAGTAACCAGACACTGCTCCTCAGGGCAGAACAGAAACAGGAAAGAATACTATTGAGCCCGGTTCAAACCAGGGCATGAAGGAGGATAACATGTCAAACGAAGTTCAGGTAAAAAAGATGACAGATATCATGGCTGCATTTGTGGGGTTCACCGGGAAGAAACTGCCGGATGACGTGATCGCAAAGCTGGATGAGCTGCGCCAGAAAGAGGACAGCCCGATGGCAAAGGTTATTTATGATACCATGTTCCGGAACCAGGAGCTGGCTGTCAAGCTGAACCGTCCGTCCTGCCAGGATACCGGTGTGCTGCAGTTCTGGGTGAAGTGCGGTACCGGATTCCCCCTGATCAACGAACTGGAAGCGCTCCTCAAGGACGCGGTTGTACAAGCAACCTTTGCTACTCCCCTGCGCCACAATTCCGTAGAGACTTTTGATGAGTACAATACCGGAAAGAATGTCGGAAAGGGTACGCCTACCGTGTGGTGGGATATCGTTCCGAACTGGGATGGCTGTGAGATCTACACCTATATGGCAGGCGGCGGATGTACCCTGCCCGGACATGCCATGGTGCTGATGCCTGGTGAAGGTTATGAAGGAGTGACAAAGTTTGTTCTGGACCGCATGACATCCTATGGCTTGAATGCCTGCCCTCCGCTGCTGGTAGGTGTAGGGATCGCTACCTCAGTGGAAACGGCCGCACTCCTTTCCAAGAAAGCCCTGATGCGCCCCATCGGATCCCATAATGAGAACGAAAGAGCGGCGAAAATGGAGAAGCTGCTGGAAGACGGAATCAATGCCATCGGTCTTGGACCGCAGGGAATGGGCGGAAACTATTCTGTCCTCGGGGTGAATATTGAAAATACTGCGAGACATCCCTCTGCCATTGGCGTTGCCGTAAACGTTGGGTGCTGGAGCCACCGCCGGGGTCATATCGTATTCGACAAGGATCTGAACTATACGATTACTACCCATTCCGGATTCAGGATGGAAGACAACCAGTAACAGACCTTTATCTCGGAAGCAGATAAGACTCCCACCTCTGCAGGTGGGGTAAAAAAGAAGTTTGTACCGCCGATAAACAAAATCGAACAACATAGAAATGCTGTCATAAAGCATACTATCCTGGAGGAAATAATCATGGTAGAATTCAAAGACGGAAAAAAGATCCTGACCACACCGATCTCAGCAGAGGATTTAAAAGATATTCATATTGGAGATATTATTTACCTGAACGGAAGCCTGACAACCTGCCGCGACGTAGCGCACCGCCGCGTGGTGGAAGAGGGACGGGAGATTCCTGTAGATGTCCGCAATAATGCGATCCTGCATGCAGGTCCTATCATCCGGCCGCTGGAGAACGACAAATTTGAGATGGTATCGGTAGGACCGACAACATCCATGCGCATGGAGAAATTTGAGTATGAATTTGTCCAGACTACCGGAGTCCGTGTGATCGTGGGCAAGGGGGGCATGAAGGAAAATACTGCCAATGCCTGCAAGGATTTCGGATGCATCCACTGTGTAATCCCTGCCGGAAATGCTGTGGTCGCCGCCGTATGCGTGGAAGAGATCGTACGTGCCGAATGGAGGGATCTGGGAATGCCGGAAACCCTTTGGAACTGCCGGGTGAAGGAATTCGGCCCGTTGATTGTTTCGATCGACTCCTACGGAAAGAACTACTTCGAAGAGAAAAAAGTGGAATACAACCAGAGGAAGGAAGAGCAGATCGAAAAGATCAGCAAGCAGGTTGGATTTATCAAGTAATTGTGCTGTGACGCAGCTGTCGGGGCAGGGAATCGGTTCCCTGCCCTATTTTCGAATTGTAACAGGAGAAGCTTTTATGCAGACGGAACGGTATGGAGTGGCAAAGCGAGAGAACAATGCAAAGAGGTCCTTTATGGTGATCAACCGGAAGCAGGCGAAACTGGTACCGTCTTCGCCAACTGAAGCGCTGGAACAGTTTCACAAACTTGCGGAGAAAGTACGGCCAACTTTGCGGGAGAAAAAAGTACTGGTGATCGGATTTGCAGAATCCGCTACCGCGATCGGGACAGCACTGGCAGCTGAACTGGGTGCCTGGTGCATCAATACGACCAGAGAGCCGGTGTCAGAACCAGTCATCTTGTTTTCGGAAGATCACAGCCATGCCTCCGGACAGCAGATCCTGCAGGAGCCCTTTCTCAACATATTACCGCAGATAGACCATATCCTGTTTGCAGAGGATGAAATCACCACAGGGAAGACCATCTGCAACTGCATTAAGATGATCCGGGAAGTGACAGATAAAGAACTCACATTTTCTGCTGCTTCTTTGATTCGTGCCAGGAATGAAGCTTCCGATTCAGGATTTCGGAAACTTGGTTTGGAGATTGTGTCATTGGAGCAGATAGAAACGGAATGCTTCCATGATATTGTATCAAAAACTGAGGGGAATGGGGAATACTATACCGGAAATGCGGCAGATAACCGTATTCGGATATGCTCTGTTCCTGCGCGGTTCAGTGTTCGCGGACTGACGAATGGGATGAGATGCAGGGAAAAATGCCTGTTGTTCTCTGAGCAGATCTCCTCGCTGCCGGAAATACAGGAAATACTGCCGCCAATGAAAAATGCGGGGATCCTGGTCATGGCAACAGAGGAATATATGTATCCGGTCATTCTTTTCGGAGCCAATTTGGAAAAACTCGGATACAGTGTGGAATGCCAGGCAGTTTCGCGTTCTCCGCTGCTTGTGGATCCTGATCCGGATTACCCGCTGAGAAGCAGATATGCTCTGCACAGTTTTTATGAAACGGACCGGAATGTGTTTCTATACAATCTTACCAGGCACGACTCAGTGATTGTTATGACAGATGCACAGAATATTCCGGAAAGAAATATCAGCGAGCTTTCTGATATTCTGCAAATGACAGGACACAGCAAGAATGTACTGATTCAATGCAAATAATCCTTCCATAGCCCCTATTAAAGCGCTGCAGATGGGGCATGAGAGCATTGGCTGTGTTGACCAATCGCGATGCGGTGTAACAGCCCTGCCTATAGACAGCAAAAGACCCACGGAAACCGTGGGCCTTTCGGGTGGAGCAAAGGAGCTCGTGAAGATGGCGAATCAGAAGGACGATTACGACGCTATCGCGGATGAAATCCTCCGGCTCCGGGATATGCGAAAACAGGCCGAGGTCGACAGCGTGGTCAAGGATGAACAGATACGTCTGATCCAAGACCTGCAGGATTTCATCCATCAGCAGCCCACCACCATCACTGAGTTTGATAAGACTCTGGTCAAGCGCCTGATCACGAAGATTACGGTCTTTGAGGATCACTTCACCATCGACTTCAAATCTGGAGTCACAATCGACATCGAAGCATAAAACAAGGCTCCTCGCCGCCGACGTATTTGCCGGTAGTGAGGAGCCTTGGTGCGTCTGATACAATCTGGAAATCTTCCTATCATTTCACCACTTGTTTCCTGTATTCAGAAACACTTATTCCTGTCCAGACATTGAATGCTCTCAAAAACGAATTAAGCTCCTGATAGCCGAGCAGAAAGGCGATATCATCGCTGCTCATATTCGTATTCTTGATATAATGCTTTGCCAGTATTTCCCTTGTTCTGCTCAGCTGCTTTTGGAAGGATGTCGCTTCTTCGGTGAGTTTTCGCTGCAGCGTTCTTTTGCTGATGCAAAGTTTTGCCGCAACATCCTCTATCGTTCCCGCTCCTCCCAGAAGCAGTTCTGTCAATGCACTCCTGACCTTAGCTGAAAAAGAATCATCGCGCTCCATTTCGTAAAGGCGCTTTTGAAGCTCAGGCTCGAAACAATTCCACATGTTTTCGTTGTAGCTGACAAATGGCATCTCCATATCAGAGGCTTTGAACAGCAATGCGTTTTCACTTGACCTGATTACATCGCAATTAAGATAATCCGAAAATTCCTTATCATGTACCGGCACTTGCATACATGCTCTGACAGGCGAAATGCTGGTCTTCGTAGCGGTTCGAATAATGTGAACAATAAAAACCATCTCTGTTTCCACAAGGAACTGCGACATAGTCAGTTCATCCCTGCTCGCAGCGATCACGAGCTTCAAACCTTCCTCCCACTCAGATATCTCATACCGCATTGGTGCAATAATTCTTTTGTAGCGGCTCAGCCGTTCCAAACAGGTACGGCCATTCCTGCTGCAGTACGCAGCGAAAATGGGAGGCGAAAAGCTTTCTATGTTATCAGCTGACGCAAGAGAGATGAGCATGGAAGGGTCTGTAATCTGTTCACCGACAGCATCTATGAATCGATAATAAGCCGCTTCATCAAGCGTCGGTCTTTTCCTGCTGAACAGATCCTCCAGTGCCTCGGCTTTTTTCAGCGCTTCTCCGATTTTGATCCCTATAATTCCAAGATATTTCCCATCCCTGTAAGTTGGCCGCTCTTTTTTTCTTCTTTCAAACTTTTGCAATGAGTGGTTCCCTTCCTGCGGTTTTTCCTGGGGTTAGTGGAAGGAATAGGTTGTCCGAATACATTTTCAATTTTTAATTCTTTACGCGAACGTACTTTCCTATCACGAATTTTGGTTGTGATAAGTAGGAGGACTTTTTTTCGTTCTTATGGTTGCCTGGAGCCCAAAATCCTTGGGGTTAGTAGGAGGAGAACTTTTATTTCTGAAATAATTATAAAATTTTCGAATTGTGTTTTCCTTAGGGCCTAAAAACTTTGGGGTTAGTGGAGGGATCTTTTTACAGATATCTCTTTGCCATCCCGGCAATTACTTTGGGGCATATAGGAATGCTTGAAAAAATGTAATTTCTTCTATACCCAAGCTTTCCTAAAAAGGGGTTTCCTTAGGTTAGATAGGAAGAACTCATCATAAACAAAAAGGAGCATACACCGTGAGAAGCAAATTGGAAGAGCTGCTTGCCGAAGAGCAGAAGTTGGAAAACGAGTTGAAAATACAGCACCAGAATCTGAGCAGACTGCAGCATATGCCGCGGGATATTACTGGCAAAACACGATCCAAGCGCCTTCAGCGCCGTGGAGCCATTCTGGAAAAACACCTGGGCTCTGATCAGTTGACAGATCAGCAAATCGAACTGCTGCTGAAAACACTGTTCCGGCGACCGGACGTACATGAACTGATTCAGCAAATAAAACAAGAAATCCAATAACACTGAGGTCCCTTCGGTAGAAGGGCGCAATTATACCCCCATTCGGAGGATTGCGCTCTGCGAGGCATGAGCAGGAAATAGTACCACTGTGCTTCTGTAATCATTTCCTTCTCATCAGGGGATTCTCCCCTGCGCCGGCTGTGCCGTCTACCCCGGATCAGATACGATACGAAAGGATGTGATGTGACCATGACCTGTCCTCATTTTCGAGTGAAAATCAGTTCCCGCAGCAGGAATCAAAATGCTGTCGCGCAGGCTGCCTATCAATCCGGCGAGCGACTGTACGATGAACGCAGCCGCAGGACGAAAAGCTATGCGAAGAAGGACGGCATTATTTATACGGAAATTCTTCTTCCTGCACATGCTCCGCCTGAATATGAGGATCGCAATACGCTCTGGAATTCCGTAGAACAGGCAGAGACACAGTGGAATTCCCAGCTCGCGAGGCGAATCGAAATCGCCCTCCCTGTGGAACTTCCTCTGGAGACCAGCATTGAAATGCTTCGGAGATATTGCCTGGAACAGTTCGTCTCCCGGGGAATGATCGCAGACATAGCGGTTCATGATCCGTCTTCTCCCGGTCATAACCCACATGCACATGTCATGCTGACGATGCGGGCTCTGGACGAGCAGGGGCGATGGCTGCCCAAGTGCCGCAAAGAATACATTCTGGATGCAGCGGGGAATCGTATTCGTGATGGAAACGGCAGATGGAAATCCAGAAAGATACCGACCACCGACTGGGACAGACTTGACAATGTTGAGAAATGGCGGCAGGCATGGGAGAACGTTCAGAATCAATATCTGGAAATTGACGGGCACCCGGAGCGCGTCTGTCTGAAATCCTATGAACGGCAGGGGAAGGATATTGCACCCACATTTCATATGGGACCGGCAGCTGCAGCAATGGAACGCAGGGGCATTCAAACTGAGATCGGAAATCTCAACCGCGCGATCAGAGAAATGAACCGGCGGATTGATGGACTAAAATATGTGATACGGGAGCTTTCGTCCTGGCTTTCCGGAGTCAGAGCGGAAATCGCCGCTATACAAGAAGAACTGAGAGAACCTTCTCTGGCAGAGCTTCTAAGAGAAAGATTCTCACAGAGAAAAGAAGAACGATTCCTTACCTGGGAGCACTCGCGCACAAACAGCAGGGCGGATCAAAAGGATCTGGAACGATTGACCAATATTTTTGCAGTAGACAACAATTTCCGATAAATATATCTAATCACAATGTTGTTTTTGTAGGGAGAGATGAGAAGCATATTCCAAGATATGCTCATTGCCGTGGAACCAGAGATCGTTTCAGGCAGGATGTCACAGGATCCGATAAATCGTATGGGTTTTGCCATCAGGGAAGCAGCGACCAACTGTGCGTTTTTGAAGCACCGATCGATCTTCTGTCCTTTATTACTCTGTATCCGAAGAACTGGCAGCAGACGCATTATCTTTCTCTGGGCGGGATTTCTTCTAAGGCATTGGATCACTACCTGCAGGAACATCCGGAACTCCGGCAGATTTATCTCTGCCTGGACTCGGATACTGCCGGAGAAGAAGCCTGCGTGAAACTGGCAGGGCTTCTTCCGGATCACCTTTCTGTAACACGTCTTACTCCAGTAAAGAAAGACTGGAATGAAGTGCTACTGCACAGGGCAGAACTGACCGGCAGCCACTTATATAAGGTCACTGTGTTATCCAGATCCCGGGAAGAAACTCCGGTCAATATGATCCGTATGAGTGATGTGATTCGAACTGAAGTCTCATTTCTCTGGAAACCGTACATCCCGCTCGGAAAGTGTACAATCCTGCAGGGAAATCCCGGAGAGGGAAAGACTTATTTCGCCATGCAGCTCTGTGCGGCCTGCACGAACCGGAAGCCGCTCCCCAATATGGAAGTGATAGAGCCGTGCAATGTAATCTATCAGACAGCGGAGGACGGACTGGGAGATACGATCCGGCCTCGACTGGAGGAAGCCGGGGCAGACCTCAGCCGGATTCTTGTGATCGATGAATCGTCGGATTCTCCCCTCACACTGTCGGATGAACGGATCGAACTGGCGATCCGGCAGAACGAAGCGAAGCTCATGATCATTGACCCGATCCAGGCATATATCGGCGCGAACGTGGATATGAACCGTGCCAACGAGGTGCGGCCGATCCTGCGGCATCTGGGAGAAGTGGCACAGAGAACAGACTGCGCGATCGTTCTGATCGGTCATTTGAACAAAGCTTCCGGAATGCAAAGTACGTATCGGGGATTGGGATCGATCGATCTGACAGCCAGTGTGCGGAGCCTGCTCTTTATCGGAAAAATCAAAAGCGATCCTTCGCTGCGGGTACTGATTCATGAAAAGAGTTCTCTGGCGCCCCCGGGTGAATCCCTGGCGTTTGTGCTGGGCGACGAGGAAGGGTTTCGCTGGATCGGGAACTACGATATCACGGCGGATGAGATGCTGTCCGGAAGCGACCGGAAAAAAGATACGAAGCTGCAGGAAGCAAGACAATTGATCTGCAGTATGCTTGCTGGCGGAAAGCAGGTGCTGAGCGAAGAGATCGACCGGGAAGCGCTGAAAAGAGGGATCTCAACGCGAACCATCCGGGACGCAAAAAAGGAGCTTGGACAAACGCTGAAAAGCAAAACAACGACCGGCCGGAGGAAGCTGTTCTGGATGGAATAATGCAGATGGCCGGATGAATCAGATCACTGGATTCACATTTTGAGTGGCAGGATGGCATGGTACACATTTCTCTGCCATTCTGCCACTGAAACAGATGTATGGAAGGGGGGTGATTTTGTGCAGGGTGATATGCAGGTGTTGCTGGAAGCCATGGAAAATGGTATGATCGACGTGGCAGAGATACGGGAAAAAGTGGAAATGGCAAGACGACAGGCCATCTTAGAAAAACACCCGTACAAGATCACCCGGACCAAAGACGGTCAATGGACCACGCATTACATGGAAGGAGGCGTACGCAGGCAGATCAAACGGAAGTCCAAAAGAGTGGTCGAAAACATTCTGGTCAGATACTATAAAAATTTGGAGGATAATCCCACACTGGATGAACTGTTTACGAAGGTGCAGCGAGAGAAGCTCGCTTACGATCACAAAAAGGAAGCTACGATCTCCCGCAACCAGCGGGAATATGACCGGTTTTTCCAGGAATTCGGAAAGCGGCGGATCAAAGATATCGACGATCTGGATATTGAGAATTTCCTGCGAAAGTGCCGCAGAGAAAAAGACCTTTCCAAGAGATCCTTCAGGTATCTGACATCGATCCTTCGCATGATCTTTAACGAAGCGCTGATTGAGAGATATATTGATTATGATATCGAACCGGTCATCAAAAGATCCCGGGGCCAGCAGAAATCTTCGTTTCGGGTCGTAAGAAAAGAAGATTCCGAAGAGGTTTATTCCGCGGATGAGATCACCGCTCTTGAGGAAGTACTGCTCTGTGACGGAAGCATCCATGCGCTGGGCGTCGAACTGCTTATTCAATCCGGTATGCGAATCGGGGAGGCTGTGGCACTGACCTGGTCTGATTATGATCCGGAGAAGCATTCCCTGCATATTCATCGGACGGAAACGACCTACTCCACAGAGGGGAAAGTCAAGGTAGAGATCTCCGAATCTCCCAAGACTGACGCCGGGAACCGTGTATTTCCGGTTTTCCCGGAAATGCAGGAAACCCTGGACAGGATCCGCAGGATCAATCCGGACAGCGAATATATCCTCTCCTATCATGGGAGCCGTATTCGTGCCGAAAAGATCCGTAAGAAGCTGAAGAACACCTGTGAGAGCTGCGGGATCGATTATCGCTCACCGCATAAGCTGCGCAAGACTTTTGCCAGCCGTCTGGCGGCCGTCGGTGTTCCGCCCAGGATCATTACGGAGCTTCTTGGGCATGAAGACTACCAGGTGACGCAAAATTATTATATCAAACGCTTCGCGACGCTCGATCAGAAAGAAAATTATCTGCGGGAAGCCATGAAAAAAACGGTTCCGCAGGCATAAAAATTGCTGTCCTGGTACTTTTCCGGTACTTTTGGTACTTGGACAGCAAAAAACCCACGGTTTTCCGTGGGTTTGACGTGGAGCATAGGGGGATCAACACCTGGACGGGGGATATAGTGACTGATTGAATTGAAATCGCGGCAAGGAGAGTAATAAGTTAGAATTCTGTAATTAAACATTTATCGCGTGAGATCAGTCCTCTGTCACGCCGGATTCCAGTCTTCTTTTAAGAAACGTCGGCAGATGGCCGGAGAAACGTCTCAAAGCTATGGGGGGAGTATTGATGAAAAAGAGATTATTCGTATGGTTTTTGCTCTCGATCACCGTTCTGACTCTATTATCAGGCCATGCAGTCAAGGGCGCGGAAACAGCTCCGGAAGAGTCTTTTGAACAGAAGTATGCACAAGAGAGACTTTCCCTTGCAGACGCCAACCGGTATCAGACCGACGTGACGCTGTCTGAGGATGAAAAGCAGCTTGACGAGAGGCTCGCGGAATGGAAAGCGGAGTATATCGCTTCCTGTAACGGATCCGTTCCCGATAAAATGTCGGTTATTTCAGATGAGACCATATGGAGCAGCGCCCTGTATGCATTCTGCAAAAGTCTTCCGAAAGGGGCAGATCTTCATATTCATTCGGAGACCCTGCTGCCGTTTGACGAGGTCCTCGCTTTTGTTGAGTCCCGGGACGAGCTGTATATCGGGACCGGACAGGAAAACCGATATATTCTATTCTGTCACGAATCCCCCGGGGACGCCGGAGAAGATGAGCTCCCTGTAAAAGAGGCTCTCATGCAGGGAGTGATCGGCAGAGAAGAACTGAAAAAGCAATGGACGATCCTTGGCGGAGAGCAGTATGAGGATATCTGGGAATGGTTTGAGCTTTTATTTGACAAAGAGGAGGCAATGAGCGCTACGCCGGCACTGCTTGAGGCGTATTACAAGGAGGCGTTTCGCTATTGCTGCAGAAACAACATTCTTCATGTTGAGATAAGAAAGGTTTTTTCCGGGTCTCATGAGAAAGCGGCGGCGAAGGCGCAGGCCATCAGAAACGCTTATTATGAGGTCAAAAAAGAGTATCCGGGCTTTATCGTCAGTCTGGTGGGAGCCGGATTGAAGCGGGCCGACCTGGACAGGGAACTGACGGACGTGCGTCTGGACAATGCAGTCTATATCCATGAGCATGTCAGGGACGAGTCCGATCCTGAACATATTCATGATTTTCTGATCGGCATTGATCTGGTCAATGAAGAGGATCGGAGCCGTCCGCTGATCGAATTCGCCGACCAGCTGGACGGGATCGTTAAAGAACACCCGCGATTGAATCTTCTGCTGCATGCGGGAGAATCTTTGGAGGCTTCTTCCGATAACGTTATCGACGCGTATCTGCTCGGCGCGAAGCGGATCGGGCACGGAATGAACCTGTACAGGTTCCCGGATCTCATGGATCTTATCAGGGAAGATGATATCTGCCTGGAAATATGTCCTGTCAGCAACCAGACGCTCAGGTATGTAAGCGACCTGCGAAGCCATCCGGCTGCGGAATACCTCAAACGCGGCGTTCCGTTCTGCCTCTGCTCGGACGATCCCGTATATCAGGAACATACGATGCTGACGGATGATTTTTTTGCCGCTATCGTGTGCTGGGATCTGAGCCTCGCGGAGATCAAGCAGCTTTGTATGAACTCAATCACCTACTGCTGTGCAGATGACTTCCAGAAAGAGGAATTGATGAATAACTGGGAGAAACAGTGGGAGGAATTCCTGTCCTTCGGCGAGTGATTCCCTCACCGCGTAAGCAATCAGACCGACAGGAGCGAATAATGTGCATACAACAGATGATCACCCGCTTATCGTTGTGGCCATCGTCTGTTTGGACGAGGAAGAATAGTTGAATACAAGGAAATCGCTTCTTATATTGATGGGCAAAAGGAAATCAGGGAAATCAACGCAGAATACAGCGCACCATTCGTACGGTGAGAGTGTGAGGAGCTTCGTATCGGTGAACTGGCATCCCTGATGTGGTCTGATGTATCGGAGGATGAGATATTCGTCCATCGAACTGAAACTACATGGGTGGATGAAAATCATCATACCCACTGTGAAGTAAGAAATCTTCCAAAGACAAAAGCTGGCAAACGCTATGTTCCCATACCAGCTGCAGGCATGTGGCTGGTTGCTGAGCTGCGCAAACTCAATCCGGATGGTGATTATGTCTTTATGCTCGATGGTAGTCGTACCCGGGCAGTATATTTTAGAAAAGCGCTTTATAAAGCATGTGATGCTGTTAATATTCCGCGCAGATCGCCTCATAAGATTCGCAAAACGTATGCTTCTATTCTTTTGGACAATGGAGTACCGTCGAAAGCAATAATTGAAAACATGGGGCATACATCCATTAATACTACAAATGGGAGCTATAGCAGAATGAGAAAGAGCAGCAAACAGCGTCAGGATATCGTTAATAATATCCCAGAATTTGCTCCGATTTCAAAGTTATCATGAAGAAAAGCAGCCTATAAAAATGCAATAGTAGCAGGACAGTAGCAGACAGTAGCAGCGAAAAAACAAAAACCACGTAAATACGTGGTTTTCAGCGTGGAGCATAGGGGGATCGAAATGGATTGTACCCTCTGCAAATCACGGAAATACGTGGGTTTTTACTGGAATCTGTAGCAGATGTAGCGAATCTGTAGCAGAAAATAGCAAAATGAAGGAAAGGAAAGCAGACCCTGTACATCTTCCGCTCTTCCGTCAGCAGCTTGTTGACGGTTTTCGCAATCCGTAAATCATCAGCATAGAACAACCACAGTGGGAGACCAAAACTCCCTCTGTCAATTATCAGGCGTCCCAGATCTCCTCGTCCGCAGGTGCCAGTCCATCCAGAGCGTCCGCCACCCGGGTGATATTCATCAGATGATAGTAGGTGAGGTTCTCGGAGATGGAATTGTTTCCCCAGGACCCGCACCCCAGTGTGTTCGTCGGATTCAGACCGTTTTTGAAGGATCCTCCGATATTTGTGGCACCCACCTGGTTGCAGGCCGCGCGGGACACCTCACAGCGCGACGCCGCCTCCAGGATGTGTTCACGGTTATTGGAGTGAATCACGATGCTGTGACCGCGTCCGATCTTCGCCAGATTCCCGCGGACATGCTCGATTCCCTCCTGCCAGCCGCGGTAGGTCATCAGAGCGATCACCGGATACATCTTCTCCTCTCCGAGTATATCATCGGGACCATCCGCCGGAAGAACGATGACCTTCTTGTCCGCCGGCACCTCCACACCGCACCCGGCGCCAATTTTCTGGGCGCTCTGCCCCACCATCTTCCGGTTCATCTTCCCGTTCGGGAACAGGAATTCTCTGACCGCATCGGTCTGAGGCTTGTCCGCGACAAATGCAATATTCTTCAGGATATTCAGCGCCTCATCTAATTTCTCCTCTGGCAGATGAATCGTCTGCTCACAGGTGCAGAGAATGCCGTTGTCAAATCCTCTTCCCTCGATGATCTCCCCCAGGGCCTTTTCCAGATCCGCATCCGTGTCCACCAGGGCCTGTACATTGCCTGCTCCGACACCCAGCGCCGGCTTCCCGGAGGAATAAACGGAACGCACCATGTCCATGCCGCCGGTGGCGATCACCACATCCACAGAGGACATCAGCATCTTCGTCAGATCCAGCGACTTGATATCAAAGATCTGAATTGCGTGAACCGGAGCTCCCAGCTCCGTCAGGGCCTCGTTCATCAGCTCCACAGTCCGAATGCAGCAGCCCATAGCCCGGGGATGAGGAGCGATGATGATCGGATTGCGGCATTTCAATGCGAACATGGCGTTGCTCATGCAGGTCACGATGGGATTGGTCGTGGGTGTAATGGCTCCGACCACGCCCACAGGCTTCGCGATCTTTGTAATGCCGGACGCCTCATCGACATCGATGACACCCACGGACTTCTTTCCCTTCAGAGACCACCAGATAGCCCTGGCCTTTCCCCGGTTCTTGATTACCTTATCCTCATAGATCCCCATCCGGGTCTCCTCCACGGCGTCCTTTGCCAGTTCTTCCGCATGGTCATAGACCGTTTTTGCGCAGGCGCGGCACATCGAATCGACCTGCTCCTGGCTGTAAGTCTCCAGAACGGTCAGAGCCTCCCTTGCATTTGCCAGCATGTTGTCCAGATAGCATCTCAGATCCGTGTTTTCCATCGTACTCATCTTCATTCCTCCTGTACGCATTTTTCAAGTTATGCCCGGTGAGACTTCTCCGCTTCACCGGATGAATCCGGTTTCTGATGTCAATATATGTCCCGTGTCGGGATTTGTAAAATATTGAAAATTGAACATCACATAGGCTGACACAATGCATTTCACCGTCATTTATATAGCTATAACCTATGCAATGTTCAAAACCCGATATTTTTCAGGCTCTCTTTTTTGTAATAAGATGAATTCAGGAAACCGGAGCCGGCGGAGCGCATCCACCGCTCCCTTACAGAAAAAGAAAAGGAGACCCCCATAATGTATGAAGAAAGGATTCGAAATGCTGATCTGAGAAACCGCGTCATCTCCCCGGAGGAAGCCGCTGCCAAGATTCGCAGTCACATGGTATTGGGATTCAGCGGATTCACCTCCGCCGGCTATCCCAAGGCGATCCCTCAGGCTATCGCATCTCGGGGAGAGGCACAGGATCTTACCGTATTTACCGGGGCATCCACCGGCCCGGAACTGGACGGCGTACTGACAAAGGCCGGTCTGATGTCCCGGCGCAGCCCCTTCCAGTCCAACGTGGATTCCCGAAAAGCCATCAACGAAGGAACGGTGGAGTTTTTCGACCAGCATCTCGGCTTGATGCCCCGATTTATCCGAGATTCCCGGCATCACCATCTGGATTACGCCATCATCGAGTGCTGTCTGGTCACGGAAGACGGAGGTGTGGTGCCTACCCTCTGCGGCGGAAGTACCCAGGCTATGCTGGAGCAGGCGGATCACGTTCTGTTGGAGTTGAACCTCGCCCATTCGGCGAAGGTGTACGGAATTCATGACAACTACCGGGAACCCGGGATCGGCTGCCGCCGCGGGATCCCGATCTACGAGGTCACGGACCGCATCGGCACTCCCGCCATCCCCTGTGACATCGAGAAGATCAAGGGTATTGTCATCACGGACGACTTCGGTGCGACACCGAAGTTCACCCCGGTGGACGAAGTTTCCACCGCCATCGCCGGGCATCTGATCGACTTTCTGAAATCCGAGATCGCTGCCGGCGCCCTCCCGGAGTACCTCTATCCCCTTCAGTCCGGGGTCGGCTCCGTGGCAAATGCGGTCCTGGCAGGACTCATGGACAGCGGATTCCGGGATCTGACCATGTACACGGAAGTCGTTCAGGACTCTGCCCTGGAGCTTTTGATCGCGGGCAGGATGCGGGCAGCCTCTGCCACCTCCCTCTCCCTCTCCCGTGCCGGTCTGGACCGTTTTTACAGCCATCTGGATCAACTGAAGGGGAAGATCGTTCTCCGTCCACAGGACATCAGCAATCACCCGGAGATCATCCGGCGGCTCGGTGTCATCACCATGAATACAGCGATCGAGGCGGATATCTACGGAAACATCAACTCCACCAATATCATGGGCAGCCGCATGATGAACGGCATCGGCGGCTCCGGGGACTTCGCCAGAAATGCCCAGCTCTCGATCTTTATGACGCCCTCCACCGCGAAAGGCGGAGTGATCTCTTCGATCGTTCCCATGGTCACCCACGTAGATAATATCTCGCAGGACGTCCATGTGCTTGTGACGGAGTATGGCGCTGCCGATCTCCGCGGAAAGTCCCCGAAGGAGCGAGCAGAGATAATCATTGAGACCTGCTGTCACCCGGATTTCCGGGAACCGCTCTGGGCTTATTATAAGAGAGCTCTGGCGGAAAGCCACGCTCTGCACAACCCGGTCTGCCTGACGGAAGCCTTCCGTTGGCACGAGAGATATCTGAAAAAAGGCGCGATGTAATATTGAAAAGAACAGGAGGTTTCCTATCTATGGCACAGTTTTTAGAAGTTATCATGCTCGTCTGCTTCGGCTTTTCCTGGCCGATGAACATCATCAAGTCCTTGCAGGTACGCTCCGCGAAGGGAAAGAGTCTTCCTTTCCTCTGCCTGATTATGTTGGGATACGTTGCCGGCCTGGGTTCCAAAATCATCAGCGGCAACATCACCTACGTCGTCTTTTTCTATATCCTGAACCTGGTCATGGTTTTCGCGGACTTCTGCCTCTATTGGCGGAATCGGGCGCTGGATGCAGCGAGAGAGAACACCGATCGATAAGCCCTGCTCTCAACTTACAGAATGTGTTTTCGACAGAGAGAGCCCGAAAGAATCCCCTCAATTCTTTCGGGCTCCTTCTCTTTTATTTTGCATTGCCTGCAAATGAAAAACGTACAACAGCCTTAGACTCTTCATCTGAAGCTGCTGTACATTCTCAATTTCATCATCCGATCTGCGGATCTCCGGGAACTTTATTTAAAATACTCCGCTCCTCGCGTCTTCAACGGCAGGCGCCAGATAGTCTCACACGCCAGATACAGATATTCCAGATCCTCCCCGCCAAAACAGAAGTTTCGGCAGGTACCGGGGATATCCAGGTTCCCGAGAAGCTCGCCATTCTTGTCAAATACCTGCATGTTTCCGGTGGCCGTCGTCCAGATATTGCCTTCCCGGTCGATCTTGGTTCCGTCAGGCCGGCCGTCCACATGGCAGATCACCTCGCCTTCCCCACTGAGGGTACCGTCCTTTTCCACTGTGAAACGGCGGATCTCGTGCCGGGGGGTATCATTGACTAGCATCGTATTCTCTCCGATCTCCATGCACAGTCCGTTGGGCTGCTCGAAATCTTTCCGGGAGAGAACCAGAGTTCCGTCGGGGTGCAGGCAGTACACGCCGGCGAAGTCCAGTTCGCACTCCCTGGCGATGCCGGCAGGGCCGTTTCCTCTGCCGTAGGTGGGATCCGTGAACCAGATGCGCCCCCTGGAATCGGAGATGATGTCATTCGGGCTGTTCAGTTCCTTCCCCTCGTAGTGCGTCGCCAACGGCTTGTAGTAGCGCCCGTCGGGCATCCGGCGGGAGATCAGGCTGGTGGCATGCTCACAGGCGATGATGGTTCCATCCTTGTCGATGAAGTTGCCGTTGTTGATATTGCTCGGATATCGGATGCAGGTGGTCTCGAAAGTCTTCGGGTTCCACTCATACACCTTTCCGGCTTTCATGTCGGAGAAAATCAGCGTGTGCTTCTGGGGCCACCACATGATGCCCTCCGTGACCGAGTGTCCCACGGACACCGGCTCCAGCTTCGCTTCTGCATTAATCAGTTCATAAAATCTCGGATCTACAGCATTCAGTAACATCGTTTTTCCTCCATATTGATTTCTCTTGTACTCTCCGGAGCACCTCTTCCCCCCGGCGCCCATACCGATCGGCAGCACGCATGCCGGCAGGTTTCGAGTTCTCCTGTGTTCTTTCTGATCTCAGTATATATCGAATATGCATTCGTGTAAAATATCGTAGACGAAAGTTAGCATAGGTATCACCTATCATTTACCAAACACATTTCCCGCGGTGACATTTTGAATTATGTCCCTCTGGTATGTACATAGGACGTCGAATGCGCTCTCGTGCCCAAAAAAACAAAGGCAGCGCGCCTTCATCAGCAGACGCACTCACCTTGTCCTCATCCCTATTTCTCACGGATCAATAGTTCTTCCCACACCGCCGCCATACGAGCCCCGAAGGGACGTACACTACGCCGTCAGATCTCTGGCCTCCAGCACGCTGTGCCCCTTTCGGATAAACGCCTCCATGCGGTCCTCCTTCCGATGAATCCGCTCTGCCGCCTCCAGAACTTCCGCCAGCCAATCTGCCGGTACACACACCGCTCCGGTGGAATCCATCAGAATCAGATCCCCCGGGCAGATCTGCACACCGCCGACCATCACCGGCACATTGACGCCGATCGTCTCGATATCCATGCCGCTTTTTACCGGTATCGTCCCCGCGCAGTACACCGGGAATCCCAGCTCTCCGATCTCATCCGCATCCCTAAGACATCCGTTGGTCAGTTCCCCCGTCACGCCCCGCATCTGCGCCCGCAGCGCCAGCATCGCTCCGCCGGTGGAGACATCCCGGATCCCGCCCATGTCAATTACCAGGAGATCCCCCTCCTGAGTATCCCGGTCGATGATCCCCGCCTGCTTCGCCAGATTTTTGCCATCCCAGGCGGTCTTTCGGCGCATCTGCCGAATCGTCAGGGCGAATCCTGCCGCCTTCGGCTGATCCGCATTCAGGCGGCTGACACCCAGCACAGCTCCGCGGCGGATGCCCAGACTGTCCATGGCATCCGAGACATTTCCCGTCGGATATTTCTTATATTCTTCGATCCATTTTCTTCTTTCTTCTGTCGTCATCGTCCTGTCCCTTCTCCGGCATCCGACCGGCCCCGGAGTCTTTCCTTCCGATGTTTTTGAGTCGCTTGCTCGTCTTTGTGAGCCGCTTACAGCAGTCGGCAGAGTTCCGCCAGGTTTCCGCTCTCCTCCAGACGCTCCAACTGTCTGCGGATCTGCCCCGCCTTATCTGCACCCGCGCGGGAGATCATGATCTCATCATATTTCTCCCATACGTCCCCTGCCGCGTCCTCCGGGTCCACCTCGTGACCCAGCAGATAGGTGGTGTGTGAATCATGGGTCCCGTCCGTAAAGTACATCGTGGTTCTGCCTCCTCGGGAATAGGTGAACTCATCGTTGCCCACCAGTTCCATCCGCGGAAGCAGATACTGCACCCGGGAATCCATAACATTTTCATCCGTAAAGGTCTCGATCGTCACCTGTCCGAATACGATCTGCGCCGCCGCGGTGAATCCGATGCTGAACTTTCCCTGAAGACCGGTCTTCGGATCCATATTTCCCACCAGCCGAATCGCGCGGGGATAGGGTTCAAAGACGATCTTCTCGATCTCTTCGATGGTGTGGGGATGTTCCTCCAGGATTCTGCGGCAGTTGATAATCCCGCTGTGGGTCGGAGCCCCACAGGGATACCGCTTGAATCGCAGCTCATGGACACCCTGAGGTCCAGCAAGACGCGTCCGAATCACCTCCGGATCCACCTCTTTTCCCGATACATTCTTCAGATAATCCGTATCGAAGATGTCCGCCCTTCCGGTGAACCCTCTCTTTGCAAGGATGACAGCCAGCAGTCCGTTCTTCGCTGCCATACCGGCAGCCATGGGCTTCGCCATCGTGCCGAAGTTGAGCTGAATCCCGCTACCGAGTCCTGCACAGATCCCAAACGCCTGACACATCTGATCCGGAGTCAGACCCAGAATCCTGCCTGCAGCCGCCGCTGCCCCGAAGATTCCGATGGTTCCCGTCGCATGCCAGCGGGCGATATTATAATGTTCCGGCATCATCCCGGCAGAGAGGGCCACCATGATCTGATATCCGATCATGGTTCCGTCCAAAAAGCTTCTTCCATCCGACCCTGCCATCTGCGCCGCTGCCAGAGCCGCCGGAAGAACCGGGGAGCAGAGGTGCAGTGACAGATAGTCGTGAATATCATCGAAATCAATCGCATGGGACTCCATCCCGTTGATCAGTGCGGCATTCACCGGAGCGCTGGTCTTTCCCTGTCCGATCAGTACTGCATCCCCCGCGATGTGTTCCTCCTCCGCCAGCGCCAGCACTTTTTGGACGCCCGGATCCGTCACACCGGTATACGCTGCCGCCACCCAGTCTGCGACGGAGAGCTTCGCCATCTGCAAATCCTTTTCGGTATACGTATCGAAATGCTCACTCACGGCATACTCTGCCATCTGTGAGGTAAGATTCTTCTTGTCCATACATTCTCCTTTGGGTATTCTGCCCCTGATGAACCGTGATCTGTTCTCTGCCTGCACTCTCCCTTCCTGGAATCGATGCCGCGGATCGTTTTATATCAGATCGTCTGGAAAAACTCATCCAGCGCCAGCATCGCACATCGGAAGGAAGGAAATCCTCCCATCGTCAGCATTTGCTCCACGGAGCCGAGAATCTCCTCCTTCGTGGCACCATACTGATGCGCCAGCTTCGCGTGCGCCAGGGCGACATCTCCCTGCTTCAGCAGAGCGGCCATCGCCACGTTGATCAGCTCCCGGTATTTTCGCTCCAGCTTTTCATCATTAACCAGGGTTGTTCTCCATGCTGTGATCAGATCATTCAGTTCCGGGTCCATCTCCCCCAGAATCGTCCAGTGATTCCTTGCCATATCCGTATTCCTTTCCGGCGGTTCATTCTTTCCGCTCATTCCTTGTTTCCGAAACCCGATGGTTTCGTTTCGTTCTGCTGTCATTCTATCGAAAATACGGATAGGTGTAAAATATTCTATATGCAACCTTTCATAGCTAGTGCCTATAAAGCAGGACGGCGCTCCCGGCACTGCTGCTCCGGTCGATCCGTCCTGCGAGTATCATTACATATTTTTATGCTTTAGTATCGTGCGAATGAAGGCGTCCGCCGCCACATCCGGTTTCCGCCGCTTCTTGGTCAGCAGTCCGAAGCGGACATTTTCCGCATCGGTGATCTCGATGGGGTGGAGTGACCCCTCCCGCACAAAGGGGTCATTTTTTAAGGAGAGTTCCGGTCCGAATCCTACCGCATCGGTACGCATCACAAACTGTTTGATGGACTCCGGATTGTGGGTGGTGGACATGACCTGAGGTTCTCCGTACTGGCTGATCTGATTCAGCAGGTACCGGTGCAGGTAGAACTCATCTCCGAACAGAAAGAGCCGGAAGGGCAGAAGCTCGCGAAAGGTGATCGTATCTCTTCCCACCAGCGCGGAGCGATTTCCCACATAAGCCATCAGACGGGTCTCCAGCAGATATTGAAAGAGCAGTTCTTCATTGAATACCCGCTGCCCGTGGACCGATACCAGTCCCAGGTGCACCTCGCCGCTAAGACACTCCCGAATGATCTTCTCCGTGCCCTCCTCCCGGATCCGAATCCTTACATTCGGAAAGATCTCCTGGAAATCCGGTACGATCTCCGGAAGATAGTAGGCGGAGAGGGTCGGGATCACACCGATGGAGACCAGAGATGTCACCTGTGTGAAGTCACTCGTCGCCAGCTTTTCAATCTCCCCCACCTCACGCAGTACCTCTCTGGCATGGTTGATCACCTGCAATCCGGCTGCCGTGGGTACGGTACCGTTCCGCTGCCGGATAAAGAGAGTCATATTCAGCTCTTTCTCCAGAGCGGAGACCGCCTGGCTGATGCTGGGCTGAGCGATAAACAGACGTTCACTGGCCAGTGTAAAAGAGCCGGTGTCTGCGATTTCCACGATATAACGAAGCTGTTCCAGTCTCATAGCAACCTCCCAAGTCGATCTCTCCTCCCGGCATCCGGGCATTCTTCGGCCTATGCCTGTTCACCTGATCATAGGCATAGGCCAGAACGATACCTATTGTTTTTGTCAATTAGAATATACTATAATAAAAAAATGATTTCAAGGTTTTGCATAGGCATTTCCTATACAACTATCAAAACTGCATAATTTACAAGGATATTCCGATCAGGTATACTGAAGTCACAAAATATCACGAAACCACGTCGAATCCGGGCCCGAATCGACAAACAGATGAAATCAAAATGGAGGAAAATGACATGCACGCTATCATAACCGGTCCGTCCCTCTGGGCGATGCTTCCCCTTGTACTGTTTCTGATTCTGACCTTAACCGGCAAAAACTACACCCTGAGCGTGGGAATCTCCGCGATCCTGGGCTGCATACTGATGGGGCAGGGCCCGAAGGAATTCGCCGGCATCCTGGTGGAGAACCTCGGTGGAACCCTCGGTCAAGTCGGCCTGATCATCATGTTCGGCAGTGGGCTAGGTCTGGTGATGCACGAAGCCGGAATCAATCAGGTCGTGGTCAATTTCGTGGTAAAAAAACTGGGTGTCAACAGTGAACGCAAAGCAATCTTTGCCTGCTATCTGGTCTCCCTTATCATGGTCGTCCTGATCGGTACATTAAACGGCGGCAATGCAGTGGTTGCTCCGATCATTCTTCCCATCGTCGCAGCCGCCGGTCTGACCCCCACCACTGTCTGCTATCTGATGTTCAATGCTGGCCTTGTGGGCGTGACCATCGGCCCCTTCTGCTCCGCAGTTGCGGCAGCTTTGGGTGTCAGCGGTCTTAGCTATCAGGACTACATGCTGTACTCCGCACTCCCCTACTCCATCGCCTGGACAATAGTCTGCCTGATCCTCGCCTTCTTCATCCAGAAGAAGACCAAGGCATCCGGAGAGAGATACGAAGACGTGGAACTTCCTCAGGAATTTCATGCGACGAATCGCCAGAAATACGCTTGCATTGCATTTCTTGCCACTTTCCTAATCTGCCTGATCTTCGGCATGGTGACCGGCAGCGACATGAAGTATGTCATGTTTGTCATCCTGCTGCTGAGCGTGATCGTGGGTCTCTTCATTCCTCAGAAATTCGACAAGACCATCAAGCTCTTTGGCCAGGGTATGGGAAAGATGGGCGGCATGTTCCTCTCCTTCCTGCTCACCGGTGTGATGATCGACACCATCTCCCTAGGCGGCGGTTGGGAAGCCCTCTCCTCACTGATTCTGAACGCCCTCGGAGCCAACAACCGCTCTCTCCTGATGATCATTGCCTCCTTCGTGGGCGGATTCGGTGTGGAAGGCGCGGTCGTCACTCAGATGCAGATCATTCAGGAAGCCTTCTGGGCCGCTGCCGATGGAATGGGAATCCCGATGGCAGCCTGGTCCATCGTTCTGATCGCAGCGGTCCGCATCACCTCCATCGTCTATCCTTCCGCCAACTATGCGGCACATCTCGGCTTTGCCCGGTCCAATGACATGAAGACTCTGCTGATCGCTGGCTGGATCACCGCCGCCATCATGATGATCTTCGTACCGGTCTGGGGCAATCTTGCCATCGCAATGGTGGGATAACCAAGTTCCGCTCCCTCTGTCATACAAATGTAAATGGGGCTGTGAAAAAAGTCCCATGACAAAAGAACGCTTTCAGATATGAAAATCTGGAAGCGTTCTCTTTTGTTTGGTATAATTATTTTGTGATGCGCTGATTGGCTGGCTTCTGTCTGTCTATCACTATATCCCCCGCCTTATCCAGATCTTCACGCCTCAGATCGCGAATATCTATACGACGATTCGTTATTCAATTTACAATCTCTTCAGCTACTTTTCTAAGGAGGATAAATAATGAACACCTTAAGATACTCTCTTGAATATCATTGTTACCCCATCTGGAATTACGATGAGTCTGGCGAGCTAGTTGATAATGATCTTCCAGATGAATTGAGAGATGATGAGGAGCTTGATTCTCTTCAGTTTGTAGCAATAGTAAAACAAAAACTTTATGTCAAAAGAAGATTTCCAAGCATCTTTGAGCATCAAGTATGTAAAACGCTGATTAGCCAACGATTTACACTTCAGGAGAGCATGTTGACCGATCGTTGCCGAGGTAGCAACAATTATGGAATCTTCAGGAAAAAGATCACCTTTTACAGCCTTCCGATTGACATACTGAATCGCATCAGAAAGTATTTGACCGTTTTCCCGAATATCTTCCATTCTAAACCACGGAACTGTACCGTTCTCCCAAAATTCAGGGTTGCTTTTTGAAGGAGTATATCCGTTCCGAGTATTAAAGAGTTCATTTACTGTTCTGTATTCCACCCCGTCTGGGCACAGTTCCGCAATCATTTCATCCAGTCTGCTCATGCGTCCTGTCCTCCTTCCGGATCAGCAAGCTCCGCCTCGATCTCCTCGATCGTCGGCATGCTGCCTTTGAAGTCCTCCGGAATCAGCCGGGTCAGCTCATATCTGGAGATCCCCAGCGGCTGACTGCTGGATTCAAGAGCATACTGCGCCTCCACCTTGTCGAGATCCTTGCAGACCAGAAGGCCAAGGGTCGGATTGTCATACCCCGTTTTCAGCTGATGGTTTACGGCGACCACATAGGTACCGAGCTGCCCGGAATCGGACGAGTCAAATTTACCCGCTTTTACCTCCACAACGATATAGCAATGCCGCTGTGTATTGTAAAAAAGCATATCCAGATATTTCTCTGTGCTGCCGACTTCAATGCGGACCTCCCGGCCCATATAAGCAAAGCCGGTTCCAAGCTCCATCAGGAAGTTTTGAACCCTGTCCATCAGAGCATCTTTCAGTTCCTTCTCATCATATTTCTCACGGAGTGTCAGGAAATCAAAATTATACGGATCCTTCGTGATCGCCTGTGCCAGATCACTCTGCTCCACAGGAAGTACCCGCGCAAAATTTGTCAAGGCCTTGCCCTGACGTTCATACAGATCTGTATCCAGAAAGTTCAGAAGAACAGCTCTGGACCAGTTGTTTTCTATAGTCTTGCGAACATAAAACAGTGCCTTCTCCTGATTTCCTTTGCATTTATCGATAATATAGCGGTGATGCCCCCACGGAATAGAAAATAATGCGTCCGGCGAGTCCACAGCTTGTGGACTGGATTGGTCCGCAGTCGAGTCCACAACTTGTGGACTGGAATACAATTCATCATCTGAATTCCAATGGATACGCAAATCTGTTGGCAGTTACCAGATCTATTTTCAAGTATGCCAAACGGAAGCATTTCATCTCCTTCCGGATCGATGATGTACTGGAGGATATTGAGCGGGGGAAGAACGCTTTCAGAACGGCCTGTAAAGACGATGAGGAAGAAGTATTCACGGACGATGAAGTCAATGCTCTGGCGGGATATTTCAAGCGCAAACCTACAGGGAAACACCTTGGATTGCTCATTGTCTTCGCCACGGGATTACGGATCGGAGAATTAGCTGCCCTCAAATGGGCAGATGTCCGTGAGGATGGTCTTTACGTTCATCGCACGGAAACCACGTGGGTCGATGAAGATCACCACACACACTGCGAGGTACGCAATCTCCCGAAGACGAGAGCCGGTCAGCGCAGAGTTCCTATTCCCACATCCGGAAAATGGATTATCGAAGAGTTGCGAAAACTGAACCCGGACGGTGAATATGTTTTCATGCTGAACGGATCTCGCACCAGGGCAATTTATTTTCGGAAGGCACTGTATAACGCCTGTGATGCGGTCGGAATCCCCCGGCGCTCTCCACATAAGATCAGGAAGACCTACGCAAGCATCCTGCTGGATAACAACGTAGCTCCCAAGCTGATCATCGAGACGATGGGGCATACGGACATCAGTACCACGAACGGCAGTTACGCCAGAAGAAGAAAAACCGCTATGCAGCGGCAGCAGGTCATTGATTCTATCCCGGAATTTGCATGTCTCTACGAGCGGTGCGCGGACGAGACGGAAATGGCTGCCGAGAGCTTGCTCACGGGCAGACATTCCGGATCGGGAGCATAGCGCGACAGCGCTGCATGAGCATGAAGCGAAGCGGAATGCGAATGACTGCACCGCGGCAAACTGAATATTATCAGATCACAAGGTGAAATTCTTCGGATTCGACCTCGTTTCGGTGGGCTGTAGCAGCCGGTAGCAGATTTGTAGCAGTGAAAAAACGAAAAACCCACGGAAAACCGTGGGTTTCTGAGTGGAGCATAGGGGGATCGAACCCCTGACCTCAAGATTGCGAACCTTGCGCTCTCCCAGCTGAGCTAATGCCCCAAAGCGGTCACTATTATACCGCCTGCCCGACTAAAAATCAAGCATATTTTTCAAACGATCTCCGGAATATAAATCCCGCTGATCGTTTTTATTTTTCTGCACCCCTCCGGCAGCATCGAAGGCATGTCCGTCACACCGAACAGCCACAGCAGCAGTTCATCAATGTTGACAGCGCCGTCCGCTTCCTTATCCGTCGCATATACTACAGAACCTTCCGGGGAAGCGATCCAGCAGAAACTGCCGTTATTATCCGGCATGACATCATCCTTCACCCAAATACGCACCGTTACCCGCTCAGGCGCAGTGAAATACGACAGAAATCTGGGAAGGTTGACGATCCTTGCCATGATGATCGGCTTCTTCCTGCCAAGCCATCCTGTCGTCACGATCCTCACCCTGTCGCTCCCGTCGAAATAGCGCAGAAGTGCACGAAAAAGAAGTTCCTGTTTATCTTCCCATTCATCAAGAAGCACCAGTTCCCTGATCGTGATCCCATCATCCATCCACCAGAGGAAGACACCGATCAGTTTTTCCCTTAAGAAGATTCCGCATGCTGCGCCGCCTTCTGACTCGCACTCCTTCATCATTCTGGAATAATACTCTTCATCTCTCTTCACGAACAGGGAGTATTTCGGTCTGAGCCGCCGGCTCACCCATGCGGCCGCTTCTGCAAATTCACTTTCATTCAAGGCGCGCACAGACATGGAGGAAATGATCATATCATCGGCAAAGCCACCGGTATCCAGGCTTCCCTCCCATTCCGACTTCTCATAAATATACCGGAAGCCGAGCGGTGTATAGATCGCCGGATCAGCCGGCATCAGGAAAACAAACGGCACCTTTTCGGAATACAGTCTGTAAAGACCGTCCGAGATCAGCCCTGTCATGTACTTTCTGTGCCGGAAGCGCTCTTTTGTCGCCACCCCGACCAGATAGTAGGATTTCACAGCCCGGCCGGTCAGATACATCATATAGGGATTCCAATGCACCATGCTGGCGAGACATCCCTCTTCGTATCTTGTCTGTATGCGGTTTTTCTGCGCCACATTCTCTGTATAATAATTCAGAAATGCTTCCGAATCCTCCGAAAAGACCTCCTCCCACAGCGCGCGGCTGTCACGGATCATCTTCCGGCTGTTCTGCTCCGGGAGGGGATATCTCTCATTCATAACGCTCCATTCTCCTGCCTGACTGCATGTGTAATATCATATTTCCTGGCCATAGCGACCGGCTGCCAGGACAGCTTTGCCGCTCTGAGTGCCGGAATTCCGACATCATCTTCCCGGTTCACCAGCAGGGCATCCGGGAACTCATGGATTTGGAACTGCTGGCTGATCAGGACATACAGCCCCCTGATATCCTTGTTCGCCTTTTCCACATGTACGACCGACATCCGATCGTGCTTATTATAACTCCCTATGGTGAACGCTTCCAGTCTGCCGTCTATATAGATTCCTGCCATTACGGCATCAAAAACGTCCATATTGAAGAGATAATGGTGCAGGCCGGTCATTTCCGCTTCCATATGCTCTTCGATATTTTCCTTGTCTTCTTCCCATCTGGTCAGGAAAGACCAGATCTCACATCTGGACCATCTGTGCAGACGCCGGTATTCCCACCGGCCTTCATATTCCTTGAGAAACGCATTGAGATGGTTCTTTTTCTTGTGATATTTTTTCCCTGCCAGTGTACGGAGCTTTTCCGCATCATAAAGATAATCCGCCTGATCGGGAATCTCTGTCACAGAATATTTTTCAGGCGGAAGCTTCAGAATTTCCAGGGCCTCTTCATCCACCCAGCATACGCGGAATGGAGCGCCCACTTCTGCATATTCTCTCTCCAGTTCTGCAAAAGCCTCCGGAAGTGTCTCCTCATCACAGATCGGAACCGTTGAAAAATAGCCGTCTTTATCCCGCATCCTGAGAAGCAATGCTCTTCCGTCCCAGATATGATAGGCGAGATCAAAATAATCCTGCCACAGGAAACTGTCAAAAATGACGCTGTCACAGGTAAGATTTTTCCGTCTGCCGAAGAAACCGGAAAGACAGGCAACATCTTTCGCACATAGTTTTTTATACACTGTACAGATCCCCCTGCACTGTAATAGCAAAGGATGATGCCTCAGGCACCACCCCTGATGATCTTTGTTATCCGCTTTTCAGCCTGCCGTCTTTCCAAGAGCACCATATGGCCGCAGCCGCAGCATTTTAAACGTATATCGATTCCCGTCCGAAGCACTTCCCATTCCTTCGAGCCGCACGGATGCTGTTTCTTCAGAACAGCAATATCACCGACCTGGATGTCCATCAGAGTGACCCCAGGACCTGCCCGATGGGCTCGGTGATCACAAGATCTGCCTCGGCGTCCATCGCTGTAGGCGTCTTGTTCATCAGCACAAGATGTTTCCCGCGGAAATAATGAACAAATCCGGCAGCGGGATACACCGTAAGCGAAGTGCCTCCGATAATCAGCAGATCAGCCTGTGCGATCGATCTTACCGCACCGCTGACGGTAGCATCATCCAGTCCTTCCTCGTACAGCACGACTTCCGGCTTCAGGATGCCGCCGCAGGTGCAGCGCGGAATCCCTTCATGCTTTTCAATCTCCGACAGGGGGACCATCTTTCCGCATTTCATGCAGCGGTTCTTATGTACAGTTCCGTGCAGCTCATAAACACGTTTGCTGCCTGCCATCTGATGCAGCCCGTCGATATTCTGCGTGACGACTGCCAGCAGTCTGCCTTCCGCTTCCCACTTGGCCAGGGTAAGATGCGCAGGATTTGGTTTTGCGTTCTCCGCGATCATCTTATTCCAGTAGAATCTGTAGAATTCGTCAGGATTGTTCATGAAAAAATGATGGCTCAGGATCTCCTCGGGCGGATAATCATACTGCTGATTATACAGCCCGTCCACACTTCTGAAATCCGGTATTCCGCTCTCCGTTGAAACGCCTGCTCCTCCGAAGAAAACGATCCTGGAGGATTCCTTTACCCACTGTGCCAGCAGCTGTTTCTTTTCTTCATTGTTCATGCTTTCACCTCTTCCTGTGTATCAGAACATCCGCTTTACATCCGCATTTCCCATGACCGCCATGATCAGTCTTTTTTCATAATCTTTTTAAGATATCCCGCGACGGAATCTCCCAGCACAATATACCCCTCCTGTGTCGGATGAAGACCGTCATCCAGAAGATATTTTGCATTCTGCGCGGTAAAGATCTTCCTGTTCTGGGAATCATAGCATCTTACGTTGTGCTTTTTGGCAAGCACTCTGACAGCCCTGCAGTAATCCAGCAGCGTATGGCCGGTTTTATTTTTCGTCCGGTATCCCCCTTTGCTGCTCCATTTTTTTTTCATTTTGATCCGATAGATCGGGGTGATCAGAACGATTTGAGCATCGGGGTTCTGTTCTTTGATCTCCCGGATCGTTTCGTTTACCGCACCGCAGAAAGTGGAGACGCCGGTGTCGGAATATGATCCCAGTTTCACATTGTTCGCATAATCATTCGTGCCGCAGGCCAGGACGATCGTCGTATAGCCGCTGTAATTCACGCTGCCATTCATCGTCCTCGCAATAATACTTTTTTTATCCGACAGCTTCTTTTTCGCGAAATTACATCCGGGAATCCCTGCATTCTTATAGGAAGCCCCTGTCAGCTGGCGGACTCTCTCCGGAAACGGGACCGCTGCCTGTTTCTTTTTTCCCACATATCCCCATGTGATACTGTCCCCGATGAACAGAATCTTCTGACCGGTATACTTTTTCCCTGCATCGGATACGGATGGAGATCTTTCTGAGGTATATAGTATTTTCCCGTTCCTCCGAATCAGTGTCCTGACCGCATATACGGCACTTTTTTTGCCTTTCTCCATGACCAGTTTTGTTTTTTTTGCACTGACATCACGGACTTTCACCCACTTGGATGTTCCGGATACTTTCTTTTCGATCCTGTATCCGTCAGCACCTCTGGCGCTGGTCCATTTCATGGTAACCTTTGCGCCGCTCTTCTTAAACCTGGTAATGACCGGTGCGCCCGGCATGCACATAACTGCATTGCCCGCTGCAGTCTTTATACTGCAGAGTTTCTTTCTTCCGGTCTTCCTGTAAGAAGAGACTGCATATTCATAGATGGATCCCGGAACAGCCGTTTTATCCCTGCAGTATGTCCGGTATCTGTCGTCTACCTTTTTTATGAACTTATATCGTTTCTTTCCGATCTTCCGGCGATAGATCCTGTAGCCGGATACATCCTTCCGGGCGCTCCATGAGATCAGTATACAACCGTCAACAGACTTTGCTGTGCAGTATCTCGGTGCTTTCGGTATCGCAGCTGCAAATGCCGGTACAGAAAAGTTTATTGCAAAGAACAGCAATAACGCGGCTGTTATTCTTTTTCCGATCCGGTATTTGTCAGTCATCCTCTGCCTCCGCAGCTTTGATCATGATCGCACATTCCACTCTTTTTCTTTCCAGTTCGCAGCCGATCTCATAGGATCCGTTGATATCATGGCTGAAATTCCATGCATTTGCAGCGCAGCCGCCGCTGCAGTAGAACCTGGCAAAGCAGTCCCTGCAGGCAGGCTTCGCGTACACATTGCAAAGTTTGAATTCATCACAGATATCCTGCCGTTTTACGCCTTCAAACACATTTCCGAGGCAGAAGTCCTCCTGGCCGACGAACTGATGGCAGGGATAAAGATCGCCCCACGGCGTAACAGCCAGATACTCTGTGCCTGATCCGCAGCCGGAAAGACGCTTGTAAACACAGGGACCGCCGGAAAGATCGATCATAAAGTGGAAGAAGTTGAATCCTCTTCCTTCCTTCTTTCTCTTTATCATCTCCCGGGCCAGCTTATCATATTGTTCACAGATGACAGGAACATCCTCTTCTTTCAGCGCATAAGGCTCCTCCGGCGGCGCCACCACCGGTTCTACAGAGATCTGTTTGAATCCCAGATCCGCCATATGCAGGACATCTTCCGAAAAATCCGTATTGTAATGCGTGAATGTACCTCTCACATAGTAACGATCCTGGTTCCTGGAATCTGCAAACTTTTGAAACTTCGGTACGATCCGGTCATAGCTTCCCTGTCCGCCGCGGAAAGGACGCATTCTGTCGTTGATTTCTTTCCTGCCGTCCAGAGAGAGGACCACATTTCCCATCTCCCTGTTGCAGAACTCCATGATCTCATCATTCAGCAGCACGCCGTTTGTTGTCAGGGTAAAACGGAATCTCTTGTTCGCTTCCTTCTCTATGGATCTGCCGTATTCGACCAGCTTTTTTACAACGTCAAAATTAAGTGTCGGCTCACCGCCGAAGAAATCCACCTCCAGATTCGTTCTGTTCCCGGAACTGGCGACCAGAAAATCGAGCGCCGCTTTTCCGACTTCATAACTCATCAGCGCACGTCTTCCGTGATACTCTCCTTCTTCGGCAAAACAATAGCGGCAGGCCAGATTGCAGTCATGCGCAATATGAAGGCACAGGGCCTTTACAACGGTCTTTCTTGCCTTGAAGTCCATGACAAGATCTTTATAGGCATCGTCCGTGAACAGCTTTCCGTCTTCCCGCAGGGATTCTATGTCATCATAGGCTTCCCTGACGTCCGTTTCCGTGATGCTCTCATCGTCTGCATATTTCTGCAGCATCTCCGTGATCAGGACCTCTTTGTCCGTTTCCGTAAATACGGCAATCATGTCATAGACAAGATCGTCCACGACATGGATGCTGCCGCTTGCCACATCAAGCACAATATTGTATCCGTTGTTTTTATATAAATGAATGCGCTTATCCATAAAGCCTCCAAAAGATCCGCATATAGGCAAAACCGCTGCTCCACTGAAAGTGGTGCAGCGGCTGTTTCTCTACCGGATTAAATCCCTTATTTATTCTCGCAGGTCTGATTTCCTACTGTGCAGGAAGTCTTGCAGGCAGACTGGCAGGAAGTCTGGCACTCGCCGCAGCCACCCTTCTTGGTGCTTTCTTTAAGGTCTCTGGTAACTAAAGTCTTAATTCTCTTCACGGATTTTTCCTCCTTTATACTGAAAGCTTACGCTTTATCAATCTTTTAAATCTTACCTTATATATGCACAAATGTCAACAAAGGAAGTCCTCTAAGAAACTGCAGCAATATCTGCGTCTTCAGTTCTTGAAGGAGTGGATCGGCGCCGGAATGCGTCCGCCGCGTTCTATGAATTCACCGCAGCTGTACTTATTCACCGGCATGATGGGCGCATATCCGAGAAGCCCGCCGAATTCCACCTTTTCTCCGATGCCTTTCCCGATCACGGGAATGATCCTGACGGCAGTCGTCTTATTATTCACCATTCCGATCGCAGCTTCGTCAGCGATAATGCCTGCTATGGTCGATGCCGGCACATCGCCGGGAATGGCGATCATATCCAGACCGACGGAACAGACGCAGGTCATGGCTTCCAACTTTTCGATCGTCAGCGCGCCTTTTTCCACTGCATTGATCATTCCCTGGTCTTCACTGACCGGAATAAATGCGCCGGACAGGCCGCCGACATAGGAAGATGCCATGACGCCGCCCTTCTTCACCTGGTCGTTCAGCAGCGCCAATGCGGCAGTGGTACCGGGCGCACCCACGGATTCCAGCCCCATTTCTTCCAGGATACCGGCTACCGAATCGCCGACCGCAGGAGTAGGTGCAAGAGAAAGATCGATGATCCCGAACGGCACACCGAGTCTTCTGGACGCTTCCTGCGCGACCAGCTGACCGACTCTCGTGATCTTGAAGGCAGTCCGTTTTACTGTCTCACAGAGCACTTCAAAATTCTCACCGTGAATGCCTGCAAGCGCCGTCTTCACCACGCCCGGGCCGCTGACGCCGACATTGATGATGGCATCGCCTTCCGTCACGCCGTGAAAAGCGCCGGCCATAAAGGGATTGTCATCCGGGGCGTTGCAGAACACCACCAGCTTGGCACAGCCAAGGGAATCATTTTCGGCAGTCGCCTCCGCAGTGGCTTTGACCATTTCACCCATCAGTTTGACTGCATCCATATCGATCCCGGTACGGGTAGAACCGACGTTTACGGAACTGCAGACCCGCTCGGTTGATGCAAGTGCTTCAGGGATCGATTCGATCAGCATCCTGTCTGCTTTGGTCATACCCTTTGAGACGAGGGCGGAATATCCGCCAAGGAAATTCACACCGGTCGTATGTGCAGCACGGTCAAGCGTCCTGGCGATGCTGACAAAATCGTCCGGATTCTTTGCGGCAGAACCTGCCGCAAGCGCGACCGGCGTAACAGAAATTCTTTTGTTGACGATCGGTATGCCGTATTCTTTTTCAATCTCTTCGCCGGTTTTTACAAGATTCTCAGCCAGTCCCGTGATCCTGTCATAGATCTTGTCATTAAACTTCCCAATATCTGTGTCTGCGCATTCGAGAAGGCTGATGCCCATGGTAATGGTACGGACGTCCAGCTTCTCCTCATCGATCATTTTATTGGTTTCAAGGATTTCGTTAAATTCTATCATGACAGTTCCCTCCGGAAGCATCAGATGCGGTGCATCTTCGTGAATATTTCTTCCTTCTGACAGAGGATCTTCACGCCGATCCTCTCGCCGATCTCTGACAGGCCGCCTGCAAGTTCGCCATGGGATTTGGCCGACCCCGAAACGTCAACGACCATCATCATGTTAAAAAAGCCGTCCACGATGGTCTGGGAGATGTTCAGGATATTGACCTGGTTGTCGGCGAGATAAGTGCAGACGGAGGCGATGATGCCTACGGTGTCTTTTCCGGTGACTGTGATGATTGTTCTTTCCATGATAACCCCTTTCGGCATTTCCTTTTTTATATTTCGTATACTTTTCCGCAGACGTCGCGGGGGGCGACATCCAGCGGAAAATCAGAGGCTTTGTATTCATTGTCGCTGCCGTCGATCTCCAGCTTTACGGTCTCTTCCGCCAGCAGCGGATAGTTGTTCTCCTTGCTCAGATGGCCGAGCACGATATGTTTTATCCCGTCGTGCAGGATTTCCGAGATCAGCTGCCCGGCGGCTTCATTGCAGAGATGCCCCCGGCTTCCGAGGATCCTGGTCTTCAGCGGGTACGGATACGGGCCGAGCTGCAGCATCCGGATATCATGATTGGCTTCCACCATGACCATATCCAGGCCGTTCAGTTCTCCGGTAATGCGCCCGTCATATTCTCCCAGATCGGTGATCACGGCAAGACGCTTTTTCCCGTCCGTCAGCCTGTAGGCGACCGGATCCGCCGCGTCATGCGGGACGGAGAACGGATGGATCATCATACTCCCGAGCGAAAGATCCTGATCGCTCCTGATCGGATGAAACAGCTCCTCATTTACACGGCCAAGCTGTCCGCAGGAGAGCATGCTGTCTATCGTACCTGCCGTGGCATAGACCGGAATCTCGCATTTTCTCAGGAGCACTCCCAGACCCTTGATATGGTCCGAATGTTCATGGGTGATCAGGATGCCGGTCAGGTCCTCCGGTCCCAGCCCGATGGAATGCAGTCCCTCCAGGACCCGTTTTCCCGGTATGCCGTCATCGATCAGGAAATGATCCGTGTCATTTCCCACATATATACAGTTGCCCGAGCTTCCGCTCGAAATGCTTAAGAATCTCAATCTGCTTTCCTCATATCGCGCATCAGAAGCACTTTCCCGACGCGCGGATGATCTCCCTCCGGATCCATTGCGACTTTGATCTGCGCAGCCGTTTCTTCCAGACTTCCCCTGTTGTCGATCACATGCGCAGCCATATTTATATAGACATATTCGGGCGGCTGCGCTGCCAGAATACTCCTGCACTTATTCTCCGTGTAGCCGCGGCCTTCCATAAGCCTCCGGATCCTGTCCCGTTCCGGTACGTGGATATACCAGATCTCATCACACAGTTCGTCCATCCGGGCAGCTTCCGGAAGCGCCGCTTCATAAGCGATAATGCTGCGCCGGCTCCTTTTGATCCTGGCCGCCACTTCATCGCGGACCAGCGGATGAATGATGGCGTTCAGCCGCAGCCTGAAGTCCGGACAGTAATAGAGTGCAGTGCCCAGTTTGTCTTTATCGATCGTTCCGTCCGGGGCGAAATACTTCTCTCCCCACTCTTTTCGGATGCCTTCATACCCTGGTTTTCCCGGCATCATCAGTTCCTTCGCTACGATATCGGCTTCGATCACCTGCGCGCGGTAATCCTTTTTCAGGATACCGAGAACAACGCTCTTTCCGCTGCCGACGCCTCCTGTGATCCCTATGACTCTTTTCATTGCACACATCCAATCTTTTTGCGGGGCGGATCCCCCAAGCCAGATCTCTACTTTGTTTCGAACCATGTGTGTCCTGCACTGACTGCCACCTCAAGCGGCACTTTCAGTTCCGCAGCCTGATGCATCTCGCGGTACAGGATCGCTTCCGCCTGCTCCTTTTCCGCTTCCGGTACTTCCAGCAGCAGTTCATCATGTACCTGGAGTACGATCCTCGCCTTCAGTCCCGCTTCCCTGAGCGCTCTGTCCACTCTGATCATGGCGATCTTCATGATATCCGCAGCGGTGCCCTGGATCGGGGAATTCATCGCCACACGCTCGCCGAACTGGCGCTGCATGAAATTCGAAGCTTTCAGTTCCGGGATCGGCCGGATCCGGCCGTAAAGCGTTCTGACGTAGCCCAGCTTCTTTCCGCGGGCAACGAGTGCATCCAGATACGCCTTTACCTGCGGATATGTCTCAAAGTAGCGTTCAATATATTCACTGGCTTCTTTCCTAGTGATACTCAGATCTTCGCTCAGCCCGAACGCGCTGATGCCGTAAACGATGCCGAAATTGACTGCTTTCGCATTACGGCGCATCTCCGGCGTGACTTCCTCGAACGGAATGTGGAATACCTGCGAAGCTGTGATCCGGTGAATATCCTGATCCTGATTATAGGCTTCGATCAGCTTCTCATCGCCGGACATATGAGCCAGTACCCGGAGTTCGATCTGGGAATAGTCGGCGTCAATGAAAATACAGCCGTCTTCCGGGACGAAGACTTTCCTGATCGCGCGGCCGAGTTCCATCCGGACGGGGATATTCTGCAGGTTCGGGTCGGTCGAGCTGATCCTGCCCGTAGCAGTGATTGTCTGGTTGAAATGACCGTGGATCCGTTCATCTTCCCCGATAAAGACCGCCAGGCCGTCCGCATAAGTGGATTTCAGTTTTGCCAGCGTGCGGTAGGAAAGTACTTTTTCCGCGATCGGATGGATCTCCTTCAGCTTCTCCATCACGTCGACATTGGTGGAATAGCCTGTCTTTGTCTTCTTCGCGTAAGGAAGTTTCAATTCTTCAAAAAGGATCTCTCCCAGCTGCTTTGGTGAATTGATATTGAAAGCATGTCCGGCAAGCGCATGGATCTCCGATTCGAGCTGCACAATACTGCCGGTCAGGTTGTCTCCGTATTCCTTCAGCGCATCCCTCTTTACACGGATCCCGGCTTTTTCCATATGATAAAGCGAATAAATGAGCGGCATCTCGATATCTCTGTACAGAGCAAGCATGCCTTTTTCCTGCAGCTTTTCAGTGACTGCGTCTGCTGCGGCAAAAAGGATATCCGCTCCCTGTGTTTCCTCCGTGACGGGAGTGGTGTCATCCAGAAATTCCGCGGAAATGTCCATGATATCATAAGCGCTTTTCAGCGGATTCAGCAGATAGGCTGCCACGCCTGCATCCAGGATCTTCTCATTCTCCGGGATATCAAATTCATGAAGGATCGTTTTCAGATCCATCGTAATGACTCTCTTTGAAGCAGCAATCACTTCCTGCAGGAAGGCTGATATATCTTCCCTGTGCAGATTGTCATAACAGTCATCCTGGAAATACAGAGCCCAGGTCTCTTCCCGTCCGGAGCATCTCACTGCGGCGCCGGCCAGGGTCTTTTCCTTTTTCTTTTTTGCCTTTTTCTCTTCCTCTTCTCCTTCGAATGAAGGCGCAGGCTCATAGAGAAGCAGGATGCTGCTGTCACAGCCGTTCTTCAGGCGCTTTTTAATTTTCCCAAGCTGTTTCCCGTCATAAATATACAGGATGGAATGCGCACGGGTGTCAGCACCTGTGAGTTCTTCATCAGAAGCTTCCGCCTCGAACCGCTTCATCAGTTTCTTCAGTTCGAGCTTCGCGATCAGCTCATAGGCTTCTTTTGTAAAGATCGATGAATACGCCGCCTTTTCCGGATCGAATTCGATCGGTGCGGTATCGCAGATCTCAGCCAGCTTCCGGCTCATTTCCGCCATATCAAAATGCTCTGTCAGCATGTTTTTCGCGCGCGGCGGTTTTACTTCTTCAAGATTCGCTTTGATTCCTTCCAGACTGTGATATTTCTGAATCAGGGCTGTGGCGGTCTTTTCTCCGATGCCCGGCACACCGGGGATATTGTCGGAGGTATCTCCCATCAGCGCCTTCACGTCAATAAATTCCTTCGGTGTAACACCGTAAGCTGCCTTCACATCTTCTGCATAATAGTTCTCGGTAACAGTCTTGCCTGCTTTCGTCTTCGGAATACGGATACGGGTCTTTTCCGTGGCCAGCTGCAGCAGATCCCTGTCCCCGGACACAAGCGTGACTTCCAGCCCCGCTTCCTCCGCCAGGCGTCTCAGCGTTCCCATAATATCGTCCGCTTCATACCCCGGCAGTTCAAACACCGGGATGCCGCAGGCTGCGATCAGTTCCTTTATGATCGGGACCTGTTCGTGAAGTTCTTCCGGCATGCCTTTTCTGGTCCCTTTGTATTCCGGGAACAGATCGTGACGGAAGGTAGGCTCTTTCCTGTCAAATGTCACGACAAGATAATCCGGCTTTTCTTCATCCAGAAGCATGAGCAGGGTGTTCATAAAGCCGAATACTGCATTTGTATGTACTCCTGCAGAGTTCGTCAGCGGAGGCATGCCGTAGAAAGCTCTGTTCAGGATACTGTGTCCGTCTATTGCCATTAATTTTTTCATCAGGATCGACTCTTTCCGTTATACAGCATCTAAGCGGATCCCGCCGGGAACAGTTTTGAAATCCGTTTATCCGCTTAATTTATCACATTGTTTTACAGTATAGGTATCATATCATATTTTGGAAGGAAGGAAAAGGAAAAAGGGGACTTCAGACGGCATGAAAAAAGAGCCTGCCCCCCGCCCGGACAAGCTCCTCTTCCCTATTGCGTAAATACTGTATTCTGCCCGTCAGGGCCGGTTCACCAGGCAAAGGAATCTGCAGGCTCGTTGGTAAGCTTCCACTGCTGGTCCGCGATCTTATCCACAAGTGATTTCGGAACGCTTTTCTTCTTATACTTAAAAGTAAATGTCTGTTTCTGTTCCTTCTCCTGCATGGGATTTGCCTTGAATGTTCTCGTCAGTTTTTTGACCCTTCCAGATTTATAGGTGATCTTTGCGTTGTAATAACCGATCTTTTGACCGTCATATTTCCTGTTCCATTTCTTTACATTGCCCTTGGGATCCAGCGTGGCACTGTATTTAATATGATCGCCTGTGGCTTTGACCACATGGCCTTTCTTATAGGTGTATTTCATCACTTCGAACCCGTTCGACGAAGATGCGATACGTCCTTTGGAATCGTATGTATAGGTGGTCGTGCCGGAATCGCCTTCGGAATAAAGTTCGACCTTTTTGGTAAGCCTGCCGCCTTTCCATGTGTACTCGATCGTTGTACCCATGCCTTTATGGCTGCCGGAAAGGATCTTCTCTGTGTGTTTTATGATCCTTCCTTTTTTCCCGTAAGAAAAAGATTCCGTCCAGGATTCATCCTTTAATTCCCTTTTGAGCTTCTTAAGAAGTCCGTCTGTTCTATAGGTCGGCTTGATGGACGTCTTCTTTCCGCCCTCCGTTACGGATATGGACGATATCACATAGACCGATTTCTTTTTGGAAGCGGCCTGTGCTCCGGCAGGCAGTACTGCCAGGGATGCGATGACGGCAAGTACAGATACTGCTGTAATAAAACGTTTCATTCTTCTTCCTCCTGTGTAAAAATATTGCAGCTTTTACGATCGGCAGATCGGGGATGCACAGCGGTCTGCTGTTTTTCTCTTGTAGTATTTTAACATGTCAGGCATTAAAAAAAGTGGTCTGTCAGACCACTTTGCTGTCTATAAAACAATTCCGCCTATCTTCCGGTTTCGTCAGCCGCTTCAAACACTCTGTCCGCATTGGCGAGGATCACCGCCAGTTCGCCCATCGGAATGTCTCCCGGATGATTCGCGCCGGTCATAATGCCGTATTCCTCCGCGAAAGCCACGGCAACACGTGCGCCGGGATAAAAACCATTGTCATCCTTCAGGCTCGACCAGTCTGCAACAATCGACGGATCATGTACTTTGACGGCTGCGTATACCGCCACATCGCGGTCAAGCGTCTGCCCGTCTTCCCAGCCCCAGGGCAGGAAGTAAGCATCATTTTCCTGCGGCATATCCTCATTGATCCCGTATACATAATCCCGGTCCAAACCGTACAGATCGATCATAGCGGCGCGCAGATCCCCTACCGTAGCAATCGCCTCTGTCTCATCGAACATGGATGTTCCGTATTTGTCTTTCATATAAGCTACAGCGTCTGATATACGCTCTGCATCAGACGTAAAAGCCGGTACCGCGTCTTCCGTAAACGGCGAGTAGGTAAGGTATCGGTACAGACCGACGCCGCCGTAAGTCAATGCGCCGGCTCCCAATACCGCGCAGAGGATCACTCCTGCCAGACGGAGCCCCTGTGACTTCGGGTTTGCCGCCAGAAGTGCAGATCTTACCTGCAACACATCCGCAAAGCGCTCTTTAGGAGCGAACGCCGTACATTTACGGATGATCTTCGCGAGCGGCCGGTAGATCCGGATATTTTTATTCTCTTTTGTGCTGCCGGTCAGAAGCCAGCGGAGCATGATACCGAGGGCATAAATGTCCGCTCTGGCATCCGTCTGTGAAAAGCCGTACTGTTCAGGCGGCGCATAGGCAGGCGTACCGAAGAACACGGTATCCGTATCATTGCCGCTGCGGTACACACGGGCAATATCAAAATCGATCAGGGAGACGCCTCCGTCCGGACGGATAATAATATTCTGCGGTTTGATGTCCCGGTGGATGATCGGTTCCTCGCGGTGGTGCAGATACGCAAGGATATCACAAAGGTCCATGCAGATCTTTACGATCTCTTCTCTCGAAAGATCTTTTTCCTGTGCGTAACGGCTGAGCGGGACGCCTTCGATATATTCCCGCACAGTAATAAATACATTTTCATTGATGAATGACGCAGTCTGTTTCGGAAGTCCCGGGTGATCCAGGCCGTCAAGCAGACGGCTGTTGTCTGTGATCGTCCACAGGGACCGGTCATAACATTTCGCAATATAATCCTGCCCCGTTCTATCCCGGACCACAAAAGTGATGATCCCGTATCCTTCCGAAAGGCATTCCGTAATGCAGTATTTTTCCGGGAAGCCCGGCGGGTACTCTGCATGATCGTACGAATCCATCAGTTCCCTGAACAGTTCTTCATACAGCATTTCTTCCGGCTCCCAATACTGGCATGCCATGATCGTAAAGCATCTGCTGGACATCCATCAGCGTTTTATGATTATGCAGACAGTAAGCGATCACGGCGTCCCGTTTGACCCGCGGATGCAGCGCCGTCGCTCTCGCAAACTTAAGAAGCTGCTGGACGCCGTCAAAATCCTGTTCCAGTGCGAAGGCCAGTCTGAGCGCAGTATCCCTGGACGGATTGCGCTCTCCCGAAAACAACCGGTGGCCGTAGGAGGAATCCAGATCCGCCCTCCGGATCACGGTCTCCGGACGTTCTCCCCTTTTCTCACACAGTGTTTTGATATATTCACTGAATGCAGGCATTTTCAGGGAACTGCCGTAATTCCGGAGATAATCTTCCGAAGAACGGGCGGTGAAAAGCTTCCCCCACAGTTCCTGCGTGGTAATATAATTTGATTTATCCTTCACAGTATGCTTCCCTCTCCTTTTGGCCTGCAATGATCTTAAGATTTCAGGCCCGGTTTTATTGTACTCTTTTTGGCAGAAACCGGCAACTGCAGGAACTTCCGCTTTTTTTATATTGTCCGCGGACTCCTATTCTGCTATGATAATAATACATCTTATAACGTCTCAGGGAGGACTTAGATCATGATCCAGCCTCATCTTTTCATTTTTGACATGGACGGACTGCTTTTTGACAGCGAACGTTCCTATATGCATGAAATCGCCAAAGTAATGGCGGAATACGGATATACGCTTACGGAAGAGAATTATAAACGGGTAGTCGGGCGGCGGTTCCCGGACACAGAGCAGATCATGCAAAGCATATACGGGAAGGAGCTCTCCTATCTCGCTGTGATCAGCAAAGCCCGCCCCAGGATGCTGGAGATGGCTGCGGAAGGCCGTCTTGCCGTAAAGCCCGGGATCCGTGAACTGCTCTGTTACCTGAAGGAACTGGACATTCCGTGCGTTGTGGCTTCCTCGTCTTATGAGGAAACGGTGAAGGTCTATCTGCAGGGGACCGGGCTGTCGGATTATTTCACTTTCATCATAGGGGGCGACCAGGTCACGAAAGGGAAACCTGATCCGGAAGTATTCCTGCGGTGCTGCGAGGCAGCAGATGTCTCTCCGGAGCAGGCAATAGTATTTGAGGATTCCGAATACGGCGTGCAGGCTGCCATTGCTGCGGGCATTCCGGTCATCTGTATTCCTGATATGGTCGAGCCACCGGAAGAGCTTGTGCCGCAGCTTTTTGCGCTGTGCAGGGACGGGTTTGAAGCGAAGGAAGTTCTATGCCGGTATTTCAATCAACAATCCTGAAACTTCAATTTTCTTTCTGATGCTTGTTTCAATATAAAAAACTGTCATCCTGAGGCGCAAAACGCCGAAGGATCCACGCCCTTCAAATTGCAGCTTTACAAAAGCCGAAGTCCAAAGCGGTGGATCCTTCACGCGGCAGAACCGCATTCAGGATGACAGTTTTTCACTGCGACACCATTTGTTCATTTTCAGGCTTTCTTTTCCGAATTTACACCCTTTTCCTCTGATCTTTTGTTCAAAATTCGGGCGAAAAGCTTCCGTTTGTTCATTTTGAGATCTCTTTTTAAAAAACTACACCCTTATACTGCCGGAAATCATTTCAATATTTGTTTTCAGGGATGTATTTTCTGAATAACAGGCTTTTATATGAACAAAACCGGCTCTCATATCACCTCTAACTGGTTTTACAGCGCATAATAAGGATGTATTTTTTGATTCAATAGCCTGAAAATGAACAAAGAGCAGCGGATTCAGTGCCGCTGCTCTTTGTTATCATATGTCTCGCAGAATCTTGCCGAAAAGGACGGCTGCATTCCTGCCGCCGTCAGATGGGAAATATCTCCCATCCGCAGCATCCGGAACGACACAATGCCTCTCTGGCGTTCTTCCGTGACCGTTTCGGTAACCGAGGTCGGCGCTGTCGCCGTATTCTGCAGCAGCAGGAAGGGCGAGCAGTTCCAGAGGTGCGAAAGCAGGACGCAGGTGATCCCGAAATGGCAGAAGAACGTGAGCGTTTTCTCATTCGGACGTTCCGCATGGTAGATCCTGCCGTCCCTGACATAGCCGTGTTCCGCAAGCAGGGAGTCCAGACCGTTGACTGCCCGGTCATAGAGCGGCAGCATATCGCTGCAGCGGACGATCTCACTGGTCTTCCAGTCTTCAGGATGGAACAGTTCCGGATGCGCTCCCCAATAGGAGGGCAGCATATCCCACAGGATCCTCGGCCTGTACCTGCCCTCTTCTGCGATCCATTCTATCTCATAAGCCTTCTGCACTTCCTCCGAAAGATTAGGATCCACCCGTCCGGGAAATTCCTCCAGCCAGGGAAACATGACGGCTTCTCTCCCCAGCTTTGCAAGGCTGTAGGATGCCGTCTCCTGTGCCCTTCCGAGAGGTGAAACATAGAGTTCACCCGGATGCAGCGCTTCTATATGCTCCGCAAGGATCGCGGCTTCGCGTTTCCCTGTTTCCGTCAGACAGTCATGTATGTAATCCGGGTCTCCGTGGCGTATAAATAAGAGTCTCATTATGATCTCCTTTATCTGCTGTGATCAGATTGCAGCTTCCTGTGTCTGCTGCAAAATCATTTGTTCATATTCAAGCATGTATTTCAAAATATACACCCTGCTTCCGGTGCCTATTCATTCCAACTCCGGGAATCAAGCAGCCGTTTGTTCATTATAAAGCCTCTTAAAAAATTTATACATCCCTTTGCAGCAGGAATTCTGACAAACATTCCATTTTCAATGGTGTATTTTTTGAATAACAAGCTGCTATATGAACAAAACAGTTCCAAATCATTCCGGATTGTCCTCTCATGCCGATAACAGGGATGTATTTTATTTTTCAAAGGCTTTGAAATGAACAAATCACCGGGAAGCTTCCAATATTTCATCAGAAAGCACTTCGTTCATGCTTCCGGTGCGATATCCTGCAAGATCCAGCGAAATATAGGAAAAGCCGAGTGCTTTCAGTCTGTTGTAAACGGGGATCCGGATCTCCTCCTGCATAAATCTGTCGAAATCAGAGGGCAGCAGCTCGATCCTTGCCATATCCCCGTGCATGCGGACACGCAGCTGCTCAAATCCAAGATCCAGCAGGCATTGTTCCGCAGCATCCACCATCTTTAGCTTCTCCTTTGTGATCCGTTCTCCATAAGGAAATCTTGTTGCAAGGCAGGCAAAGGAAGGTTTGGAAGCCGTCGGCAGCCCCAGCTGCGCTGACATCTGTCTGATCTCAGACTTTGTGAATCCGGCTTCCCGCAGCGGGCTCCTCACGCCAAGCTCCCGGATCGCGATATGTCCCGGGCGGTAGTCACCGTCGTCATCCACGTTGGAACCTTCTGCGACCACTGTGATTCCCTCTTCCGCCGCTGCGCGGATCAGTCCTCCGAAGATCTCCTTCTTGCAGAGATAGCAACGGTCGGGCCGGTTTTCAGCAAAGCCTCTTATGGACATCTCATCGATCTTTACGAATTTCTGCGGAATTTCATACTTCCCGCAGAAGTCCTCCGTCTCCTTTGTCTCTCGTGCGGGAAAGGATCCTGATACGCCTGTCACTGCCAGGACATTTCCGGGAAGCGCTTCCCGTGCGGCATATAAAAGAAAGGTGGAATCCACACCGCCCGAAAAGGCGACGGCGATACTGCCGCAGGAAGCGATCAGAGACTTCAGTTCTTCATATTTGCTGCTCAGTTCCGGCAATTCCATCAGATCCTCCTCCGCGCAGAACACATTTTCAGCAGAACAGCTTTCAGCTCATTCCGTATTTCAGATCCATCGCATCTTTTTCTGTAATCTCCCGGACCGGTCTGCAGGGCACGCCTGCGGCAAATGTATTGTCCGGAATATCTCTTGTCACCACGCTGCCGGCACCTATGACGCATCCGTTTCCGATCGTGACGCCGCCGCAGATGGTGACATTGCCGGCGATCCAGCAGTTGTCACCGATGGAAATCGGTCTTGCGTACTCCAGATCACTTATATTTCCTTCGTCATTCCGGAACATGTTCCGTTCCTGATAACGCATCGGGTGGACCGGCGTAAGAATGCTGACATTCGGTCCGAAGAACACATCATTCCCGATAGTCACAGGCGCACAGTCTATACAGGTGAAATTAAAATTGATGAATACATTATCTCCGAAGGAAGTGTATTCTCCGTAGTCAAAGATCATGGGACCATAGATGAACAGATTCTCCCCGGCATGAGGAAAAAGTTCCCTGAGGATCTCTTCTCTTCTCTCTTCTGTTTCCGAAAGCATATTGTACTCCCGGCACAGATCATGCGCCCGGGTCCTTTTTCCCGGGAGACCGTCTTTTGCAGGATCGTAAAGCACTCCCGCAAGCATTTTTTCTTCTTCGTTTCTGTATTGTGTATCCATTCTGTCTTCACGAACGTCAGTAAAAGAATTCATTCTTTCAAACCCTCTGCCAGATCTTTTATCACTTCCCCTGCAATGATCAGGCCGCAGACCGAGGGGACGAAAGCAATGCTTCCCGGCACATCTCTCCGCCCCGGATGGTCCGGGTCCGGGATCCCGCGGATTGCTGTCTCAACGGGCTTTTCTTCCGAATAAACCACTTTCAGGCTGTCCACGCCTCTTTTGCGCAGCTCTTTCCGCATGATCCTGGCAAGCGGGCAGCCGGACGTCTTATAAATGTCAGCCACTCTGAACTGCGTAGGATCCAGCTTGTTTCCGGCGCCCATGGCGCTGATCACCGGCACGCCTTCGCGCTTTGCTTTCAGGATAATTTCGAGTTTGGCCGTCACGGTATCGACAGCATCCACCACATAGTCATATTCGGGAAAAGGAAACTCATCTACGTTTCCGGGCAGGAAGAATTTCTGATGCGTCCGGATATCAGCCTCTGGATTAATACTCTTCATCCGTTCTTTCATGACATCCGTTTTATTTCTTCCCACCGTTTCCTGCGTCGCGATGATCTGCCTGTTGATATTGCTGAGGCTTACCGTATCATTATCAATGAGATCAAATGCGCCGATCCCGCTTCTTGCGAGCGCTTCGCAGACATAGCCGCCCACGCCGCCAAGTCCGAAGACCGCCACCCGTGATCCGGCCAGCCTCCGCATTGCTTCTGCACCCAGAAGCAGTTCTGTTCTTGCAAATCGTTCATCCATCCTCTGCACCCTGTAAGATATGATTTATGTTATCCTATCATATTTTATCCTTCCATGGAACAGGCTTTTCCATCTGCGCCGGAACCGGTCTCCTTCCCTGCCGCGCACAACACCTTTTTGCAGCCCTGTCCAAAGAAATATCTTGTCTGTGTGCGCTTTCGCATTTATAATAGGGAACGGTCACGCGATGTGATCATCTCTTTCTGTTTGCAGGTGATATAGTATGAATCCTTTCATTGCCATCATGGTATTCTTTGCTGCCCTCGGTTTGTTTGATATGATGCTCGGGGGAAAACTTGGTCTGAAGGACGAATTTGAAAACGGCCTGGCAACGATGGGCGGCCTCTCGGTCTCCGTCGCCGGATTTTACTCTGTCGGCGTATCTTTTGTACAGAATAATGCGGAAGCGATCGCGAAAGCGACCGCAGGGCTTCCTTTTGATCCCTCCCTGATCATCGGAAGCCTGCTTGCGCCGGACATGGGCGCATTCGCAGTGGCCCTCAGACTTGCCCGGACACCGGATATTGCCGTGTTTACCGGCGCTCTTGTTGCCGGCGGTATCGGCATGACGATTGGTTACCAGCTTCCCGTCTTCCTTGCCTCTGTCAGGCAGGATGAGATAGATCCCCTGCTCCGCGGATTTATTGCCGGTCTGATCACCTTCCCGGCCGGCGCGTTAATCGGCGGCCTGATTCTGGGGCTTTCCCCTTCCGATCTGTTCCGGAACATGATCCCGGCGCTTCTGATCTGTGTTCTTCTTTCGCTGGCGGTAAAGTTCTTGCCGAAGATCACCATGAAAGTGCTTACCGTATTCGGCAACTTCATCCGGATCGTCAGCTATCTGTTTTTCGGCATGGCAGTAGTCGGCATGTTCCTTCCTTCCCATGCGCTGGTGGATCCAGCGCTGGTCGAAGAGATCCTGTACATGGTCGTGCGCATGGTGATCGTCGCCTGCGGCGGCATGGTCCTTTCAAAGATCGTCCTGACAAAGTATCCTGATAAGATCGAAGCGGTCGGAAAACGGCTCGGCGTAAACAATTATTCCGTCATGGGGATCATCTTAAGCTGTACCCAGAGCCTTGCGATGCTTCCGATCTTCTCCAGGATGGACAGAAAAGGCAAAGTATTAAATGCGGCCTTCTCGGTATGCGGCGCCTATGTGGTCGGCGGGCAGCTGGCTTTTGTATCATCCCTTACCGATTCGCATCAGACCGCAGCGTATATTATCTGCAAGCTTACCGCTGGCATCCTTGCCATTGCGCTTGCATCCGTTATACCGGCGTTTTCCAGAGAATAACCCAAAACAGGGAAAAAGCACATACCCGCCGCTGCAGAAAAGAGAGGGGTTCTCATGAGTGATCAGGCATTCAGAAGCTGGAATCAGAAAGCGCCCTGGCTGAATGAAAGGGAGGCATGGCCTGCCGCGCTTTTCCCGGAAGCTTCCTGGCACTATTTCAGAGACGCCGGATGCCTCGTCACCTCTCTGGCGGTCATGCTCCGGCTCTTCGGCCTGGAAAAGGAACAGGATCCTGCGCTTTTCAATCCCTGGATCCTGAACGAGAGACTGATCAAAGCCGGCGCCTTTACACCGGCTGCAGATCTGATCATAAGGGATATCAGCAAACTCTATCCGATAGAATATGCAGGGCAGTTTCCGTATTCCCGGGAAGCTTTCCTCCGCCTCTGGGAGGCGGAAGAACCCTTTCTGATCACCGTGCCCGGCGTACTTGAACCAAAACATTTCATCGTTCCGGACGGAACAGAAGGCGGCGTTCTGAAGATCATCGACCCTGCCGGGGGAAAAATTTTTCTGGGAGAATTCGATGACGTCATTGATCTGCGCGTTTTCCGCAGACAGTAGAACCTGCCTTCTCTGTAGGCGGCTCAAAGACCAACCTGACGGCATCACAGAAAAAGGAGACAGCGGACTGTCTCCTTACAGCAAATCACCGATCTGATCGCACAGCTGTCTCATCTTATATATTTTCAGAGCTACCATCAGTCTGCTTTCAAAACCTGCATTACCCATATCCGAGCCGAAAAGCTCGGCTATTTTTTTCATCCTGTATCTGATCGTATTGATATGCGTATTTTGTTCCGCTGCGACTTCTTTTATATTGCCGCAGTGTTTTTCATACAGAAGGGCTGTCTCCAGAAGCTCCGTATTGTTTTCCACGTCAAACTCCTGTATCACCGGAATGTATGTATGATAGTAGTCCTCGATCCACGGATCTGACTGATTCGGGAAAAGGAACTGATACATTCCGATATCCTGAAAGGCAACTACAGCGGTGTCCGTCATCTGACTGTATCTGGCCGCATATACTGCCTGCATGATCGCTTTTCTCAGTCTCGACCGGAAAAAGAATATCTCGCTCGTTCCGATATAATAATCCGCGGTTCTGATCCCAAGCCTTTCCAGATAATATTCCGCCGGTCTCGAGTGATCCGGCTGGTTAATAAAGAGAAATGTATCGTTTTTATATCTGACCGCTTCGCAGCTGTTTGCCCGAAGCGCCTGCTCATGAATGATCGGCCGGACATCCGGATCTCTCCCGGCAATATACAGCGTCTGATATTTATTGGTCAGGAACGGTGCGACGATCTTTGCCCGCCGTTCTATGTCTCTGCTGTCACAGGAAGAGAACAGGATCTCCGCAATTGTGTCCTCGCGATACTTCTGATACCTTCTTCCTGAGATCAGCTGATTGACCGCAATGATCACGTCTTCAAAGAACAGATCCTGATCCGTGAAAAGAAAGATCGGGTAGGAATGTACATTGGCGTATCGGATCGCTTCATCGGGGATTTCCGTCTGAAATACATTCTTGATCGCGATCCCGCTTGTTCCCGCCTGACACATTTTCCGGATCGCTGAAGTAATCAGTTCCGGATGGTTTTTGGCATACTGGAACGTGGAGAGGATGAACTCTCCTTTCTCCCAGTGTTCTTCAGAGGAAAATGCCCTGCCGCCGGGCGTCAGCTCATACTCAAGTATTCCCACTTTCGTTACGACATTATCCAGGCCGCCCGGTTTGGTCAGCCGTTTCAGTCCTGACAGATTCTCCAGATTCAGAATGTCCTTGACCAGTGTATCCATCGGCATCCTCCTGCTTTTCCATCGATATATATAAACTACAAGAAATCCGGAAATTCTTCAAGAGAACCGTCATAGAGATACCGTCTGACGGCTTGCTGCACCGGCGGAGATCATTTCCATAAACCCAGTCCCTTGCTGATATTCACGATGAAATCCTGCACATTTGTCACAATGCCATGCGCTGCCAGGCTTCCTCTGTCTGAGAGCTTGTTCACAGCAAATTCTGAAATATCAACATAATAGAAGTAGATCTGCCGGATACTCCCATCCGGCATGACCCTGTAGGAAGGCGTCATATTTCCGGTCGCTATGGTATGCAGCATCGTTGCCATACAGATCACGGTCGTAGCCTTCCGCACCTGGTCCCGCATCGCATCCTGCGCTTCGTAAACATTTGCATATACAGGAGGCAGCGGACCATCGTCCCGGATGGATCCCGCAAGGACATACGGTACATGATTCTTCTCACAGGCGTAAATGATTCCGTTGTCAATGTGCTCATTTTTTATAAAATCAGCGATCGAACCATGATACCGGACTCTGTTGATCGTATCAAGATGATGATAATGACCGTTCGGCATATTTTCCTGCGTATAGATATTCTGTCCCAGGGCAGTATGAAGATACGCACCTTCCAGATCGTGCGTCGCCAGCGCATTTCCGGCCATCAGCGCATGTACATAACCGCCATCGACAAGCGATGCAAATGCTTTTCTGGCATCACTGTCAAAAGTAAACGCCGGTCCGAGCACCCAGACAATGTGTCCGTGCTCCCGCTCATGGCGGAGCAATTCGTAGATCTCATCATAATCACGGGAGAAGGCAGTCTCTCTGGACCGTCCCTGCCTGAAAAGAAAGGCGTCTTTTTTTGCCCTTTCTTCCGCGAATCCGTCTGTATGCATGAAAATGCCTTCCTCCGCATTTTCCGTCCGCCCGCAGACAACCTGATCCCCGGCTTTCAGCACACGGAATTCCCGTACTTCGATCCGGCCGTTTTCATAAACAGCCACACAATCCATCCGGCTTTCCTCTGCCAGCAGCCACTTTCCTTTGATCTTAAAGTACTCCGGATAGATGCTCATGGCATGATAACCGGACGGAGCAACACCATTCTTCGGCGCCGGCAAAAGCTGCGCATCCGGAGCATTCTGAAACACTTCCTTACTGAAATCGGGTGCTGTATAGCGCTTAAGTGCAAAAGACATGGTATTTCTCCTTTCTGTTCCCCTTAAACCCAAAGCAGAGCAGCGGCAGTCCGCCGGCACTCTGCTTCAGATCCATTATATCATTTCATTGGATTAATACTAATATTTTTTCAGTCTGACGTCCGGCTCCTTGGGCAGTTTCATGCGGACAAATCTGTCCCATCCGGTAAGCGTCAGCAGATAACCGCTGACGATCGTGATGATCGCCATGAAATTCCAATACAGATCCTTCGCGCCGAAATCATACAGCGGATAGACCGCAACTGCGAGTCCGAGATAATAGGCGACGCCCGTATGCCAGGGGATCAACTCTGCTGTCATGCATCCGACGGAATCGGTAAATACGGCATTTCTGAGCTGCAGCTGATACATATCCTCTTCACTGGCTTCCACATTGTCTCTTACGATGTCACGGATGACCGGTCCGATCGCAGCTTCCTGTGACATTTCTTCATTCAGCGTGGCATTCACGACCAGGCAGAGCAGACCGTTGCAGACAAGGAGCTGTCTGACATTTTTACTGATCTTCACGAACCACCTGGCCAGCGGCGCATAGGCATCCATCTGCCGCATGACAGCGCCGAACGCCATCGCCCAGAACAGCATGATGACCGCCCAGCTTCCGGCATCGCCGAAACCGCCGATGATCAGATCCATCACATCACCAATCGAAGTATAGGCACCGGTCACAAATCCGAATACGGAAGCAAGGAAGATACCGACGGCAAGACAGATGATCGTATCGACCTGTTTGATTGCCAGTACGATGACCACAACGACCGGGATCAGCAGCAACAGGGAAACGCCATTTTCGACCTGCTGCAGCAGTGTAATGACCGAGGGTCTTCTTTCCATCAGAGCATCCCAGGTCTCCTGCGGCATATTGGCAAGGATATCGGCTGCATTGCCGGTCGTCGTGGGCAGTCCCATCAGTACACCGGTGATGTAGAACAGTACGGCGGACACAGCCACGCAGGAAAGCGACCAGACCAGCTGATTTTTAAATCTGTCAGCGACTTTGACCTCCATCATACCGCAGGCAAGGATCGTGGTATCGGAAATCAGTCCGACATTATCACCGAATGCAGCACCGCCCATGCAGGCACAGAACACCAGAGCAGGGTTCCCGCCAACGATATTCGCCAGCCACATGAAGATCGGAACACAGGCTGCATATGTTCCCCAGGATGTACCGGTCGCCAGAGACAATGCGCAGGATGCGAGGAATGCGACCATGGCAACGCTTCGTCCCGTCACGCCCAGATGAATAAACAGCTCGATCGCCGCAGCGCCGACACCGCTGGAGGTATAGATCTCTGCCAGCGCATAAGCCATCATCAGCACGAATGCGGGATACATGCCGTCCTTTGCACCGTCAATCGCAGCGCTCATGATATCCCCCAGTTTTTTCTTCTCCAGGATCATGCAGAAGAATACCGCAACAATAAGCCCTATAAAAGCAGCGAACAAAATGTCTATCTCCCTGAATACCAGGGCTCCCATGACTATGATCGGGATGAATTTCATAAAAGCCTTCATTTTCTTCCCCCTTTTCAAATCCTTTTCATCAGTGTGATCAGATCGCTGTATATACCGTACGCTGTCTGCAGAAGACCCGGATCTGTCTGGATCACGGTCAGTTCTCCTGCAAGATCCGTGTACAGAGTGAAAACAGCGGATGTGCCGTTTACGGAATTGTATGCATGCTCCCGAGGCAGCTCTTCCGGTCTCACGGAAGCCAGGACTTTGTCTCCCGCGCGCTTCGCCCGGCAGATATATTTGATGCACTTTCCGCGGGATCTCGCTCTTTTCAGTGCCTCCGCCGTCACGCTCCGGACGCTTTCCACGGAAACATCTTCCGGCGTGATATGCGCATCCATCAGAATGTTTGCCATCGCGCAGATCTTGGCTGCGCCGTCCCATCCGTCAATATCCATGGACGGGTCTGCCTCTGCCAGCCCGATCTCCTGCGCCGCCCGGATCGCTTCCTCGTAGGATCTTCCTTCCTCCAGCAGCTTCAGAACATAGTTTGAGGTTCCGTTCAGAATCCCTGCAATACCGGAGAGCGCGTTCCCGTGCAGGGTCTCCGTCATCAGATTGAATGTCGGCGTTCCGTCCAGCACAATGGTCTCATAGAGGAACTGCACACCGTTATCCGCTGCCAGATCCTTCAGTTCATTATAGTACCATGCCTCCGGTCCTTTATTTGCCGTAATTACATGCATTCCATGGCGAAATGCGTATCTCATATAATCCGCTGCCGGCAGTCCGTCCCTGATGGACAGTGTGCTCATTTCCACCAGAACGTCCGCCTCTGATGCATCCATCAGCGCCTCCGGCGTTCCTGTAAAGAAGTCCGGAGAGTCCGGATCGAAATGTCCCGCCTGCTCTGTCATGGAAAGGACAGCTGTCAGATCAAGTCCCCCCGTATTGACCAGACTGCCCTTTGATCTTCCGGCAATCCCCGTCACGATTACCCGGCAGCTGAACCTGCTCTTTAACCACTCCTCTTTCTCCAGCAGCAGCCTGCTGAATTTCTGTCCGACGTTCCCAAAACCGATGAAGCACAGTTTCAAGGTTTTATTCATCTTCCTGTCCTTCCTGTCCCGCACAGACTTTTCTAACCAGCGGGTTGGCAGTTGTAAAGAGCATCGACTGATACCGGAGTTCGAACGACATAACATCTCCGAGATGATACTCCCGCGCGCTGTCATGGATATCAACGATCGTATGATCGCTGCTGGCGCCCAGCACTTTCACGCCCGGATCCACGGGAACGAGTTTCTCATAGTTTCCCATATCATACTCGCCGATGGCGACGATGGCTCTTTTTCTGATTCCGTGATCCTCATATGTCCTGTAGGATCCGAAGCAGTTGATTCCCTGCTCACCGACAGGCATCGTAGGCTTCTCACCGCACTCGACGATCTGGGCTTTCAGGATCAGAGCCGCGTTGGACATATCCTCCCGCGGACATTTCCAGGTGTAAAAAAGATCCCATGGAACGATCAGCGCTTCCCCGATGCGAAGATGATTGATGCCTTCCGGCATCCGTCTTTGCAGCACCAGCGGCAGGCTTGAAGTGTTGCCGCCGGAGACAACTTCCAGTTTTCTTCCGATCAGCTGCTCGATCTGCTTTGCGTTCTCACAGAGTTCGCCAAGATTCTTCTCTGTCGGCATCACTGAACCGTAGCAGGTCAGATTCGTGCCGATTCCCTTCAGATGAAGATGTTCCAGGTCCTCTTCGATCCATACCGCGGTTCTGACAAATGTCTCCCGGTCAAAGATTCCTTCTCTTAAGTCACCCAGATCACGCATCAGGATCACGTTCAAGAGCTTTTTCTGCGCCGCCGCTTCCTGATCCAGCTGCCGTATGGTTTCCGGTTCCGATACAAGTGCTGCATCACAGTACCGGACAACATCCGGGATCTCACATGCCATCGGGATACGGAGGAGCAGTGTGGAAACAGGAAGGCCTGCTTCCCGGATCTCTTTTAAGTGAGCGACCCGGGAACTGGCAGCTTCTTTGAATCCTGCCCTGCAAAGTTCTTTCGTGATGGGCATCAGATTGCAGAAACCTTTCACAACAGCGCAGGGCTCGATTCCGATGCTACGGCACTCGTTCAGGAGCACCTGCGCGTTTTGTTTAATAATATCCCCGTGTATTTCCAGAACGGGATATTGTTCTGTCTTATTCATGATTATCTGCCGCACGGTCAGTACTCATATAATCAGTTCTTTCTGACATCTTTAACGGCATCCACCAGGCCCTGCAGACCAGCTTTCAGTTCCTCTACGGACGGCCATGCATAACCTACACGGAAATGGCGGTCATCAAAATCGAACCAGTGGCCGGGGCCGATAAATACGCCGTACTTCTCATTGAGCACCTTGTGATACTCTTCAACATCCAGGTCGATCTCCGGTTTGATCCAGGGGAAGCATACCACGCCGCCTTCGGGCTCTACCCAGTCAAGCACATCCTGGCTGGCCATGAATTCCTTTACAATAGCAAATTTGACAGCGATATCTTCCTTGATGGGAGCCATCAGTTCTTCTCTTCTGGAAAGCACCTGATAAGCACACTCTTCATCCACAACAGAACCGCAGATGCAGATCTGCTCCTTGGCAGCGATGAGTTTCATGATCAGTTCATCATCTCCCGATGCGATCCATCCGGTACGGATCCCGGGAACACCGATCGCCTTGGAAAGAGATTCGATACTGATAGCATAAGGGCTTAAGGACGCTGCGCGGGGAGTCGTTCTGGGACCGACTGTCAGGTCGCCGTAGGTCTCGTCTACCAGAATATGGATCTTCTTCTCTTCACAGATCTTTACGATCTTCCGAAGATCCGCTTCACTGATCACAGTGCCGGTGGGATTATGCGGATAGGTGATATTGACAAGTTTTGTCTCGGGCTTGATCATGGAAGCCAGTTCGTCCACGTCGAATTTGAAGCCGTTCTCCTGCTTCAGTCTGTAATACTCAGTGTTGCAGCCGAGGGAATGGGTGATATCGATATCTGCGGGATAGTTCGGATGCATGACGATCACATGATCGCCGGGGTTCAGAAGAGCACTGTAGATGGTGAAAACAGCCATGCATGCGCCGACGGTGATGATGATGTTATCCTTGCTGACACCGTATTCCTTTGCAAGCAGTTCTCTCAGTTTCTCATTTCCGTAGTGATCTCCATAGCAGAGAAGCGTATCTTCGGGGAGAACAATGCCTACATCCTTCATGGTCTTGTCGGTCGTGGAGCTCTCGGTAAGGTTATATTTGATGTTGCCATATCCGAATTCTTCGGGGGATTCCTGTTCGATCTTCATTCTCTTGAAATACATGTCTTTATCTCCTTAGGCTTTTGATGTTTTATCTTCCGGCCGGGAAGTTTATGATGTTATTTTAATTAAATTTTCGATAAATAAATGACCTTTGTTTTGTAGAAAATAAAAATCGAGAGACGGTTCCATTGTATTTTTTCAAAAGAAAAAGGAGACAGATCCCTGCCTCCTTTTTCATTCCCCGGATTTCTTCAGTCTTACAATCGTCACCGCTGTCAATATGCACATGACCGTCTGGGCGACGGTGGAGGAAATATCCAGAATACACAGATCATAGACCAGCCAGACTGCTGTATTGATAAAGAGTGACAGCTTGTGCTGGATCAGTGTTTTTGCATACTGATTGCAGATGGAAAGCTGCACTGTGGCAGCGACCGGCAGAAGACCGACAAGCCCTCTGTTGTTTATTGCAATGCCGATCACGATGATCAGGATCACGAAGACATACATCTGCTTCTTCGTGTAACGTTCTTTCATCACCAGAAAATTTCTGACGCCGGACAAAAGCAGTGTGGAGATACCTGCCCAGGACCGGAAGCAGGCATTCGCGGCACAGAGCACCAGATTTTCCAGGATCTGGTAAAGGAAGGTCCTGTCCCTGTCCTTTGTCCAGCCGCTTGCGAACATGAACAGGGCGGCGATAAAGGAAATGATATTTCCGATGATAATAAGATGCGATACTGCCAAGACCGATCCACTCCCAAAGACACAGTATGAAAGAACAGGTTCTTTCACCGACGTTTGTGAAAATGCTCCTGCAGGCAGGCATTTTCGCTGCACTTAAAAAGTAAAGACAAGTATATACCGGAAGCAGCCCGGAAATCAAGATTTCGCGAAAACGCGCAGCTTCTTTTTTTCATATTGACAGGAAGCGGCGCATCTGTCATACTGATACCGTAAATAAATAAAAGGAGGCACAGATTTATGAAAAGTACAAGATCTTTCATCCCGAAACTCATCGGCTTATTTATGATACTCGCCGCGGCAGCCTTTCTGACGGTCAGCATCCCGAAGACAACTTATGCGGCAAAAACGTATACCACGCTGTACGAAAGCCAGAATATTAAAAAAGTCAATGTCAAAGGCAAGAAAGTCAAGATCTATGGAAGCAACCGAAGCCTGTCGACTTATGAGCTGCAGCCGTGCGGCTGGCATACCTTCAAGGTCACCAGCAAAACCAAATACAGAAAATTAGTCAATTCAGAAACCGGAAAGACAAAGAAGATGACAAAGAAAGCTGCTCTGAAAAAGCTCAAAAAGAGAAATTTCATTGCGGTATATATCTACTATAAAAAAGGCGGAAAAATAACGAAAATTCTGTTCGGTGTATAGCTGCGGCTTTTCTGTTCGATGGCCGTAAGCCGCCAAATAACCGGTCCGGCAGACATATTCCGGACTGCTCATACAAAAAGAAGTCCCGAGATGGGACTTCTTTTTGTATACCTTATCAAATCTGCAATTACAGCGCTGCCGTGATGATGGACATCCTGTAAACTTCCTCAGCGTCGCATCCGCGGGACAGATCGTTGATCGGTGCATTCAGTCCGAGAAGGATCGGGCCATAGGCCGCATAGCCGCCCAGACGCTGTGCGATCTTGTAGCCGATGTTTCCTGCTTCGATGCAGGGGAAGATAAAGGTGTTGGCATAACCTGCGACCGGAGATCCCGGGAACTTCAGCTGACCGACTGTAGGGGATACAGCGGCGTCGAACTGCATTTCGCCGTCGATCGCAAGATCAGGATTCAGCTCCTTGGCGATCTTTGTAGCTTCCTGGGAAAGCGCAACGGTAGCGCCCTTGCCGGATCCCTTCGTGGAGAAGGAAAGGACGGCGACCTTCGGATCAATGCCGAATGTCTGTGCACACTTTGCAGCCTCGGTAACGACTTCCGCCAGCTTCTGAGCACCTGAATAAGTTACATTGCCTTCCTTGTCAACGCTGTCCTGATAATCCAGGTTTACAGCACAGTCGCCCATGCAGATCGTGCGGAGATTCTCATCGCCGGTCTCACGGGTAAGAATGAAGCAGGAAGATACCAGATGTGCGTCGGGCTTTGTCTTTACGAGCTGCAGAGCGGGACGGATGGTGTCGGCTGTAGAATAAGTCGCACCGCCAAGCAGGCAGTCCGCGATCCCCATCTTGACCAGCATGGTTCCGAAATAGTTGCCCTTTGAAAGCGCATCACGGCACTGCTCTTCAGTCATTTTGCCTTTGCGCAGAGCGACCATGGTGGAGACCATCTCGTCCATACCGGGATAGGTTGCCGGATCAAGGATCTGTGCCTTCTCTACATTGAATCCGCCTTCTGCAGCAGCTTTCTTCACATCGTCCACGTTTCCGACGAGGACAACGCCCATCAGCTCTTCTTCAAGAAGCCTGGCAGCTGCGGAGAGAATTCTCGCATCAGTACCTTCCGTAAATACAATCGTTTTGGGTTCCGCCTTTACTTTCGCGATCAGCTTATCAAACATGCTTTAACCTCCTTTTCGGATGCGGACATTTATCGCATCCGTTTATGTTCTGTATAATTATACCAGAGAACATAGAAATGTGGAAATATTTTTTTCAGTAATTAAAAGGCAGTACGCATATAAAAAGGCACCGGATCGCTCCGGTGCCCTTCCAATCAATCATTTCCTTAAGCCGCAGATGATTACTGAAGAACCTCAGTCAGAGTAGTTCCAAGACCACTGGTCTGGCTATCGATATCTTCATAAACCTTCTTTACACCGTCAAGAGCGAGTACTTCATCGAAGAAGGAATCTTCATACTCGATGATCTCCATGCCGCCGTCTGCAAGGATCTTCTTGTTGTCTGTGTCGATCTGCTCAAGCTGAGGACGCATGTAATCGATCGCTTCGGTAACAGCCTGATCAAGAGCAGCCTGGTATAAAGGATCAAGGCCTTCATAGGCATCCTTGTTGATGCAGATCTGGTTGCAGTACAGGATGTGGTTCGTGCAGGCAAGATACTTCTGAACTTCCTGGAAGTTTGCACCTACGCAGGTATCAGCAGCATTTTCCTGTGCATCGATCATCTTGTTCTGAAGGGAAACATAAACTTCCGCCCATGCAAGAGGGGTAGGCTCTGCGCCGATTGCCTGCCAGAATGCCATGTGGTTCGCATTCTCCATTGTACGGATCTGGAGGCCCTTGAAATCCTCAAGGGTATTCAGAGCCTTGTTGGAAGTGGTCAGACGATAGGTAGCATTCTGCAGGAAGCCAAGCAGATGGAATCCCTTTGCTTCATAAGCTGCACCAAGAGCCTCTGTGAAAGCGTTCTCGCCGTTCAGAGCTTCGTTGATCTTGTCGCCGTCGAATTTGGAGAATACCATGGGCAGATCGAAAACAGCCATCTCAGGGATCGTGGAAACAATGGGAGCGGTCTGGCAGACAACGATCTGAATGTCGTTGCTCTGTACCTGACGGATCAGGTCGGCATCGCCGCCAAGGTCGCCGTTGGGATGATAGTCGATCGTCAGCTGTCCGCCGGTGATCTCATCAACACGCTGGGCAACATACTCACCAAAGATCTGTCCTGCAGCACCCTTACCGGTGGAGTCAGCACCGATCAGTTCTACGGGTTCAAGAGCGGAATAGTCACCTGCGGGCTCAGCAGCTTCTTCAGCAGCTTCAGTCTCAGCAGGGGCTGCTTCTTCGGCAGCAGCTTCAGTCTCTGCAGCTTCAGTCTCTGCAGGAGCTGAGGATCCGCCGCAGGCAGCCAGGCTCATTACCATAGCTGCAGCCAAAAGTAATGCGAGAAACTTTTTCATAAAACATTCCTCCTTGGAATTGTATTTATGCTATCCGCCTGTCCGGCGGTTAACATCATCTTACAGCAGCGCAGTGGAGAACCACTGTACATAGGTGATCAGGAAGAGCGCAATCAGGAAAGCGATAATGAAAGGAATCGCTCTTTTGGCAACGCCCATAGGCGGCTCATCCGAAAGATTTCCGGCAACGAACAGATCCAGGCCGAACGGCGGTGTTGCAAGACCGATCGACAGGCAGCAGACCAGGATAACACCGAAGTGTACATCGTGTACGCCAAGCTCCTGTACTGCAGGAAGCAGAACGGGGGCAAGGATGATGATCGCGGGACCGGTATCCATGACCATGCCGAGCAGCAGGAAGATGATAACGAGAACCGTAAGTACCGTCCAGCTGGTATGGAAGTTGGTGGTCAGGAAATTGGTAACTGTCGCAGTTGCCTTGGTAAGGGAAAGAACACGTCCGAATGCTGTCGCGAAGGCAAGCACGAATGCCAGGCCGGCATAAGTCTTGACAGAGGAGCAAAGCATGGGGATGAGGTCTTTAATATGTACCGAGCGATAGATGAAAAGGGAAACGATCAGGGCATAGAACACGGACACGACCGCAGCTTCCGTAGGTGTTACAAAACCGGCATAGATGCCGCCCAGAACGATGATGGGGCACAGAAGCGCCCAGAAGCTTTCCTTGAACAGTGCCCAGAATCCGTTGCCTTTCAGCTCAGCCATCTTCTGATTGATAAGTGCACGGTCCTCGCCTTTGGTCTTGCAGTAGAAAACAGCATAGGCCATCATGAACAGACCGATCAGGATACCCGGGAAAATACCGCCCAGGAAAAGGGCGCCCGTGGATACACCGGTAGCGAGGGAATACAGCACGAACGGAATCGACGGCGGGATGATAACTCCGAGGCCGCCGGCTACGGCAATCAGACCGGCGCTCCACCTCTTTTCATATCCCAGGGAAACCATGAAAGGAATACACATGGAACCGACAGCTGCGGTGGTAGCAGGACCCGAACCGGAAATAGCACCGTAGAACAGGCAGGTAAGAATAACTGCACAGGGAACCCCGCCGGGAAGCCTGCCGACAAAGTAAGCGAAGAAGTTGAAAAGCTTCTTGGAAATGCCGCCTTCTGCCATGATAACGCCGCCCAGAATGAACAGCGGAACAGCAAGGATCGGCGTGGAGTTCGCGCCGGAGAAGGTGTTATTCAGCACCTGGGCAATAGAACCGCCCTTGCCCATAAGAAGAATGGGTGCAAGAGAACCAAGGACCATTGACGTTCCGATCGGAATGGAAACGGCAATGCCTACCAGGAATACAACAAATACAAGTAATGCAGCTGATGCCATTATGCCTTTCCTCCTTCCGCTCTTTTTCCGGCCTCGGCTTCTTCAGCCGCGTCAGCCATAGTCTGTTCAAGTGTGGTAAGCTCTTTCTCACCGAAGTGCATGATATGGATGATCGCCATCTGGATCCCGCGCACCGCACCAAGTGCGAATCCAATGAGCAGGACAATGTAGATGATCCACATAGGCCACGTCATGGCCGGGGATGCTTCTCCGGTCTCTTTGACGCCCTGTACAACACTCCATGAATGATACAGGAGAACTGCCATCACAACGGTGTTGATCAGATCGACCGCAATATTAACGATCTTTCTGATTACCATCGGCGTCATGTCCACCAGCACATTTACCCGGAGCATACTGCCTTTACGAATCGTGTACGGGAGTGAAATAAACACACTCCATATCCAGCAGAAACGACAGAATTCCTCAGGCCATGTCAATGCTTCCACGGCGCTGATATTCCTGAAAATAACCTGTATCAGTTCAATACAGGCGATGAGTATAAGAAGAACCACCAGAATGACTTCTTCAAAATGCTCATCCAGCCACCTTACTGCTTTCATCTGAAATCCTCCTTTTTCTATGATCACGGATATTCCGGTCTTCAATCTGACCGGAATTCCCCGCTTTCCGCATCTATTTTATAGCTGCAGTCTGTGCCTTCTTTTTCAAAGCTGATCTCATACCACGCATCTCCGCTCTTCGTCTTCAGCTTCACTTTAAGATTGGAAATGTCTTCTTCCTCAACGCCTTCTTTTTCAAGCACCAGTCCCACTGCTTCGTCTTTCCTGATATACTTTTCATGGAACTGTGTCGTTATGTAATAAACAACAGCAAGCTCAATCAGGATAAGGATGATCAGCGTGCCGATCACGTGCTTGTAATTCCTTTTTAAGAAACCCATCTGCCATGCCCTCATCTGCGGAACCAGTTTTATCAGACAGCAACTGCGGCAGTCCGCATTGGTTCCGGGCACTGATCCATCAGCCTTTTAACACTTATATTTATCTTTATACCATTTTTGGCATGAAAAATATTGGCATATTGCCTGCATATATTGCGGTTTATTTATCCCGATATTGTCCTTTTCACTTATCTTGTAGCACTTAATTGCTCTTTATGTTGACAAAATTGGTCTTTTTTGTTATTGTTTTGCCAATATCATCAAAAACAATCGAAAAAAGCGCACGGGAGGAGGCTGGGCATGCAGCATCTGGCGAGTGAAATAGACCTGAATAATTACAGGAACCGGTTCTGTGTCCAAAAGATCGTTCGGCTTACCTATTATAATGAAATGCCTGACTGGAAGCAAATGCTTCACAAACACGATGATCACTGTGAAATCATTTATATAGAAAGCGGCCGCGGAGAATATATTGTGGATCAGGCGCTCTATTCCATAAAGGCCGGCGATATCATTCTCATCAACAGCGGCGTGGCGCATCGTCAGCGGAGTGACCCCGAAACGCCTCTGGTATCCTGGAATCTGGCGATCCAGACACGCAAAGCGGATCTGTTATCCGTAAACCAGCTCCTTCCCTCTGATGTAGTTCCTGTCTTCACCGCCGGGACCGATGAGCACATCATACGCGGCCTGTTCCATCAGCTGTACAGCGAAGCACTGAATAAACCCGCCTATTATGAGTCCTCTTCTCTTCTCTATGCTGAACTGATCCGTATCACCGTCTCCCGTCTTTCCGTGCTAGGGAAGACAAAACTTACTCATCGGAAACACGTTCTTCCCGAGCAGGTGAAACGATATATCGATGAACATTACGCAGAGAAACTGACCCTGGATGATATTGCGGATTTATTCTTTGTGAATAAGTATCATATTGTTCATGTCATGAAAGATGCCTACGGCGTTTCCCCGATCGACTACATGGTCTCAAGACGGATCGGAGAAGCGCAGAATCTGCTGAACAGCACGTCTCTGTCCATCAAGGAGATCTCCGAAACCGTCGGTTTTACAGACAAAAATCACTTTACAAGAACATTTAAAAAGAGAGTCGGCTTAAGCCCCCTGGAATACCGGAACAGATATCAGTTTGTCTGAAAGTTCATTCTTGCAGAATCGGCATGATTGGATTATTCTTATCTCATAATTCAGTTGATTATAAAGACCCTGCCTTCTTAATAAGGAGATCCGCATGAATACCAGAACAGAACACGATTCCATGGGTGAGATACAGGTGCCTGCAGACAAATACTGGGGTGCCCAGACGCAGAGAAGTTCGGCAAATTTCCGGATCGGCGTCGGGCTGGAGACCATGCCTGCAGAGATCATTCATGCTTTCGGCATATTAAAAAAAGCTGCAGCGCTGACGAACCACGAACTGCGGCCGGAGAAAATGACGGACGCCAAGCTTGCCGCAGTATGTTCCGCTGCGGACGAAGTGATCTCGGGAAAACTCGCGGAGCACTTTCCGCTGGTCGTATGGCAGACCGGTTCCGGGACACAGTCCAATATGAACACGAATGAAGTGATCGCCAATCGCGGCAATGAGATCACAGGAAAAGAACTGCTTCACCCCAATGATGATGTGAATATGAGCCAGTCGTCCAACGACACTTATCCCACGGCGATGCATATCGCTGCTGTTCTGGCGCTCGAGGAAAGGCTGCTGCCTGCGATCGATCTGCTCACCGGAACGTTCCGCCGGCTGGAAGAAGAAAACAAAGGAATGATAAAGAGCGGGCGCACGCATCTGCAGGACGCCGTTCCGATCAGCTTTGCGCAGGAGATCAGCGGCTGGAGGGCTTCCCTGGAAAAAGACGCCGAACTGATCCGCCGTTCCCTTCCGCCCCTTTGTGAGCTCGCGCTCGGCGGGACGGCCGTCGGCACCGGGCTGAATGCGCCGGCAGGTTTTGACACTCTGGTCGCGGAGAAGGTATCCTCTCTTACCGGAATGCCGTTTGCTGCCGCGGTCAATAAGTATCATGCGCTGACTTCAAAGGATGAGCTGGTCTTCGCGCACGGCGCGGTAAAAGCCCTCGCCTGCGATATGATGAAGATCGCGAACGATGTCAGGTGGCTCGCCAGCGGCCCCCGCTGCGGTCTCGGCGAGATCAGGATCCCCGAGAACGAGCCCGGCAGCTCCATCATGCCCGGCAAAGTCAATCCCACCCAGTGCGAACAGGTCACCATGGTCGCAGTGCAGGTCATGGGAAACGATGCTGCGATCGGTTTTGCGGCATCCCAGGGCAATTTCGAGCTGAATGTTTTCATGCCTGTTATGGCATACAATTTCCTGCAGTCGGTCAGGCTGATGTCCGAATCGATCATTTCCTTTAACAATAACTGCGCTGCAGGAATCAAAGCCGTTCCGGAAAAGATGCATGATAACCTGCATAACTCTCTCATGCTGGTCACCGCACTGAATCCGTATATCGGCTATGAAAATGCGGCGAAGACGGCGAAATATGCATACGCGAACAACTGCTCGCTGAAGGAAGCCTGTGTCCGTCTCGGATTCCTTTCTGCCGAAAGATTTGACGAGGTGTTCCATCCCGAAGAAATGGCCGGAGAATAAGCAGACTATTGCTTTACATTCATACTGTCCCATGATAAAATCAGGAAGCCCATTTATTCTTTACTATTTTAAGAGGTAATACAAATGAATGTCCGTGAAGAATCCCTGAAACTCCATTACGAACTGCGCGGAAAGATCGAGACCAAGCTCCGCACCAGTGTTGACACATCCGAAAAATTAAGCCTGGCCTATACGCCCGGCGTTGCAGAGCCCTGCCTGGCGATCCAGAAAGATGAGAGCTTAAGCTACGAGCTGACCCGCCGCTGGAATACTGTCGCCGTTGTAACGGACGGCACTGCTATCCTCGGTCTGGGCGATATCGGTCCCGTAGCCGGCATGCCCGTTATGGAAGGAAAGTGCGTGCTTTTCAAAGCATTCGGCGACGTAGACGCTGTACCGCTCTGCATTAAATCAAAAGATGTCGATACGATCGTAGAGACCGTCTATCTGCTTTCAGGATCCTTCGGCGGCATCAATCTGGAAGATATTTCCGCACCCAGATGTTTTGAGATCGAAAGGAAGCTGAAGGAACGCTGCGATATCCCGATCTTCCATGACGACCAGCACGGCACAGCAGTCATTGCGCTGGCCGGTGTGATCAATGCCCTGAAAGTGGTCGGCAAAAAGATCGAAGACATCAAGCTGGTCACCTCCGGTGCCGGTTCTGCCGGAACGGCGATCGTCAAAATGCTGATGAAGGCCGGCCTGAAGGATGTCATCATGACCGATATCGACGGTGTCGTCTATGAAGGACGGCCTGCCAATTCCCCTGCACTGGAAGAGATGGCAAAGGTAACGAACCGCGAGATGAAAAAAGGCACGCTGAACGATGTGATCGACGGCGCCGACCTGTTCCTCGGCGTATCCGCCCCCGGCCTGCTGAAGCCTGACATGGTCCGCAGGATGGCCAAGGATCCGATCATCTTCGCCTGCGCAAATCCTACGCCCGAGATCTTCCCCGATGAAGCAAAAGCAGCCGGCGCTGCCGTGGTATGCACGGGCAGATCCGACTTCCCGAATCAGCTCAACAATGTTCTCTGCTTCCCCGGCCTCTTCAGGGGCGCGCTGGATGTAAGAGCATCCGATATCAACGATGAAATGAAGCTTGCCTGCGCATATGCGCTTGCGGATATTATCTCGCCGGACGAGCTCTGTGCAGATTATATCCTTCCGAAGGCATTCGATCCGAGGGTCAAAGATGCACTGGCGAAAGCAGCCGCGGACGCCGCCAGAAGAAGCGGCGTAGCAAGGATCTGAAGCCCTATAAAAACGGGAGACAGGACTGTCAATGTCATTAAGTTTACATTGACAGTCCTGTCTCCCGTTTTTTATTGCGCCGCCGCGAAGCCGGAGAACCGTCCCCCGGCTCCCGTCCCCCGGCTCCCGGTTTCCGTCCAGCTTATTCGGGTGCTTCAAACACCGCCGGATCGATCCCGTCGATCCCGTTCTCATCCAGAATAATGTAATAGTTTACCGTGTGCAGGCTGTCCGTATCTTTTACATCACCGTCTGCTTCGGTATTGATCGTATCATTGACCGTCCATTCAAAATCAACGGTCAGCAGCATGAAACTGCCGTCTGCTGTCGGTTTCCCGTTCTGGCGCTCCAGCAGTCCCAGAACCGCTTTCCTGGCTTTTTCATCTGTCAGATCGGCTGTATAATCACCGACATACGTACCCTTCTCATTATATTTTGTAACGTATACATTCTGGTAGGTAATTTCAATGCTCTGTCCTTCCGCATACCGTTTATCCAGATCGCTGATCATCGCCGCCGCAGCTTTGATATCCTTCTGCTGGGTCGCATAAGTATCAGCCATGCAGACAGCCAGTGCTTTCGGCGTCCTGCTTCCGATGGGAAATACCGATCCGGACCAGTGATCCCCTTCCCGGCTCCTCAGATAAATCCGGTAGTACTGGGAACTGTAATCCATTTCATTCATGCAGAATTCATACCAGGCCTCAAAACCCATATCCTGCACATCCTGCTTCAGCGCTTCGTATGCTGCCACCGCAGCCTCCCTGCTCATGGCCTGATTTGATACCATGGAATTGATCAGCGTGATCCGTACATTGTCTCCGTCCGCGTCCGGGAGGTTCATATAGATATTGCGGATCTCTTCATGGTCTTTGAGAATGCCTGCGATCTCAGCCATATCTGTCTGCTTCATATGCAGGACTCTGTAGTGCTTCCTGCCGCCGGACCATATCACGACCTGTTTGCTGAAGTATTCACTGTTCTCTTCCTCCCTCTGCTTCGGATATTTATCATAATCAGCGCTTTCCCTGAGCCTTACGGATACAAGCTCCTTCAGGTGTTCCTCTGTCAGTCTGACGTCTGCAACTTTTCCGGTAAGATACCCTTGCAGCGTCTCACCGCTCCCGCTGTCATCCCACATATAAGCATCGTCAGCCATAAAGGAGACCGCTTCAATTTCCGACGCTTCCGGCTGATAAGAGATCAGACTGCTTCTTAAGCCGATCAGACCGACCAGGATCACGATCTGTATGCCGGCAAGGAGCGCAATTCCGGGAACTGCCTTCACCAGGTTCTTTACTTTTCTGGTCGTGATCAGTTCATAGGTGAAGTAAAGCAGGATTCCGATGAGGTACAGGACAAAAACGATATACCACTCTGCGGCTTCAACGTGATCCGGTCTGTTAACGATATAGGAAAACGCCATGACTGTGGGTACCAGGCAGTAAGTGGTGGCAGGCAGAAGTCTGAATACAAGCTGCAGCACCGGATTCACGGACGCTTCACCGGCTGCCTCCGACCGTCTCTTGACGAACATTCCCAGCGCCAGCAGGAAGTAGATCACTGCCAGCACGAACGTGTAAGCGCCTGCCTTGAAGGAATACAGTACATTGAATCCTTCTCCGAAGATTCCCATCACCAGGCTGGTCACAACGTTCCATCCGTTGCCAAGCGCCGAAAGATAATTGTCTGACACGATGGTAAGCGAGCCCCCGACACTGAGCTTCACCACCATCATCAGGACTCTCGGGAAAAAGATGATCAGCAGCGATACCGCAAGATTGGTCAGGATACTGCCTGTTACCGTGACTGCCAGCAGAACTGCCGAGAGCACCAGGAATTCCGCGGTCAGCAGCATGATATTCCCGGTCACCAGAGCCTTCCAGTCAATGCTGAAATGCGCCGGAAAAGCCAAATGGATCACGGTTCCGATCACCATCGGGACGAACTGAAGGATCACGGTCCATACCATCACTGCCGCGGAGAAGCTCAGGAACAGGCAGCTTCTTGTCTGCGGGATCGAATGATAGAAATCACTCTCATTTCTTTTCGACAGGAACCGGAACAGAGCGATCGCGAAAAGAGGTGTAACGCATGTAAACAGAAGAAATACCAGAGGATCTGTTTCGATCACTCCGCATGCACTTGTGAGGGTCCTTTCGGCGCCCCGGTCTGCGATGATGATGCCGACCGGCAGGAGGACCGCCTGCATGCACATGACCAGCAGAATGATCAGCCCGCTGACGGACAGCTGCCTGAACGCGTCTTTAAAAAGCGCTTTATCGAACCATGTCTTTTTCACGCTCATCCCCTCCTTCCGTTATAAAATCATAGCCGTTCACATCAAAATGATAGCCGAGCGCCTCGAGTTCGTAGGTAAACACTTCCTCGAGCGTCAGCGGAAGCACGTCAAGCAGGAGCGGATTGGAAGCTTTCAGCCGGTTGATCGTCTCCTCCCGGTCTCCCTTCACGATCATCGTCACGACCGATCCGCGTTTTGCGTAATGAAGAATATCCAGCCCTGCAAATCTCTCCTGGCCGTACTGTCCGGAATAAGCTGCCTGAAGCTTGAACAGCGACGTTTTCAGATTCAGCACATCGCTTTCCAGGACCACGCCGCCTTTATGGAGCAGCGCAAGCTGGTCGCAGGTATCCTCAAGTTCCCGCAGAGAATGCGACGTAATAATTGCCGTCGCTTTATTCTCCAATACATCCTTGACGATCAGCGTCTTTACCAGGTTCCTCATGACCGGATCCAGTCCGTCAAACGTTTCATCAAAGAACATATATTTCGGGCGGGTGGATAGCGCCAGAATAATGGCAGCCTGCCGTTTCATTCCCTTTGAAAAGCTGTTTACGGACCGCCCTGCCGGCAGTTCAAAAGTCTTTGTCAGATACTCATATCTCGCATTGTCGAAGGCGGGATAAACGGCCCGGTAAAGATCCGCCATCCGGTTCATCGATACGCCGTTCATAAAGTACAGTTCGTCGGGCACGAAGGCGATCTGTTCCTTGATATGCGGGTTTTCATAGACCGGCTCTCCGTCAATCATGACCGATCCCGCATCAGGTCTGTATATACCCGTCACCAGTCGCAGGAAGGTGGACTTCCCGGCCCCGTTTGAACCCACCATTCCGTAAATGCATCCTTCCGGGATCCGGCAATGGATCGCGTCAAGAGCAGTAAAATCATTGAATTTTTTCGTCAAGCCCTCTGCCTGTATCATTGCTTTCTCCTTTCCGTGAAAACGCGTCTTCCACGCAGCTGATCACTGTTTCCTTTTCTATGCCTGCAAGTGCAAGCTCATAAACCTGTTCGGTGAAATTCCCAAGTCCCTGTCTCATCCGTTCTCCTATCCTTTCTCTCGCGCTGCCGCTGATAAAACAGCCCCTGCCGGGAACTGCATAAACGATTCCGCGGCGGTCCAGCTCTGAATATGCTTTCTGCACTGTATTCGGATTGACAGCCAGTTCCATCGAAAGCGATCGAACAGACTGCATCTGCTGATCCGGCAGCAGTACGCCGCGCAGGATATAATGCTCTACTTCATCCACAAGCTGTTCATAGACCGGCCTGCGGCTCATGACATCTATATGAAACATCCGCGCCTCCTTTCTCATGCGTAGTTCTTTTCACAGGACAAGTGTACTATCCTCATTAGTACACTTATACCCTATCAAAATACGCCGGAACGGACAAGAGCAAAAAGCAGGAAGATATTCTTATGAAATCATTAAGCGTGCACCGGAAGACGCTCCGGAAGCCCTGGGCGTTTGCATTTTCTTCCTGATTATGCTACATTATTATAATAATAATCGTATTATCGCGACGGAGGAATGATCTTATGCGCATAAAAAAAAGATCCTCTGAATCTCATACTGAACAGCAATATATGATCCGGCCGATCCATGTCAATCACTACGGACGCCTCTTTGGGGGTGAACTGATGAAATGGATCGATGAGGTCGCCGGCATTGCGGCCATGAGACATTCCGAATCCAATATCACGACAGCTGCAATCGACAATCTGCAGTTCAAGGCGCCGGCTATGACCGGTGATATGATCGTACTGATCGCCCGCGTCACTTATACCGGACGCACTTCGATGGAAGTCCGCGTAGACACTTATAAAGAGGATCCTGACGGAACAAGGCATGTCATCAACAGAGCCTATCTGACAGAGGTCGCGATTGATGCTGACGGAAACCCGGTCGAAGTGCCGGAGCTGATCATTGAATCGGAGGCAGAGCAGCTGGAATATGAATCTGCACTGAAACGATGTGAACTGAGAAAACAGCGCAGACAGGAAGGCTTTTAAAGGAGCAGGCCATGTGGATTTATGATTATAGAAGCAGTGAAGACAATCCCATAAAAGATCCCGCTTTCCCCGAGATCACGACCCTGTCCTATATCGACAACCTGTCGCAGTGGTCCTATCCCTATCATACTCACCAGGATTCCTACGAATTGTTCTATATCCTTTCCGGAAACGGCTATCTTTTATCCGATGAGAGCTTCTGCGCACTCGGTCCCGGTTCCGTGATCCTTGTGCCGCCCATGTTCTATCACCGGCTCACGGTCGATGCTTCCTCCGCGCCGAATTACTATACGCTCCGTTTCCTGAAAAAAGAGGATGGCTCGCCCCTTCAGAACTTCTTCGCGGAAAAAGGATTTGTCCATTCCGCGAACAATCCCGTGGAAACGGTCCGTTATCTGTTCAACGCGCTCTTCTCGATCCATCAAGGCAACGGCGGACGGGCGGACGCAGCGTTTCAGGCGGCAGCTTTAAGTCTGATCGAGACCACAAGGCCTATGCTGATGAACGTTTCTCCCTTCAACGACATAGAAGAACACGAAACGGCTTCCAGTATCATGAAGTACATCATGAATACCCATGGCGTCGGCATCACGCTGGAATCGCTCTCCAGACACTTTTCCATCAGCCAGTCGCATATCAGCAGGATCTTCAATAATGCGTATCATGTTTCTCCTGTCAATTACGCCATTATTTCAAGGATCACCTGGGCTTCCGAGCTTCTTCTGAAATGTGATCTGCCCCTTACGGACATCGCGGAATCCGTAGGGTATGATAACCCCTCTCATTTCACGGCAATGTTCACCAAAAAGATCGGCTGCTCTCCTTCAGAGTACAGAGAAAAGAACCGGGATATCCCGATGGATGTCATCCACTGATTCATTGCAGAACCGTTTACGCAAAAACCGGCCCGGAGCATATCACTCCGGGCCGGTTCTTTCCTTTGGTTATAAATGTTTTTTCAGCGAAAACGCGGACTCAATTACAGTCCAAGAGCGCCCATCAGCTGTCCGAACAGATCCTCGCCGATAGAGGCTTTGATCTTCTCATCCGCTTCTGTTGCGTTCGCACGCATCTGATCCCAGTCATCCTGTGTGAACTCGATGAATGTCATGCCGGCATCCTCAAGTTTCTGACGGTTGGCAGCGGAAGAATCAAGCGCATCCTGATAAGCGAATGCAGCAGCATCATTGGCAGCCTTGTCGATGATCGCCTTCATGTTGTCGGTTCTTGCTTCATAGAAGCCCTTGTTCATCATGAAAGCAGTGTAGAACATAACGTGACGGGTGTCGATGATGTACTTCTGTACTTCCTGAAGGTTGGAGCCAAGGATGGAATCATAAGGATTCTCCTGTGCGTCAACCTTGTTCTGCTGCAGGGACATGTAAACTTCAGGCCATGCAATGGGAGTAGGCTGTGCGCCCCACTGTGCCCAGTAGCTCATAGGGATCTCGGAATCCATAACACGGATCTTGAGGCCGTTGATCTCGGAGAAGTTCTTCACTTCCTTGTTGGAAGTAAGCATACGGAAATCGCAGGGCTCGATCGCCTGAAGGCGTACGCCGGCTTCATCAAACAGTCCGTTCAGGATGGTACGGAACTCATGTCCGTCCTGCATGACCTCATGGGCCTGCTCTACGGAGCTGATGGTGTTGGGCAGTTCAAAGAATCCAAGAGAAGTAGAAAGCATTGCACCGGGAGATCCGGCGATGACCTGGGTGGAACCATCCTTGATGGCCTCGTTCATCTCAGCAACGCCGAACAGGGAGCCGTTGGGATATACGGTAGCGGTGATTGCGCCGCCAGAGTACTCGTTCAGCAGTTCCGCATACTTTACGCAGGCACGATGGAGAACAGTCTCCTCTGCAGAAGCGTGGCAGATGTTGATGGTGATGCCTTCTTCATCGGCAACAAGCTCACCGGCGTCAGCAGCAGCTGTCTCATCGGCAGCAGCTTCAGCAGCCTCGGTCTCAGCGGCAGCAGCCTCAGTCTCAGCAGCAGCCTCAGTCTCAGCGGCAGCGGCTTCAGTTTCAGCGGCAGCAGTGGTCTCGGCGGGAGCGGAAGAAGATCCGCAGGCAGCCAGAGAAGCTGTCATGGCAAGAGCGAGCATAAGAGCAACGATCTTTTTCATAATGTGTTTCCTCCTGATTTTTTGTCCGAATGGACTATTTTGTATAACGGCATGATGCCGAAATTACCTACTTGAAAATCAATCTGTCAAAACACGGAGATCCGTTATTTTGACAGCCACAGCGACAGGCCGGGCACAAATACGATGATAAGCAGCGCCACCATGAATACGGCGATCCACGGGATGGCAGCCTTTCCTACGGTCATCGGCTTCTCTTCGACAAGCGGAGCACCCACAAAGAGGTTGATGCCGAAAGGCGGTGTGACAAGTCCGATTGCCAGGCAGCAGATCAGAATGATACCGAAATGGACCGGATCGACGCCCAGGGCTACCGCAGCAGGAAGCAGGATCGGGGAAAGGATCGTAACGGCAGGGCCGCCATCGATGAACATTCCGATAATGAACATGGCAATAACGATAACGATCAGGAATACATACCTGTTTCCGATGCTGGCAGAGATGAAATTCGCAAGCATCGTCGGTGCCTGGAGCAGCGTCAGCGTCTTTGCAAATGCCATGGATACGCCCAGCATCATGCAGAGGCCGGCATAGCTGTTGACGGCTTCCAGCAGATACTTCGGGATATCGGACAGTTTGCAGGTCTTATAGATAAACAGAGAGACAAGCACTGCATACCAGACAGAGATACACGCTGATTCGGTAGGGGTGCAGAATCCTCCGTAGATGGAACCCAGGATGATCACGGGGCAGAGCAGCGCCCAGAAGCCTTCCTTCAGTACGCCGAAAGCACCTTTTTCCATCAGTTTGGCATGATTGGCAGCTACCTTCTCCTTGTCTTCTCCATGCCTCTTGCAATAAATATAGGCGTAGAGCATAAGAGCAACTGCGATCAGAATGCCGGGCAGCACGCCGCCGGTGAACAGAGCGCCGATTGAAACGCCGGTCATCAGACCGTAGGCGACCATCGGGATACTGGGCGGGATGATAACGCCCAGGGAGCCTGCGACCGCGACCAGTGTAACAGAAAAGATCTTGTCATAACCGAGTTCGAGCAGGACCGGGATGCACATAACGCCAACAGCGGCAACCGTTGCAGGACCGGAACCGGAAATGGCGCCGTAGAACAGGCAGGTGATGATAACTGCCATAGGAATACCGGCTGTTCTTTTTCCGACAAACAGTGCGAAGATATCAAAGAGCTTCTTGGAAATACCGCCCTTCGCCATAACAGCGCCGGAAAGCATGAAAAGCGGGATGGCCAGAAGGGTGGTGGAGTCATACGAAGTGATCAGGGAACGCATTACTACGATAGGCGTACCTGCGAAAGCATGATCCATGAGCCAGGGAGCCAGTGCGGCGGCACCAAGACCGACCGCCATGGGAATGCCGGCGAAGATCAGAACGACCATTACAAGAACTACTACTGCGATCATTCCTTATTGCCCCCCTTTCTTCCCATCAGGAACCGTACAAACGTCTGAATCGAACGGAACACCGCAAGGCCCATGCCGAGCGTAAGCGCAAAATACTCATACTGCAGCGGGATCTGCAGAGCGGATGTCTTTGATCCGTTCGCCGCAGTGGTCTTCAGCAGCTCGAACGACTCGTAAAACAGGAACAGATAGCAGATGAAAAGCAGGACTTCTCCGAGGATGTTCATTGCTTTTCTTCCGCCTTCGGGAAGCATGTTCACAAGAACATCGATCTTGATCGCGTTGCGCTTTTTCTGGCAGTATGCAAAGCACAGGAAGCCCGAATAAACGAAGCAGACGCGGCAGAATTCATCCGGCCAGTTCAGTGCATTGTGGAATACATTCGTCAGGACGATCTGCAGGAACATGATACAGGTGATAAGCGCAAGCAGCAGCACGAGCAAAGCCGCTTCCAGATTATCATCCAGCCATTTCAGAACTTTCATGACTTTCTCTCCTTTTTATTAATCACTGCATGGCTGCAGTTAATGTACATTATCAAGCTGGAACGTAATGCGTTTTCCGTTGTACCAGTGGATCCGCCCCCAAAGCGGTCCGCGTCTTGAGACCACCATGGGATACGGCTCGCCTTCCGCGCCTTCCGTGATCTCCCTGGCACAGGCAAGCACGTCCTTTACATCTTCCCTGGAGAACGAATACAGACGATGTCCCACATAATATCTTTCGATATCCGGCGTCAGTTCCAGGAGCCTTTCGAGACTGTTAACATATGTGGAGACCGTGGGGCTTCCGGGGAACATGCCGATGCTGCTTCTGGGATTGAGCGAATCCCCACAGAAAGCATTCCGGTTCTTTTCATCAACATATACCATGCTTCCCAGCGTATGTCCCGGACAGCTGACCGCCTTCAGGACGATTCCTCCCAGGTCGATCTCATCTCCGTCTTCTATATAAAAGATGTCGTATTCGGGATCATATTCCATCATATGGTCTCTGGAAAATTCCCGGATCGCTTCCCGTTCGGGATCATACATGCATTTCAATTCCACAAATTCCCGGCGTGCGTCAGTGTTGAATCCATCCGCATTTCTTGCCGCCTGTTCTTCCGAAAAATGCATATAGGCACGGTCAAATCTGTGATTGCCCGCCGCATGATCCAGATGCGCATGGGTATTGTACACGCTGACCGGCAGATCCGTGATCTCTTCCACCGTCTCACGAAGATTCTCCATTCCGATTCCCGTATCGATCAGCGCCGCTTTCTCCGTCCCGACAACAAGATACATGGGAAGCGCGGCCGGAAGATGATAGACCTCGGCGATCTGCCAGGTATTATCATTCATACGTGTTACGGTATATGGCTTCATAACGGGATCCCTTTCAGCTCTTATGACGTGTATTTAAATTTTATCACTTTTTTTCAGGACATCCCATCATACATTTTTGCAGGTTTTAAAATTAAATCGCCGTAAAATCATGCTAGTTTAAGGATTTTACGGCGATTTTTTATGATTGATTAAAATATCTTTGCAAACTCCGGAAGAAATCTCTCATCCGGAGCCATTTTCCTGCTCACCTGTAAAGCGGGAATCTGTTGCCGAGATCGATGACTGCCTCCCGGATCTCATCCGCAGCGTTCTCAAAATCATGCGCGGTGCGGGCGATCAGGCGGGCAATGAGCCTGCACTCTTCTTCCTTCATGCCTCTGGTGGTTATCGCAGGCGTACCGATCCGGACACCGCTGGTAATGAACGGTTTCTCGGGATCATTCGGAATGGCATTTTTGTTCACGGTGATATACACTTCATCCAGCCTGTGCTCCAGCTCTTTCCCGGTAATGCCGCTGCTGCGCAGATCTGCGAGCATCAGATGGTTGTCCGTTCCGCCGGACACCAGATTGACACCGTTATTCAGAAGTTCGTCCGCCATGGCGGCTGCATTCTTCACGATCTGGGCTGCATAAGCTTTGAATTCGGGCTTCAGGGCTTCTCCAAAGCAGACTGCCTTCGCCGCGATGATGTGCTCCAGCGGGCCGCCCTGCATGCCGGGGAAGATCGCCTTGTCGATCTGCTTCGCATATTCTGCCTTAGCCAGGATCAGTCCGCCTCTGGGACCGCGCAGGGTCTTATGGGTGGTGGATGTTACGATATCGGCGACCGGTACAGGTGAAGGATGCACTCCCCCTGCGACCAGTCCCGCAATATGCGCCATATCGACCATCATGATCGCGCCGACCATATCGCAGATCTCACGGATCCGGTCAAAATCAATGATGCGGGGATAGGCAGACGCGCCGGAAACGATCATTTTGGGACGTTCCTTCCTGGCGAGTGCCTCCAGCTTATCGTAGTCAATATAGCCCTCTGCAGTCACGCCGTAAGGCACAAAGTCATAGATCTGGCCGGAAAAATTCACAGGTGATCCGTGCGTCAGATGTCCGCCTTCCGCAAGGTTCATGCCCAGGACCTTATCGCCCGGTTTCAGCATGGCGCCGTAAACAGCCAGGTTCGCCGGCGCGCCGGCATGAGGCTGCACATTGGCATACTCTGCGCCGAAGAGTTTCTTCGCACGCTCGATCGCCAGTGTTTCGACTTCGTCCACGCACTGGCAGCCGCCGTAGTATCTGTGTCCCGGGTATCCTTCGGCATATTTATTGGTAAGCACGCTTCCCATGGCAGCAAGCACTGCAGGCGATACGATGTTTTCGGAAGCGATCAGCTCGATATTCCTGCGCTGACGCTCCAGTTCTTTATTCATCAGCGCGCCGGCCTCCGGATCATACAAACTTACAAGACCGATCGTATCGGGCATATCTTTATACATGGCAATCCTGTCTCCTGTTGAATATTAATAAGCTTTGCCCCAGTAGATGAGCTTCTTCGCGGGCTTTCCGCAGCACACGCAGACATCCGAGATCTGTTCCTGTTCAAACGGCATGCAGCGGGATGTGGCGGAAGTATCTTCCTTGATCTTCATCTCGCATGCCTGGTCTCCGCACCACATGGTGCGCACGAAACCGGGTTTGTTCGCAATAAGATCCTTAAACTCGTCATACGTCTTCGCATCTCTGATATTGCTGTACAGACGCTCCTTCGCGCGCTCGAACATCTCATGCTGCATGGCATCGAGCATCTCCTTTACGCTTTCTGCCAGGGTATCGAGAGAAACGATCTTCTTCTCCCTGGTATCGCGGCGTACGATGACAGCCTGGTTCTGTTCCATATCTTTCGGGCCGATCTCGACACGTACCGGAATACCGCGCATTTCCTGTTCAGAGAATTTCCATCCCGGGCTCTTGTCCGTATCATCCACTTTGACCTTCAGACCGGCCGCTTTCAGGATGCCTTTCAGTTCTTCCGCCTTTTCAAGGACGCCGGGCTTATGCTGGGCGATCGGGATGACCATGACCTGCGTGGGAGCGATCCTGGGCGGCAGCACCAGTCCGGAATCATCTCCGTGGACCATGATGAGCGCGCCGATCACGCGGGCGGAAAGTCCCCAGGATGTCTGATGGACATATTTCAGCTGATTGTCCTTATCTGAATACTGAATGCCGAAGGCTTCCGCAAATCCGGTACCGAAGTAATGGCTCGTTCCGGACTGCAGCGCTTTGCCGTCGTGCATCATGGCTTCGATCGTATAGGTGGCCTCCGCGCCGGCAAATTTCTCCTTATCGGTCTTCTGTCCTTTCAGGACCGGAATCGCCAGGACGTCCTGCACAAAGTCCGCATAGACATTCAGCATCTGGATGGTGCGGTCCATGGCATCCTCAGCGGTCGCATGCGCGGTGTGGCCTTCCTGCCACCAGAACTCGGTCGTGCGCAGGAACGGTCTTGTCGTCTTCTCCCAGCGTACTACAGTGCCCCACTGGTTATATACCTTCGGCAGATCCCTGTAAGATCCGACGATGCTTTTATACAGTTCACAGAAAAGCGTCTCAGAGGTAGGACGCACGCACAGACGCTCCTCGAGCTTCTCGTTTCCGCCATGCGTTACCCATGCGACTTCCGGCGCAAAACCTTCCACATGGTCCTTTTCCTTCTGCAGCAGGCTCTCCGGAATAAAGAGCGGCATGCCGACATTCTCCACGCCTGTTTCCTTGAATCTGGCATCCAGCTGCTGCATGATGTTTTCCCAGATCGCATAACCTGCAGGACGCATCATCATGCATCCCTTCACACTTGAATAGCTGACAAGTTCAGCCTTCTTTACTACATCGGTATACCACTGCGCAAAGTCCACATCCATCGGGGTGATCGCTTCCACAAGCTTTTTATCCTTAGCCATTTCAATACTCCTGTTCTTTATCCCGGGACGGTATCGGTCCCTGATTTCGCCTTGATTTTTCGTTGTATTTCCTGTTCATGGAGCATAACATAAACAGGAATTCTTGTAAAGTAAACAGACCGGAAGCAGTCTTGCATTTTCTGTCTGCTCAGGCCATCGTCTCATAGATCGCACGGATCGCGGTGTCATATTTATCCTCCGGGATCCCGATCAGAAGGTTCAGCTTTCCGGTACCCTGATTGATCGTGCTGATCTCGATGCCGGCGTTTGTGAGCGCATGCAGGACCTGCACATTCGCATTGCTGGCTTCGGTCCCCTTCTCGCCGACCACGGCGATCATCGACAGATTCTCCTTGATGGAGATAAAGTCCGGATGCAGCGTTTCCCGCATCTCCTCCAGCAGATCTCCCTTATACTGTTCCAGAAGATCGCTCCGGATGACGATCGTCACCGTATCGATTCCCGTCAGGCACTGTTCGAACGGCAGCTGACGCTTCCGCAGAAGATCCAGGATGATAGCGGCAAATCCGGAACCGTCACTCGCCATGACCTTCTCCGCCTGGATGACCGTCATGCCCTTTCTGCCGGCAACACCGACCACCGGATCCTTTTTCTGCCCTTTCGGCAGTTTCCTTACGATCATGGTCCCGGGATGCTCCGGATGCTCTGTATTCCTTATATTAATGGGGATGCCCATGTCGGACACGGGAAGCACGGAATCGGTATGCAGCACGGAAGCGCCCATATAGGATAAGGTACGGAGTTCTCTGTAGCTGATATACTCGACCGATTTCGGATCATTTACGATGCGCGGATCCGCCGACATCAGACCGGAAACGTCCGTCCAGTTCTCATACAGATCCGCATGCAGTGCGCACGCCGCGAGGCTTCCGGTGACATCCGAGCCGCCTCTTGAGAACGTTCTGATCCGCCCGTCATTGTCTGCACCGTAAAATCCGGCGATGACAGCGCGTTCCAGCGGCCGGAGCGATGCGCTGACCGCTCTTCTGGTCATGGCGTCATTCAGCTTCCCGCTGCTGTCAAAGCAGACGCACCATTCCGGATCAACGAAGGTGAATCCGAGATATTCTGCCATGATCCTTGCATTCAGATATTCTCCGCGGCTGGCAACATATTCCGGATCCGGCTTTCCCGAGAGATGTCTGCTCAGGATGCCGATCTCCTTATCCAGCGGGAAATCCAGGCTGAGCCCGTCAATGATCTCCTGATATCTTTCTTTTACACGTGCCAGTTCGGCGGAAAAGCTCTTCCCTGTCACAGCTTCCTCATAACAGGCCAGAAGCAGATCTGTTACCTTCACATCCTCAGGGAATCTCTTTCCCGGGGCGGACACCACGATGAACCGGCGGTCCGGATCTGCATTTACGATCTCTTTGATCCTCTTAAAATGATCTGCATCCGCCAGGGAGGAGCCCCCGAATTTCGCTACTACCGTTCTCATACATTTCTCCAGTCAGCCGGCATATTTCGCATGGATCTTTCCGGCTTTATGAATAAACATACCCTATTTGCCCGAGAATGTCCATCGAAACATGAATTCACCGGTCCATCTTTCTTTTCTTTCTCTGTAAATGACCCTCTTTCACAGATTGCTGGTTTCAGGTCACAAATATCACTCTTCTTCAAGGGCCATCTGCTTCCCTAAGTGACCTGAAACTCCATTTCTCTTATTTCCGGTCACAAATAACACTCTTCTCCAGGCATTTCCTGCTATCTTTAGTGACCTGAATTATCATTTCTCTCATTTCCGGTCATATTTTTCCTTCCCTTCATCGAATTAACGACGTTTTCATGTGGCCAGTTTCATCAATTTTTCTGTTTCAGGTCACTTTCTGCCATTTTACACTTACGCGGCAAGAATTCCCGGTCAGCGCATTGCTTTTTATCTTCCTCACTGTTACAATAATGAGACGAAATACGGAGGAATACGCATGAATATAATACAGAAGAAACTGGAAGAAGTCCTTAAGAGCGCTTTTGCATCCTGCGGTTATGACGAATCTCTCGGAACGGTCGTGACGAGCAACCGTCCCGATCTGTGTGAATACCAGTGCAACGGCGCGATGGCAGGCGCGAAGAAATATCACAAAGCGCCTTTTGTGATCGCCGATGAGGTAGCCGCTGCCTGTGCGGACAATGATATCTTTGAGAAGATCGAATCCGTAAAGCCCGGATTCATTAATATTACTGTCGCTCCGGAGGCCCTGGCGGAAATGCTTGCCGAAGTCGCGGCCGATGAGCACCTGCTCACCGAACAGGCCGGGACCGGCAAAAAAGTGATCATGGATTACGGCGGGCCGAATGTGGCAAAGCCGCTGCACGTGGGCCATCTCCGTGCAGCGATCATCGGTGAAAGCTTAAAGCGCATTTACCGCTATGCCGGCTATGAAGTCCTGGGAGACATCCATCTGGGCGACTGGGGCCTGCAGATGGGCCTGATCATGGAGGAGCTCCGCCGCCGTCAGCCGGATCTTCCCTACTTCGATCCTGCTTATGAAGGGGAATATCCGGAGGAAGCCCCGTTTACGCTTTCGGATCTGGAAGAGATCTATCCTACGGCAAGCGCGCGCAGCAAGGAAGATGAAGCGTTCGCGGAAGCGGCGCACAATGCGACGATTGCGCTTCAGAAAGGCGTCCGCGGATACCGCGCGATCTTCGAACATATCATCAGTCTTTCGGTAACTGATCTTAAAAAGAACTACGAAAAGCTGGATGTTCACTTTGACCTGTGGAAAGGTGAAAGCGACGCGCAGGAATTCATCCCGGCTATGATCGCTGACATGGAAGCGAAGGGACTGCTTGTCGAGAGCCAGGGCGCCATGGTCGTGGAAGTCCAGGAAGAGACCGACACCCACGATGTCCCGCCCTGCCTGATCAAAAAATCAGACGGTGCTTCACTCTACGCCACAACAGATCTGGCGACACTGGTCCAGCGCGAACGCGATTATCATCCCGATGAAGTGCTTTATGTTGTGGACAAGCGTCAGGACATGCATTTTACCCAGGTGTTCCGCACCGCCAGAAAAGCCGGCATCATCCGCCCGGAAACAAAACTCACTTTCCTCGGCTTCGGCACCATGAACGGAAAAGACGGCAAACCGTTCAAGACCCGTGAAGGCGGCGTCATGCGCCTGGAAACGCTGATCTCCGATATCAACGAAGCCGCTCTCGCAAGGATAAAGGAGAACGGCAGCATGGATGACGACGCGGCGCAGGAAGTCGCGGAAATGGTCGGGCTGGCAGCGCTGAAATACGGTGATCTGTCGAACCAGGCCGGAAAGAACTATGTGTTTGATATGGACAGGTTCCTGTCCTTTGAAGGAAATACAGGACCGTATATCCTCTATACGATCGTCAGGATCAAATCCATCCTGAAGAAATATCTGACAGAAGCAGACGCATCCATGAACGGATGGATCCTGCCGGCCGGCGATGCATCCGAAAAAGCGCTGCAGCTGAAGCTGTGCGGAGCAGGTGCCGCCATAAACGATGCCTGCGACGATATCGCGCCGCACCGGATCTGCCAGTATATTTATGAAGTATCCAATGCTTTCAACAGTTTCTATCACGAGCACAGAATACTGACGGAGAGCGATAAGGAGCGAAAGAAGAGCTGGATCGCGCTGATCAGCGCTGCGCTGCGGGTCCTGGAGACAGGCATCGACCTGCTCGGATTCTCCGCACCGGAGCAGATGTGACCTCTCCCGCCCCTGAAGGGGGAAGGCGCCTGAGAAAGCACCGGAAGAGATCCTCAATATTCTTCTGTGAACCGGTGCACCACACCGTCCTTCTTATACGCGATCACCGTGCTCAGGTTCACGTTCTCCACGCTCTTAAAGATATTCGATTCCACAAAGGGATTCGTTTTCTTCATTTCTTTAATAAGAAGCTTTACAGCAAGACGTTTGGACTCCGGCTCACCGCCCGGGGTCCATTCTGTTTCCTCTGTCACTTCATTGTTTTCGGTAAACCGGCAGGCACATCTTAAGAATTTCAGACCGTTGGCGTCTCTCCAGAGCTTTATGTCGTCTTCCCTGATCAGGTACATCGGGCGGATCAGCTCCATTCCCGGGAAGTTCGTACTGTGCAGCTTCGGCATCATGGTCTGTACCTGGCCGCCGTATAGCATCCCCATCAGGATCGTTTCGATCACATCGTCATAATGATGCCCGAGCGCGATCTTGTTGCAGCCAAGTTCCCTCGCTTTCGCATACAGATGCCCGCGCCGCATCCTGGCACAAAGATAGCACGGCGATTTTTCGATATCCACAACCGAGTTAAATATAGTCGAATCAAATATTTCGACCGGGATCTCCAGCTTCGCCGCATTTTCTTCGATCAATTTTCTGTTCTCTTCATTATATCCGGGATCCATCACCAGGAATGTCAGTGCGAAGGGGAATTTGTCATGGCGTTTCAGTTCCTGAAACAGTTTGGCCATGAGCATGGAATCCTTTCCGCCGGAAATGCAGACTGCCACATGATCGCCGGGGGAGAGCAGTTCATAGGTATTGATCGCTTTTGCAAACGGAGAAAGCAGGCGTTTGTGAAAACGCTTCCTGATCGACTTTTCCACTTCCTTCGCATATTCGCTGACAGCATTCTGTCTGACCGTCTCTGACATTTTCAGATCTCCTTTAAATATCTTCTCATTCTGTGCAGTTATTTTCATATCTTATCCCGCTCCCGTCAAGCCCTTCATATATATATAATTTATGTATTATTATTTAAGTAATAAAATTGAACAAAATAGAATTATAAAGTATAATAGAGACATGGACGTGCGGTACCCTAAAAAAGAAACACAAAGCCGCGAAAGGAGAAGTATTATGCTGGTAAAAGTAGGTATTAACGGATTTGGTCGTATTGCCCGTGTTATCCTCCGCATCCTTGAGGAGCGCGATACCGATATCGAAGTATGCGCGATCAACCTCCGCAATGCGGATATTCACCGTATGGCTTATCAGATGGAGTATGATTCAGTATTCGGACGTTTCAAAGGACGTGTCCGTTCCACCGATACCGAGCTCGTGATCAACGGCAAGAAGATCAAGGTCTTCTCCGAAGAAGATCCGGCCAAGATCGACTGGGCATCCGCAGGAGCCGAGTACATCATCGAATCCACCGGCAAATTCCGTACGCTTGAAGACTGCGCAAAGCATTTCGAAGGCGGCGCAAAGAAGGTCATCCTTACCGCTCCCGGCAAGGACAAAGAGTTCCCTACCTTCGTTATGGGCGTAAATCATCGTACCTATGATCCTTCCATGAAGATCATTTCCAATGCTTCCTGTACGACAAACTGCCTTGCTCCTCTGGCCAAGGTCATCAACGACACCTTCGGCATCGAGAAAGCCCTTATGTCCACGATCCACGCTTCCACTTCCAAGCAGAAGCCCGTTGACTCCAACGGAGGACGTGACTGGAGAACAGGCCGTTCCGTATTCAATAACATCATTCCTTCCTCCACCGGCGCTGCGAAGGCTGTCGGTATGGTCATTCCGGAGCTGAAGGGAAAGATGACAGGCATGAGCTTCCGTGTTCCCACGAACGATGTTTCCGTTGTGGACCTGACTGCTCAGCTGAAGACCAAGACCACTTATGAAGATATCTGCGACGCGGTAGAGGATGCAAGCCGTCATTCCATGAAGGGCATCATCGAGTACAACACCGATGAGATCGTCTCCTCCGACCTTCGCGGAAACTTCCAGACCTGCATCTTTGATGTCAAGGCCGGCATCATGCTGGACGATTCCTTCGTAAAGCTGATCGCATGGTACGACAATGAGTGGGGTTATTCAAACCAGTGCATCGACCTGCTGCAGTATGCTGCCCGTCAGGACATCAAGAAGGTCGAGCGCGAAGCAAAGGCTGCCGCGAAGAAGGCTGCTGAAGCTGCTGCCGCTGCAGAAGAGAAGAAAGCTGCAAAGAAATAATTTTTGAGATAATGCACAGAAAAGGAACCGGACGCCCGGTTCCTTTTTTATTGCTGCACGATTTGTATTGCTTCACGCAAAAGGTAAAGCTGTATCTGTTCCTTCAAAACAGATTAAGATTACTGTTTTCTCTCCTTCATCAGCATCCTGCCCATCTTGCCGGTCATATGGTCGATCGTGATCACGATGCAGCACAGGCCGCCGCGCTTCAGATAGTCTTCTGTTTCAGCTTCATAGAGTTCCTTATAATCGCCGGAATACTTCGCGCCGATCGAATTGGCAGAGGCTCTCATTTCTTCCGGATCCGTCAGGAACCTCGCTTTTCCGAACGCGATCACGCTCAGATATTTCGTCGAGCGTTCCTCCGGCATCACTTCATCCCGGTCGATCACGCAGAACGATACCTTTTCATTGCGTTTGATCCCGTCGATCTTGTGGCCGGTCACTGCGCAGTGGATATGGATCGTTCCGGGGACTCCGTCTTTCCCATCCTGGTACGCGAAATTGACCGGGACCGTATACGGATATCCGTCATCTCCGGACACGCCGAGTATACCTGTCTTTCCGCGCTTTAAGATCTCAATGCATTCTTCTGTACTGGTCTGCTGTGCTTTTCTTCGCATCTCCCTGAACATTGCAGGCACCCCCTTTTTATAATCCGTTTCTTTCAAGCTTTACTACCGTCTCGATCCCGCCGCTCTGGGGAAACATATCCACCGGCTGTACTTTCCTGACCGCATACTGTCCTTCTCCGCACAGGATCTTCAGATCCCTGGCGAGCGTTGCCGAATCACAGCTGACATAAACGATCTTTGCGGGTCTCATGGCAAGCAGTGTCTCAAGCAGTGTCCCGTCACAGCCTTTCCTGGGCGGATCGACCACAGCGATCTCCGCTGCCGCCGTCCCTTCCGCGCCGGCATGCAGAAGTTCCGGCATCACTTCTTCCGCTTTGCCGCAGAAAAACGATGCGTTCGCAATGCTGTTCACAGCGGCATTATGTTCTGCATCCTCTATTGCTTCCGGGACGATCTCCACACCGTAGACATGGCCGGCTTCCCGTGCCAGGAACAGCGAGATCGTTCCGGTGCCGCAGTACAGATCCCAGACAGTCTCTTTTCCGGTGAGCGCTGCATATTCCAGCACTTTGCCGTAAAGCTTCTCTGTCTGCTCCGGATTGACCTGGAAGAAAGAGAGCGGCGAGATACGGTACTTCACATCGCCGATCAGATCCTCAATCCAGGGTTCTCCGTATACCGGAATGATCCGGTCACCCATGATCACATTATTCCGCTCCGTATTCACGTTCAGCGAAAAGGATACGAACCCCGGGACAGCAGACAGCCGCTCCGCCAGGACATCCGCATGCGGGAGTTTCTTCCGGTTGATCACCAGGCACACCATGATCTGCCCGGTCTTTTTCCCTTTCCGGATCATCACATGTCTGACGACCCCTTTTCCGGACGCTTCTTCATACGGTTCGATGCCATATTCCGACATGAAATCACGCACAGATTTCAGGATCTCATCGTATACGGCTTCCCCCAGAAAACAATGCGGTGTTTCTATGACGGAATGTGTCCTGCCGGCATAAAAGCCGGTAATGATCCTGCCGTCCCGCGTCTTTCTCACCGGCACCAGAAATTTATTCCTGTACTCCCAGGGTTCCTCCATGCCGAGGACCGGTTCCACAAATACGGTGTTTTCCCCGGCGGATCCGGACAGCGAAGCATCGGTATCATAAAGTACTTCAAAACCGCCGATCCGCCGCAGATGCTCACCGACTTTCTTCCTTTTGAACGCCAGCTGCGCCTGATAGTCCATCGCCTGCAGCTGGCATCCGCCGCATGGTCCTGCCGCCGGACAGCGCGGGCTTACCCTGTCTGCGGAAGGCGTCAGGACTTCCATCAGCTTTGCGTATCCATAGCTCTTCTTCGCCTTGATCACTTTGGCTTTTACGGTATCTCCGGGTACCGTGTCTTTAACAAAAAGAGCATAGCCGGATACCTTTCCGATACCCTCGCCCTGCTCTGTAATGTCCTCTATTTTCAGTTCAATAATATCATTTTTCTGCATAGTACACTTTATGCGGCAGTGTCTGTCCCGCGCGCCGGCCGGTCTCAGTCACTGCTTGTCTTCCTGATATTGCTCTCCAGAAGCTTCTGGTAGCCCAGCCAGTCGGTATCATTCACCGCTGTGCTGAGGATCTCGCTCATCGTCTCGATCTTGGCATCTGTATTATCTGCATAATGCAGTGCCAGTGCCTCGATCAGCGCAGGCTTCTTCGGAGACCCGAACTCGAACTCCCCGTGATGCGACAGGATCAGATGTCCCAGTTCATGCGCTTTCTTCGGCGGAAAATCCGGAATCTGTGCGATCTTCTCCATGATCATCTGATAGCCGATCACGATATGGCCGATCAGCTGGCCTTCATCTGTATAATCATTCTTCGGAAAACTGTTCAGTTCCCTGAGTTTTCCGATATCATGGCATAACGCGCCGGTGATCAGCAGATCTCTTTTCAGGACCGGATACTGTTTCGCATAGAAATCACATAATTCGGTCACCCTGAGTGTATGCTGCAGAAGTCCGCCGACAAAACTGTGATGTACGCTCTTTGCAGCCGAATGTCTTACGAACTCGCCCGCGAAAACACGGTCCTCCATGAAAAACGCTGAAAGCAGCGCCTTGTAGTGCGGATCATTGACAGACCGGATCAGGTTCACGAGCCGCTGGGCCATGTCCTTCCTGTCAAGCGGACTGACCGGCAGATAATCCGCGGGATTATACTCCCCTTCCCTGGCGAGTCTCGCCCTTCGGATATTCAGCTGAAGGCTTCCCTGATATAAGGTAACATCGGCTTCGATATGGATATAATCCAGGCTCTCAAAGTGATCGATCCCGCTTGAAAGATCCCATATTTTCCCGTCCACTGATCCGGTACGGTCCTGCAGCGTCAGGGAATAATAGGTCTTTCCGTTCTTTGTCTTTGCATTCACCTTGTTCTTGCAAAGATATATTTCAGATACATGATCTCCCTCGCGGAGTGTTTCGATCGTCCTCATATGTTCCTCGATTTCTATCTTTTGCCGAGCGTCAGCGGGAATTCCAGCTCCGCGAATCCTTCGCGGCCTTCCCGCATCACTGTCACGGTGACTTCCGTCTCCGGTCTCATCGTCTGCATGGCATTCTGGAGATCAGCGGATGTCTTTATTTCTTCCTCATTAATTTTTATCAGAACGTCTCCGTTCTGGATCCCTGCAGTGAAAGCAGGAGAATCGGAAATCGTATTGGTTATGTAAAGCCCCTGCGGCAGTTCCTGTTCTTCCGCGATCAGCGGGGTAACTTCTTCGGTCTGCACGCCTAGCAGGGAGATCCTGCTGCCGTTGGACAGACATTCGATCATGCCTTTCAGATCCGATATGGAAACGGCAGAGATCCGCAGGTGATCGGCTTCTGTCCCGGAATCCCTGATCCATCCGACCACTTCTCCGGCTGCATTTACCAGAACACCGCCGGCTCCGGCATCCCCCATGATATCTGTACGGATCAGGTCATAATTGAAATCTGTCCCCTGCGCGTCATTTTCGATATAAGATATGATGCCCCAGGCGACGGAAGGCAGTTTGGTGAGCGGTCTTCCAAGCGCCACGATCATATCTCCCGGAGAGCACATATAGGAATTGCCGAGAACGGCAGGCAGAATAAAAGCGCTGTCGCCTGGATCCAGTGACTCGACAGGAATTGATACGACAGCCATTCCGGTGATGCTGTCTTCCTCCATCAGCGACGCTTCCCGTTCGGAGCCGTTGCCCAGTGTGATCCGGACAGCGTCGGCATCTTCAAGCAGATAGCTTTCCGTAAGGATTCTTACATCTTTGGCCGTGACCGCGACGATGATGCCGAAAGACTCCTGGCTCCTGGTATAGGTATGCTTGAAGACATCCTCTTCCGCCTGCAGCGAAGTGACAGTAACCAGATTTCTCCTCAGATTGTCCCTGATCTCCTTGATCTTCGTGATGGCCGCCGGTTCGGTTTCTTTTTTTTCTTCTGTTTCCTGCGCTTTCAGGTAATCGTTGATGATATCTTCGACGGTCTCCCGGAAAACTTCTTCCTGCGTCTCATCCACGGTAGTCTCCGTTTCCAGCGGGACCGTGGTCTCAGGCAGGGATTCAGTCTCCTCCGGAAGCTGATCCCTGGGTATGGAAACACTCTCCTGCGCCTCCTCGGTAGTGGGAACAGCGCCGTTTATCACCCTGTTTGATACGAAGAACGACACAGCCGCCATGACCCCGAAAAGAATTCCGAGAACACATACAAGGAGCACAGCCTTCACAATACTGCGTTCCTTCTTCGGTCTCTCTATTCTTTCACGGATGAACTGCTTTTCATCCCTTCGGCTGTCCTTTTTCTCCTCAGACATATTGTTGCCAGACATGATCGACCTCCACCAAAAAACGCGCCGAACCTGCTGCGGTCATTGCCGCAGATCCGGTGCTTCCCTTGCGTATAGCCAACCGATTCGGACGCAGATACGTCCCGGATGCCTTCCCCTGCATGCAGGCACCCGTCTTCTCCCTGCTCACAGTATAATTCAGAATACAAATTTTGTCATCATCTTTTTCTTCCCGGCTGCGAAAAAGAAAAACCCCTGAAAATGACAGGATTCTGTCATTTTCAAGGGAATTCTTCATTCTGAGCGATGGGGGATTCGAACCCCCGACAACTTGATTAAAAGTCAAGTGCTCTACCGCCTGAGCTAATCGCCCCCGGTGCCTGACACCAAGCTGGGCTAACTGGATTCGAACCAGCGAATGCAGGAGTCAAAGTCCTGTGCCTTACCGCTTGGCGATAGCCCAAAAAGGTGGGATGTGGGACTCGAACCCACGACCTCCAGAGCCACAATCTGGCGCGCTAACCAACTGCGCCAAACCCACCATAAGCACCGCGATTCTCCGAAATCCGGAGAAATCAAAAGCGGGTGATGGGAATCGAACCCACATACCCAGCTTGGAAGGCTGGTATTCTACCACTGAATTACACCCGCATGATGGTCATTCGATCAGTACGATATCCGGCCTGACGAACAGACGCATCATGTATAATATCCTAACGAATGAATTTTGTCAATAGTTTTCATCCGATTTGGAAAATATTTTTCCCCCGGCAGCCTCCGTAAGAGGAGGCTGTCGCGATCTTATTCTTTTCCGTTCCAGCAGTAGGTGCAGAGCTGTTCTTCCGGGATGCCCACAGCCGAAAGCATGTCATCCAGGCGGTTATACTGCAGCGTCGTGAAGCCCATTTCTTCTTTGATCCGGTCAAGCATCAGATGATATCTGTCGGTATCGGGATTTGCGTAATCATAGAGGACATCAAGAGACACATCCTGCCCTTCTTCCTTCGCGATCACTCTTCTTCCGATCAGTTCCATATCCGAATTCGAACGGGAGAAATTGACATATTTGCAGCCGAACAGCAGCGGCGGGCAGGCCGGACGGACATGCACTTCCTTCGCGCCCGAATGGAACAGGAATTCCGATGTCTCACGCAGCTGTGTGCCTCTGACGATGGAGTCATCGATCAGCAGGATCCGCTGCCCTTCGATCAGATCATGCACCGGGATCAGCTTCATCCTGGCGATCAGGTTCCGCTGGGTCTGGATCGTGGGCATGAAAGATCTCGGCCATGTAGGCGTGTACTTGATGAACGGTCTGGAGAACGGAATGCCGGATTCATTGGCGTATCCGACAGCATGCGCCGTACCGGAATCCGGCACACCGGCAACGATGTCCAGATCTTCTTTCCCGAGCATATCGCGCTTCGCCATATGCGCACCGCAGTGATAACGCATCCGCTCTACACTGATCCCCTCATAGAAAGAGGAAGGATATCCGTAGTAAACCCACAGGAAGGTGCATATCTTCATCTTTTTTCCGGGCGCGATAAGCGTTGTAATGCCCTCCGGCGTCATGATATCGACCTCTCCTGGGCCGAGCTCATGGAACGGCTCATAGCCGAGATTCAGATAGGCAAAGGGTTCGAATGCTGCACAGAATCCGTTATCCTTTTTCCCGACCACGACCGGCGTCCGGCCCATCTTGTCTCTTGCAAGATAGATGCCCTGCGGTGTAAGAAGCAGGATGGTCATGGATCCATCGATCGTATCCTGCGCATACCGGATGCCGTCGATCAGATTGTCTTTCTGGTTGATCAGTGCCGCGACAAGTTCGGTGGCGTTGATCAGGCCGCCCCGCATTTCCATGAAATGCATGCTGCTGCCGCCGACCACCTGCTCAATAAGCGCATCGATGTTGTTGATCTTTCCTACTGTTGTGATGGCGTAGGTCCCGTGATGCGAACGCACAACGAGCGGCTGCGGTTCATAATCCGAAATACAGCCAAGGCCGAGATTCCCGTGCATGTTGTGAAAATCTTTTTCAAACTTCGTTCGGAAAGGAGAGTTCTCGATATTATGGATCGCTCTGTCGAATCCGTGTTCCTGATCATAGACCGCCATGCCGGCGCGTCTCGTTCCGAGATGAGAATGATAATCTGTTCCGAAAAACAGATCGAATACCGAATCCTCCTTCAGTGCAGTTGCGAAAAATCCACCCATATAAATCCTCCTTCAGGTGTAATGCCGGCCGGTCTGCCTGACCGCTTCCGCTCTCAGTTCTTTACCTTTACGTATGTATATTCTGTCCTTCTGATCGGATCGCCGTTATAGTATACGGTCATTTTTTTGATCCCTTTTTTGTTTGTTTCATACTGATAAGTCTCCATGTTCCGGGTATTGCCTTCCTTTATGACCGTTTCGATGATCAGCCCATTCTTATTATATTCTGATACCGATTCATAATGATCCGCAGAAGATTTGTAGACCGCCTTCGTCTGCCTTCCCTTCTTGTCAAAAGAATCCGCCCAGGAATACCCCGTCCCTTTCATCGATGATTTTTTCACTTCTCCGTTCGAATGATAGGTCGTAGTCAGCGTATAGTCTCCGTCTATATTGACATAATCTTCGAACTTCTCGACCTCTTTGACCAGCCTTTTCTTTTTATAAGAATATTTATAGGTCGTTTTGCTGACGTAATTGCCGTTCTGATCTTTCGCTGTCCGTTTTACCGGATTTCCTTTTTTATCATATGTTATCTTCGCCGTTGCCTTTATTCCGTTTTCATAATCATAGTGGATCTCTTTGGTCAGCTTTCCTTTTTTATTGTATTTATTGACATATTTTTCGGTCATCTTTCCATAGGAATAATATTTATCGCTTGTGATATTCATCTTTTTGTCATACGAGGTGGTATTTTTAAAAGACTCTACTCCATCCTTCGTTGTGACCTGTTTTGTCATAAATCCCTTTTTATTATATTTGTAGGTATCGGTTTTTACGTGCTCCGACCAGGGGATCTCATCAGACTCTTCATCTGCTTCTTCCATTTCCAGATAGTTGCTCTCCATTTTCGATATAAGCCCGGCTTTGTTGTAAGAATACGTGATGGATTCGATCAGTTTCCATTCTTCGCCATACTTCTCATATTGCTTTTCTGTTGCCGGTTCATAATGATACTTCTTCTTAGCCTGTGCAGCCGGAGCCAGGAAGAATGTGAACACAGCAGCAGCCAGCAGAAACACTCTGATCATCCTATTCATTGCAGACCCGCCTTTCTCATAATAAGCCTTATCATCCGCAGTATCAGGTCTTGATTTTATCATACATGCCGAAAAATGAAAACTGAAATATCTTCCTGCCGCGCGTGAACTCCCAACTTACGGAAAAAGGCACTTTGTCCTGCAGACAAAGCGCCTTTGCTTATCGGCTTATTCTTAACATATTCTGATCCTTCTGTCAAGCAGGAGGCTCTAAAACGTCAGTTTTTCCCTTATGATCCTGCGTTTCAGGAACATGCACATACTGACTGATGCGATCTCTGCCAGCGGGTAGGCCAGCCATACCAGCAGAAGATTGCCGGAGAGCGACAGCAGATATGCTGCCGGGACCAGCACAAGAAGCTGTCGTGCCGCAGACATGATCAGCGTGTAAACGCCGTTCCCGAGCGCCTGGAAGAACGAACCGGTAACGATACAGTACGAAGCAAATACATAGCTGGTGCAGATGATCCGCAGCGCCGGCACACCAATCTCCAGCATGTGATCGGAGGCGTTGAACAGACTCAGCACCCATCCCGGGAAGCCTTCAAACAGGACCAGGCCGAAGAACAGGATGATCGTCGCATAGATCTGCGCGTATTTCACCGCATCCATGATCCGCTGTTTCTTCCTTGCGCCGTAATTATAGGCGACGATCGGCACCATGCCGTTATTGATGCCGAACATGGGCATGAAGAAGAAGCTCTGGATCTTGAAATAGATCCCGAATACTGCCGTTGCGGTAGAGGAGAACCCCATCAGGATCTTGTTCATGCAGAATGTCATGACAGATCCGATCGACGCCATGAGGATCGAAGGAACACCGACGGAATAAATGCGCGCGATGATCTGGAGCTTCGGGCGGAAGATCTCTTTGACAGACAGTCTGATCTCCGTGTTCAGGAAATGATTCAGGAAGATACCGACAATCATGCCGACGATCTGTCCGCCTACCGTTGCGATCGCCGCACCGGTCACGCCCATCGCCGGAAAACCGAGCAGGCCGAAGATCAGGATCGGATCAAAGATCAGGTTGATCCCTGCGCCGACCAGCTGGACGATCATGGACAGGAACGTTTTCCCGGTCGCCTGCATCAGGCGTTCCAGCACGATCTCCCCGAAGATACCGAAGGAAAAGACGGTCACGATCCTGGTATATTCAACGCCGTAAGCAATGATATCTTCGTACGGCGTCTGTGCTCTCATGAATATTTCCGGTACAGTCAGTCCGATGATCAGAAACAGGATATAGCTCATCACTGCCAGGAACACGCCCATGTTGGCTGCCTCGTCCGCTGTTTTCTGATTCTTCTCGCCCAGGCTTCTGGACAGCAGGGCATTGATTCCGACGCCGGTGCCGGTAGCCACTGCGATCATCAGGTTCTGGATCGGGAAGGCCATGGAAACGGCTGTCAGTGCGGCTTCATTGATCCTGGAAACAAAGATGCTGTCTACAACGTTATAGGTTGCCTGTACAAGCATGGAGAACATCATCGGCAGCGCCATGGACAGCAGCAGCTGCGGGACAGGCTCCGTTCCCATTTTGTTTTCTCTTATTTCAGACATCAGAATTCCTCTTTCCTGTTTCTAACACACAGCAGAGACTATACCACGAATAGACTCTTTTGTCATTTTCTGTTCTGCAGTTCTTTTATGATATCCTGGAATTTCCTGTGCTTCATCCACGGGAAAGCCTTCAGAAGTCTGCCGCTGCCGGCAAAACGCCGCGCCAGCATCTTTTCTTTCAGCTTCTCGGCACTGTCAGCCAGATCCGTGCGCTGCCTGAGCATATCCCGGATCTGCTGTTCAAAGGCTTCCCGCTGTCTGTCGATCTCGGCCATCTGTTTTTCGAATTCTTCTTTCTGCTTTGCTCTTTGCTGTTCCAGTTCGGCACGTCTCTCTTCCGCCTTTTCCGACAGTTCCTCTATCTGTTTTTCAAATTCCAGGCGTCTGGCGGCAGACTTCCTCCGGATCTCCGCTTTCCGGGATTCATATTCACGGCGCTTTTCTTCCAGTTCGTCCCTGAATTCATAACCGGCCAGGGCCGCCTGCACCCTGGATTCTTCAAGCTTCTGCTGCGTCTCGATCGTGCCGCCGCCGATTCGTTCGCTCAGATCATCGCTGACGCGGCGAAGGTTCTTTTTGATCTCATCCAGTTCTTCCAGCTGTTTATTCATGCCGGCTACGATCATTACCGTGACGACGAAGTCAACAAGATAGACCGCATAGGCACCCGCCATCAGCGGCCAGCCGTATTTTTCCGGCAGCTGATAAGCGGATGCATTTTCCATCATCGGCTGGATGATCCTGACGACAAACACTCCTGCCGCACCCCAGATCATACTGAAGCGGAGGCAGATATATCCATTCAGATTGAAAGGCTCTCTGCTGTAGTCCCACCATCTGGCGTGGAAAGCCATATCCAGGATCCAGCCCGCCGCCAGTTCGACCGCTGTCGCCAGGATCATGCAGCACAGAAATACAATGAGGATCTCTGAAAGCCGGTCTCCGTCTGTCAGCCTGCTTTCAGACATATTTGCCAGAGAAGGCAGTACGCTTTTCGTCATGGCGAACACAGCCAGGATCCCGAACCCGTACACCGGGCAGACCGGTCCGCACAGGAATCCCCTGTTGATCACCTTGCCGACCTTCACCGCATGGTAGACCACTTCCACGCACCATCCGATAAAAGAATAAATCATAAAGTAGCTTGCGATTTCGTAATATGTCATTCCTGCCAGCATTTTCTTCACTCCTGCTGTCATTTTAACGCAGACCTCTCCGAAAGACAACTTGCTGTTTATACCTTCCGGTTACAACATCCCCCCGATGCAAAGCGGAACTTCGCATTCCGCTTCACTGCATGCTCATGAACCGCTGCCATTTATCCCAGCTTCTAATCATTTGTTCGCAAACTATATTAATTCTATTGTCAGGTACCCCAATTTTAATCTTTTTCTTATGTTATTTCTGAAATTCGACGACTTTTGTTCGCAATTCTTCTTTTCGATTTCTACAGGTACCCTTTTATAGCCTGTTTCAACCTTATCTTGGGGTATCTCCATAAACATATCTATTAATATTCGCACAAAGTAAAGTGGACATTCGTATTCCGCTTCACTGCATATTCATGAACCTCTGCCGCCTTCGATAGCTTCTCAGGTGCAGCTTTCACTGCATCTGAAACAAGCATCCCCCTGTCCCCCACCTTATGACTCTGCGTCATTGAAGGCGCTGAATGCTTGTTCCCGATTCATAATTCTACCTTGCCGGAATCATCAACTGCAGCTAATCTGTATTGATTTTACAGGACGAATTGACGAAACTGCAGAATTATTGTATAGTTAATTTGCAATTAATTTAATTATTAAGTGATTTTATTATTAATTATCTTATTGTTTAACACTTTTTCTCTGTCTCTTCATGATAAAAAAGGATGAAAAAAATGACGCTTCTATCTCGCATGATCTCTGAAAAAGAAGGACCTGCAAACGGTAAAAGCCCTGGCTGAAAAAAGTATTTGCCTGAGCAGGAAACGTGATCTGTGCCGCGAACTTGACGCAGTGTGCTCGTATCTGGACAAACATAATTACGAATTTGGGAAGGAAGCGCTGCGTATTATCAGGTCACCGGGATTACAGCAGATTCTTGCTCCGGAATCCGGGTATTTTCCTGATGACATTAATGAATGGTTGAAAACGCCGTATGAAAAAAGCCAGGAATACCCCGAGCATCTGATCTATCCTACATTGAAAGGCGATATGGTCCGTTCAAAATCGGAAATGATAATCGCGCACGAGCTTTTCACCCACAAAATACCCTACCGTTATGAATGCAGGCTGGATCTTGGTTATGATTATTATTTTCCTGACTATACGATCCTGCACCCCGAGGCAAGGTTTATTCTTTTATGGGAGCATTTCGGGATGATGCATGATGAACTGTACGTCAAAAAAGCCGCCCGAAAGATCAAAACATATGTCGAAAACGGCTATATCCCCGGCAGGAACCTGATCATGACATTCGAATCCGAAAACCATCCTTTTGATTACAAAGAGGTGCTTGATATCATCAATCGCCTTTTGTTATGAACCGGCAGCATAACACAGCATTCCTGAATTCTGTGCCAGTATTCATCAATGAATCCCCAGCCTGAACAACATGTGCGAAATAATAGATGTTTTCTTCTACAGATACCCTATCGATCTCAGCTGACAGAAACAAACACCATGGAATCAAAAAAAATGTGCTAAATTTGATCATTCACAAATAGAAGGTACCCCTTTTGTACAGCTGATTCATAAATCTGCTGTTTAAATGGGGTACCTTCTTATTAAGTACATCCTATAATTCGCACAAAATGAAGTGCCTGAAGAATAATCTCAACAGAATAATGTCCCGCGCGGGGTACCTTTTGTATTTACATAGCAATATTTTGCACATAAAAAGTTATGCCAACATTATTCTCCAGTACAAAGTCAGTCCCTGTTATCCGATGGGCTCGAAATCCTCCGCGCCATGTTTGCAGAGCGGGCAGATGAAATCCGCCGGCAGCTCGTCGCCTTCATAGACATATCCGCAGACCTTGCAGACAAAGCCTTTCTTCTTCGTCGGCTGCGGCTTCGGCTTGATATTGCTCTGATAATAACTGTAGGTAACAGACTCCCTGTCGCTCATGACACGCATCTCTGTCACGCTGCAGAGGAACATGCCGTGGCTTCCGAGATCCGTGTAGCTCTCGACTTTCAGAGACATCACGCCGTTAATGTATTTCGGCAGGAAAATGAGCCCGTTGTCTGTCCTCAATTCCTTCTCGCAGTTCGCGAACTTGTCCACGTTCCTTCCGCTCTGGAAACCGAAATGCTGGAAGACACTGAACGGTGTTGTCACATCCAGGAAATTGATATTCATGATGCCGGTCTCTTTGATCGTATCATGGCTGTAGTTCGCTTTATTGATGCATACCGCAATCAGGTTGGGATTATTCGCGACCTGTGAGACGGTATTTCCGATAAATCCATTGTCTTTTTTGCCGTCATTGCTGGTGATGACATACAGGCCGTAGCCGATCTTGAACATGGCCGTATTGTCATTCTTATTCGCCAGTTCAGAAGACTGCGCCACATATTCACGGCAGAGTTCATCGGCCAGCTTCGCCAGCGCAGCCTCGCTCTGCGCATTGAGCGCGGAATGGATCGTGACTGTCGTCTTCGCAAATTCAAGCTTCGGATCCTCTCCGAACATTTCCCGCATGACTTTCGCTGCCATCGGCGCCCATGTGCCGTTCTCGATAAAGGCAACCGTGCGGTTCTGATAATTTCTTTCTGTCAGATGATTGATGAACTCGCGCATGAACGGGAAGATCTCGCCGTTGTAGGTCGTCGTGGCGAGCACGATCTTGCTGTAACGAAATGCGTCTTCCACTGTCTCCGGCATGTCATCGCGGGCAAGATCCATCACCGACACTTTCGGACAGGCGCGGGCTTTCAGGAGTTCAGCCAGCTTCAGCACCGCTTCTGTCGTATGGCCGTAAACAGACGTGTAGGCGATCAGGATGCCTTCCTCTTCCGGCACGTAGGAAGACCATTTGTTATAGAGATCCAGATAATATCCCAGATCCTCTTTCAGCACCGGACCGTGCAGCGGGCAGATGATCTGAATATCAAGACCGGCTGCGGCTTTCAGCAGATCCTGCGTCTGTGCGCCGTACTTGCCGACGATGCCGAAATAATAGCGGCGGGCTTCACAAGCCCATCCTTCCGGGTCTTCCACATCATTCGCGCCGAATTTTCCGAATCCGTCCGCCGAAAAAAGCACCTTGTCCGTGCTGTCATACGTCACCATGACTTCCGGCCAGTGCACCATCGGTGCGAAGACAAATGTCAGCTTATGGTTTCCCAGGGAAATACTCTCCCCGTTCTTCACCGTTACGCGGGAAGCTTTGATCCTCTCCGGGAAGAACTGATCCATCATGGTAAATGTCAGCTCGTTGCCGATCAGGACAACGTCCGGATAGACTTCACAGAATCTCTTTATGCTGGCGGAATGATCCGGCTCCATATGCTGGACGATCAGCAGATCCGGCTTTCTTCCATTCAGCACCGCATCTACATTTCCAAGCCATTCATCGGTAAAATTCTGATCCACAGTGTCCATTACCGCGATGCGTTCGTCCACGATCACATAGGAGTTATATGCCATTCCCAGCGGAACGACATACTGTCCTTCAAACAGATCGATCTCATGATCATTGACGCCGACATAGCGGATATCTTTTGTGATTTCCATAAGGCACTTCCTCCTTAATATTATTGACATGATTTTAACACGAAAACGCGGTCTTCTCAAGGACAAAAGAAGGACAGTTCCCCTGAACTGCCCTTTTGCGTTTTTTATTTCACTTCCACAAGCTCGATCCTGAAATTCAGTTCCTTGCCGGCCATCTCGTGGTTGGCATCAAAAGTGATCGTCTCCTCTGTCTTCTCTGCGACCACCACACGGAACGGATGTCCCATGGAATTTGTCAGCACGACATGCTGGCCGACTTCCAGCCCCTCTGCGCCGTTCAGCTGTGCGATGTTGAGCCTGATCATGGCGTTCGGATCAGGCATGCCGTAGGCTTCTTCCGGCATCAGATGCACATCAAGGATCTGGCCGACTTCCATATCCGCGACTGCCTTGTCAAAACCCTTGATCATCTGGCCTGCGCCGCAGATGAATTCCAGCGGCTGCCCGCGGTCATAGGAGGAATCGAACTGCGATCCGTCGTCAAAGGTGCCTCTGTAATGAACACGGCAGGTCTTTCCGACATTGCGGCCGGTAAAGGCCGGTTCGGGCGCGCAGCTTCCGCCGTGGCAGCCGCCTTCACTTCCGTGGCAGCCTTCCCCTTCGCTGTGGCAGTCATGCTCTTCGCCGTGGTGATGATCACAGTTCGCTTCTCCAGTCTCGGGAAGCGTGCCGTCGATCAGCATCTGAATAACTTCATCTGTATTTCCGCTCGCGCCGGCATAAAGCTTAATCCCGGCTCCGCTTATCGCATTCACGGCGCCGCCGCCGATCCCGCCGCAGATCAGGACATCGATGCTGCCGTTCTGCAGGAATCCGGCCAGCGCGCCATGGCCGGTGCCGTTCGTGGGAAGGACCTCCGAAGAGATCACTTTTCCGTCTTCTATCTCATAAACCTTAAAGGCAGGTGTTCTGCCGAAGTGAGGGAATACATTTCCGTTTTCATAAGTAACTGCGACTCTCATGATAAAACTCCTTCTATTATACTTTCATAACCTTTCAGACAAAAAATGTCCGGAAAGTATTGTAACATAACGGGAACAAAAGTAAAGAGGCGGTGTGCATCCGCCTCTTATCTGTATCAATAATCTTCTAAAACGTCTCTCATATGCTCGAAGAAAGCGTCATGCCCCTCTTCCGACAGATGCACGCCGTCAAAAGCGAGCGGCACCTGCCAGTCAAAGGCGCTTGCAAAATCCAGTCCTTTCTGTTCGGCAAGAATGTGATACAGCAGGCTCAGCTGCCTGCTCTCGCGGTACAGCCGCTGCTCCTCCGGGTCGATGGCATCCGCCGCGCCGATGGGCGGCGGAGCGATCATCAGCACCGGCATTTCCGGAAATGCATTTCTGATCCGGTCAAGGAACTGGCTCATTTTCCGGCTGACTGTCATGGCCGGGGAAAACCTGCCGGCACTGAAAAGATCATTCGTACCGAGCATGACCGCAAAACGGAGCTGCGCATGCGCTGCTGCAGCCGTCCCGATCATTTCCAGCACACTGCCTGCTGAACGTTCACGGTCCGGAATCTCCCGGCCGTTCATGGCATTGACCAGCACCTTCCATTCTCCGCCGGATACTTCCGCCAGCCTGTCGGTCCAGCGTACGTCCTTCGGATATCGCCCGCCGCCGAAGCCGCGCGGATCATATCCGTATGTATTCGAATCTCCATAAAAAAGGATCGTCTTCATATCGGCACCGGTTCTTATCGGTTCATCCATTCCCGGACTTTCCGGTCGCTCTCATCCGGTTCCTCATCTTCCAGCCCGGTGATCTCTTCCATGGACATGGCAAGTTCTTCCAGTTCTTCGTCCGTCAGTTCCTCGGACTCCTCTTCGGAAGGCATATTTTCCATAAGGACCTGTGCGGCACGTTCGGCATCTTCCGCCCGGATCACGATCCCGATGCCGCGTGCAGCGCTTCCGCTGCTGACGATCATAAGATCCTCTTCACTTGCGCGGTCCCTGACAACGGATCTGATGCCGTTCTCAGCAAGCAGCTCCATGACTGCTTCCGCTTCTTCCATGGAATTGGCCACGGTAAATGTGACCACTTCCGGTTCCTTATTTCTTCTGAAGAACATTTCCGTCTCCCCCTCTTCCGGACAGTCCGTCTTCCTTCTGCCCGCCGTTACCGTCGTTCTCTATCAGACCAAGCTTCTGTTTCCGGTTCATCCGCTTTATGGACCATTCTCTTCTGAGCGCATCCGTCTTTTCTTCAAACGCCTCGTGATACACCATTTCGACCGGCCGCCGGGATCTGGTATATTTTGCACCTGTTCCGGCATTATGCACCTCAAGGCGTTTTTCAAGATCTGTTGTCCAGCCGCAGTAGAGTGTGCCGTCAGCGCATTTTAAAAGATATACATAATTCATTGTACGTTTCTGTTCCGGCTGTTCATCGCTGTTTCATCTTACATCGATATACCCGCAGACGTATTCGCCCGCAAAATGATAATTGTCGCTTTCCGTGATCAGGCCGGTTCCCGTCTTCAGCTTATGCGTGCATTCTCTGACCACCCGCGTCCAGATATCCAGGCTCCCGTCTTCCAGGAGCTTTGAGACATTTCCTTCAACGGTATGAAGGATGCCCCTCTTCCTGTCCACACGCTGCACGATCCCCACATGATGGACCGCTTTTCCGCCGTTCGGAAAGCGCAGGGAAGCGCGTTTCGGTGAGAAAAAGACCACGTCTCCGCGTTTCAGGTTCCCCCAGGTATTTCTGTTCCACGGATGATAATGCTTCTTTGCAAGCGTGCCCATATACAGGGTGCTTTTGCTTCTGGGAACGGTCTTTTTGGACACTCCTGCCTGATTGGAACACCATGAAACAAAGGAAGCACACCAGAGATTCCCGTTCGTCCCGAACGTTTCTTTCTCATATTTTGTTTTTTCCTTCTTAAGCGGCGTCTCATAACCGATTTCGGCTTCTGCGGTACGGATCAGTTTTTCCGCGATCTTCTTCTTTTTTACGACTGAAAAACGCTGCTTCAGCAGTTTCACATTCCTGTGCTTTTCGTCCGACGCCGTGATGCGGAGCGTATAACTGCCTTTGCCTAATTGATCAAATTGCAGCTGTCCGGAACACTTTTTCAGGCTGAAGCTTTTCCCCGTCGGGACGGCAGAAGCAGACTGAACTGTTTTCCCGGACTGGTCGATGATCTTTATTCTGACTTTTGTCAGCGGATTTGCCGATTTGATCTTTCCTTTCAGGAAAAATTCCGACCCTCTTGTGAGCCGGTCAACGGATTCAAGTTTTGACAGCACCGGAAGGCTGCTTTTTGCCGCCTGCACGCCCGCTGCCGGCAGGATGCAGGCAGCCGCCAGAAGGACGGCCGGCAGTACTCTTCTTATAAATTCCATTCAGATCTCCTCTATCCACGAAAAGAACTTATCCAGTCCTTTATTCTCTTCCCTTGTTTCCATGAACATCCCGGCAGTATACCATGAATGCGTATCTTTCCGGTCTGTCACACTGTACAGTTCGCATCGGTTCCCGGTCTTTTCCGCCTTCTCCGCGAAGTCTTCCGCACAGGCATATCCGACCAGACCGTCATGCCGGCTCTGGATCAGCAGCATCGGGATGTGGTTCTTCGACATCAGCCGGACCGGCTCTCCGTTCCTTCTGTCGTATCCTTTCCGGAAGAGCTGGTCCAGCAGCATCGTCAGCGCAAACGACTGGTCCTTCCGGAAGCTGTACGGACCGCCTGAACCGATGAATCCGCAGATCTTCGAAATATCCACGCCGTATTTTTCCTGCACCTTCCGGCAGTAACAAAGGATCGATCCCAGATGCGCCCCTGCGGATGGGCCGGCAACAATGATCCGCCGGGTATCGAGATCCCTGCCCTTCAGATAGCTGACCGCCGCGTTATAACAATCGCATACATCTTTTACCTGGCACGGATATTTGTACTTCGGGGAAAGCCTGTATCCGGCCGAGACCATACGGTATCCTTCCCCTGCCATGCATTGTCCGACATAATCAAAGAATGCCGGGTTCCCCGCATTCCAGCCGCCCCCGTGGATCCAGAAAACGATCTTATCGCTCACAGGTTCATCCGGTTCATAATACAGGAAATACTGATCTTTGTCTGTCCCATAGCTGACACGCGCCGGCTGATAATGCTTTTTCAGCCGGAACAATTTCCGATAGATGCCGAAATAACTGAAACTTTCACGCAGAAAATCATTCATTGAAAAATCCCCTCTGCCGGTTTCCCGCAAATCCGCTGTTTACTTTTCTCCCAGCATATAAGGCAGGAAATAACGCATCTGTTTGAACCACCAGGGCCAGTCATGGTTCACATCATGTCCCCAGAAATCACACCATGCATAGATGGCTTTTTTCCGGAAAACGCTGTCCAGATAATTGAGCGTCCTTACGCCGTCTTCCTCCCAGGCACCCTGGCCGCAGCAGAAAATGATCCGGCGCTTATTATAGAGTTCGATATAGGGATGATTGCTCGGCATGTTCGGCAGGAATCTTTCCGGCGAATTCTCGTAAAGGACGGGATTCATGAAGCCGCCGAAGAAAATATCGGAATCATAGATCCCGGACAGGGCGATCATACCTCTGAAAAGATCCGGCCGGCGCAGGAATACGATCGCCGCGTGATTGGCGCCCATGCTGAAGCCTGTGACGGCAGGCAGTTCCGGATTCCGGCTGCGGATGAACGGGACGGCTTCATCGACAATGTAATGAAAATACTGTTCCTGTCTGTCCGCACGCATACTGCAGTCTCCGAAAGTATTGGACCAGCTCTCCCTGTCCACGGTATCCACGACAAACAGCTGGATCTTCCCGCCATCGATGAAATCCGAGAGCTGTTCTGTCATCCCGAACTCTTCATAGTTATGGCACATGGAATCCTGTGTGGGAAAACACAGGACCGGCATGCCGGCATGCCCGTGGATCAGGATATGCATATCGCGTCCCAGTGAATTGCTGTAATGCGTTATTTCATCTCTGTACATTCTAACTTCCTCAAGCCTTTCCTTCAGATCTTTTCTATTTGCTTCCGCGAAACATTATTATCCGAGAACAAAGGAGAAGTACTTCTCCATCTCCTCTTTTTCCTTAAATTTCGCCATATAGACATAGCGCCCCATGGACGGCCAGTCGATCGGCGGCATCTCCTCCTGCATCACGATATCCGCCCCGTAACAGTTCATGATCTCCTCATGCGTATGCGTGAATGTATGCCCGTCTTTTCTCGCAGCGTAAGCGCAGTAATAATGCCCGCCCGCATCCGGGAAACTTCGTCTGTCATCCGTCACCATTTCGGCATAAATGCTGTAAACATCGATAGACTGCGCATAGTTCATCATGTCCGGATCATGACCGCCTGCCGGACGCATATTGACCTCCATGACGGCAAAGTCTCCGGCTTTTCCGATTCCTTCATAATCCTCTGCAATATTGATGAATTCGAAATGGATGAATCGTCTTGACGCGCCGAACGCTTTTGCTGTCTTTCTGCCGAGGATGCGCAGTTTTTCCGGAACATCCGCTGTTGTGTAGAAATTGATATTATCATCGTCCTGTACCGAATCCAGCACCGGGGCATAGGTACACATAGATTCGAAAAGCGGATCACAGTTGGAATCCAGAACTGCGTCGTAAGTGCAGATATCGCCCGACAGGAACTCTTCCATAACATACGGCTCATCCGGCAGATCCCTGTAAAACGCCTGCAGATCGGCTTCGCCTTTCAGCTTGCATGCACCGTTCGCGCCGACCCCGATATCCGGCTTGACGATGACCGGATAGCCGACTGTTCTGATGAATGCTTCCGCCGCAGCAAGATCCGAAACGATATGCTGTCTGGCAGTCGGTATGCCTGCTTCCAGGAAAATGCGCTTCATGCCTGATTTCGAGGTAAGATCCCGGATGCCGTCTTCACGTGTTCCTGCGGCAATGTTAAAATCCGTCCTCAGTTTTGCATCCAGCGGGAGCCAGTATTCATTCATAGACTCCAGCCAGTCGATCCTGCCGTGTTTATGAATAAAATAGGCCGCCGCACGGTATACCTGGTCATAATCCTCCAGGGAAGCAACATAATAGTACTCTGTCAATGCATTTTTCAGCTGATCGTTCAGTTCATGATAAGGCGTATCGCCGATTCCCAGCACATTGACGCCGCGTGCATGCAGCCTGTCGCAGAAATAAGTGCAGGACTTCGGAAATCCGGGCGAGATAAAAACGTAATTCATAGATGCATCCCCCTTCTGTTTCTCCAAGGATATGCCGCAATATATGTCATTATTTTATTTTACTGCTTTATAGATTGTCAAGCGCAGATGTCTCCGGCCGGTTCTCCCGCCGGGCAGCGGTAATCTTTGCCCGCAGCATGTTCAGCACCCGTTTTTTATCCGCGCTCCATGCCGGCGCGATCAGAAGATTCTTCGGTGCGTCGCCGGTCATACGGTGTACGGTCATCTTCTCCGGAAGGATCTTCAGACAGTCAACGACAAGGTCTGTATATTCTTCCATCGTCATTACAGGAAAGGGATCCTGTTCATACGCCGCGCCCATTCTCGTTCCTTTCAGCACGTGCAGCAGCTGCAGTTTGATCCCGTCGATCCGCGGCCTGAAGGATGCAAGATACCGTACCGTTTCCAGCATCTCTTCCCTGCTTTCCCCCGGCAGCCCGAGGATCACATGCACGATCACAGTGATGCCGGCATCCTTCAGCTTTCTTACGGCCTCTTCAAAGACCGGCAGCGCATAGCCCCTTCCGAAGCAGTCCGCTGTTCGCTGGTGCACTGTCTGCAGCCCCAGTTCCACCCATACAGGTTTGATCCGGTTCAGGGCAGAGAGCATTTCCATCATGTCCTCCCCCAGGCAGTCCGGTCTGGTACCGATCGAGAGGATCACGATCTCAGGCCGCGCAAGGACCTCTGTATACAGCTTCTGCAGCCTGCCGGCATCGCCATAGGTATTCGTAAATGACTGAAAGTAAGCGATATATTTCCGTTCTTCCGCCGGCATCGTCTTCGGAAATTTCGGATCGACCAGCTTCTTCGCCTGCCTGATCTGCTCCTCTGCCGGCGCAAACGGCGCGGCGAAGTCACCGGAGCCGCCTTCAGAGCAGAAGCTGCAGCCTCCCGTGCCGATCGTTCCGTCACGGTTCGGGCAGGTGCAGCCGGCACTCAGGGAAAGCTTCAGCACTTTGCCGTTATACATTTTTTTAAGTTCTTCAGATATCATCCGGATCTTCATGACCGGTATTCTATCACAGATATGCCTCCCCGTCCATGATCCTTCCGGCCGGGTTCACAGCGACACGATCCGTCAATCACTTTTTTTAACAAATTTTGACGCAAATAGTTTGTGGACATTTCGGGGTTCTGATTGTATCTATAATTACAAAAAAGGGAGGACGTGTAAAATGACGGCCAAAGAACTGAACAGAAAACTGATCCGGGAACTGCATTCCCTGCTTCCGGAATATAAGATCTCCGAGAAGGATGCGGAGAAGAGTCCGAAGCACAAGGTATCCGTCTGCATCGGGAAGCCCGGTCTGGCGGCGGAAATGATGATCTATCCGGAAGATTACAGCGCCGGGATCGAGACCGATGCGGATATCAGGAAGCTTGCCGAAGCAATCGCAGACAAGGCCTGTATGGTCCGCGAAATGAGCGAAGTCGTGACGTGCAGATCCCTCAGGGATTCCGATAAGCTGGATGCCTTTCCTGCATTTATGGGAATGGATCTTTCCGCTGTACCGCATTACAGGGTTCCCGGCACGGATATCTCACTGATCACAAGAGTGGTGCTCGGGAAGACAGCGGATACTGAAACGAGTTATCTGGTGACGGATGACAAGCTGGATTTCTTCGGGGACGATGCACAGGAAATCCTTGAAAAAGCAATGGCAAATACATACCGGAAGTCACATTTTACCATCACACCGCTCTCAGAGAAATTCCGGGAACTGTGCGGAGAGGAAGACCTTGCGGAAATGCTCCGGGAAGCCGAATCCCATCAGATCCTGTGGCTGATCACCAACCGCCGGTCTTTCAACGGCGCTTCGGCGATCGCATTTCCGGAAGTCATGAAAGAGGCATACCGGAAGATCGGAGAAGATTTTTATATCCTGCCGTCCAGCCGCCACGAACTGCTCGCCGTCAGTGTTTCCTGCATTTCCGGCTCGTTTACGGAAGCGGATCTGATCGGGCTGGTAAAACATGTGAACGAGACACAGGTGGACGAATGCGACCGGCTGTCGGATTCCGTATTCCTTTTTGACGGTGAAAGCCTGCACACGGTCACTGCCTGATAACGGAAGGCACGATCACTGCCGGAAGATACTTTTGTTTTTCCTGCTCCACGACTTTCCGGATCCATTCGGAATCCGCAATGCTGTCCGCTGCATCTGCGATCACGGATTCATCTGCGAACAGGTCGAATTCCCCCTGTTTTTCCTTCAGGATGTTCATGACCGCTTCATCGACGGAATCCGGAGAGAGAAGGTGACAGACGAGCACATTGCGCACCTGTCCCATCCTGTATACTCTGGACAGGGCCTGTTTTGTAAGGGACGGCTTGATCTGCGGTTCACAGAACAGGACGGCCGAAGCCGCCTGAATATTCAGCCCCGTCCCGCCTGCCTGGATCTGACAGACGAGCACACAGCCTTTCTCTGCATCGGAAAATCCGTCAATGATCCGCTGGCGCTCTGCAGCAGGCGTACTGCCGGTGATCACTCCCGCGGAATGCTCCGCCAGAAGCACGGAGACTTTTCTTACTGTCTCCCGGAAATAGGAATATACCACGGCTTTTCTGCCTTCCTCACAGATCATATCGCAAAGTTCGGACAGCCTGCGCGCTTTTCCCGAACCGGACAGATCCTCCTGCAGGAAGGATACTCTCCTCATGCCCATGAAGTTTCCGGCTGAGACCTCCGTCAGATAGGCGGCTGTATCTGCCTCTGACATGGCGCACCACTCTTCCTGTTCCGTCATCGGCGGCAGTTCCTTCAGGACATCTTCCCGGAGCCGTCTCAGATAGACCGGCGCCAGCATCTGCCGGAACTCCGGCACATTCCGGAGTCCGGCATTTGTCCGGACTTCCTCTTTCAGATCCGGTCTGACAAATCCGATCAGCTCGCACATCTCATCGACACGGTTCTCCAGCGGCGTTCCCGTCATCAGCAGGATCCGCTCGGATTCATCCTCCAGCATATGAATGTTCTTTGTGCGCTGCGCTTCCGGATTCTTAATATAATGCGCTTCATCGATGACGAACAGCGCAAGCTTCATGACATTGTTGATGCGCCTTGCGAGCTTTGCCATTCCCTCGAAGCTGGTAACCGCGGCGCCGCCGTTCTCCTTCCATTCCTGATAGCGGCTCTCCCATTCCGGTCCATGGACCAGATATGACCTGATGCTGCTGAATTTCTTTATTTCCCTGCACCAGTTTATCATGACGGATGCAGGGCAGACGACCAGAAAATGGCATCCGGGTGCCTTCGATGCAATATGAGCCATAGCGGCGATTGCCTGAATGGTCTTTCCGAGTCCCATCTCATCGCCCAGCAGCACTCTTCTCTGATGGAGAATATACTTCGCGCCGAACTCCTGATAGGTCCTGAGCGTCCCGTTAAACGGATCAGCACTGAACTCCTCTGCATTGATATCAGCTGCCAGCTGCGCGGGGACACTGCTGTAGACCAGTTCTTCCGCAGCGCCTGCGCCCGAATATTTTTCAAACAGCGCATAGTAAGCCGCGCTGTTCTTTTCATAATCACGCAATGCTTCCGACTGATCTGTCTTCAGCACTGCGGCAAAAGCTGTCAGCAGATTCTGCATGCGGAGGAACAGCGGATCCTGAAACAGCGCAGCCAGATCTTCCGCAGCCAGCGCGGTCTCTTCCTTTTTCGCGGCAGACGAAAAGAACCACCGGAAGGAATTCCTGATCTTCACCGCCAGGATCCGGTCGTCAGCCAGCTGATGGATCTGCTCTCTGAAGCTTCCCGCGTCTCTGCGGATCATCCCCGCCTGCCTGTATTTCGCTGTCTTCACCAGCAGATCAAGCGCTGCAGGATCACTGCTTTCGGGATCCAGCATGATGGTCCCTCTGCCGGCAAGCGTCATCAGGAATCCGTCAGTCACCGTCCGGACAGCCTCTGCCTGTTTTTCCCCGATCCCGGAGATCCCCCTGATTGCGTGATCGTCTGCGTTGTAAAGATCGAAAAGCGTATGATACCCCGCGTCTTCCAGGAGAGCTGTCCGGATCCCCGCCCTTGCACTTTTCAGTTCGCTGACCGGGATCTCCTTCAGCGACTCTGCGGCGGACGCCTTCAGCATTACAAGACAGGCGTTCTTCACCTCTTCCTCCAGTTTTTCCGTTCCTGAAAAAATGAGTTCATATGCAGTTTCAGCTTTGCGTATCTCGGAGATCATTCTGCCGATCTCCTTAAAATCCGGTCTGTCCATATGCCTGTTCTCTCTTAAACAGCAGGAATGCTGCTTCGTCTTGCGGCAGTTATTCTGCCGTTATCTTTATCTTCTTCTCTTTCAGTCCTTCACCGCTTACCGTCACAGTGATCTCACCCGGTTCACAGCCGGCGCGGATCACGGCAAGCGCTTTTCCATAAAACACAGTATGCGTATCGCTGATAAAATCTTCCGCCATATTCGGTCTTGCGGAACCAAACGCCTGCAGACAGCCCGGGCCTTCCACTTTTACGGTCAGCGGCTGATCACAGGAAGAACGCGTGATCCCGTCCTGCCCTGTCAGATCGATGTTCAGGAAACACAGATCCTGGCCGTCTGCGGCAAGAACAGTCTTTTCCGGACGCAGCGTGATCACGGTTTTTCCTCTGGCAGTCTGAAGCATGCTGCGGGAGATCTCCCGTCCGTTTTTGTCAAATGCGGCTGCTTCGATCTTTCCGGGCTTATAGGTTATATCCTTAAAGACCGCGCTGCACTTCTTCACTTTTTTCTTTCCTTTGGATTTTCCGTTCACGTACAGTTCTACTGTATCGGCATTGCTGTAAACAGTCACCTTCGTCTTTTTCCCGGCAAAACCCTTCCAGGACCAGCTCTCCACAGCATCCGTATTCCGCCACATGGATAATGCGCGGAAATCATCCGCATGGCTGACCGGATCGACCCCGATGACCGGTGTATCCGAAAGATCCCACACTGCCTTGTTCCAGCCGACTTCCGCACGCGGTTTTCCGCAGATGTCGATCACGCCCGGACCGCCGGAAATGATCAGTCCGTCTTCCACATCTTTCTTTGTCTTTTTATCCTTATAAGTGATGGTACCGATGCCGGACTCTCCCAGATAGTCCCAGCCTGTCCACATAAAATCGCCGATCAGGTTGGGAATGGCTTTTACAAGCTGCCAGTTCTTCCAGAGCGATTTCGGAAGGGTCTCGGATCCTGCGAACGCTTTTGATGGAGAACGTTTTGCTTCCTTCCTGTACCGGGAAGTCGCATAGTTGTAACCAGTAATATCGAGGATCGGAGAAACGGCTGCAGCGACTTTATCGGCCGGCGGCAGCGATGACACCAGATCCATCCCGTCTCCCATCTTATTCATCATCAGATTGAAGAACGTGCTTGTCGGAGCGGAATCCATAGTCTGTGATCCGGTTTCCTTTTCTTCCCCGTAAATGCCTTTGCCCATTCCGGTCAGGAAAGCCAGCATGAGATTGACGCCCATCGTTACGGGTCTTGCGTTGTCGATGGAATGAACGAATTCCGTCATCTCACGGCACAGTTCCTGTCCGCTCTCAAGACCGAGATCGGATATCTCGTTGCCGATCGAATACATGATCACGGATGGATGATTGCGGTCTTTCGCGATCATGGCTTCCGTATCCTGTTTCCACCATTCACGGAAAGTCTCCCCGCCGTAGTCATGGGGATTCTTTTGGATTTCCCACATATCGAAAGTCTCATCCATCACATACATTCCCAGTTCGTCACAGGCATCCAGCATTGCTTTGGAGACCGGATTATGGGAACTGCGGATCGCATTGAAACCGGCTTCTTTCAGGATGCGGATCCTTCTGTATTCTGCCGCGCGGAAAGCGCAGGCGCCCAGAATACCGTTATCGTGATGGATACACGCGCCGCGTAGAAGGACCTCTTTCCCATTCACGCGAAGTCCCCCGGAACCCCAGACAAGGGTGCGCAGGCCGAAGGAGGTCTCTGCTTCATCGAGCACCTGTCCGTCCCGCTCCAGCCTTACAAGGCATTTGTAAAGATCCGGATGTTCTGTGTCCCAGAGATGCGGATCAGATATACTGAAATGCTGTACAGTTCCTTCCCCGGAAGCAATGATTTCATTATTAAAAGTGATCACACCGGTCACTTCACAGTCCTCCCCGAACTGCCCGTTCACCTTTACAGCGACCTCCGAACCGCCTGTGACATCAATCACGATTCCCTGCGGATCGATATATTCCGGTCCGCTCACATGAAGGTATACTTCCCGGTAGATCCCGCTCCCGGAATACCACCGGGAGTTCGGCGTTTCGGAATTGTCCGCAATGATGGTGAGATGGTTCTTTTCTCCAAAACGGAGACCGGCGCTCAGATCGACATAAAAATCCGTATATCCATACGGACGAAATGCGAGTGTTTCCCCGTTCAGGATCACAGAGGCATTCTTATAGACGCCTTCACACTCCAGGACAATGTGTCCGCCTTTCCATTCCGCAGGGACCATCCATTCTTTCCCGTAGTAATATTTGCCGCCGTAAAAATATCCGCATGCACCTGAGGCAGACGACTCACGGTCCCGTTTTTCATAGAGCATCGCATCGTCCGGCAAATTGACATGCCTCACAGCATCACTGCCGTCTTTTCTTACTGTCCATCCGCAGTTAAAATCAAGTTTTTTCACTTTCCTTTTCCCCCATTCTGAACTCTTTTGCAGCCCGGTTTTCCATCCGTATCCTTCACACTGTTTCACACCATTCATTTTCAGTTTCTATTTTATTCTATTTTTCACATCTGCTGCAAGCAGGAAATACGTTTTGACGGCGTAAACTAATCATCAGTTGATGGGGAATGAGAGACCTCTTGATGAGCTAATGGATGTGATTTAGAATACACTCATTCTACCATGCATCTTTATTTCGTCAATTCTTTCTTGAAGCGCTGGTGACCCTCCCGCACT
>JAFRLH010000029.1 GCA_017431345.1 Lachnospiraceae bacterium | reverse complement strand
TAGTCATCTGCTGACCGTCCTTGGTGACACCTCCGGGTGATTCACGACATTGAGGGATTTACAGGACTTACGGCGAAACCATTGGCCTGCGGTATCCAACCCGCGTATAACGGAATGGCCTCTGCCGTGATTTCCGTCTTTTCTCAGCACCTTTACCGTGCCCTTCATTCTCCGCTTGACAAGTGGGCACTACATAACGGACGGTTCTTCTGTCTGGGGAAGGCATGACATGGACGGCCCTCCGTTCCCCCGGAATAGTCACCATTAAGCCGCCTTCCTTTCCCCCGGCATACACAGTCCAGCAAACGGGATGATGAAAAAAGTACACATCAAAGCAGCCGGCTCTTGCATCTTTCCCCATGTCTGATATGCAACATTTGCACATTTTAGTTGACATATATGTGCAAAATATGCATAATAGCAATGGAAAGGATGTGCAGAATCATGACTGAACTGAAATCCCTGCGTCTCAAAAGCCGCCTGACGCAGAAGGAAGCAGCCGACAGAATCGGCGTGTCGCTGCGTTCCTATGTGTCCTATGAGAACGAAATGAGCAAGGTCGGGACAACCAAATACCGCTTTCTGCTGTCGGAGATGAGTGCTCTCAGCCGTATGGATGAAGAGCACGGAATCCTGACGATTGATGAGATCCGGGAAGGATGTTCGGAAATCCTGAAGGATTATCCGGTGCAGTACTGCTATCTTTTCGGCTCTTACGCCAAAGGAAAGGCCACCGCCGTCAGCGATATCGACCTCCTGATCTCTTCCGGGGTCACGGGGCTGCGGTTCTATGAACTGGCGGAGCGGCTGCGGGAAAAATTGCATAAAAAGATCGACCTGCTGGATGTGAAGCAGCTCTCTGAAAACCCGGATCTGATCGATGAAGTATTGAAAGAGGGGATCAGGGTTTATGGATAATATCAAGAACAACGAATACTATATCAACCGGATCCTCGAAGATCTGGCCTATATCATCCGGCATATGAAGGATGTCGATTCAGCGGCTTTTTCCGAAAACGAACTCCTTCAGGATTCTATGATGTTCCGCCTGATCCAGATATCCGAAAGCGCACGCAAGCTGAGTGATAAGTACAGGGATCAGCACCCGAATGTCCCATGGACAGCCATGTCAGGCCTGCGCAACCGCATCGTGCACGATTATGGCAACGTTGATCTCAGCATTGTCTTTGATACGCTGAAAGACGATATCCCGAGCCTGATGAATATCCTGAAGGAAGAGCTGGAATAAACCGGCTGTTTGTCACTCAAACACCAAAGGCGAAAGAAAGACAAAGGGAAAGACGAATGGACGGTTCTCAAGACAAAGGGTTAAAACGCTTCGCCATGCGGCACGCAGGCTTTATCCGCGCAGCTTCTCCTTTCACCCCAGCGCTGCCCGCAGGGCGTTCGCGGTCTGTTCCGCCACGGCCTCCACCCCTGCAGGGGTCAAATGGATATGATCTTCGCAGATCATCTCATCCTTCGCCGGAGCGACCACAGCATACAGATCGTTGACCAGCGCGTTCTCCTCCGAAGCAACCCTCCGGAGGATATCATTATACAGTCCTATATCCCGGTGATCCTCCTGCAGCGTCGGCGTGGTCGTGGCGATCACGATCGGAAGGTCCGTTTTCCCCGTCAGCTGCCGCAGAACCCGGCAGATCCGATGACAGGTCTCCTCATACAGATCCGGAGGATAAAAATGCCGCCCTTCCTGATAATCGTCCCCCATATCCCATAACCCGCAGTTCCACTGCACCAGGTCCGGCTCCGGCAACTGCGGCAGCCAGAACCGCAGGGAGTTCAGCGTATACCCGCTCCACCGGCCGTTCTCCTCCGGCCCGGAAACCTCCGCGAAACCAGCCAGCTTCTTCCCGACAACCGGCTGATACTGCATCCGGACAGAATCTCCCAGCAGAATGATCCGTTTCATTTCACCCATGATCGTCACAGTTTCCCTTCTTTTTCCGCTTTCTCCACCAGCGCGGCGAAGTCCTGATAGTGCCAGTTCCCGGTGGGCTTTTCGCAGTCAATCTGCTTTGATCCTGCCCGGTATGGCGGCCTTTAGAATCTTATTATACCGAATTCCGGAAGTGAAGGCTAACAAAACCAAAATGTTTCACGGAACGATGGGACCGACCCTTTCTGCGGGATCCGATCAGAGCTCCGACACAAT
>JAFRLH010000028.1 GCA_017431345.1 Lachnospiraceae bacterium | reverse complement strand
ATTCGTAATAGCCCGACTCCGGAATCATGACATATTCAGGGCTGTTCATTTGTACCGAGACACCAAACAATCCCTCCGAAGCCGCATATACGGACATATGGATCGGAATGTCACCGATGAAACGCCGGACGATCCCCGTGTAGGATGAAAAACCTCCTGCTCCGATTGCCTGTACATAGCGCAGAGAAGGCCAGATCTCTGCAGCTATAGGACGGTCTAAGCCCACCTGAAATATTCTGCGAAGTTCCCTGGCTCTTTCCGCGTCGGGATGCAGTTCCGCGCCAAGCCGGTTCAACAGGAAAGAGGATGTGCGGTCATCCGGACGAAGCACTCCTTCTTCGATATCTTGACACAGGTCTTCCCAGTGCTTTTCAATATAGCAAAAGAAATCACTGACCGCCGCCATAAACGGAGCACAGATACCTGTCAGTTCTTTTTCCTTTAATGCATAAAGCGCGAACAAATACGGCAGATCCATTTGTTCATCGCAGAAGATCAATTCGGGTTCTATTGCAATCTTCTGAAGCTCTTCCATGTGCTCTATAATGAATCTGCCGCTAAAATTTGTGATCTGGGTTCCGTCCGGCGCATGGCCCTCCCGTGCGGTGGCAAGATAGAGCATTTTCGGGGCTGACGGCATACATGGCGGTTTCCCTAAAGTGTACTCAGCATATGCTTCTTCGGAAATTGATCTGTAAGCGCGAACGATTTCTGCGGCTCTCTCTGTAAACGGAATATGCTTTGAAGCTCCGATGGTCCCCGACGTATGCGCATAGAATGAAATCGGATAGGCCGTCAGCACATTCTTCTCTCCGCGCATCATTCTGTCTACCGACTCTTTGTAATCATCGAAAACGGAAAAAGGAATCTGTTTCTTATAGTCAGATATGGAGCGAATTTCTGAAAAATGGTGTTCTATACCATACTCTGTGCCTGCATTATCCTTCAGGATGGATAACAATCTCTTTTGAGAGATGTCCGCAGCATTCTGACAGCTCTGCTTAAGTGTTTTCAGCTGTTCCATATATCGCCCTCGCTTTATATCAATTTGGCTGTTCCTTACATCCATTTCTCTCCATTCTCCGGGGCCACGTTTACGTTCTCCACTTCGATCTTCTGTCAGACGCCTTCTTCCACATACAGCTCCTTTACGCTTACCTATATTTTACCGTAAACAAGTGGGAATTGCAACATCCTTTTTCTTTCCATTGACGACCACCGTTTCTTCGATCGCTGTGCGCAGTGACTTTCTCTGAACCAATTATACAAGGCCACCCACTCCGGGGTCTACTGTTAAGTCATCTCTCCGCAGTAACGATGCTCCAAAAATCACCCGCCAGAGGAAACATCACCCTCCCCGCAGCGGGTATACCTGCGGTCACCTTTTCCGCCGATCTGTTATAGAAAACTTCTGTGTCGCCGCCATCAGCATGGTAAAATCATTTCTCAGGCGGCAATCTTACTACTCCACCGTGATCATCTGATCAAAGCCCGTCGTTTCAAATATCTCCTTCACTGCCTCGGAGGTATTGATTACCGAAACAGATCCCCTGCCCAGCTTCTTCACAGCCATCAGCAGCACTCTCAGTCCGGCGGAAGAGATGTATTCCAGTCTCTCGGCATCTACCACAATGCTGGTTACACCATCATAGTTATTCTCAAAAACCTCCAAAAGCGCAGGCGAACTGATCGTATCGACGCGCCCCTTGACCCGGCACTGGAGTACGCCAGCCTTCCTGGCATATTCAATGCTCAGATTCTCGACCTGCTTTGCGCCCTCTATCATCTGGAACCCCCTGAAGCTCTCATCCACAGTCATCACCCAAAGACAGGATTCGTTCAGCTTCTGTTTGAGTACGCTTCGCCAGTTCTCCGGGATATCGCGGAGCGTTGCCAGATCCTCCTCCTCATCATAAAACGGCGTCTTCTTCACCCGGAAGCCACGCGTCTCAATGAACGCCTGTTTCCTCCCGGCATT
>JAFRLH010000027.1 GCA_017431345.1 Lachnospiraceae bacterium | reverse complement strand
TGATATATTCAAGAAAAGATTTGATGCTGAACTCGAAAGGAAAAACCAAGAGATGAATAAGCCATATGAGCTTTCGGCAAGTGTCGGCTTTATAAATGCGATCCCGGACAAGTCTGATACACTGATTGAGTTCATCCAACAAGCAGATGCAGAAATGTATCTTGTAAAAAAAGCTCGAAGAAAACAAAGAATTTAGTTCTCATTGCTATATTGGCAACATAACTGCAGTAAACGAAAGCGAGGCATCGTGAAAAGGTGTGCTGTCCGCAGGACTCCCCCGGATGGGCGCCTTATCTGGCTCATTCCAAGAAGACCGCGAAGATCACGATAATCAGTGACAATGCGGCAAGGCCGAAGCTGAGTCTGGCGGAATATAACGATTTTCTCACTGAGAATCCCGGCAGGAATATTACCTTCCTTCAGTCACTGCACCGTTCTCACGACAGGTACATTGTGCTTGACGAAGGCACAAAGTACATGAAGGTATATCACTGCGGCGCATCCAGCAAGGATGCCAGCAACAGGATAACAACGATTACAAGAGTAAGTGATATCGATGAATACAAACCCACAATAAAGGCAATGCTTGGTCATCCGACTCTTGTTTTAAGATGAGTATGTAATACTATCAAGATCCGCCTGTGTTCAAATGAACATATTTTTGCTGAATGTTTACAGAACAACAACGATTCTCTTTGCGGCTCCCTACTTCACGTTCAGCATCTTTTCATGGCTGGAACTGTAGAGCGGAGAGCGACAGCTTCGGGCGAAACCGCCGAGGGAGGTCCCGACACGCTTTATTCGTCGGGCCGGAGGAGTGCGAATGTTTCGTCCCGTAAGCGAAGCAATCGGAGCGACCCCTGTTGCAGACATGAAAAGAGGCTGAACGGAGGCAGAATCCACACGCTATGCAGTCAGGATGACAAATACGCAGAATCCATCCGTCAGAAGAAGCTCTTCAGGATCCCTTCCGCCGTGATCATGTCCTGGGGATACGTCAGCTTGATATTGTAGTTCTCGCCCATGACCAGCCGCACCGGAACGCCCCGCGCCTGCAGGATCCCGCACGCATCCGTCAGTACGCCGAGTTCCTCCTGCTTCAGACTGTTCATCGCCTGAAACAGCACGCTGAACCGGAAGCTCTGGGGCGTCTGCACCTGATACATCAGGCTCCGCTTCGGGATCTCCGAGATCACCTGTCCGTCCTCGCTCCGCATGATCGTATCCACCGCCGGGACCGCCGTTGTACACGCACCATACGCAGCCGCCGATGCAATATTCTCCGCAATGATCCGGTCCGTCAGGAACGGCCGCGCGGCATCGTGCGTCAGCACCACCGCATCGCCGCCCGCAGGCATGAACGCTTTTGCCGCGAGCATGCCCTTCATCAGCGATGCATTTCTGTCCGCCCCGCCGGCCGTAAACGACACGCGGGATGTATCTGTCAGATACTTTGCCGCCAGGCTCTCCGTATATTCCAGATGGTCTGCCGGGCATACCATGATCACCCGGTCCACCTGTGCATTGTCCAGGAACCGCTGTACGGAATGCAGGATCACCGGTCTTTCTCCCAGCATCAGATACTGCTTCGGCATCTCCGTCCCGGTCATCCGCCGTCCCGATCCGCCGCCCAGCACCAGTGCAAATACGGAAAGCTGTTTTCCTTCATATACTATCATCTTATTTTCTTCCCTCTATGAACCTGATGATCCGCTCCGTCGCATGTCCGTCGCACGCACCCAGATAGCTGTGCACGAACTGGCGCTGGTAATGAAAATCATAGTTCTCATACGCCCGGAGGACCGCCTCCCGCAGCCGTTCTTCTTCCACGACCACCTCGCCCGGCAGCTCCGCCATCGAGATATAGAACCCTCTGCCGGTCATGTATTCATTCAGATCCGGCGTGAAGAAAAGCATCTTTTTCTCAAGGACACAGGCATCATAAAACACCGAGGACTAATCCGTCACGAACACATCCGCCGCCGCGAGCGCCCGCTCCGTGGGCAGCTTCGGGATCATGTCCGCATCCAGCTTCGCATACAGATGCGGGTGCGGGCAGATCAGAATGAACCAGTCATCGCCGATCGTGTTCTTCAGTGCCTTCACTTCCCGGAATCCTTCGGTCCGGGGATCACCCGCATTACCCCGGAAGGTAGGCGCATAGACAAGGATCTTCTTCCCCGCTGCCTCCGGATACAGGGAGAAGAATTCCTCCCTGCATTTTTCAATATATTTCTCGCTCTTCAGCACATCCATCCGGCTGATGCCGACCGGCTTCACCACACCGTCCGGCTGCCGCATGGCGCTCTGAAACGGCTTTACGGCGGCTCGTCCGCTCACCGTGACCAGATCATAGTTCTTGAACACATTTCCCCGGTACCACGAAGGAATATCATCCTCCGTATCGTAACCGAACTTCTTGAACGCGCCGGGGCCGTGCCAGAGCTGGATCACCTTCGTATGCTTTTTCTTTCTGGCGGAGGACACCGGCAGGAAATTATCGCAGATCACGACCGTGCCTGCCTTCGCGTACAGTCCCATAAACTGCACCGCCGCCTTCAGCTGTCCAAAGGCTGACAGCTTCGCACTGTCATAATAATATTCCTTCACCCGGATCCCTTTTTTGACCAGGGCATGATAAAGGAGCCTCATGCTCTCCGGCCGGTTCGCATGGTGCGCATCGGCAAAGACCACCAGACTCTTGTCCGTTCTCCCGAATCTGTGGAGATCATAGACGAGCGGCAGCAGAAAATGCTGCAGGATCATTTTGATATACTGTCTGATCTTCCGTTTCATAACGAAATTATCTTACCACACGAATCCGTTTCTGTCATTAAAAACCCGGGCAGACCGTGAGGATCCGCCCGGAAAAATGCTCATCTGATATACTTTTTCGCTGCTGCAAGCGAAGCGGCCGTGACCGCATCCATATCATAATATTTGTACTCGCCGAGCCTTCCGCCGAAGATGATGCCGTTCTCCTTTTCAGCGAGCTTCTTATAGTCTTCATAAAGCGCTGAATTCTTTTCATCATTGACCGGATAATACGGCTCATCGCCGGGTTTCCATTCGCTGCTGTATTCGCGGCTGATAACGGTCTTGTCGATCTCGTTTCCGTCGGCATCTTTGCCGAATTCGAACCATTTGTGTTCGATGATCCTGGTATAAGGCGTATCGCTGTCTGTATAATTGACCGCCGCATTTCCCTGGAAGTTCGGCGTATCGAGAAGCTCTGTTTCAAACCGGACGGAACGGTACTCCAGATTGCCGAGGCGGAAATCAAAATACGCATCGATCGGGCCGGTGTAAACGACCGTCTCCGCAAGCCCGCGCAGCGCTTCCCTGTCCTTCAGGTAATCCGTATCCAGTCTTACCTCAATGCCCGCAAGGATATGCTCGATCATCTGTGTATAACCGCCGACCGGGATCCCCTGGAACCGCGCATTGAAATAATTGTTGTCGAAGGTCAGGCGGACGGGAAGCCGCTTGATGATAAAGGCGGGCAGTTCATTGCAGGGACGTCCCCACTGCTTCATCGTATATCCGCGGATCAGCTTCTCGTAAATGTCGCGGCCCACCAGGGAGATCGCCTGCTCCTCGAGATTTTTCGGCTCTCCCGTGATCTCCTTCCGCTGTTCGGCGATCTTTGCCGCCGCTTCTTCGGGCGTCACCACGCCCCACATCTTGTTGAACGTATACATGTTGAACGGAAGAGAATAAAGCTCTCCCTTATAATTTGCCACCGGCGAATTCGTGAAGCGGTTGAACGCTGTAAAACGGTTCAGATAGTTCCACACTTCTTCATTATTGGTATGGAAGATATGTGCGCCGTATTCATGCACGTTGATGCCGCAGACATTTCTGGTATAAATATTTCCGCCGATATGGCTGCGCTTATCGATGACCAGCACCTTTTTCCCTGCATCCGCAGCTTCTCTTGCAAATACCGCGCCGAACAGACCGGCGCCGACGATCAGATAATCGTACATAACTGCCTCCAAACATTTTGATAAGGACAGTATACCGTAAAACGAGGCATAAAAAAAGGGCCGTGCACGGCCGTTAAAAGAATAAAAAACAGGGCCGCCCGCTTCCATCTCCTGCGAACGGCCCTCTTATGAAATAAATGTAAGTTTCACTGTATAACCTCCGATCTGTAGATTTGATGTGCCTGAGGAATAAATTCTTTCTTTTGATCTTCAACGGTTGCAGTCCCATCCTCGCGATTGATGAAGCCGCTGCGTTTTTCCGATCTGTCTTACGGATCTCTTCCTCTTATAAGCATCTCCTCCTGTCTGTTACATACTCTCGTGAAAGATTTTTCTTTCATCATCGTCTGTGAAAACCGTGGCATTTATCTTCACTGTTACGATCTATGTAAACTCCTCTTGGAGATTCATCCTGGGTCAAAGCTTGCTATTTCATGGGACCGTACCCCCTTGTTGTATTCTTCCTTCCGAAGTATTTTCTCTTTTTTCTTTTGTTGTGAACATTGTAAATCATCTCTTTATGTTTGTCAAGTCTTTTTTAAGATTTTTTAATGAAAAACGGATGTTTTTCCGCGCTTTATTGTTTGAATT
>JAFRLH010000026.1 GCA_017431345.1 Lachnospiraceae bacterium | reverse complement strand
TTTTTCTATCACCGTCTTCATATCGGGAATAAGCTCTCTGCTGCAGATGCAGCAGCCTGGCGACATGTGTCTGCGTCCAGTTCCTGCTTTCCCGTAAATCCGTCAGACGCCGAAGATACATTCACTTTTTTCCTCCAATACCTATTGTATTGGAAATGGAGGGAAATGTTGTTTGATAGACCAAAACGGACCAGGATTACGAGGGTTGATTTTTCCTACTCAGTTTTTACCATTTCGTTATATTATCAAATATAGAATACATTCTTACAAAAGCAGGAGGCACAACAGATTTTGTCATGATCGGACATTCTCTGGGAGGCTCGGCAGCTTATGCGATGGCAAGGATCAGAAATGACGTGATCGGCTGTATCGCGCTGGAATCCCCATGTATGTATGACATAAAAGGTGTAAAGGACGGAGAGTTTGTTTTTGACGACAGTGATTACGACATTCCGCTCTTAAATGTATATTCCGATTCAGCATACCCACATCTTCGTGAATGGGCTCAATATAAAAATAATGCTATGTTTCTGGATGAAAACGATTTAAACTATACAAATATTTATTATAAAGGAATCAGACACATGGGATTGTGTGATCTGTCGGTCGCATCACCGATTTTGTCAGTCCTATTAAGCGGCGGCTTTCAGAATGTGGATGCATATACACAGCTTGAAAAGCTCAATGCGGATTGTATTGAATGGCTGAATACATTTTAAAGATAGGCAAAAACATACCCTGATCAGCATATCTCCGGAAAGGTGATAATTATATGTCTCAAAACAGAGAAGGAATTAAAGAAGACTTTCCATTTCAGAATAACACAATCATCCGAAGAATGAAATCAGAGGATGCCGAGGCTGTTACAGATATTCTGATGAATTCCTGGAAAACGGCTTACAGAGGCATTGTCAGTGATGAGCACCTGGATCATATGAACAGGGACGCTCTGATTGAGAGAAGAAGAGCACAATACAAGGATTATATTGTGGCGGTTTCAGATGACCGGATTGTCGGTTACTGCTGGTATGTGAACAATAGCTCTTTTACTGAAGATGTGTCTGATATAGACTGTGAAGTGGTTGCACTATATGTGATGCCCGGGTTGGAAAGAAAAGGTCTGGGCAGAAAAATGCTTTTATATGCCATTGATGATCTGAAAAAGCAGAATAGAAAGAATATGATCATCTGGTGTTTGAAGGATAATACTTCCGCCAGGATGTTTTATGAAAAAATGGGCGGAACCATAATAGGAGAGCATAAAATCCATATCGGAAACCAGGATTATGACGAAGTCGGCTTTCTGTACAAACTGGATGATATGAATTTTGTATTTTGCGATGAAGAGAACAAGTGAACTGATCGGAAAATATATGGCATGGATCGTCCTGGCCATCGCAGCGATGGCACTGTTCCTGCCGGGAACATGTCTGTGGATCCAGACTAAGTGGATCAATTATCTGCTGATGATCGTCATGTTCGGCATGGGTCTCACGATGAGGCTGTCCGATTTTGCAGTGGTTTTTTCCAGACCGAGAGATGTTTTGATCGGATGCACGGCGCAGTTCATTCTGATGCCGCTTCTGGCTTTTGCTCTTGGAAAGCTGTTCGGGCTGGGCGATGAACTGCTGGTCGGTGTGGTTCTTGTCGGAACGTGTCCCGGAGGGACTTCCAGCAATGTCATTACCTATCTGTCAAAAGGCGACACGGCGCTGTCAGTGGGAATGACCAGTATCAATACGCTGCTGGCGCCGTTTCTGACGCCCGCGCTTACTTATCTTTACCTCAGGACTTCCGTGAGTGTGGATGTGAAAGCCATGTTCCTGTCTATCGTGCAGGTCGTCGTGGTTCCCATCGGGCTGGGGCTCCTGATCAACAGGCTGTTCGGAAAGTACACGCAGAAGATTACGGACGTCCTGCCTGCGGTATCAGTGACTGCCATCTGCCTTATTGTGGCGGCGGTAGTGTCACATAACAGCGGGAAGATTCTTTCCACAGGACTGGTGATCTTCGCGGTCGTGATCCTGCATAACCTCCTGGGATACTTATGCGGTTATCTGACCGGCATTCTGTTTAAGATGGACCTGCCCAGAAAGAAGGCTGTCGCCATTGAGATCGGAATGCAGAATTCCGGTCTTGCGACGACCCTTGCGGGATCCGCTTTTCCGAGCCTTGTCATGGCAACTGTCCCGGGAGCCATCTTTTCTGTGTGGCACAATATTTCCGGCGCGGTTCTTGCCGGGATCTTCCGGAAAATGCAATAAGGACCGTGTTGGTGAAAACGAATGGTCGAAAATCTCGAAATTAAAAAGATGGAAACGGACGATGAGATCAGGGGCAAAGCTTATGTCCATTGGAAAGCGTGGCATGAGGCATATCCGGGTATGGTAAGTGACGAATATCTGGAAAAGATGACGCTTGAAAAGTGCGAGAAGATGGCTTACAGCTGGCTGGACGGTCTTATTGTGGCGAAAGACAACGGTCGTATTATTGGCTTTGTCGGATACGGGGATCGCGGTGATGAAGCTCCGGATATCGGAGAGATTTTTGCTCTGTATGTGCTGTCCGAGTATTATGGGAAAGGTGTGGCTCAGCAATTGATGAAAGCAGGTCTGGATCAGCTTTCGAATTACCGGCAGATCTGTCTCTGGGTACTGAAAGAGAATAAAAGAGCCATACGATTCTACCGGAAATGCGGTTTTGTTCCGACCGGAGAAGAACTGATCAGCCCGAGGATCGGAGCCACAGAGATCAGGATGATCTTGAGAGGTTACTATGATGGAAACGGATGGAAGCGAATATGAATGCAAGAGAATACCTTGAGATTTTACATGTAGCCGAGAGACTCAAAGATACTCCCAGGCATTGTACAACCACAAACGGAAGAACGGAGAGCGTGGCAGAGCACAGTTGGAGAGTATCACTCATGGCATCACTTCTGCGCCATGAGTTTCCTGAACTTGATATGGATAAGGTCGTTAATATGTGCCTTATCCACGACCTTGGAGAGTGCTTTACCGGTGACATTCCCACTTTTGTCAAGACTGATGCAGACAGAGCTGCCGAAGATGCATTATTAGATCAATGGGTTAAGTCGCTCCCGGAAGAGTTATCTGCTGAAATCTCTGCGCTGTACAGGGAGATGGATGCGCAGGAGACGGCTGAAGCCAGATTATATAAGGCCCTGGATAAACTTGAAGCATTGATCCAGCATAACGAATCTCCGCTGCGCACATGGTCAGAAAACGAGTACGAGTTGAATAAAACATATGCTTTCGATACGGTCTCTTTCTCAGAATGGCTTACAGAACTTCGCGAAGCGATCCTAGAAGACACCGTTTCCAAGATCGAGCGGGAAAGTCAGCAGTGAATTCAGAATTTGATGGTGGAACAGTAAAATGATTAGAGTTATGGAGAACATTGACTTAGCACAATGTGGCATGATTTATGCAAAAGCATTCCCCATGGAACATTGGGGAATAGATTGGACAGCAGAAAATGCAACAGAATATCTTCGCGATTTTTTTGAACAGAAAAGATTTGTCGGATATGTTTATGAAGAAAATGATGAAGTGTTTGGTTGTATATTCGCACTTTGTAAAATTTCCGGAAGCAAAGAAGAGATTTACATTAATGAGATGGCGGTACTTCCCGAACGACAAGGGCATGGAATAGGTAAACAACTATTAAATGCGGTTAAAGATTACAGTAAAGAAAAAGGACTTGCAGGCATTGTTCTTTATACAAGTGAGTATGCACCAGCGGCTAAGTTTTACGAAAAGAACGGATTTAAGTTATCAAGTGGAACAATATGTATGTATTGCGAATAATTGAAAGGTAACAGCTAAATGTTTACTTTGAGATTTCGCAGATATTAGAAAGCGCTGAAAACAAAGGATTTTGGGAAGGCACCTGTCAATTTACGGAAAAGTGAAACATTCGCCGCAGTCGAGAATCCCTTGTTTTCAACAGCTTTCCAATCCGGTCCTGATTCAAAGTTTCACTTAGCTGTAAAAAAAATTACAGCTAAATGATACAAAGAGGACAGTTTTACAGGAAAGTGCCACAAAATGGACGGTTTTTATAGTAAAGTGAAACATTCATGATTGCGGAGGACAGTCGTGTACAGTAAAGTGAAACATTCATGAATTGGAACAGATATAATTTACAAGTTAAAAGTTTTGATTCCTTCTTCGCAATTACTTGATAGATTTGATGCTGTTATCAGCCCATGGTATCTGGCAATTAAAGAGAAAAACAAAGAAAACCAGCAACTCACCTCTCTCCGTGATTTCCTGCTTCCGATGCTGATGAATGAACAGATGAAAGTTGGAAAGGAAGGAGCATGATATGCCCAGACAGAAAAGGACTATATTGCCCTCCACATAAAGATGGATGCACCGCTGATGCGCCGCCTGGAAGATTACTGTGCCAAGGCAGGCCAGAATAAAACAATGGCGATCGAACAGATTATTGGGAAATATCTGAACGAGTGGGAGCAGGAGCAGGAAGAGAATGCAGAGTAACACTGTGTTGGTTTTATTTGCGGATTTGGCCCAAAATGGCGTTGTTGTGACAATGATGAGGAAAGATGCCTCGGATGGTTAAAAAGAGCTTTACGCACGAAATATCACTTCTTTGCTCCCAGCGAGCGTTATCTGTACATGAAGAAATAAGATCATCTTTCTGTGACCTGCCATTTGTCATTGACAGATCGCATGTCACGGGCCTCCTGCGCTTTTGCGCCTGTACCTTCAATCCTATAATAGTATACAGAGAACTTGTGAAATGCCTCCAATACAGAGGCATTTCTCTGCATATCTGAATTTCCGTACAGGAGGGCAGCATGGGCGCAGGCGAGATGAAATACTGTCGTAATTGCGGTCAGCAGATCAGCAGGAACGCAAGATTCTGTACATTCTGCGGTTATCAGTTTGAGGTGCAGCAGGAGCCGTCGACACCTGCGATGAAGTACTGCGGCAGCTGCGGAAAAGAGAATGCGGCGGATGCCGTTTTCTGCCGGTATTGCGGACAGCCGATACAGCAGGACGCTGCCGCGCAGGACTGGTCTGCCCAGCCTGCCGGGCAACCATATCAGGTTCCTCCGGTCATGCCGCCGCAGAGCGCCCCGAGAAAGACCCCACGAAAAAGATCAATCACCCCGGTCATTGCCGCGGCCGCGGTCCTGGCTGTATCCGGCGGCCTGGTCTGGTTCCTGTTCACGCACGGTTTGCCGGGCGTGACGGGCGTCAAGCCGGGAAACTCCGTACAGTCTGTACAGTCCGGGGAGTCCGGGCAAAATCAGGGAAGCTCCGCAACAGCCGGCGACATCTGGAAGCTGACCGACGAACAGAAGGCGGAGATGGCCGAGATCGATGAAATGCCGGATCTCGACCCGGAGGACTATATCGAAAAGGAGCCTGCGGAGCCGCTTTCGGCGCACGGCTATGACTGGCTGTATCCGGAAGGAGAAGACTGGGAGGATCCTGAGGAGGCTGAAGAAGCGGGAAGCAGTTCTGACAGTTCCTCCGAAAAAGCATCTGTCGATGAGGTGCCGCAGGATCCGCTTACGGAGCATCCGAGTCCGGCCTTTTCCGTGAATCCTGTCAAGGGCATTACGATTTCCGGCGAGGAGGGGGCGCTCGATCATGAGCGGACCTTTACCATGGAGGAAGTGCCGGATGAGCAGTATCAGGCGCTGAATAACAAATTGGAGGAGATCGACAATATGAGCGCCGTGGTCGGCGCCTGGGAGCTGGACGCGGGCCTTGCGGACGATGAAGTTCTGCCCGGCGGCTTCACCATGGATTTTGACCTTGCGGAACTCGGAATCGACGAAGATCTATACGACTGCCTCTGTGTCTACCGCGTGGACGACACGGGAAACTGGTATCCGTATGCCACACAGCAGGACGGAAAGAATCTGAGGATCACCAGCAGCCAGAACAGTATGATTGTGATTGGTGCACTGGCGCTGCTGCCGTTTCTGCCGGATATCGGCACGACCATTCAGGGCGTCGCGAGCGGCGCTGTCTATGACCCGCGGGCCAAGTCGTTTTATGTCGATGTGGACGGGAAACGGACATTCCAGATTCTGGCCAGTCTGGAAGATGTCTCAGGCCGTATGGAAGAGGAATCGCAGAAGCAGCTGGAGGAGGCACGGCAGAAAGCGCGCACAAAAGCGCAGCAACAGTACAGAGAATACCTGGGTTATACGGAAGATCAGGCGGACTGGCTGGATTATACCGGAAAAGATTATTACCGGATCTATCTCAAATGCCTGAAGGCGGAGCTGACTGTTAATTCGATCCCGCAGGAATACCGGAAACAGCTGACGGATATGCAGAACGACTCCGCAGCGATGCTGCAGGTCCTCAGCCCTGTGATTATGGTAATCAACAACAGCCGGAAGGCTTACGGTTATCTGCGCGATCACACCGGTGCAAAGCTCCCGGACTATGTCGTGCGTCTTGAGCTCTCGGATAAGGTCAGGCCGGCGTACGGCGTCACGGTTTCGAGCTATACGTTTACACGCAATCCGTATATCGTTCTTTATCTGCGGAAATTTGCGGATGGCAGTAAGCTTTCCGAGGAGAAGCTGCTGCTGACACTGGTACATGAGCTGTTTCATGTGATCCAGCGTGGATACAAATCGCCTTACACAGCAAACTACAAGTTCGATGAAGCCTCCGCACAGACAGTGGAATGGGAAGCTTATGACTATTTCCACGATAAAGGAACGATTGTTAATGACAGCGATAAATGCATGGATAACCTGGAGCATCTGAAATATTTCGCGATTCCGCTGGACAAGCTGAAAGTGAGTGACTATCCGGAAGGACCTTTCATACTCGGAGAAAGTGATTCCGCGGACCGGTCCTATCCGATCGCCCACTTCCTGCGTTACCTGGTGGAACAGCACGGCGGCATGGATGGCAAATGCTGGGGAGATGTCCTGCGCCGCTACGGAAACCTGCGGGCCTGCCCGTCCTTTACGAATATTCTGAAATCCGGATTCCTGATCTCCGAGAAGACACTTACGGAGGATTATCTGAATTTTGCCAGCTCCTATCAGACGAAGTTCTACAAATACTGCAAAAGTGATCCCAACCCAAATGAAGGATTTAAGCCACTGATGGTTATGAATCCGAATGCGAAGGTGCCGGTCAGCCTGGTAAACCGGGACTATGTTATCCGCGTCAGACAGATCCGCGTTGTGCCTGCCTGTAATATAGGTGAATTCGCGGAACTGGCGATTGTACTTAAGAAGCGGGAAGGCTTTGATGAGGTTATGAGCGACTACCGGATCATTCCGGCCGGTATGGAGAAGGGAAAGGAATGGAGGGACTGGTCCGGCGGCATTTTCCTGGAGCCGAAAACGATCAAAAGGATCAATCCGTCTCCGCTTTACGGCGCCTTTGTCGAGGCAGACGGCGGGACGGCGGCAAAGACGGAAGGGTGGTTCAGCAATACGCCTGCCGGTTATGATCTGTATATGCTGACTGCTCCGGAAAACCCCAAGGTGGATATCACAGGGACGACCGTGCGGGTAGAGCCGATGAAAGTCCGCAGCAAGGAAGCTGCGGAGGTCGTGGACGGTATCGTCTTTACCTTTAAGCTCGGGAAGAATGTACTGCATCAGGAACAGGTTCTGTACGAAGGATGGGACAAGGCCTGGACCTTTGATATGTCCGGC
>JAFRLH010000025.1 GCA_017431345.1 Lachnospiraceae bacterium | reverse complement strand
TTACCATTCATCTTAGATACCTCTTGTGATTTTGGATTTTACCAACTTTGGCGGGTCAGTAATAATCCAACTTTACTTGAGGTATTTTTCTTGGTCAAGGCTGTTTCCCTTCACTGTTTAAAGTATACAGGAAGCTTTCTGAAGATATTCCTGTCACAGCCGCCCATGATTGCGGACAGACTGCATTTATTCCACCGCATCCACCGGATAACCTGTTCTCGGAAGCGCCTTCCTGACAGGCAGTCCGTCTTCCGTATCCGCATAGCCCAGGGCCAATGCGCCGTACACGCGTTCCTCTTCCTTCATTCCGAGTTCTTTCATCCTTTGCAGCAGCACAGGGTCTTCATTCAGCCACTTCAGCTGGTTGATCCAACAGCTCCCGAGATCCAGTTCATTCGCCATGAGCATCATGTTCATCAGCGCGCAGGAACAGTCGGCTATGTTGTTTCCGTAATCCTTTTGATTTGCCGTAACGATCAGGACCGGCGCATTATAGTGAAAGATGTAATTTCCGGTTTTGGAAGCCCGGATCGAGTTGACCAGGGATTTATAAAGCCCCGGTGTCAGTTCCATTTTCGAAAATTCTTCCTTTACAGACTCCGCCAGCCTGTCCAGAATCTCTTTATTTTTGATAACGATAAAATGTGTGCTCTGGCTGTTCCCGCCGCTCGGCGCGAAACGGCCGGCTTCGACCACTTCCTTGACAAGTTCTGCAGGCACCGGATCCGGCCTGAATTTTCTGGTACTGCATCTGGTGATAATGGCATCCTTTGTGTTCATGATCAATGATCTCCGCTCATTCATTCTGCTTTCCTATTTATTTCCGCCTGTTCTGAAAAGTTCCATCATCTCCGCCGTCAGGGAAATATCATCCGATCGGTCCGGCATTTCCTCCCTCGTCAGGAATTCCCCGCTCGCGAGTTCCCTGGTATCCAGCGTAATATGTTCCTCTCCGTCCAGTTCGCAGAAAAAGCCGAAAAGAAGGGAATCGGAAAAGGACCAGGGCTGGCTTTTGTAAAAGCGCAGATTTTTCACTTTCACGCCCACTTCTTCCATGACTTCCCGGTGGACAGTCTCCTCGATCGTTTCGCCGACCTCTGCAAAACCGGCGATCAATGCGTATCTGGTATAAGTCCTGCCCGCATATTTGGTAAGAAGGATCCGGCTGCCATGCGTTACTGCAACAATTACGGCCGGTGAGATCTTCGGATAATTCGTAAGTCCGCAGGAATCACAGATGTACGCCCGTTCTGTTCTCGATGGACGCATTTTCCCGCCGCATTTCCCGCAGAACCGCTGTGTGTCCCTCCAGCGCTGCAGCTGAAGACCGGTAATGCCGGTATAGGCATCCCGCATCGGGCGGATCGCGCGAAGTTCTGTCTGCTTAACCTCTGCCAGATCCTCTGAAGAATCCAGTACTGCGGCAATGATCCTGTCATTGTCAATACCGAAAAAAGCAGTCTCATCAATCTTAAAGAGAAAGATGAATTCAATACCGGAAATATAATATCTGTCCCCGCGCTCCGTCTCGCGGATACCGCGGACTTCGGTCTGTTCATCATACAGAGGCAGATGCATATTATCAGCATTCCCGGCAGAGACTGCATGGATGACCTGTGCGACGGAGGGATACCTGATGCTCTTCCCGTCCAGACAGGCAAGCACGCATCCTTCCCGGTACATCAGTACCGGATCGTCGTTCTGCGGCGCTCTTCTGTGCTCAAAAGAATTATCGTATATTTCCGGACTGATATCCTGAATCACAGGCAATTCCCCCTTTCTGCAATAATAAAACGCTGCTGTGTTTCTTCCGTCCATATAATAACGAAATGCCATGCATCTCTTCAGCCCGTACATTAAGAAGCTCACCCAATGTCCACAGCCGAAGCAATCTGAGGACCCTGTTTCGGTTGTGGACATTGGGTGAGCTGACAATTGACCGACAGCTGTATTATAAAATCTATCAGACGTGAATCTCTGCCTTGACTCCCAGAAGCTCTTTATTCTCTTCCAGGATCGGTGCGATCACAGCCGCCAGGAACTCTCTCGTCTGCTCCGGCGCTCTGCCGACATATTTTGCAGGATCCATCGATTTCTCCAGATCCTCCCGGTTCAGTCCGAACATCGGATCCGCGGCGATCAGATCCAGCAGATCATTATCCAGGCCTTCCGCCTTCACGTGCCTGCCGGCCTCCATCGAAAGTTCCCTGATCCGCTCATGCAGCTCCTGCCTGTCTCCGCCCGCCTTTACAGCATCCATCATGATATTCTCCGTAGCCATAAAAGGCAGTTCCGACATCAGACGTTTCCGGATCACTTTCGGATACACGACCAGGCCGTCCGCCACATTCAGATAGAGCGTCAGAATACCGTCGATGCACAGGAAGGCTTCCGGCACGGACAGTCTCTTGTTGGCCGAATCATCCAGCGTTCTCTCGAACCACTGTGTTGAAGACACCAGCATCGGGTTCATCAGATCGCTCATGACATAATTGGAAAGGGAAGCGATCCGCTCGGAACGCATCGGATTTCTCTTATATGCCATCGCCGAAGAACCGATCTGGCTCTTCTCAAACGGCTCTTCCACTTCCTTCAGATGCTGCAGCAGCCTGATATCATTTGAGAACTTGTGGGCACTCTGTGCGATACCCGCCAGTACGGAAAGAACACGGAAATCCACTTTCCTGGAATAAGTCTGTCCGGATACCGGATAGCACTCCGAGAATCCCATCTTTTCCGCAATGCGCTGATCCGCTGCCTTGCACTTCTCATGATCGCCGCCGAACAGCTCCAGAAAACTTGCCTGTGTTCCGGTAGTCCCCTTGGATCCCAGCATCTTCAGGGAGCCGATCACATACTCCAGATCTGCCAGATCCATCGCAAGATCATTCAGCCACAAGGTAGAACGTTTTCCGACCGTTGTAGGCTGCGCAGGCTGAAAATGCGTAAATCCGAGCGTCGGCAGATCCGCATATTTATCTGCAAATCCCGCAAGAGCAGCAATGACATTGATCAGCTTTTTTCTGACAAGCTGCAGGGCTTCCCGCATGATAATAATGTCAGTATTGTCTCCAACGTAGCAGGAAGTAGCGCCCAGATGAATGATGCCCTTTGCATTCGGGCACTGCAGTCCGTACGCATGCACATGCGCCATCACATCGTGCCGTACTTTCGCTTCCTGTTTGCGCGCTTCCTCATAATTGATATCGTCCTTATGAGCCTTCAGTTCTTCGATCTGCTCATCGGTGATCGGAAGTCCCAGCTCCTGCTCGGTCTCAGCAAGCGCGATCCACAGACGCCTCCATGTGCTGAACTTCTTGTCCGGTGAAAAAATATACTGCATCTCCTCACTTGCATATCTCGTTTCAAGAGGGCTCTGGTATCTGTCTGTAGCCATGTTGATGATCCTTTCCGGTGTAAATGGGTGCCCGCCATCCAAAATAGCTTCAGGCGCCACTTTCTATAAAATTACATTCAAAAATATTGCTTTATTTCCCACTTGAGTTTAATTTTCTTGTTAAATTTTACAGCACATTCCCATTTTTGTTTATAGCCTATATTAAAACCACAAGCTTCAGGGCGAAGATCCTTCGGCGTTCCGCGCCTCAGGATGACAGTTCTGATTTACGCTTTTTACCGCCCGCTGCATTCTGTACTGCTTTTATACTGTACAGAGGAATGATTGCTGTTTACACATTCACCACATCGCCCATATCATAAAATCCTGCGGGCTTTCCGGCGAGGAACTTTGCCGCAGCAACAGCGCCTTTGGCAAAGATAGCTCTGGACGCAGCCTGATGAGAGATCGTGATCACTTCATCCGTTCCGGCATAGATCACGTCGTGCTCACCAACGATATTTCCGCCCCGCACCGCAGCAAAGCCGATCTCTTTCGGATCACGGGCTGCCCGGATGGAAGAACGGTCGAATGTATATTTGAACTTCTCTTCCATCGAATCATTGATCGCATCCGCGAGTGCGATCGCGGTTCCGCTCGGAGCATCGATCTTTCTGTGATGATGTTTCTCCAGGATCTCAATATCGAATCCCGCTTCGGAAAGCATGGGAGAGATCATTTTCAGGACCTTGAACATCAGATTAATGCCGAGAGACATATTTGCAGATTTCAGCACGGCGCACTCCTTACTGAGTTCCTGCACAGCCTGCAGCTGCTCTTCCGACAGTCCGGTAGAACAAAGTACTACCGGGATCTTCTTCTCTTTCAGCCCGGCAATCAGTGAATCCATCGCTTTTGCCGAAGAAAAATCGATGACCACATCCGCCGGTACACTGCATTCGGACAGACTGCCGAATACCGGATATTCCGTCTTTCCATTATCCTTAATATCGATCCCTGCAACGATTTCCATTTCAGGCTCTGCTTCGACCAGTTCCGTTACCACGCCGCCCATTACGCCGCAGCAGCCGTTAAGAATTACCTTGATCATGATCATTAACCTCCGTTAGGTAAAAACCCCGCGAAACGGCGGGGTATTTGAATGCATCAGGGAATCTCATTTGAACGGTCTGTTCAGATGAGTCCGGCTTTTTTCAGTTCAGTTTTCAGCAGTTCCAGATTTTCCGGTTCCATTTCGCAAAGCGGCATCCTGAGCGGACCGGCATTCATTCCCATGAGATTGAGCGCAGTCTTCACAGGGATCGGATTTACTTCGCAGAAAAGCGCTTTGATCAGCGGGAGCATCTTCAGCTGGAGATCGACCGCTTTCTCTCTGTCTCCGTGCAGATATTCATACACCATGTCATGGGTCTCGCGCGGTGCTACGTTGGACAGCACGGAAATAACTCCCTTGCCTCCGACAGACAGAAGCGGTATCACTTCATCATCATTTCCGGAGTAAATATCCAGTACACCGCCTGCCTCTCTGGAAAGATATGCCATATACGCAGTCTGGGAAAGATTCGCCGCAGCATCCTTGATCGCGACAATGTTGCTGTTGCGCTTTGCGATCTCTACGGCAGTTTTCGCCTGGATATTGACGCCGGTACGGCTCGGTACATTATACATTATAATAGGAAGCTTTGTATTCTCCGCTACCATTGTAAAATGCCGCATAAGGCCTTTCTGGCTTGCCTTGTTATAATAAGGCGTAACAACAAGAAGCGCATCCGCGCCGTCCTCTTCTGCCTGTTTAGACAGCTCGATGGCTGTTTCGGTGCAGTTCGATCCTGTTCCGGCGATCACGGGAACGCGTCCGTTTACATATTCTGCTGTAAACCGGATGCATTCCTTGTGCTCTTCCATGGAAAGGGTCGAACCTTCTCCGGTAGTACCGCAGATGATGATCGCATCTGTTTTGTTCTCGATCTGGAAGTCGATCAGTTCTTCCAGCTTTTTATAGGAAACAGAACCGTCTGCCTCAAAAGGCGTTACAATGGCAACGCCGGCTCCTTCAAATATTGACATCAGCTTACCTCCCCCGGCTTGATGTTCATTTCTGTGAACTCAGTATTCTCAATAATAACATCCATCAGTTTTCTAATCAACTTCTTTTTCCGTATCCCGAATCAAGCGCCTCATCAAGTGCACCCTTTTCTTCATTGGTAAGGATAACATCCGGCTTGCCGCCATGGACTTCCTTGATGTACAGATAACACGAATTGCGGCTGTGCATTGCATTCAGGATAAATCCTGTATTTTCCATGTTCAGCAGCGCCAGCGCAAAGCTGGATTCCCCGCCCATTCCGTCAAAGGCATTATACTTGACCAGACCGGTCTTTTGAATGGTGTCATTCATTCCGCGGTTCAGCATCTTCATGAGATCCTTATTCGCCTGCTCCCGGTTCTGAATGGTCTGGATCTTTCTGTACAGATCCACCATATTGTCCTCCAGGGCAGCGCCGTTGTGGCCGCGCATGAAAAGGTCATATCTTTTTGTCAGATAGCCGACTCTTATCTGCAATGAGACTACCAATATAATCAAAATAATGTTGATCAATATAAGCATCAGCAAAAACAGATTATCATTTAAAGGAAGCGCGTTTACCGCATCCGACATTCCATCAAAAATGCTGTTCAATACTTCCATGCTTCACCTCCCTGATCCTGCTCTGTATTATTTTCTGTTTATGATATCAGCGATCCTTTCCAGATCATCCACAGAAAAATATTCTATAATGATTTTGCCTTTTGTCTTATCGGTCCGTTTTATGCTTACCTTGGATCCGATCGAACCTCTCAGTTCCTCTTCCAGCCGGTCATAAGTAAACTGATCTGCACTCGCCCAGTCTTCCTTTTCCGGTTTCGCAGGAGCAAGGAGTCCTTTTACCAGTTTTTCCGTCTCCCGTACACTGAACTGATTCCCGACAACCGTTTTCGCTGCCTGCAGCTGCAGCGAAGGATCTTCAATCACGATCAATGCCCTGGCATGTCCCTCTGAAAGAGCACCGCTCCGCAGCATTTCCTGTACTTCCGGCATCAGCTTCAGCAGTCTCAGACGGTTTGCGATCACACTGCGGCTCTTTGACAGCTTCCCTGCAAGATCTTCCTGCTTGTATGAAAATTCATCCATCAGGCGTTTATAACCATATGCTTCTTCCATCACATTCAGGTCTGCCCTCTGAATATTTTCTATAAGAGAGATCTCCACCAATTCACTATCTGTATAGTCCTTTACTATTGCCGGTACTTTCTTCAGACCTGCCAGCTTTGCAGCCCTCCATCTCCGCTCTCCGGCGATGATCAGATATCTCTTTCCTTCCGGTTTCACCAGAAGCGGCTGTATAATACCATATGTTTTAATGGATTCAGCCAGTTCCTGAAGGCTTTCTTCTTCAAAATCCTTCCTTGGCTGATCCGGGTTTCTTTCGATCTTCTGAAGACTTATCCACACTGCGCCATCTAATTCGTCGCTGGTTTTAGGCTTGTTTTCCACTTTTGGCGGTTTAATTGTGGAATTATTTGTGGACTTTGCAGCCTTTTCAACTTTCTCTTGCTTCTTTTCTTCACTGCTTCCGGGAATCAGTGAATTCAGTCCGCCGCCCTTTGAAATTCCCTTTCCCAGGCCTCTTTTCTGTGCCATTATTCTCTCCGTTATCCGATCCCTGCTGATCTGTTGCTGCTTGAAAATTTGTTTTTCTTTCCATGTTCCGGCCGCTTCTCTTTTTTCAGCTGCGGTCCATCGATTTATTCTTTATTACTTCCTTTGCCAGCTTTCTGTAGCTTTCTGCACCGGCTGACTTTGGATCATAGACTGTGATCGGCATACCATAGCTCGGCGCCTCAGCCAGTCTTACATTTCTCGGAATAATGGTATTGTAGATATTATATTCCAGATTATCCCTGACATTTTCCACGACCTGTGCGGACAAATTGGTCCTTGAATCATACATGGTAAAGACGACACCCTCTACCATCAGATCTTCATTCAGTCTGTTCTTTACAAGATCGATCGTGTACATCAGCTGAGACAGTCCTTCAAGAGCATAATATTCACATTGAATGGGAATCAGAACTGTATCCGCCGTCGTCAATGCATTCACTGTGAGCATATTTAAAGAAGGCGGGCAATCAATGACCACATAATCATATTTGCTTTCAATCGTTTTCGCTTCTTTCCTGAGGATATATTCCTTCTCTTCCACATTCAGAAGTTCAATTTCAGCTCCTGTCAGGTCAATATTGGAAGTAACGATATCCAGTTTTTTCACTGCAGTCGTCCGGATCGCGTCTTTCAGATCACATTCTCCGATCAAAACGTCATATACAGTATTCTCTGTACCTTCTTTATCTAATCCGAAACCGCTTGTTGTATTCCCCTGTGGGTCCATATCAATAACCAGAACTCGTTTTCCGGCTTCGGCCAGACATGCCGACAGATTTACTGTTGTTGTCGTTTTACCGACTCCGCCTTTTTGATTCGCAATTGCTATAATTCGTTTCATAGCGAAACCTCTCAATATCCATAATCCGCGTGCCTAGTTTATCATAGAATAGAATGACTGTCAAAAATCTTAACGGCCGGATCATGTTTTGTTTCACGTGAAACATTTTCGAAAGGTAACACCTTTGTTTCACGTGAAACATTTTGCAGAATTTCTTTTGTTTCATGTGAAATACTTTTAGTGATGATTTTTCTGTTTCGTGTGAAACATTAAAATCTTTAATTGCCATGTTTCACGTGAGTCAGGACCACCGGCTTAGCCGGTGGCCTGCTCAGTCCCTATAAGGGACTATTACCAGCCTGCGCCCGGAAGGCGCACTGAAGGTCTGCTAACTGCACCACTTTCACAGCTGCCCCTTAAAGGGGCTTTTTCAGTGCTCC
>JAFRLH010000024.1 GCA_017431345.1 Lachnospiraceae bacterium | reverse complement strand
ATGAATTCGGCGGTTGCCGTGAATCCATTGTAAGGGGTGGCTCTGTACATCGGAACACCTGCCGGTTCCGGCCGGCTCTGCCACGCGGAATGGGTGGCTCTCAGTAACGGACGCAGTGGCTCTCGGGAGCCGGAATACTCATCAGCATAGATCTTTCCGTTCTTCTTTCGCTTTTGAAGAAAAGAAGAGAGAAAAGAGAAGGGTCTGAAGATGGTACGCATGCTGTGCAGAATAAGACGGGAACGGAAGAAGGCCGAGAGGCTGGCAGAGCAGCAGAAGCTGGCGGCGGTAGCAACCGCATAAAACAAAAAGAACCGCTGATCATAAGCGGCGCGGGCACCCCGGAAGGGGCTGTTCCTCGTACAGGGGAATTACGGTCTTGCCGTTATGAACATGAGATAAGGTGTCGCCGATGGGCGGCTGTTTTTGTTTTATGGGGATGATGGACGATGATCTCTTTCACACATGCCCGGTCGGGAGCTTTCCAGGGGGATGGATGGTTCCCATGCAGGCAGGGGTGATCCTATACGTCTTCTCTCCGTAATGGGTCTACAAGCCTATTATACACACGCTGTTATGGGAACGGACGGATGGCCGCCGGAGCAGTGCTACCTATATAGTATAGCGCCTGTCAGAGCTTCTTTTTGCCCTGACTGTACGTCCTGTCCGGCTGTTTGGCGCACCCTTTGTGCTTATGGTAGAACCTCGGAAAAGCTGAAGAATCAGCCCTTCTGATCGTTGACTTTACAGCCTTTCAGAGTGATGAATGGTGTACCGCCGGAGAAGTCGAAAAACAGTCGCCGGGCGGAAAAAACACAGCGAAAAAGCACAGCAGGAAACGCCTGCGGAAAGGGGCAGACAATGTACATCAAGACCATGGAAAACAGAAAAGACCTGGTAAAGAGGATCGAGCAACTGACGGGAGAAAGGGCGGTCTACACCCGGATGCCGGAATGCGCTTTTGAGATCGGCGAATTCAAGGTGGAGCGGTACGGAAGCCTCGTGTTCACTGAAGAGGCTGACACTGAAGTGATCGACACCCTGCTGGCTGAAGGCTTGATCAAACCCAACGAGCCGGAAGAAACCGAAGAGGACAATGCAGAACCTCAGGAGACTGAAGAACCGGAGCCGGTGGAAGTAAACATTTCCCTGCCGATGGCAAACCATACGGCAGCAAGCCTGCGGAACCTGACCTCCATGATCCGGGCGAGAGGAAACCTCATCAGCAAAGCCACAGGAGGACGGTTCTCCTGCACAGCGGAGCTGATGGAGGCGCTTACCCCTGTGACTGACATTCCGGCTTTCCTGACCGTTTTGAAGGCGAATCCCGGTGCCCTGGAAGGGCTGGAGTTCACAGAGGATGTGGTCACCTTTACGGGCTTCCCTGAGACGGACAGACCAGATCACATCCACACATTTACCGCTCTGGCATCCCTGATGAACAGGATGGCGCTTGAACAGAAACACACGCTGGCAAGGCCGGTGACCGCAGAAAATGAGAAATACAGCCTGAGAGTCTGGCTGATTTCACTTGGCATGAAGGGGGAAGAGTACAAAACAGCCAGAAGGATTTTGCTTGCACCGCTTTCCGGCAACGCAGCCTTTAAAGATGAAGCCATGCAGAACCGCTGGAAGGAAAAACAGAAAGCGAAGAGAGCGACTGTGAACAACACTGCGGAAGAGAACCTGAGCAATACGGAGGAAAACACGGACACAGAAGTTGACGGAGCAACAGCGGAGCCGGTTGAGAACACTGTGATCAGCGAATCAGATGCGATGGAATGATCAGAAAAATAGAAGGCAGCACCGGGGACAGCCTCTACCAGAAGACCTTCATGGAGAACTACAAAAAGTACGTGAACACAGGCTAGCTCGACCAGTACCTGAACGAAGCCGACCATCCCGCGATCATTGATCACGACACATTCCAGCGGGCAAACGAAGCGATCAGGGAGCACAGCGAAGCTTACGGGAACGGAAAGACGCAGAGAGCGGCAAAACGGTATGTGTTCTCCGGCATGCTGATTTGCGGTCTCTGCGGCGGGCACATGAGCCGAGGGAAGGATGCAAGAGCATATTACGAATGACCGCTTTACTCGAAGAAATCATTTATGCTGAAGAAGTTAATTACTAAAAAAAGCTGCAGACAGGCAATAAAACAGATATTTGCCTGCCTGCAGCTAATGATTTTTACTGGAAACACGGTAGTGGCTCCATGAAAATTCCCTTTTCTCGTCGGCTGCGTGATAGTTACTTGATTTTTATTTTTATCTTTGCTTTCTTTCCGCTTCCATCCTTTGCCTTGGCCGTCACCGTTACTGTCTTGCCTTTTCCTGCCTTTTTGGCTTTTAGTACGCCTTTCTGTGTGATTGATGCGTACTTTTTCTTGTTGACAGACCACTTGACAGCCTTGCTGCCGCCTTTTCCCACCGTGATTTTTGCCTTGATGGTCAGTTTCTTTCCGACTTTTACCGTTTTCCTGGATGCAGAAAGCTTGATTTTACTGACGGCTCCTTTGATCTTGACTTTCGTCTGGGCTTTCACGCCGCTTCCATCCGTGGCAGAAGCAGTGACTGTCACAGTCTTTCCGGCACCTGCTGCTTTTGCAGTCAAAACCCCATCTGAAGAAATGCTTGCATAGGAAGACGGGCTTACACTCCATTTTACCGTTTTCTTTTCTGCATCAGAGGGCAAAACTGTTGCAGAAAAAACTGCTTTTGCTCCAACCAAAAGGTTCGTTTTGGCTCCCAGAGTGGAATTTTCAATAAGGATTGTCTCTACGGGAATTCCTGTCGGGTAAATGTCCTGTGTGATCACAACATATGCCCCCTGGTTTTCTCCTGTCTCCATTGTATATGTACCATCAGACTGTTTGTACAGGATGTAATTGGTATAATAATCTTTTCCTGCTTTCTGCGTATAGACATGATACCCATTCAGATTTATTTTACCGGTAACGCTGAGCAGACCATAAGCATCTTCGCCATCCGTTGATCTCATCTGAATCTCGGAATTCTTTATAACAAGCTCTCCCGGATCATTAATGTCGCCGCATCTCAAATAGCCCTTAAGATTCACCTTTGAATTCTCGATCGTCATCACGGAATTCACCCCGCCCTGAAGTGCATTGACAGCTAGGACACCTTTCGGCGCTCTTACATCGACGACAGCATTTTTGATTGTTACATTTCTGCTTGCTGCGATCCACATTCCCTTGACAGTAACGTCTTCGATTACCAGATTCCTGGTATTGATCCCATATCCTTCGGAAGAGCCCGTCAAATTCAATGTCCCGCCCCCTTTGATCGTCAGGTATTCATATCCATAAATCACAGGATCAAGTGCACCAATCGTTACATCACCGGTCACGGTAATGATCTGATGATCGCCTTCTGTTTCTGACTTCAGAGTTCCGCCGTTATATTCTCTTGTATAGTTGAAGTTCGGATCGTTTTCTTTGACTGATGCCTCACTCTGTACAGTAAAGAGCAGTACGCTGAGAGCTGCCAGGAAGAATATTCCTGCGATTACAAAACCTGATCCTGTTTTCCTGCTGAATAATCCCATACTACCTCCCGATTCTGCGGCAGCAGGCTGCTGCCGGTAATGATTAATAAGCTCTATTGCCTGTGCAAGTTGGTCCTTACGCGAAGCATAGTGTTATGATATTCGATTATAAATGACAGTTCTGGGATTGACAATCCTTAGTTTTCCCGGAAGATCAGGCAGATCTGTTTCATTCAGGCCAAATCTCCCCGCGGCCTTTTTAACAATATTGGCGTTTCCCGTTCACAAGTCCTCCAATATCTGCTATACACTTATATAGACAGACTTTATCATTTATCGCAGGAGAATCAGCTTCTATGAGCCAACGACCCAACAATCTGTTCTATGCCGTGAGAGAAGACCTGTGGAACACGATCCGCCTGGAAATAAAACTCACGGAGCCGGTGGAGGCCGCAGCCCTTGAGCAGGCGGCAGCGCTGACTGCATCCAGATTTCCTTACTTTGCGGTGAAACTTGTCCGGGACGGTGAGCACTTTATTCTGGAACAAAATGACGCGCCGTTCGTGATCACCCATGACATCCGGCCGGTCCGCCTGAACAGCGCGCAGAGCGGACAGCATCTGATCTCCTTCGCATGGGAGGGCGACCTGCTGTTTATTGACACCACCCATTTCATGATGGACGGACAGAGCATGTTCCCGTTCCTGCAGACGCTTCTTTACTGTTATCTTAAGATCCTCCATCCCGAGGCTGTATTCGATGAGTCCCGGATCGCGCTGCCGGGAAGCGAGATCCCTGCAGAGGAACTCGATGATGATCCTTATCCCGACAGCCCTGTTCCCGTGGAACCGTTTCCGGTCAGAAAACGCCCCGGTGAAATCTTAAAGCTTGCCGGCCAGCCGAAGGAGTATGACAACATGAAACACTGGACATCCTTTATCCTGCGTGTCCGGCAGAGGGAACTCATGAACTATGTGTCCGGCGTGGACGGAAGTCCGGCATCTTTCGCGGCGTCAATGATGTGCCGCGCCATGCAGGAGCTTTATCCGGAAAACAGCCTGCCGATCGTATGCGGGATGCAGCATCAGTTCCGCGGTGCACTGGGAAAACTCCGGAGCCACTTGTGCCATGTAAACATAGTCCCCATCGTTTATCCCGATTCCCTGCGGACTGCTCCGATAGACCGTCTGAACACCATCGGACGCGGCACACTGATCCTGCAGGCCGACGATGAGCATGATCTTCTGACAGTAAATGCCCATATCAGAAATGAACAGGCTGTCAGGGACATGACGCTTTCCGAAAAGCAGGATTACATGCGCAGGGTCCTTCTGGACGGGATCGGAAACAACACCTTCGAAGTCAGCTATACGGGACGTGTGAACTGGGCAGGCCTTGACAGGTATATTTCCTATGTCGCCCCCTGTCTTGATCTGACGCTGAGCGGCGGTGTTTCCGTCGAAATCTTTTCCTGCGCCGATGATTTTATGATCAACATTATGCAGCGAAACGAAGATCACGGTATCATAACGGAGATCCGGAAGCTTTTTAAAGAAAACGGTATCGCCTGTATGATCGAAAAAGCAGGGCATTTTGAAATTGCCGAATTCGAAATGCCATAAAAAAGATGGTTAATTTTTGAACGCCCGAAAATAGAAACTTCTCCGAACGGAGATGTTTGCAGCCTGGATACAGGCATATTGCTATGTGCAGAAATACGGAGGTTGAATGCGGAATGGGATGGAAATGTATCATTGCAGGCGGTGAACTGAAGGACATCAGGCAGGACCGGAAAGAGTCGGTACGTGTTGAACAGTATGCTGTATCAGAACGAGCCGTATATTTTCAGGGCTCTTATCTTCCTTTGAAATATGTGAAAGCTGTCCGTATGCAGCCGTCCGTTTATCGGCCGAACCACTGCTGCGGCATAGGCATTCCGGTAACGAAAGTAAGGATCGATTACGGCGGAGAAAAGCCGCTCGTGTTGATGCTGGAAAAAGAGGAGAATGCGGAAAAGATCTGCGCGGCAATTTGCGCGGGCAATCCGGAAGCGGCAGCGGAGGAATATCCGGATCCGGGGACCGGAAAGAAGCCTTAATTCAATACAGCCTCCCTTAATATGAGGTATTCCGGAAAACAGTTCCAGCCAATTAATCAGCAGTCAGAACCGGTTGAAATCATTTTATTCCAAATAAACAAAGAAACAAAATAATATATCGAAGATTAAGGAAGGAGAACATATTATTATGCATATAATGACATGACCAGAGAAAACTTGAATAATACTTTTAACCTTTATCCTATGGATAGTCCCGTTACTATCTCGGATGATGCTAAAGACGGGTCATATAGCTGTAAAGTAACAGCAGATGAAAATACAGCTTTTAAGAATGGAACATCTGATCAGTGGACAAAAGTACTGACATTTCCATTGCCGGAAGAAGCAAAAGGAAAACGAATCGGCTATCTGGTTGTCCTTGATGGAATAGACTTCTTTACATCAAATGATACGCCGGAGGAGCTGGAAGAATTGTCCAGAGTGTCTAACATGTTTACTTATCTGCCGGTAGTATTTGACGTGAACGGACGAGGTACGGCTCCGAAAAATCAGTATGTTGAAATCGGAAAGGCCATAAAACAGCCGGATGTTGCTGATGCTGACGGCTGGACTCTGAAAGGATGGTATAAGGAAGCCGCATGTGAAAATGCATGGAATTTTGAGCTTGACAAGGCAGAGAGTGAAACTGTTTTATATGCAAAATGGGCCAAAACGGAAGCTTCTGTTCCCCGAATTGTCAAGCAACCGTCCGATTTGGAACTGACGCCCGGTTACAAAACCGGCAGCATCAGCCTGACAGCCGAGGCGGCGGAAGGACATGCGCTCCATTATCAGTGGTATGTGAACAAAACGAACAGCAACGAAGGCGGAACTGCGGTTGCAGGCGCAGAGGCGGCAGAATTCACTGTTCCGGAAGGGAAAGCAGCCGGGACGGAAGAGTATTATTATTGTGTTGTTACTGCTGTAAGGGAAGATAATGGCGAAACAAAAAGCGTCACTTCGGAAACGGCTGTTCTGAAAGTGGTCGCTGAAAAGGAAAGCACGCCGGAGGCTGAAAAGGAAAGCACGCCGGAGGCAGAGAAGGAAAGTACGACGGAAGCGGAAAAAGCGACAACACCTGTACCGGAGAAGGAAACGAAAGAAGACCCCGCCAAACAGATGGGCAAAGATGGCACAGCGCTTGGGAAAGGCGCCTCTGCAGAAGCAGCGAAAGCAGCGATCCTGGCCATGAAGACGGATGAAGCGCCGGCAGGAAGCAAATTCCGTCTGCTGCAGCTGAAATCCCTGAAACAGACAACAAATTCTGTAAAGATCACCTGGAAAAAAGTGAGTGGCGCAAAGAAATACGTTGTCTACGGCAACAAGTGCGGCAAAAAGAACAAGATGAAGAAATTGAAAACCACTTCCGGAAATAAGCAGACTTTCAGGAAAGTAGCCGGCAAGAAGGTAGCTAAAGGCACTTATTACAAATTCCTGGTGGTAGCTTTGGATAAAGACAATAAGGTAGTCAGCGCATCCAAGACGATCCATGCTGCCACTAAAGGAGGCAAGGCAGGCAACCATAAGTCTGTAAGCGTATCAAAGACAGTAATCGAAAAGGCAAAGAAGCTGAAAAAAGGCAAGACATTAAAACTGGGAGCCAAGGCTGTGGCGCAGTCCAAAAAGCTGTAAGTAAAGAAGCACAGGGGATTGAAATATGAGATAACGAATCCTAAAATTGCTTCCGTCAGTAAAAAAGGTGTGATCAAGGGAAAGAAGAAAGGCTCCTGTTATGTCTATATCTATGCGCAAAATGGCGTATCGAAGAAACTCAAAGTAATTGTCAAGTAATTCCCGGTCTGGATGGATGAATCAGGTAACACGAAGAGAAAAGCCAGCCCAACATTTCCGAAATAATGATTCCGAAGCCCATTGCCTCGCGCAGTGGGCTCTTACTTTGAAGGATGGAGATTCAGGGAGACGGATTGACGCTGCGTGGTCTCAGAGCCTCCCCGCTGCGGAAAGTTTTGATAAGGCGATCATCTTTCCCGGTTTCAGATACAGTTCAGCCAGTCAAAATCCGCCGTCTTTTTCCGGAACATGCTGTCCACGCAGGCCACCCCGAACATGGTCCCGGTGAATTCTCCATAGCCGCTGTGCTCGTCGGAAAGATGCCAGGTGGGGAAGACGGGACCGATATTCTCCCAGGCGTTCCCGTCCGCGGACCAGGCAAAACGGAATTCCTTATCCGCAATGGAAAGCCGCAGCAGGACCGGGTCGTCCGGCGCGGGAATCTCGCAGTCCCGATGGTCATATTTTACGCCCCGGTCCACTTCCTGCACGCTCATCACCGGGCATCCCTGTTCTTCGCTCCAGGTCTTGCGGATCCAGACATAGTTCATGTTGTCGTAGTACAGCACCAGTCCCGCGCTGTGCTGATAGAGTTCAGGCTCAAATGTCATCTTCGTTGTGATCTGTGTCTGCAGCGTGGTCAGCTTTCTCGCCAGCAGGCTCACACGGTTGGTGGAACTGAGTGATTCCTGTCCCCGCAGACGCAGCCAGCCGGGTCTGGAGAGAAGATCCGCAAATTCATGGGGATCGATCCGCGGCGCATAATAGTCTGAACGAAGCGAAGGACTGTCGAAATCATCCTTGCCGGACAGAACTGCCGCCTCAAAAGGAGGAAGATCCGCCTCTTCGCTTTCCTCACGCACCAGATTTCCTCCGCCGCACATCTCCAGCCAGCCGTCCTCCGTCCAGAAATATTTCTGGATGCATGTCTCACGGCCAAGCGTGCAGCACAGCTCCGGTACGAAAGGCCTGGCGCAGTGATATGTCATGAATACCTCTCCCTTTTGCGTTTCCACCAGACTTCCGTGGCCTGCTTTCTGCAGCGGCGCATCCGGATTATAGTACCGGGGCTTCAGGTGATCCGTATCCAGGCTCTCGTCGTAATTCTCCGGGACGGAGCTGATCAGCGGATTCTGCGGACAGGGTTCGTACGGGCCGAAAAGATCCCGGGCACGGGACAGCGTGGCGCAGTGATAGTAACCTGTGCCGCCCTCTGCGCAGAGCAGGTAATAGAAACCGTTTTTCTTATACAAATGAGGGCCTTCCACACAGCCGCGCATCGTGGCGCCCATCGAGATCCGCCGGGGGTATCCGATCACAGCATGTTTCTGCGGCGAGTACTCAACAAGACAGATACCGCCGGGTTTGCGGCGGTCTTCCCGTGTTTCCCATTCCAGAGAGACCAGCCATTTCCGCCCGTCGTCATCGTGAAAGAGAGAAGCATCGAAGCCTGCCGCGTGCAGGAATACCGGCTCAGACCAGGGACCTTCGATATCCGGCGCGGTGATCAGATAATTGTCGATGTCAAAAAAGCGGGCGTTCATGGAGCGCATCACTCCGTAGACGAGATAGAACAGCCCGTCCGCCTCGCACCATGTCAGGCAGGGAGCCCAAATTCCTTTGGCTGAAGGAAGGCCGCGCAGCGACAGGCTCTCCGCATCCCGCAGCAGATGGGTCTGAAGCTCCCAGTGTTTCAGATCTCTGGAGTGATATACGGGGATCCCGGGAAACCATTCAAAGGTGGAAAGCGCCAGATAATAGTCATCACCCCGGCGGCAAAGGCAGGGGTCGCTGTTAAACCCGGGGAGGATCGGATTGCGGATCATATGAATATCCTCTTTTCCTACATAATCGTTTCTTCCATGTTATCCTTTCGGTGGACGATTGTCTATCAGAATTATCAGGTCTGTTTTTTATTTTCTTCGACTTATTCCAAACAGGAATAATAAAAGACGTTGTTATTGTCTTTTTTACTGCCAAAGGGAGGTGTCTCGCAGAAGAAAAACACACATCGTTATATAACATAACGATATACATTTATATATTCCTGGCAAATTATTCATAAACTGAACTTCTTTATCTCAAATTCACAAAGACTGAATCTGTCATTGTAAATTTGTTAATTCCAAAAGACAATATGAAAATAATACGAGAACGTTTACTGCATGGACGTTGTACCGTACAATAAAAATGTTATAAAAACGAGAAATGTATTTCGTCTCATGATTATTTTCTGCAAGCAGATATAAAAAAGAGGGGTGAAGTCTTATGAAACAGTTATCGATCAAGCCGGAAAAATGTATCGGCTGCCGGACCTGTGAACTGGTCTGTTCCTTCGGCCATTTCGGGAAATTCAATCCCAAGATGGCCAATGTAACGGTATTTGAGTATGACGAAGCCGCCGTAGCGGTCCCCGTCATGTGCCTTCAGTGCGAAGAGCCTTCCTGCCTGGATGTATGTCCCGTAAAGGCGATCAGCCGCGATGAGAACGGCGCGGTAGTCATGAACTACCGGAAGTGCATCGGCTGCCGCATGTGCATGAATGCCTGCCCGCTCGGAAACATTACCTATCATCCGGAAGCGAGACGCGTATTCAAGTGTGACCTGTGCGAAGGCGATCCGAAGTGCGCGAAGTACTGTCCCGGACACGCCATCGTATTCGAAGAGACCGATACGCTGCCGGATAAGAGGAAACTTGTCGGAGAGCGGTATCGCGATGTACTGGTAAAGGAGGCGTGACAGATGAAGAACGGATATGTCGGAAAGATCCTGCGCATCGATCTGCAGGCGGGAACGATCAAAACGGAGCCTCTGAATACGAAGAATGCGGATGATTATGTCGGCGCCAGAGGTCTGGGAACAAAGTATTTCTGTGATGAGTGCGATCCGAAAGTGGATCCTTTAAGCCCTGAGAACAAACTGATCTTTATGACGGGACCGCTGACCGGAACGGCAGCGACTTCTTCCGGACGCTACAATGCCGTGGCGAAATCCCCGCTTACAGGGACGATCGGCGCAGCCAACTCCGGCGGACATTTCGGCCCGGAACTGAAATATGCCGGCTATGACGGGATCATTTTTGAAAACGCTTCGGAAAAGCCCGTATATCTTTATATCAGCGACGGTACTGTCGAACTGCGTGACGCTGCCCATCTCTGGGGAAAGGATGTTTTCGAGACGACAGATATTCTGAATGAAGAGTGCGGTGAGAATTTCCGCATCGCCTGTATTTCCGCTGCCGCGGAAAACGGCAATCTGTTTGCCGGCATCCTGAATGACAAACACCGTGCGGCAGGCCGCGGCGGTATGGGCACCGTCATGGGTGTCAAGAAACTGAAAGCCATTGCTGTAAAGGGTACCGGTTCCGTGGAAGTCGCAAGGCCGGACAAGTTCTTTGAAGAAGCCATCAGCGCAAGACAGAAACTGGCGGCGCATCCGGTCACCGGCGCGGGACTTTCCGCATACGGGACCATGATCCTTGTGAATATCGTAAACGGCGTCGGCGGCCTTCCGGTCAATAACGGAAGCGCGGGATCGCTTTTTGAGACTGCAGACAGCATCTCCGGCGAGGAGCTGGCGGCAAAGCATCTGCTGAAGAACAAAGGGTGTTTCGGATGCTCCATCGGCTGCGGCCGCGTGGCGGAGATCAAGGAAGGCGCCTTCAAATCCAAAGGCGAAGGTCCCGAGTACGAAGCAGGCTGGTCCTTCGGCTCTGACTGCGGCATCGATGATCTTGGCGCGGTATGCAAGGCGAACTTCCTCTGCAACCAGTACGGGATCGACCCGATCACGATGGGCGCTACGATCGCCTGCGCAATGGAACTGTATGAAAAAGGATACCTGCCTCTGGAGGACATCGGATTCCCGCTGCAGTTCGGGGATGCGGAAGCGATGGTCAAAGCCTGCGAGATGACCTGCAAGATGGAAGGCTTCGGCAAAGTGCTCGGCCTCGGATCCTACCGTATGGCTGAAAAATACGGACATCCCGAGCTGTCCATGTCCGTCAAGAAGCAGGAAATGCCGGCTTATGACGGCCGCGCGATCCAGGGAATCGGGCTGGAGTATGCTACGTCGAACCGCGGCGGATGCCATGTCCGCGGATACATGATCTCTCCGGAGGTGCTCGGCGTTCCGATGAAGCTGGATCCGCTGGTAACAGAGGGGAAGGCAGCGACACTCAAGCTGTTCCAGGATCTTACAGCGCTCTGTGATTCCACCGGCATCTGCCTGTTCACTACCTTCGGGATCGGCCTGCCGGAGATCGCCGGAATGTACCGCGAAGCTGTCGGAAGCGACGAGAGCGATGCTGAGATCCTCTTAAAGGGAGAGCGTATCTGGAATCTGGAAAAGAAGTTCAATATCGCTGCCGGCGTGGAGAAGGATACGCTGCCGCCCAGGCTTCTGCGCGATGCGCTTCCCGAGGGACCTGCAGAGGGCAGGGTCAGCCAGCTTTATACTATGCTCGCGGAATATTATGCAGCGCGCGGCTGGGATGCAGAAGGCATTCCTACAGCGGAGAAGCTGAAAGAATTAGGTATGTAACAGACCGAAAGGAACAGCTATGAGAGTCAGGTTTTTTGCTTATGTACGGGATAAGGATTACGCGGGCTGCAAGGAGATCACAAGACCTGCATGCAGGGATCTGCGGGCTCTGGGAGAAGAGCTTTCCGAAGCGTACGGAGAGAAGTTCCGCAGTTTCTATTTTACCCCGGACGGAAGTGATTTCGGCGCGAACCTGATCATTCTTGTAAACGGAAGGCGGGCGGAGTTCCTTGACGGGATCAATACCGTGCTGAAAGACTCCGATACCGTGCTGATCTTCCCGGTCGTTGCGGGAGGATAAGGAAATGCCGCCGGGGTAAGCAGGCCCGGCGGCATTTCAGGTGAGAGGCTGGTGATGATTTGCAGATCAGGACAGAAGAAATAACCGCGATCCTGCAGGAATACCCGCGTGAACAGAGGTATTGCCTCGCAATGATGCAGGATATGCAGCGCAAGTATAATTATATTCCCAGGGAGGGGATGGAAGCCCTGTCGGAATATCTCGGATGCCCGTTATCCTCCCTTTATTCCATGGCGACCTTCTACAAGGCGCTGAGCCTGACACCGAAGGGCGAACACATTATTAAACTCTGTGACGGGACGGCGTGCCATATACGCGGTTCCATGAACCTGCGCGACGGGATCAGAAGGCATCTGGGAATAGGGGACGGAGAAACTACTCCGGACGGCTTGTTCTCCCTGGAGCAGGTCAATTGCCTGGGATCCTGCGCAATGGCGCCCGTTATGGTGGTGGACGGTACCTATTACGGGAAGATGACCATGGAAAAACTGCCGCAGATCCTGGATTCCTACCGGGGCGCCGGGGATACGGCTGCTGATCCGGAAGAGAACGGCTGAAAGGGGGCAGGGATATGAAGACCATAAGAGTATGCTGTGGTACCGGATGCCTTGCCAACGGGAGCCGGGCAGTCGCAGAGGAATTCAAAAAGCAGATCAAAGAACTTGGCGCGGATCTCCATGTAGAATGCGCCGTAAAGGAGACCGGATGTATCGGCATCTGTGAGAACGGACCGCTGGTAACAGTCATGCCTGATGATATCGCGTATTACAGAGTCAGGCCGAAGGATGTAAAGGATATCCTGCAGAAGACAATTCGGACGGATGAGACGGTAGACAGGCTCCTGTTTAAAAATGACGAGGGGGAACGCGTAAGGAAGCTTCAGGAGAACCCGTTCTATTCCAGACAGATCAAGATCGCGCTGCGCAATGTCGGCATCATTGATCCCGAGAAGCTGCAGGATTATATCGACGCGGGCGGATATCAGGCGCTGAAGAAAGCGCTGCAGATGACGCCGGAGGAAATCCTGTCAGAGATCGAAACTTCAGGACTTCGCGGGCGCGGCGGCGCCGGTTTCCCGACAGGCAGAAAATGGCGTACTGCAGCAGGATATGATGATTTCCCCAAATACGTTGCCTGCAACGGCGATGAAGGCGATCCCGGCGCATTCATGGACGGTTCGATCCTGGAAGGCGATCCGCACAGTGTGCTGGAAGGGATGGCGGTCTGCGCGCTTGCGATCGGCGCGGAAGAAGGATTCCTTTATATCCGTGACGAATACAATCTTGCTTTGGATCATATCAGAAAAGCGATCCGGGCAGCAGAGGCTGCCGGGATCCTTGGCGATAATATGATGGGTTCCGGAAGGAAGCTTCATTTGTCTGTCGTCCGCGGAGGCGGAGCATTCGTCTGCGGTGAATCGACGGCGCTCATGGCGTCAATTGAGGGCCGCGTCGGAGAACCCAGGGCAAAATATATCCGTTCCGTGCAGCACGGACTCTGGAATAAACCGACAGTGCTGAACAACGTGGAAACGCTTGCCAATGTACCCTATATCATTCTTCACGGAGGAGAACATTTCGCGTCACTCGGAACGGAGGGTTCCAAAGGAACGAAAGTCTTTGCCATGGTCGGAAAGGTCAAGCGGACCGGCCTGGTGGAAGTCCCCATGGGAGCAACGCTTCGTGAACTGATCTTTGAGATCGGCGGCGGAATACAGGGAGACCGGCCGTTCAAGGCCGTTCAGACAGGCGGTCCCTCCGGCGGCTGTATCCCGGAAAAGATGCTGGATCTTCCGGTCGATTTCGATACTTTGAGCAAATACGGTGCCATGATGGGTTCCGGCGGAATGATCGTCATGGACGACCGCAGCTGTATGGTGGAAGTAGCGAGATACTATGTGCAGTTCCTGTGCGGGGAAAGCTGCGGGAAATGCACGCCCTGCCGGGAAGGCCTTAAACAGATGCTTGCCATTCTGACTGACATTTGTGAAGGACGGGGAAAACTGGAAGATCTGGACCTGCTGGAGACGCTTGGCGAAACGATGCAGGAAGCATCACTCTGCGCGTTAGGCAAGTCCGCGCCCAACCCCGTACTGACGACGCTCCGGTATTTCCGGGACGAGTACGAAGCACATATCCTGGAGCACCGCTGTCCGGCAGGAGTCTGCACAAAGCTTACAGCGTTTGCCGTTGATCCGGATAAATGCCGCGGATGCACAGCCTGCGCGAAAGCATGTCCTGCAGGAGCAGTGTCCGGTGCACTGAAGCAGCCGCACAGGATCGATCCCGGTATCTGTATCAGCTGCGGAAGCTGCCGCGAGGCCTGCCGGTTCGATGCCGTCTATACAAAGGGGAGGGATGTGTCATGAAGATCACCATAAACGGAACCGTCTGCGAATGCGAGAAGGGAGAATTCATTCTCCAGATCGCCAGACGCAATGGCATCGAGATCCCTACGTTATGTTATCATGACGGATTCCCCGGACAGGGGTCGTGCAGAGTATGCATTGTTGAGGTTGTGGAAAAGGGACGCGGCAGGATCGTTGTATCCTGTGTCTATCCCGTGGAACGGGAGTGCGAGATCTATACCGATAATGAGAAGGTGCGCAGACTGCGCGGCATGACGCTTGCGCTTCTGCAGAAGAAAGCGCCGGACAGCCCGGAGATCAGGGCATTGTGTGAGAAATACGGTGCGCCGGTCATCGAAAGATTTACGGAAGATACCGGGAACAGGTGTGTGATGTGCGGGCTTTGCGTCAAAGCATGCGGAGAGCTTTCCGTAGGCGCCATATCCACTGTGAATCGTGGAGTGACCAAGGAGATCGCGACGCCGTATCATGAACCCAGCAGTGTCTGCGTCGGCTGTGGAAGCTGTGCTTATGTCTGTCCTGCCGGCGCCATCCCGATCGGGGAGACCGCGGACACCAGGACGATCTGGAACAGGACGTTCCGTCTGGTGCACTGTGCAGACTGCGGCAGCGTCATCGGCACAGAAGAAGAACTTGCCTATGCCGCGGAAAAGACCGGCAGCGAACCCGATACGCTTTGCGCGGACTGCCGCAAGAAGAGGATAGCGGTATCCTTCCGTCATACTTACGGCGAAGCCGTCCGCTGAGGGAGATCCTGAAGGCAGGAGGACGCATTAATATCCTGAGAGAATACGGTCATCCGGAGCCCATTGCCATGCGCAGTGGGCTCTGTTTTATGCTTCCGGCAGCTCTGATCATGTGTAAATGTCGCTGGTGAAGTGACCTTTCTGCAGCTGTGTGCTATTATAATTGTTGTGTAATGAGAATTCAGTGATTGAAGCAATACGATACCATATGCGTTCATCATTCCGGAAGGGAGGACCGAAAATGAGATCTGTATGTGCTGAGACGGCAGGGGAAGGTATCAATGCCTATATTGAAGAGGTAGTGGTGTGCCTGGTCAACAGCTCGTGGAGGTATACGGAAGAAAGAGCCCGGGAAATCATTAAGGAACGATACGATTATATCGAAGAAGCCTATAAAGCAAAAGAGCCGGCAGATGACTGCTGCGCTGAGGTGGGATACCATTGCGGATGATATCCATGGAATAAAACGGAGGATGAGATGGCTTATTATCCGACAGAAATAACGGAACAGCCGGACGGCTCCTATACCTGGAGCTGTTCCATCGAAGTGGAATATCACAGGAAATCTATGGGAACAGGGTTTAAGGCGTGCATCGGCATAGCCGTTTTCCTGCTGCTCTTCGGCGCTTATTTTGTCTGGCAGCATCAGGATTGGGAAACGTTCTGGATCGTAGCCGGGTGTACGGCGGTCTTTCTTCTGATCACTATGCTGGTCTTCGGACTTACGCTTCTTGCCACAGATCCGCAGGAAGTATATGAAATGACGGAGACGTATGTAAAGACCGGAGCAGGAAAATCCTCTGCATTCTTTCATTTCAGGAAAGCAAAGACCGCCGTTTTCACGCGGCGGTATATAGAATTGCAGGGGAATGTCGCAAAAATGCGCGTTTATACCCCCGCGGAGGATTTTGACTATGTGAAGGATTTCATCAGGGTACGTTTGCCGGATGATTGTGAGATCCTATACAAATGAAATATCGCTTCTCCCCCAAAATCAAATACGGATCTTCAGGGCTTTGCAGACATACTCTATGGTTTGGTCACTGCAGCCCTTCTTTTTTGCCATGGTCAGATATTTTGTTGCCTCTGCCGTATCACCAAGTGTACCGATACACAGAGCATAGTTGCTGAAGGTGACAGCAACATCGGCGGCTGTCGCTGACATGGGATCAGCTTCGATCATGGCAAGCGCCTTTTCAAGCAGCGGCCTGGCTTCAGCCGCCATGTCCTGCTTCTGATACAATACAGCCTGGTTGACATAGACAATCGGATCATCGGGGCAGACTTCTTCAGCCTTCCGGTAATATTCCATCGCCTCCTGTATGAAACCGAGTCTCATGCACGCGCGTCCCAGTTTCAGCAGCAGTGTGCCGTCTTCAGGCGCCAGTTTCAGCCCTTTGCTAAGCGCAATAAGTTCTGCCCGATAATCCCCCTTGTCAGCATGTTTCTCTGCCTCTGCAAATAAGGCCAGGAGTTCTGCTTTTTCCTTTTCACTGTCCGTGAAATTTTCCGGTTCCTGCGCAAAAAAACGGCTGCCGCAATGTTCGCACAGATACTCGCCTCTGCCGATCCTTTTTAATTGGCCGCTTCCGCAGGATGCGCACACGACAGCGAGCATCTCCGCGGGTTTCTTTTTTTCTCCCGCTTTGATCACAGCGGCTTTCGCGCCGCAGACCGGGCAGAACACCGCGTCGTCCGGAATCCGGGTACCGCAATAAATACAGAACATCCTGGTTCTCCTTTCTGTTCTTCCTGGCAATACCGGAGACGGTTACATAAAAACTGTTCCCGGTGTCTCCTCTTATTCATCTGCCAGGATCTTGAATGCAGATGTAAACGCGTAGATCAGCGGATCGTTATACTGGAAGAAAATGATGCCGTCCGCAGAGCTTTTCAGGGTCTCCAGGATCTCTCCGGTGCAGGGGTCGGTGATCTCTGCCAGTACCTGTCCTGCGGATACCTTTGCGCTGTCTTTTGCCAGGTTCTGATACAGACCGGCCCGGGTGGTCCGGACATTCAGGAGATCGTCATAATGGAAGATACGGCCGGGGGCTGCGGGAGCCGGCGTTCCTTTCAGGATCCCGCGGCAGATCATGAACCGCTCGATGGCATCCGCCGCCATATCCGCGCTTTCCGGGCAGAGGTGGGTGGTCGTGCCGGAATAGAGACTGTAAGCATCCGTTTCCCAGATCTGCCAGTTGTAATTCAGCGTAGTGGTATCATAAGGCCTGGGATCGCGTACAACGATATAAGGCATCCCGAAATCCTTTGCCCGCTCCGGATCCTCATAGCCTGTGCGGATCATCTGCACATAAGGCTGGAAGTCTCCGGGCATGTAAAAGGAGGTGAACTGAATACCGTTGTTGTATTTGTTGATGACTTCGAATACACCCGCTGCGATCCGCTGTGTGGTCTCGCCCAGCGGATAGCCGGGAAACATCCTGTTGATATCCGTATTGTCAATGCCCCAGAAACGTTTGCCGATATTCATCGAAGCGGGATTGAGGGAAGGAATCACCATGACCTCATGTCCTTCCGCGAAACGTCCTTCTTCTTCCAGCTTTTTCAGCCGCCGGATCATCCGGGAGCACAGGAAGATCTGCTGGTATTCATTGCCGCGGATGCTTCCGACGATGCAGAGGGATTTTTCGCCCTGCCCGAAAGTAAAGGCGCGGATCCGGTAATCATCCCGGTAAATATGGGAAATCTGATAGATAATGCTTTCTTTCACTTCTGCATATCCTCCCTGACCAGGATCCGTCCGATAAGAGAGCCTTCTTCGACCAGCGGGTATTCCCGGATGGTGAACAGAAGGCCGCTTTTCTCTGCGGTTACGTATTCCAGAACTTCTCCCCGGAGCGGATGGAACACATAACCGACGGTCTCCCCTTTCTTCACCAGCGATCCCTGTTCCTTTGTCTTCATGAACATGCCGGAACAGGATGCGTTCAGAAAGATCACTTCGTCCTCCGCATCACACAGGACAGGTTCACTGACAGGAGGAACATCTCCATCCCACATTCCCATCGTTTTCATGACATGCAGGATGCCGTTCGTCAGCTGCTGCCCGTATTTTTCTGTCATGCGCATTCCGACGCCCATCTCCACGACAAGGCAGGGGGTGCCGATGGAATTCAGCGAGTAGGCAAAAGTGGATTCCAGAACTGTACTGGCACCGTGGATCCAGATAAAATCCATGTTGGCCTGCCTGGCCAGGGGCAGAAGCATTTCCCGGTGAAGCTCATTGATCCGGATCTGCGGCACTTCGGTAAGGAAAATGTTGCTGGCATGAATATCAAACACTGCATCGGCGCCTGCCGCATCGGCGACAAGCTTCTTTGCGACAAATTCCGTCATGACGCCGGAATCACTTCCGGGGAATGTGCGGTTCATGTCCAGATCAAATCCCGGGATCCCGCGCTGGATGGAATCAATGCCCAGCGGGTTCACCGCCGGATAGATCTCCACGCTGCCGTGGAGCAGTTCCGGCTGCTGATTGAGGATCCGGGCTAAAAGAAAACAGACATACTGGCCTTCCAGTTCGTCACCGTGAATGCCGGTGACCACACAGAGCCGTTTTCCCTCCCCGTGCCGGATCACGTTCTTGCGGATCCGGAATGTCTCTTCGACAGGCAGATGCAAACTTACAATATCTTCTATCATGACAGTCTCCTCAGCAGTTTTCCGTGACAATAACAGAAATCTCGGTCTGCTGTCCTCCGGCGCCAAAAAAGACGCCGCGGTTGATGGCGCAGTCATCCGAGTCCCTTCCGTGTGAAAGCTTGATATGCTGGTCAGATACTGTCACACAGTTGGTGGGATCATAGGCGTACCAGTTTCCCCGATGAAGGACCTCGACCCAGGCGTGGCTTTCGCCTTCTCCCTGCAGCATGCCGGCGGCATACCTGGAAGGAATGCCTGCCGCACGGAGCACTGCCAGCATTACGTGGGCGTAATCCTGGCATACACCATGCCTCAGGGCAAAAGCCTGGGCGGCAGTGGTTCGTACGGTGGTCGTTCCGGGTTCATAGGAAAGCGCGTTATGGACAGCCTGCATCACCGTTTCCATTTCCTGCGGCGCGCCGGACTGAATGCCTAAAGAGGCGGAAAAAGCCCGCAGGGAAGCATCCGGTTCCGTCAGCGGCGTTGCGAACCGGAAAATCCGTTCCTTTTCGGGCGGACCTGCGGGGGTGCAGACGGACAGGCCGGTGACAGCCTGTCCGCTGATATTTGCTTCGAATCGGGAATGGTTCCTCCGGTAACTTCCGTAAAGGAGATCATTGCCCCACTGGTCCCTGCTTTCCCGCAGAAAGTCGCAGGGGAAGATAAAACGCTGCAGCTGCAAGATTTTCTGCCGCTCATCCGATTTCGGGATACAGCGCAGGGTAAAATGATGTCTGCTGACAGGATTGTCCATACGGAACATCAGATGATAATGAAATAAAAGAACTTTCACGATCAGCACTCCACAAGCTGTTCTGCAGTTTCAATGATTTCCCGGTAGGAGAGTACCGGCGCATTCACAAGATCCTTCAGATGCTGCAGATCCTCTTTCCGGTAAATCAGATTTGTATGGTCGATCCGGCCTGACAGGCGGTTCAGCTCGCGCAGGATCGCCTCCCGGTCTTCTCCCAGGCGGGCGTAAAGATCCAGCCGCTCCACCCGTTTTCCGATCTTAATGATGTTGCGGGTGTTCTCGTCATCGATCTGGTCGTCCGCGCAGCCCCAGAAAGCAAGGATCGCATCTGTGATCTTCTGAAAACGCAGAAGAGGTGATTCACAGGTCTTTGCGGCATTCATTTCGTAGACGGCCATCTGGACATAGGAAAATGCTTCGCTTCCGATCTCCTCCCGCAGTTCGATGGCATTGTCATAGGCGCGCTGCAGGTTGGACACGATGGAATTAGGATTCTCCGGGTCGAAGGCATAGCGCTCTATAAAATCCTGTTTGTCCTTGTAAATGTCGGGAATGTCGAGAGAACGGCAGAATCCGTGATAATCATCTTCATATTCATCGATCAGCTTATCGAAGGAGATCGAAAACAGTCTGAGCGTCGTAAAAACGCGCTCGCTGTAGCGGCCCAGCCAATACAGACGGTCGGTGTTGATTACTGACGTAATACCCATGTATCTTTAAAACCTCCTCCCTGAGATGAATTTACAATAAACGAATCCGGATTCCTGGAGAAACGGGTCAGTCCGCTCTTCCAGACAACAGGTTCTTCACTGGTAAGAACAAAAGCACGAAGATCAGCCTTGCGTTCCACCTGCGTATCGCCTTCCACGATTGGGATATCACAAAAATCGATTACTTCCTGCGCAATGAACCGCCGGGGCTCTGCCAGGATCATGGCAATGAACCGCTCCTTTTCTTCGGGAGAGAGTTTGCTTCCGAAGACAACACCATAACCTCCCGCTTCCGCCACATCCTTGATGACCAGCGTATCGAAGTTCTCAAGAACGTATCTGCGGTCCTCCTCATAGAAAGGAAGGTAAGTCGGTGCATTGTGCAGGATAGGTTCTTCATGGAGATAATATTGTATCATTTTCGGGACAAAGTAGTAAATGCCCTTGTCGTCCGCGATGCCGTTTCCGGGCGTGTTCAGCAGCGCGACGTTCCCTTTGCGGTAGACCTCGAAAATGTGCGGGATACCGATCAGGGATTCCGGATTAAAGGTCATGGGATCCATGTACTCATCGGAGATCCGGCGGTATACAGCGCCAACTCTTTCTTTCCGGCCTGCATATCCGGTAAAGTAGAGGTAATCCCCCTCCACTTCCAGATCATTGCAGCTGACCAGCGGAACGCCCATCTGCTCTGCCAGGAACGAGTGCTCAAAATACGCTGCATTATACCGGCCCGGCGTAAGCACCACATTGATGCCGCCCGTATTCACATAATCCATGGTATGCTTCAGGATCTTCGGGTAATCGCGGTTGTCTTCGATTGCCGTGTCGCGGAAGGTACGGGGGCTGCAGCGGCGTTCCAGATTCCTTGCAATAGCCGGATAGGACGCGCCGGAAGGCACCCGGAGATTGTCTTCCAGAATATACCACACGCCATCTTTTCCCAGGACAAGATCGATGCCGGAAATGTGGGAGTAGACTTCCTTCGGAGGAACGATCCCTTCACAGGGAGCCAGATAGCCGCTGGCTGCATAGACAAAGTCCGCAGGCACGACGCCGTCCGCAATGATCTTTTTTTCCGTATAGACGTCCTTCAGGAACAGATTCAGTGCTTTTACTCGCTGCTTCAGGCCTCGTTCCAGATATGCGAATTCATCCTTCCCGATGATCCTGGGAATCGGATCATAAGGAAAGAGCTGTTCTTTAAATGTGCCGTTCTTGTAGATGCCGAATTTGACGCCGTAGCGGGCCAGCTGGCCGTTGATGGCGCCGGCATGTTCCAGCAGATTATCGTAATTTGCCATTGCAGTACATTCCTCCTTTCATCCTCAGAAACACATCCTGCGGATCCCCGCTTTAAAAAAAGGCGCCGAACACCGAAGTGAAAGGCGCCTTTGCCAAAAAAATCATATCATGTCCTTAACGTTTTTGTCAATTCGATATGCTGCAAAAATCAGCCGGGAATCAATATGGCTGAAAAAGAAGTTGTTCAGAAAGCGTGAAATGTTCTTATGGTGAAACAGATCAGTAAAAGGATGATCAGGACTGCTTCTATTGACATATAAATGGCGTGAAATATAATGGTGACAGCAATCATAAAAAAAACAAAAATTATTCCCGCGGACAGGAGGAATTGCTGTATGAAAGAAGAATGTCTGATCTGCAAAGCGCCGCTTGAGTATCTGGAGACAGAGGAACTCATGGAATGTGCTGTATGTCATAAAATGATCATGAGTAAGACCCGCTGCATAAAGGGCCATTTTGTCTGTGACTCATGTCATACGGCAGGAATGGATGCGATCGTCGGTATCTGTCTTCGGGAAACATCAAAGGACCCGGTGGAGATCATTGAAAAGATGATGGCGATGCCGTTCTGCCATATGCACGGCCCGGAACATCATGTGATGGTCGGCGCCGCGCTGCTTACAGCATATAAAAATGCAGGCGGGGAGCTGAAGCTGGAAACAGCGCTGCAGGAAATCCTGAACCGGGGCAGGAAAGTGCCCGGAGGCAGCTGCGGATTCTGGGGAGCGTGCGGCGCAGGGATCAGTTCCGGCATGTTTGTCTCCATCATTTCCGGATCAACGCCGCTTAAGGGAAAACCGTTTTCATTGTCCAATAAGATGACTGCAAAATCACTGGAAGCGATCGGAGAAAATGGCGGACCGAGATGCTGCAAGCGGGATTCGTATCTCTCTATAGCAGCCGCAATCGATTTTGTGAAGGAACATTTCGGCATAGAAATGAAGAAAACACGAATCATCTGCAGACATTCGGCGGAAAATAATCAGTGTATCGGAAGCAGATGCCCTTTTCATTATTAAGGCATATTTTGATTGTTTTTGTAGTTATGTTGTGATACCTTTATTTTATAAGGCGGCTTCCGGTCAGCCTGTCCTGAATTATGTGGTCAGTGAGGGATGAGAATAATGAGTAAACAGAAGAAACTGCAGTTTTTACGTACAATGCTGATCCTGACAGTCATGGTACTGCCTGCCGCTCAGCCGGTCACGGCACAGGCTAAGGAGAAAATCACCTGTCTGTTCATCGGCAACAGTGTATCCTATTATAACAATATGCCTGAAATGTACGGAAAAATCGTTTCTGAAGCGACAGGAAAAGATATCAAAGTATCCACGCTGATGGCGGTCGGAAAATCACCGTTCGACTTTTCCTTTAATGTCAGGGCAATGGTTCATTCCAAAGGGAAATACAGTAAATTAAAGAAAAGTGAACTCTTCTATACGGATCGGAATTCTTATGATGAAAAGCTGTTCAATAATTATAAAAAGGTACTGCTGAATAAAAAAGGGAAAGTAAAGCATTATGATTATATTTTCCTGCAGGATCACGGAAGAGCGCACAGCTACAATTACAGCAAAAAAGGAGTCATGGATATTGTAAAATGTCTGGCTGATAAAAAGACCACTGTGGTAGTCTTTATGCCGAATTATCATGTCACTCCGCAGAAACCGCTTGATGTACAGAAAGAGCGCCAGGATAAGGACGACCGGATCACAAAAAGAATCGTCAAAGAACTCAAAAAGTCAGATCTGAAATTCAAAAAAGTGATCGGCGCATACTCCGGAAAGGCATTCTTTAATTATTTCTATGCATACGGGTTTCATTATGCGTCCGGTGTATCGCCAAAAGACTATGCGGTTTATAGAAGGCAGGGAAGATTTCTAAGTGATCTGGTTGTTACAGATGAGATGCATTCCACCCAGCTTGGCGCATACCTGCATGCGGCAACCCTGTATTCCGCGGTTTATAAAAAGAGTGCAGCGCCGACAGTAAAAGCTTATCGGGCAGTATCCACATTCCGTGTCCCTGTCTTTCACAGGCGGGCAAAAGGAACAAATTTTGCCCAACAAAACGGGCCGTTCCGTAAAAAAGCCATTTTAAAGAAGGCTTGTTATATAGCGGATCAGACGCAGAACCATGGCATGGATTTCTCGTCTTCCAAAGAGGCAAAAGAGTGGAAAGGACTCCGATAGAACAGAAAGCAGTTCAGGCGGCCGGCAGGCCGCCTCTTTCCCTTCGCTGAATCGGCGAAGGGAACAGCAGTAACCATTTTCGGGAGTAAATTGAATAGGATACAGAGGGGGAAGAGAGATGAAATCAGCAGGAAAACAGACAGCCGGTTTGCTTTTTGTAATTGCGGTATGCCTTTTGTTGATGCCGGTAATCACACAGGCCAAGACCATAGCATCAGGAAATTGCGGATATATCATAGATCATGAAACGGTATGGACCCTGGACGATTCAGGAACCTTAACGATCACTGCGGCAGGAAAAGAAGATGGAATTGTAAGCAACTTTTATTCTGACGCCTATTCTAACTTTACAGACAACTGTCCACCCTGGTACAGCCGCAGGGATAAGATCACTTCTGTGGTCATCGGTGACAATATAGTTGAAATAGGAGATTATGCTTTTTACAGATGCAGAAATCTGAAGAGAGTAAAGCTCCCGGGGCAGTTGAAAAAGATGGGTGAGGGCGTTTTCTTTGAATGTGAAAATCTTGTCAGCGTCGCGCTTCCGGACAATTTGACGGACATCAGAGAATATACGTTCGGATTCTGCAGCAGCCTGGAAAGCGTTGTTTTTCCGAAAAATTTAAAAAGTATTGGCTATAATGCTTTCGGTTTTTGTAAAAAACTGAAAGAAGCAGCTCTCCCGGACGGCATGCAGACGATCGGGGAAGATGCTTTCTATTACTGTGAAGGAATGAAGCGTATTACCATTCCGGAAAGTGTGACAAACATCGGTAAGCATGCTTTATGCAATTGTATCAGTCTGAAAACGGTTTCACTGCCGAAAACGCTGACAAAAATAGACTATGGTGTTCTTTCAGGCTGCAGCGGTCTTACGGAAATCCGGATTCCGGAAAATGTGACGGAGATCGCCTACAATGCGTTTGATGGCTGCAGCAGCCTGAGCAGCATTACGATACCTGATAAAGTGAAGACAATCGGTGACAATGCCTTTAGTTTCTGTACGCGGCTTGAGCATATCAAGATTCCGAAGAGCGTGAATGCGATCGGAACGGAAGCATTTTATTACTGTGATCAGCTGAAAAGAATTTATTATGGAGGTACAAAGAGCGACTGGGATAAGATTAAGAATGCAGTTTATGAAGATAGAGAAGATGAGGAAATCAGCCCCGTAACAGTGATCTTTAATTACACGTCCGATGCACCGAAAGTATGCAGAACACATGTATGGGATTCCGGAAAAACGATAAAAGAACCTACTGCAAAAAAGAATGGATATAAAAAGCTTACCTGTACAGTCTGCCTGGAAACAGATATAGAAGTATTACCGAAACTCGGTCTTCAGAAGAATCCGCTGTCGGTCAAAGGCAGAACAGTCAAAGTGAAATACAAAAAACTGAAGAAAAAAGCGCAGGTCATCAAGATCAGCAAGGCAGCGGTCATTCAAAAGGCGGAAGGAAAGGTCACTTATAAGAAAGTTAAGGGAAACAGGAAGATTACCGTGAACAAAAAGAGCGGTAAGATCACGGTAAAAAAGAAACTGGCAAAGGGTACCTATCCGTTGAAGATCAAAATAAAGGCGGCCGGAAACATGGAATATGAAAAAGGATCGAAGACGGTAACCGTGAAGATCAAAGTCAGGTAATCCTCGCCTGTAAAAAATACGTATATCCGGGAAGGTCTGTTATCTGTTTGTTGAGATATGGCGTTTTTCCTGTTATGATAACTGTATTATGAAGTCCCGCCGGAGCGCCGGCAAAGTCATGTCATTCATGGTAATCTGAGGTCGACAGCAGAATATGATCCGGGCAGGCGGCGGGGCCTGACAGGAGAACAGCCGGTATGAAAATCACGAAAACAACGAACGGAACCAGCCTTACCATCGCGCTGGAAGGCCGTCTTGACACGATCTCTTCCAAAGATCTGGAGAAAGAACTGCGCACATCGGCAGCAGGGATCACGGAACTGGTATTTGATTTTGAAAAACTTTCCTTTATCACCTCAGCGGGACTCCGCGTCCTTTCCATGGCGCAGAAAATGATGAGGAAACAGGGACATATGGTGATCCGCAATCCGCAGCCGGATGTGCAGGAGGTCTTTGATGTCACAGGCCTGTCTGCTTTTCTGGAGATCGAGTAAGAGATGGCGGACAATAAAAAGAACAGGAACAGCAGGATCACCATATCCCGCACATTCTTTAACTGGCTGATGGCCATCGTCATTATCGCTTTTCTGACATCCATGGCGTTCAGCTGGATCCATCAGACGAATATGTCCCGAAGAAATGCAGAAATGCTCCTCCGGACCAATGTCAGCGATGTGAGACAGGATGTGATCGATGCTTCGGATGAGAACCTGCTGGAACTTTGCAAAAAGATCGCACAGGATATTGACGGAGGCGCCCCTGCTGAGAACGAAGGGCTGCTGCGCCTGATGGATCGTTATGATGTGGCGGAGATCAATATCATCGATCAGAACGGCGTTATTATCGCGACGACTTATCCGGACTTTCAGGATTATTATATGGGAGACGGGACACAGTCCGCGGAGTTCCTGTGCCTGCTGGACGGGACAGAGACGGAATATGTCCAGAGCTATCAGCCGACTTCCTTTGATCCTTCCCTTTCCAGAAAATATGCCGGCGCCGTTCTGAAGGACGGCGGTTTTGTCGAGGTCGGCTATGACGGGGAACGTTTCCGGCAGGATATCGACAAGTATGTCATAAAGGCTGCGAAGAACCGCCATGTGGGGCAGAGCGGCTGTGTGATCATTGCCGGAGAGGACCGGAAGATCGTCAGCGATCTGTACGGGAACGAGGGGCAGGATCTGGAAAACGCCGGGATCAGGATCGACCGGGATTCGATGCCGGAGAACGAAGTGTTCCATGCGCAGGTATACGGGCAGTCCTGCTCATGTATGTATATTTTTACGGAGGGATATTATATTATGACAGTCCTTCCGGAGAACGAGATCATTCTGGAGAGGGATTCTTCCATCCGGACGATGGGGGCTGTGGAGATCCTTCTCTTTCTTGTACTGTTTTCCGTGATCTTCCTTCTGGTCCGAATGCTCGTGGTCAACAATCTGGACAGAGTCAATCATTCCCTGTCAAAGATCACGGAAGGGGATCTGGAAGAGGTCGTGGACGTCCGCTCCAACGCGGAATTTTCCGATCTGTCGGATGATATTAATTCTACAGTCAGTACCCTGAAACAGTACATTGCGGCAGCGGCATCCAGGATCGATGAGGAACTGGCGCTGGCAAAGAATATCCAGGAGTCCGCGCTGCCGTCCGTATTCCCTCCCTATCCCGGAAGGACTGATTTTTCCATATTTGCCTCCATGGATACGGCAAAGGAAGTAGGCGGGGATTTCTACGATTTCTATCTGCTGGATGAAAACCGGCTGGCGTTTGTGATCGCGGATGTTTCCGGCAAGGGCATACCGGCGGCCATGTTCATGATGACTTCCAAAACTGTCCTGAGAGACTATGCGGAACGCGGGGATGCCCCGGCGGATATTTTTATCCATGCCAATGAAAGTCTCTGTGACGGAAATGATTCGCAGATGTTCCTGACGGCGTGGATGGGCATCCTGGAAACAGATACCGGTCTGGTGCGCTATGTGAATGCGGGGCACAACCGCCCGGTGCTGATCCGGAACCGGAAAGCCGTTTTCGTCGATCAGAAAGTGAATCTGGTCCTGGCCATGATGGAAGGGGCGCCTTACCTGGAACAGACGGTCTGTCTTTTGCCCGGCGATTTCATTTATCTGTATACGGACGGCGTGACGGAGGCTTCCAAAGCGGATGAAAGCAGGTTCGGGGATGACCGGCTGCTGGAGATCCTCTCGGATGAGTTCGGGACAGGGGAAGCCGCCTGCCGGCAGATCTGTGAAACAGTACGGAAAAGCATCGACGCTTTTGCGGAAGGAGAACCGCAGTTCGACGATATTACGCAGATCTGTCTGTATTACGCAGGGAATTCCGGCCGTGGAAAAGATCCGGGCAGACAGGGAGAAGAGCCTTTGGACCTGCTGACAGAGAAGCTGACCGTGAAGGCGGCGGAAGAGAATCTTTATCCGGTGCTTGAGAAAATAGACGGATTGCTGGACAGGGCAGGCTGCGGAGCAAAAGCGAAGAAGCAGATCAGCATGGCAGTGGAAGAGATCTTTATCAACATTGCCAGCTATGCTTACCCTGACGGGACCGGGGATGCAGAGATCCTGGCGAATATCGATCCCGATACGGACATGGCGGAAATATCCATCAGCGATACGGGAGAACCGTATGATCCGCTGGAAAGACCGGATCCGGATCTGGAAATGGATGTGGAGGAGAGGCAGTCCGGCGGTTTCGGGATCTACATGGTCAGGGAAGCGATGGATGATGCGGAATATAAGCGGGAAGACGGAAAAAATATCCTGACAGTACGGAAAAGGTTGCACTGATATGTCTCTCATGTCAAAAAAGTACTTTTCAATGCTGCTTGGCGGGACGCTGAGCATGGTCGTTTCTTCCGTGCTTCTGATGTCGGACTCGATCGTAGCAGGTCTCGTCATCGGAGAGACGGGGGTCGCGGGAATCACGCTGGTGACGCCGCTTTATTCGGCGGCCATTTTCTGCGGCTCTGTTTTTGCGTTCGGCATTCCGATCCTATATTCCGCTGAAACGGGAAGATTCCGGCAGCAGGAAGCGGACAGGGTCTTCGGATTCGGCATCCTGATGTCGGCGCTGATCGGCGCGGCGCTTTTCGCGGCATTCTGTCTGCTGGCTATCCCTTATCTTAACAGCTGCCATCCGTCTCCGGCAGTTTTTGCGCAGGCGAGGGATTATCTGTTCTGGATGCGGATCGCGATGTTCCTTCTGCCCTGGAACCTGCTGTTGTCGGGCATGGTCTATGCTGACGGGGATGAACAGATCACTGCGCTTGCCAACACAGCCCAGGGCATTGGAAACATAGCTGCTTCCCTCTTTCTGGGCCAGCGGATGGGAATAAGCGGTATCAGTCTGGCTTCTTTCCTGTTCACAGCAGTGTCGCTGGGAATCCTGGCGCTTCATCTGCTGCGAAAGAATAATTCCCTTCGTCTCAATCTGTATTTTTCCTTTTCGCTGATGAAAAGGGTCTTCCGATGCAGTATTATCGATGCAGGCGCTTATCTGACACTTGCTGTTTTTACCGCTGTTATGAACGCTTTTATCACCGCACGGTTCGGCGCAGACTGTCTGATCCTGGTCTCTGCAGCGGTGCTGTGCCGGGAATTTCAGCTTGTTTTCGACGGGATCGGAGAAGCGATCACGCCAATTCTCGGCGTTTATCTTGCAGAGGATTGCTTTCCGGGTGTACGGGCTATTTACAGGCTGGCCCGGAAGACGGCCATCGCGGAAGGGATCGCCGCTGCGGTATTTCTGTTCATTCTGGCTCCTGCTGTACCGGATATTCTCGGCATCTCTGATCCGACTATAGGACAGGCTGCTGTGACCGGGATCCGCATTCTGTCTGGGGGCTCTCCCTTCGTAAGTCTTCTTTACCTGTATCCGTCCTATGTTCTGCTGCTTGACCGGATCCGGCTGGGACTGTGGGTGAGCGGAATGCGGGATCTTCTGCTTCCCGCTCCTTTTGCCGTGCTGGGCGGACTTCTTTTCGGTGTAAATGGTGTTTTTGCCGGATTGATGCTGGCATCGGTGCTGGCCTGGTTCGGAAGCATGGGCTTTCTCCGTCTCCGGTACGCGGATGACGCGCCGCTGCTGCTTGGCGCGCGCGGACAGAACAGGGAATGCCTGCTTTATGATCTGACTGTCGAACCGTATTCTGTACAGCGCGTCCGGGACGAGATCAGTGAAGCGCTGGAAGCACGTTCCTATGATCACTCGACCGTATTCCGGGTGATGCTGCTTTTTGAGGAACTGTTCATGCTGATCGCTGAAAAGAACGGGAAGAAGGAAATAGAGGGAGAATGCAGCCTGCTCCTCCAGGAGGATAAGATCCGGATGATTACCCGGGATACAGGCGTGATCTTTGATCCGACAGATGATGATATGGCAGTCACTTCCCTTGGCAGCCATGTCCTGCTCAGCATAGCGGAGCAGATCTCTGATGAAAAACGTTATCTGATGACAATGAGTTTCAACCGCACTGCCTTTGAAATCAGAGCCGGGAAAAAGAAAGAGGCGGCGTCAGCGGAATGAATCCTGCTTTTTGGCAAAATTCCATGGCAGGAACAGCAGAATAATGATATAATGAACATACCGGAGCAGCAGACCGGAAAATGTGATCATCTGAAGGAATCAATGCATACAGGAGGAATTCTGCCATGTCAAAAAAATTAGGATCCAAGATAAGAGAAGCACGCAATGAAGCCGGTCTGACCCAGGAACAGCTGGCCAGGAAGATCAAAACACTGTCCGCATCGGATATCAGCAAGATCGAACGCGGCGAAAAGGAACCCACCCAGGATCAGATCAAGCAGATCGCGAAAATCACGGGCGTGACGCAGAAATCCCTGCTGGATCTGGCGAAGAAGACTGGCACCGCAGGAAAAACATCGGGAAAGACTTCCGGGAAGACCTCCGGGAAGACCTCTGCCGCAAAGACCGCCATGCAGGTCACGGCAACGGAACGCAAGCTGGTGGAACTTTACAGGAATGCGGATACCAAATCCAAACAGGCAGCGATGAAGATTCTCAGAGGAACCGCTACGACGACAGAGGAAGCGGTAGGCGGGCTTCTGGGCTCCGCGGTGGAACTTCTGCTCGGGAAAAACAGCAAGGAAAGCAGCCGGAGCATCGATCCTGACCTGGAAGAGGCTGAAGAGACCGCAGGACCGGACAGCACGGAGGAATGATCAGCCGGGTAAAAAGCATATAGCACAGAAGTGAAAAGGGCAGCTGCAAAATGGCTGTCTTTTCTGTATTGTATGATGACAGCGGCAGCAGAAAGATGATATAATCTATGCTGTACAGACAGCTTTGCATCTGTGAAGGAAGGTATGATAAACGGGCAGAAATGATTTTTGAAAACGGAGGTGATCGTCGTGCTGGAACTGGGATATTATAACGGGAAATACGGACCTCTTCAGGAAATGACAATCCCGATGAACGACAGAGTGTCGTTTTTTGGAGACGGCGTTTATGATGCTGGCCCCTGCAGGAACTACCATATTTTTGCACTGGATGAACATGTGGACAGGCTTTTCCGGAATGCAGAAGCGCTGCGGATCGTCATGCCTGTCGACAAGGAAGAACTGAAGCGGATCCTGAATTCCCTGGTGCGCAAAATGGAGACCGGTGATCTGTTCGTCTACTATCAGGTCACCCGCGGAACCGCTGTCCGGGATCACGTTTTCAAAGAGGGGCCCGGGAATCTCTGGATCACGCTTACGCCGACGCATCTGAGGGACGGATTGACGCCGGTCCAGCTGATCACGCAGGAGGATACCAGATTCTTCCACTGCAATATCAAGACCCTGAATCTGATTCCTTCTGTCATGGCCAAACAGAAAGCCGCAGAAGCCGGATGCTATGAAGCCGTTTTTTACCGTCCGGGCGGCAGAGTCACGGAATGTGCTGCCAGCAATGTGCATATCCTGAAAGACGGTGTGCTCCGCACCGCGCCGACGGACGAACTGATCCTGCCCGGGATCGCCAGGGCGCACCTGCTCCGGGCCTGTAAAGCGCTGGGGATTCCGTATGCAGAGGAACCTTTTATGCTGGATGAGCTTCTTGATGCGGACGAAGTGCTGGTGACCAGTTCAAGCAACCTGTGTCTGTATGCAGACCGGATCGACGGACGCCCTGCCGGCGGACGCGACCGCGAGCGGTATGAACAGCTCAGATCCTATCTTATGAAAGAATTTGAGGACGCAACGGATTGACAAATGTGCGGCATCCTTTTTACCCGAAGTCTGCAGATCCTGTCTGTGGTCCGGAAAGACCCTGAAGAATCTTTTTGGAAAGAAGAGAACAAAATGACCGACCAAATATTCAGACTGCTGATCATCAACCCGGGCTCTACTTCAACAAAAGTAAGCCTGTTCGAAAATGAGACTTCCGTTTTTGAAGAAAGTATCTTTCATGACGCGCCGGAGCTCCTGAAATATCCCCATGTGAATCTGCAGGTCCCGTTCAGGTACCGGGTCATCGTCGACATGCTGAAAGAACACGGATATGAACCGGCCGACATGGATGTCTTTGTCGGCAGAGGCGGCAGCGCGTATTCCCAGCACAGCGGCGTAACGATCGTGGATGAACGGCTGTATAATGACACCGTGAACGCGGTCGGCGGAAGCGAGCATCCTGCAAAACTCGGCGTGATGCTTGCTTATGAGTTCGCAAAGGAATACGGAAAAAATGCATACACCCTGAATCCTACCAATACGGAAGAACTCTGTGATTACGCACGGGTGACAGGGATCAGGGGGCTGTACAGGTTCTCCCATTCCCATGTACTGAACCAGAAAGCCGTGGCAGAATACCATTCTGTAAAGAACGGCCGGCGGTATGAAGACTGTAATTATATTGTGGCACACATTGACGGCGGCATTACCATCAGTGCGCATGATCATGGACGGATGACGGACGGCAATATGGGGGCTGACGGAGAAGGCCCGTTTTCGCCGACACGGATCGGAAGCATGCCCATTCCGCAGCTGCTGGATTATATAGAAGCGCATTCGGTCGAAGCGGTGAGGCAGATGTGCACCCGTGCAGGCGGGTTCGTCAGTTTTTTCGGTACAGCGGATTCGGACGTCATCCACAAAATGGTGGAGGAAGGCGATCCCGGCGCTGTCCTGGTATGGAACGCCATGATCTATCAGATCTGCAAAGTGATCGGGGAAATGAGCGCTGTCCTGTGCGGGAAAGTGGACGGCATCCTGCTTACCGGCGGCCTGATGCGTTTTGACGATATCATCCGGGGCATTGAAGAAAGATGCGGATGGATCGCGCCGGTCAGTGTTTATCCCGGGGAAATGGAACAGGAAGCGCTGGCGCTGCCGGTGCTGAAAGTCCTGCGCGGACAGAGCGGAGTGCTGACTTATTCGGGGAAGCCTGTCTGGAGCGGTTTCCCGGAACTGGACGGGAAGGAAGAGAACGGCTGACATCCGGCGGAAGGATCACAGCAAAACGGGAGATCTGCAGATGAGCATATTGGATGAAATCAGGAAAAAAGCACGGGAACAGGTGAAAACGATCGTGTTCCCGGAGGGTGATGAGCTGCGGACAGTGCAGGCAGCGGCGATCCTGAAAGCGCAGGGGCTGGCAGAACCAATCCTTCTGGGCGATCCCGACAGGATCAGCGATGCGGCAGAAAAGACCGGATCAGATCTTTCCGGGATCTGTCTCCTTGATCCTGCGGGCAGTCCGGACAGAACGCGTTATCGTGACGAATTGTACAGGATTCGCAAGGAGAAAGGCGTTTCCATAGAGGATGCGGAAAGGCTTATCTCGGATCCCATGTATTTCGGGATCATGATGGTGAAGCAAAAAGATGCGGACGGGCTCGTTTCGGGCGCCGTTCATTCGACCGGAGACATGCTCCGTCCGGCGCTGCAGATCATCAAAACAAAGCCGGGGATCAAAGTCGTTTCCTCCGGCATGCTTATGGAGTTTCAGAACAGGGACATCGGTTATAACGGGCTTCTGGTCTATGCGGACTGTGTTGTCAATCCATGCCCGACAGCGGAAGAACTGGCGCATATAGCCATTTCTTCCGCAGAGACAGCGCACACTTTGGGCGGGATCGAATGCCCGAGAGTCGCTTTGCTGTCTTTCTCCACGAAAGGAAGCGCTAAGCATGCGCTGGTCGGGAAAGTGCAGGAGGCAGCTGCTATTGCACACGGACTGGCGCCGGATCTGATCCTGGACGGGGAGATGCAGTTCGACGCCGCGCTGGTCCCGGAAGTCGGCCTGCAGAAAGCCGGCGGAAGTCCGGTGGCAGGCCGCGCGAATGTGCTGATCTTTCCGGATCTGCAGGCGGGCAATATAGGCTACAAAATAACCCAGCGGCTGGCCGGAGCGGAAGCCATTGCAGTCCTGCAGGGGCTGGCAGGACCGTGCAATGATCTTTCCCGCGGGTGCTCCGTGGAAGATATCGTGAATACGGCATGCGCAACAGCTGTCCAGGCACAGTCACCATAAACTGAAAAAGAACCTGCTGCAAACACAGGAACAGCATTTACGGAAGAGGAACAGGAGACAAAAAATGTCAAAATGTTTCTCTTTTTTTGGTTGACGGAATCCATTGCCCGGAGTACAATAAAAACAAAACTCGTGAACGAAGATTCACGAGACTGTATATAAGGAGGAATGAGAAGATGGCTTACAACGGATACGCCATTGATGCAGATCACTATCTTGACGCGGAAGCAGTCACCAAAAAACTGGATTCCCTGATCCGCAAACCGGTCTATTCGGTAAAACCGGAGGCCCTGAAAGAGTATATCGAAGGCTATTTTGAGACAAAATGCCGGAAGTCAAAGGAAATGACCGATGAAGCGAAGAAAGTCATTCCCGGCGGCGTGGAGCACAACCTTGCGTTCAACTATCCTTTTCCGATCGCCATCACAAGCGCGAACGGAAACAAAATGACGGATGTGGACGGCAATGAATACTACGATCTTCTGCAGGCCGGCGGGCCGACTGTCCTCGGAAGCAATCCGCCCGTTGTCAGGGAAGCCGTGATCGGCCTGCTGAATACCTGCGGTCCGTCCACCGGTCTCTTCCATGAATATGAATACAAGCTTGCCAAAAAGATCTCGGATCTCGTCCCTTCCGTGGAAATGATCCGTTTCCTCGGTTCGGGGACCGAAGCCTGCATGGTCGCTGCCAGGATCGCCCGTCTGAAGACCGGACATAAGAACATCCTGAAAATGGGCGGCGGCTACCACGGCTGGTCGGATCAGCTCGCATACGGGATCCGTGTTCCCGGCACGAAGGGCATGCTTTCCCACGGCGTTCCCGGCTATATTTTTAAACATACGGATGAGTATTTTCCCGGAGACCTGGAGGATCTGGAGAAGAAGCTCAGGAAGAATAAGCTGAACGGCGGAACAGCGGCGATCTTTGTCGAGCCTGTCGGTCCGGAATCCGGTACCAGGCCGGTGACCAGGGAGTTCGTGAAGGGAACGGAGCGCCTGGCGCATAAATACGGGGCACTGCTCGTCTTTGATGAAGTGGTGACAGGCTTCCGGATCGGCGTGCACGGCGCACAGGGTTTCTTTAATGTCGATCCGGATCTGACCGTGTTCGGCAAAGTCATCGCCGGCGGGTATCCCGGCGCGGGTGCAGTAGGCGGACACAGGGACTGCATGGCTTATCTCGGCGCCGGCCTGGACGGCCAGGGCAAGAAGCTCCACAAGGCACTCTGCGGCGGGACGCTGTCAGCCACGCCGCTTTCCACCTGCGCCGGCTATTATATGATCTCCGAGATCGAGAAGCAGAACGCCTGCGAGAAGGCGGGCAGAATGGGAGACCGTCTGACGGCCGGTCTGCAGGCTTCCATCCGCAAATACAATCTGCCGTTTGTTGCGTTCAACCAGGGCTCGATCTGCCATCTCGACAGTGTCGGCACCATGCATTTCGCAATCGACTGGGGCAAACTCTGGGAGGTACCGAAGATCCTTAAACAGACGAATGTCCGGCAGGCGGAAATGGAGCATATGGGCGCCGCCTATATGGCGGAAGGCCTGATCACGCTGGCCGGTTCCAGACTTTACACAAGCGCAGCATACACGGAAGAAGAGATCGATGAAGTCATTACCCGCTTCGACAGGGTATTCTCGAAGTGCGGACGCATTCATACCGAACTGGATAAATAACTGCCGGGGAAACGGAGGAACATCCATGTTTTATACGGAAACAGAAGCAAGGGAAAAAGTGCTGGAAGCCGGCCTGGAACTGCTGCGTTCCGGCCTGATCGCCAGGACATGGGGAAATATCAGCGCACGCATATCCGAAGAGGAATTTATCATCACGCCGAGCGGGCGCACCTATGAAAGCCTGACGCCGGATGATTTGGTAACGGTCCGCATCAGCGACTGCTCTTATGCCGGCGATGTGAAGCCTTCCAGTGAAAAAGGCGTGCATGCAGCGGCTTACAGAAAAAGACCGGATGCCCGGTTCGTGATCCACACCCATCAGGAGTATGCTTCGGCACTGTCCGTCCTGGGAGGCGTTTTTATCGTCAATCCCGGACGCGGAGGCAGTGTTTATCTGGGAGAAGATGTCCCGACAGCGCGTTACGGCCTTTCTTCCACAAAGAAACTGACAAAGAATGTGGAAGCGGCGCTGGCAGAGCATCCGGGCTGCCGGGCAGTGCTCATGCGGAACCATGGAACTGTGTGTGTCGGCAGAGACAGCGAGGAGGCTTTCCGGACAGCCCGTCATCTGGAGAGGGCTGCCCGCAGGCGTTATTTCGCGATGACGGGAAGTTTATATCCGCAGGAGGCGCTCGAAGACAGACCGCTTTCAGCGTACGCAGAGGTCCTGCACAGGGAGATCCATGATGAATTTGACCGCAGATATCTTGTGTTCGACGATCCGTCCATCAACGTGATCCTTGAGACGGAAGCACCTTTTATAAAAACAGTGAGTATGAGCGGAAAAACAATGCCTGCTTACATAGATGATCTTGCCCAGATCGCCGGTCCCCGGATCAGATGCCTGGAAGCAGATGCATCCGATCAGGAGATCGCGCATGCGGTAAAAGGCGGCGGAGCTGTACTGCTCCGGGGAAAAGGGGCGGTCTGTGCTGCCGGGTCCGAAGATGACGCTGCGGCCATGATGACTGTTCTGAATAAGAACTGCATGGCGGCGCTGCTTGCCGGCGCCGGATACAGGGCCATTCCGGTCAGGGTATTGGCCGGTGCTCTGGAACATCAGATCTACAGGAGCAGTTATTCCAAACTGGCGGAGGTCGGAAATGCTGAAGAAACTGACGGATGAACAGCAGGAAAAGCTTCTTGTGACTGCTGTGGAGGAATTCGGCAGCAAAGGACCGGAGCGGGCAGCGGTCAGTGAGATCGCCCGCCGTTCCGGGATCAGCGTCGGCGTCATCTATAAATATTACAGGAACAAGGAAGCGCTTTTTGATGCCTGCCTGGCCCGCTCGACCGATATGCTGAAGGCAATGATCGGGGAGGCGGTGGACCGGGAGGACACATTGGCAGAAGCCTGTGAAAAGCTGATCCGGACATGCATCTCTTTTGCCCGCAGGAATCCGCACTATATCCAGATGTACCATGCGATCACGCATGAACCGGGTGAGAAAGCGGCTTATTATGCGGAAACGATCGAGAAGTATACGGCAATGATCTATACAGGGATCATCCGGAAGGCGCAGGAAGAAGGCGCTGTCCGCCGGGATATCGATCCGGCTTATCTGGCGCTGTTCTTTGACAACCTGCTGATGATGCTGCATTTTGATGCGGGATGCAGATACTATAACGAGCGCAGGAAATTCTATCTCGGAGAGGCAGAAGACGATGAGAAGATGACGGAACAGCTGGTGCTTTTCATCAAGGGCGCATTCGGCATAACGGACAGCGTTTCTTCCGGCTCCGGACCCGTGGCAGAAGGTACCGGGTCAGCGCAGGAAAGGGAGGTATGACGTGGGAACATTGATCCTTGCGTATGATATAGGCACGACAGGCGTGAAGACATGCCTGTTCGATGTGGATGAAAAAATAAAGATGGTCGATTCCGCTTCGTGCGGATACGGTCTGTATGTCCTGCCGGACGGCGGCGTGGAGCAGGACGCGGAGGAATGGTGGAACGCGATGTGCCGGACCACCGGGGAAGTGATCGCAAGGGATCCCGCCCGCAGGGACAGCATCGCCGGCATATCGTTCTGTTCCCAGATGCAGGGGCTTGTGCTGACGGATGCGGACGGCATTCCGGTCCACAGACCGATGAGCTACATGGATCAGCGCGCCACCGAAGAGATCCGCAAAGGGATCGCCTACGGGCCGCAGATCGCCGGCGCAAATATCCTGAAGCTGATCCCGTCAATCGTGATCACGGGTGCGGTATCCGGATCCGTCAAGGATCCGATGTGGAAATGCAAATGGATCGAAGCGCATGAACCGGAAAACTTTGCCAGAGCAAGGCATTGGCTGGATGTCAAGGATTACCTGACTTCCAGATGTACCGGCAGATTCACGATGACGGAAGATTCCGCCTTCTCCACGCTGCTCTATGACACGAGGAAAGGACATGAAGGCTGGAGCCGGGAACTCTGCCGCATGTTCGATATCAAAATGGAACTTCTGCCGGAGATCATCCGTTCAACGGACGAAGTCGGCCCTCTGACGGAAAAGGCAGCGGAAGAACTGGGCCTGCGGCCGGGAACTCCTGTGTTCGGCGGCGGCGGGGACGCCTCCCTGATCGGACTCGGCTGCGGGTGCACGGAGACCGGGGATACACATATTTACTGCGGTACCTCCGGCTGGGTATCCACGGTCGTGGAAAAGCAGACCGTGGATGCAAATAACATGATCGCAGCCATCGTCGGCGCTCAGCCGGGCCGGTTCAACTATTTCGCGGAGATGGAGACAGCCGGAAAATGCCTGGAATGGGTGAAGGATCATCTTGCGCTGGATGAGATCGGAATCTATCTGGACAAGCACGATGTCTGTCAGGATCCGGAATCTGTCTATACAAGTCTGTACGACTATATGTCCGAAGTGATCAGGGAAGCGCCTCCGGGCGCAGCCGGCGTGATCTTTACGCCCTGGCTGCACGGGAACCGCTGCCCGTTCGAAGATGCGGCAGCAGCCGGCATGTTCTTCAACATCCGTCTGGAGACAGGCAAGACGGAAATGATCCGTGCGGTCGTGGAAGGTGTATGCTATCATCTGCGCTGGATGCTGGAGTGTCAGGATAAAAAGGTAAAGACTTCCCGAACGATCCGTTTTGGGGGCGGCGGTGCGCTTTCCGATACGACGAGCCGGATCCTGGCGGATATTACCGGCAGGACCATAGAAGTGACAGACAGCCCGCAGAATGTGGGATCTGTCGGAGCGGCTGCTGTCGCCGCTGTAGGGCTTGGGCTGATGAAGGATCTTAACGAAATCGGCGGGTTTATCCCGGTCAGGAAACGCTTCAGACCGGATAAAAAGAACAAAGCCGTCTATGACCGGAATTATTCAGTATTCAGGAAACTGTACAAAAGCAATAAGGATCTGTTCAGGAAAATGAACAGTCAGAGCGCACCGGCAGCAGCCGGCACCTTCGGAGGAACCAATTGATGGCAGCGGAGAAAGGCAAAAGCAAAGAATGGCTGAGAGCCGTAAAATTCACATTGTTTTCGATCTCGGCGGGCGTGATCGAGATCGTTCTGTATTCCATTCTTGATAAAGTGACGTCATGGCCGTACTGGCCATGCTATCTGATCGCGCTGGTCGCATCTGTCATCTGGAATTTTACCCTGAACCGCCAGTATACGTTCCAGTCAGCGAACAATGTTCCGGTGGCGATGATGAAGGTGGCGGCGTTTTACGCAGTATTCACGCCTGTCTCCACGATCTGCGGGAATTATCTGGCGGAGACGGCGCACTGGCCGGGCATCCTGGTGACGCTCCTGAATATGGGCTGCAACTTCCTTCTGGAATATCTGTACGACAGATATTTTGTGTTCGGAAAAAGCCTGGATACGAATGAGAGAGCGAAGAGGCAGAAAGAGACGGGGAAGGAATAAGCAAGGGAAGCTGTTCCTGCAAAAAGAAGACCGGTCCTGAAGATCATTTTCAGGACCGGTCTTTGCTGTTATAGGAGAATCAGCGATCATATTATGCGGAAAAAACGCAGGATAAATAACCCTTCAGTGCTGACCTGCACTTATCCTCAGCACAGTGATCGGCAGAATAAGAAGTTTTATCCTCCGGAATGAACAGAAATCTGTCGAATCCGGTCTTTCTGCGCAGGGTGGAATCTGTAGCGTCACCGCAGTATTCCCGGAAACTGAAGGAAGGCATCGAATACATGTTTTCAGTACCTGCAATACCAATGTAATTCATTTAAGTCACACTCCTTGATATTAAATTCACAGTGGTGCAAATTTATTTTGCGGTCCGTTCAGTATTTCCAATTTCCGGAACCGTCTTCATTATAGTGCCGGACCATGGGAAATCAATAGTTTCGTCAACAGATAATTTCGATTGATTATATCGAAATACAGTATGACTATACCGAAATAAGGGGGATGCCGGGAAATGGTACGGTTTTAGACTTTTTATGGACGGAACAAGGATAATATTGTTATAATATCAATATAAAAGCGCCACGAGAGGTATCGATGAAAGAACTTGTCATTGTAAGAGGCGGAGGAGATATTGCCAGCGGGATCATCTGGACGCTCCGGAACGCCGGATTTCATGTCCTGGTACTGGAACAGCCGTATCCTTCCGCGATCAGGCTTACCGTATCCTTCTGCAATGCTGTATACGAAGGCAGCTGCAGGATAGAAGGGCTGGCATGCATTGCGGCACGGAAGGAGGAAGAAGCTTTCCGCCTTCTTTCGGAAGACGGCCTGGCTGTGCTGACAGATCCCGCGGGAGAATGCCTGCGTCATTTTTTGCCGGATAAGAATTGGCAGTACAGCGGATTCCGCCTGACTGCACTTGTTGATGCCATCCTTGCAAAATATAATACAGGAACTCATATGGGGATGGCTCCGTTCGTTGCAGCGCTCGGTCCGGGATTCACTCCGGGAGAAGACTGTCACGCAGCGGTCGAAACGATGCGGGGGCACGATCTGGGAAGGATCCTCTATGACCGGTGCCCGCAGGAAAATACCGGTGTTCCCGGGATGATCGCCGGACACGCCGCAGACAGAGTGATCCATGCGCCGGCGGATGGAAGGATCCGGCATGTGCGTGAAATCGGCGATATTGCGGAGGCCGGAGAGATCATAGCGCAGATCGAAAGAGCTGATGCAGCGGAAGAACCGGTTCCCGTCAGGGCGCCTTTTAAAGGACTCATCCGGGGGCTGATCCATGAAGGCTATCCGGTGCAGAAAGGGCTCAAGATCGCAGATATCGATCCGAGGGAATCGGAATTGAAGAACTGTTTTACGATCTCTGACAAAGCCAGATGTATCGGCGGCGCAGTACTGACAGCAGTCATGAAACATGTGAGCGAAGGAAAGGTCTGAATACATGGCTTATGTTGCAGCAATAGTGGGAGCCGGTGGAAAGACAGGGTATATCAGGAAGAGAGCTGAGAAGAATGCTTCCCTGCATAAACGGACGGCAATCATGACCACGACCCACATTATGGAAGAGCCTTCAGAATGGCTGATCGATTACATAGGGACGCCATGTGAAACGGACGCGTTCGGAAGGAACAAGCTGACGTGGCCGGGAGAGAAGGTATACCGGGAAGTATGCGCGGCGTATGACGAAGTACTGATCGAAGCAGACGGCGCGAAGCATCATCCGCTGAAGATCCCGGCGTATTATGAACCGGTGATTCCGGAAGAAGTGAACGAGATCGTGATCGTCATGAGCGGCTTCGCAATCGGCAGGGACTTCCATGAGGTCTGCTTCCGGGAGGCGCTTGCGGATGCGCAGATCAGGGAGATCGTTCAGAGGGAGCCGCTGGTCGACAGAACGCTGATCGATCTGATCGTCGAAAAAAACTACAGGAAACCGCTGGCGGCCCGGTATCCAAATGCTGAGATCAGGTATGTTTTTCATCACGAAGCGGTCAGAAAGCCGGAAGATGTCCGTATACTGGCTGTGCTCCTGGCATCGGGAGAGAGCAGGCGCTTCGGAGAAGACAACAAGCTCCTTGCGATGTTTCACGGGAAGCCGCTTTACAGATGGCAGCTGGATGCGCTCCGTGAAGCAAAAAGATCCTGTGCAGGACTGCGGCTGGATATCGCGGTCGTAAGCTGTTATGACAGGATATTGGCAGAGACCGGGGCTGCAGGGGATGCCATTCCGATCAGAAACGGGGAGTTCCGGGAAGGTATTGCGGCGTCCATTCGTCTCGGCGCAGCATATGCGCTGTGTCACGGATATGATGCGTCCGCTTTTTTCGCAGCGGATCAGCCGGCGTTCGGCGCAGCGGATGTGCAGGGACTCCTGGAACAATTCGTTTTTTCCGGGCGGAAGATGGCCTGCGCCTTTTCCTCCCATCCCGCAAATCCCGCCGTTTTCGATAAAACGATGTTCGGGAAGCTGACGGAACTGAAAGGGGACAGCGGCGCGATCAGGCTGATCAGATCGGATCCCGGGAAGGTGCATTATTACATTGTAAACGAGGAAAAACTGAGCGATGTGGACACCCCGGGAGATCTGGCCCGGTAAGAGGAGGAATCAGAAGTGAAAATGGAACCATTGGTGCTGGACGGATCGCATCTTACGCTGGAAGGGTTCAGGGAAGTCGTATACGGCAGGAGGCCGGTAAAGATCGCGGAAGACAGGATCCCGCTGCTTGTGGAATCACGGCAGGTCCTGTTTGATATGGCGGCGGAAGGGAAACCGGTCTACGGACTGAACCACGGCGTGGGCTGGAACAAGGACAGGGAATTCGGCGTGGAATTCTTTGAGCAGTTCAACAGGAACCTGATCCGCAGCCATTCCGTGGGCGTCCCCCCGTATTCCGAAGTGGAAGAAGTCCGGGGCATGATGCTGATCCGGCTGAATACCGCGCTTTGCTGCCGCAGCGGCATTTCCGTCGATATCCTGCGGATGTATGAGGAATTCCTGAACAGAGGCATCCATCCCAGGGCAAAACACCGCGGCGCGGCAGGAGTGGGAGATGTCAACACCATGTCGCATATCGGCCTGGGGATCATCGGCGAAGGAGAGGTCGAATATTACGGGGAGATCATCCCTGCAGCGGAAGCGATCAGCCGGGAGGGATTGAAAGTCCCGGTCCTCGGTCCGAAGGACGGTCTTTCGATCGTCTCAAACGGATCGCACTGTTCCTCCCAGACAGCCCTCCTTGCAGCAGAAACGGAGGATCTCTTAAAGATCTCGAATCTGATCTACTGCCTGAGCCTGGAAGGGCTGAACGGCGGCCTGCAGCCGCTGGGGGAGAAGGTCAACGAAGCCAGAGGGCTTGACGGACAGATCCGCGTTGCTGCTGAGTGCCGGCGGTACCTGCAGGGGAGCTATCTGGAAAAACCGGATCCCAAACGGGCATTGCAGGATCCGCTTTCCTTCCGGAGCGGCGCGTCAGTCAACGGTTCGGTCCTGGATGCACTCACCTATGTCAGAAAGATCCTGGAGATCGAAATGAACCATACCGGCGATAATCCGTGCATCATTTACGAGGAGCATACGACGTCGGTCAGCCCGAATTTTGAGGTGACGACGCTGGCGCTTGCGGTAGATATGCTGGCAGCGGCGCTGTGCCATATGTCACGCATGATCACGAACAGGATCTTCCGCATCGTGGATCCGGTGTTCAGCGGTCTCACGAGATTCCTGACGCCGGATGAAGTGAAAGTGATCAGTTATTCCACCTATCAGAAGACGCTGTGTGCGCTGGATGCGGAGAACAGATGGCTTTCCAATACGACTTCCACGGATTATGATCCGGTCGCCGGCGGTATAGAAGATCATGCAAGCAACCTTTCGCTGGCGGCGAGGCGGGCGCTCCGGATCGTTGACAACCTGCGGTATATGCTGGGCATCGAACTGGTGCATGCAGCCCAGGCGATCGATATGAGAGGAGAGATCACGCTCGGGAAGGTGACCGGGCCGGTCCATGCGGATTTCCGGAAGGTGATCCCGCATCTGTGGGAAGACCGGAACCTCAGTGAAGAGATGGAAACAGCGTATCAGTATATACGTTCAGGCAGACCGGAACAGGTAATGGAGGAAGCAGACAGATGACGATCCGAATAGTGCTGAACGGCATTCCGGCTGTATTTGCTGTCCGGCCTGACGAGACGCTTCTGGAGCTGATCAGGGACCGGGCGGGTCTTACCGGAACAAAGAAAGGGTGCGATCTGGGAGAATGCGGCGCGTGTACCGTCCTCATGGACGGCAGGGCTGTCAATTCCTGCTGCGTGCCGGCACTGGCTGCCGACGGGACCAGTATTCTTACGATTGAAGGACTTGGGACCGGGAAAAACCCGCATCCGATCCAGCAGGCGTTTACCGATGCCGGGGCGATCCAGTGCGGATTCTGTACACCGGGCATGATCCTGGCGGCAAAAGCCTTGTTAGACAAAAATCCGCATCCGTCCAGAGGAGAGATCAGAGAGGCGCTTTCCGGGAATTTGTGCCGCTGCACGGGGTATGTAAAAATAGAGGAAGCGGTACAGCTGGCGGCTGAACGGATCAGCAAAGAAGAGCCGGTACGCGGAGAGGATTAAACGGGAGAGAATCATGAACCAGGAGAAGAAATTTACTGTGATCGACCGGCATGTTCCCCGTCTGGAATCCATGAAGAAGGCTGCCGGAGAAATACAGTATACCGATGATATAAAGCTGCCGGGGGAAGCCTGCGCGATGCTGGTGAGAAGTCCGTTCCCCCGGGCGAAGGTCTTAAAAATCGACACTTCCGGGGCGGAGAGCGTACCGGGCTATCTTGGCTGCGTTACACCCGCGGAAACCATGGGAGAGAAGTTCAACTCTTCCGGGAATCCGCCGTCGGGACTGCTTTTTAAGGACGAATATGTCCTCACCACGGACTGCAAGTCCTATGGAGACAGGATCCTGATCGTCGGCGGGGAAACATGGGAAGCCTGCAGACAGGCGATCCTGAAGATCCGGATCGATTTTGAAGTGCTGAAAGCGTATCTGACGATCGATGAAGCGCTGACGCCGGATGCTGAACCGCTTCAGCCGGATATTTCGGATACGAATGTCGCCCAGCACAGAGACGTCACCGTCGGCAATGCGGAAGCGGGGCAGGCGGCCTCTGCTGTTATTACGGGCGGATATTATGTGACCCAGCCGATGCAGCACGCACAGATCGAACTGACATCCTGCCTTGTGGATTTCAGTGACGGGAAACATCTCACCGTCTACAGCAGCTCGCAGACGATCTACCAGGAACGCCGGATCATGGCTGAGATCCTGGGACTGCGGGAAAGCGACATTGATTTCATCAAACCGGCGGTCGGTGCCGGGTTCGGGGCCAGGCAGCAGCTGCATTCCCAGCCTGCGGCTGCATTCCTCTCCAGGAAGATCCGAAGGCCGGTGCGGCTTACTTACAGCAGAGAAGAGGATATCGCAACGGCAGTCGCACGCCACGGTTCGCAGACTGCACTGCAGATCGGGGCAGATGAGAACGGTAAACTGATGTTTTTTGAAGCAGATTATAAGCTCAACACCGGTGCGTATACAACGCACGGGCCGACGGTATGCGCGGCGGCTGCCAGAAAATTCCAGTACCGGGTCGATAACTATCTGTTCCACGGGGAGACCGTGTTCACCGATCATGTAACGGCCGGTGCCTTCCGCGGATACGGAAACACACAGCTCACCTTTGCACGGGAGATCGCCCTGGACGAACTGGCGGAAAAGCTGGGCGTGGATCCGGTGGAACTGCGGCTGAAGAACCATATCAAAGCGGGAGAATCTTTTCCGGCGGCGTCTCTTCCGGTAACGAGCTGCGCCATCGAAGACTGCGTTGTCCGGGCGAGAAGACTGCAGCGGATGGTGGACGAGAAGGAAGGCCCGCTCATTGACAATGAAGAAAAACGCCAGGCGTGGGGATATTCTTTCGCCTGCCACGGGTCCGGCGCGTCCAATCTGGACGGGCTGAGTTCAGCGGTCATTATGATGAATGACGACGGGACGGTACAGCTTCTTGTCGGTTCCTGCGATATCGGCCAGGGCAGCGAGACCATGGAGGCGCAGATCTGTGCGGAAACGCTGGGGATCGAACTGAAGGATGTACACATTTTCGCGGCTGACACACGGTTCACACCGTATGATTCCGGCACCTTCGGGAGCAGCCAGGCTTTCCTGTGCGGCAACGCGATCGTGAATGCCTGCCGGGATCTGAAGGAAAAATATCTGGACGGCCTGCAGGCGGTCTTCCCGGACAGGAAAGTGGAGGAGTTGCCGGGGAACCGTTATCTGGTGCTGGATCAGGGAACCGACAGAGTGATCTCCTTTAAGGAAGGCGCCCGCCTGATCATGTTCAGCCCGAACGGCAGAGTGATCATCGGTACCGGGTATTATAAGGCGCTCGCGAGTCCCAATCCGTTCGTCGTATGTTTTGTGAAGGCGGAATACTATAAAAAACTGAACGCCATCCGTCTGCTGGATATCATCGAGGTCGCGGATGTGGGAACGCCGATCAACAGGATGACGCTGGAAGGACAGCTGCAGGGCGGTATCCTGCAGAGCATGGGCTATGCGCTCTATGAGAAGATCGAGATCCTGCCGAAGCTGAAAAAGCCGGTATCGACCGATCTGCTGCATTACCGGTTCGCGGAAATGGATGATATGCCGGATATTTATGTGGATCTGGCGGACGGCTATGAACCGACCGGCCCGCACGGCGCGAAGAGCGTAGGGGAACTGAGTACTGTTCCGGGAGCACCGGCGATCGTGAATGCGGTCTCGCGGGCATCCGGCAGGAGGATCCGGAAGATCCCCCTGAGCGATGAATTCATTATTCTGCCGGGAAAAAGGAGACAGGAGCACTGACAATGGAAATGAGAACAGCAGTGTCGTTTGAAGATGCGGCCATGACAGCCTCCTGTACCTATATGGGCGGAGGCACGGATCTGATGCCGCTTTTCAAGAACGGCGTCAGAAAAGATGAAAATATAGTCCTGGTCGGGAAACTTGAAGAACTGAAAGGAATCCGGGAAGACGGCGCAGTGCTGTCGATCGGCGCTGCGGAAACGCTTACGGATATTGCAGAAAGCGAAACGGTGAAGGCATTGTTCCCCGCGCTCGCTGAAGCGGCGGGGAAAACGGCTTCCCCGCAGATCCGGAATATCGCCTCGCTCGGCGGAAATGTGATGCAGGACAGAAGATGCATTTATTACAACCAGAGCGAGCTCTGGCGGAGTGCACTGGACGGCTGTTATAAGACAGGCGGCGGCAAGTGCCAGCAGGTGCCCGGCAGCCCGGACTGCAGGGCGATCTGTTACTCGGATACAGCCACCGCACTTATATTATATGATGCAGAAGCGGAATATTGCGAGAACGGGGAACTGCATACCTGTCCTGTCAGCGAGCTGGTCAGCCGGCATTCACGGGCAAACGGTCTTTCCTTCAGGGAGAGGCTGCATGTCCTGATCATCCGGTTCCTGTTGAAAAAAAGGCCGGAGGGAGAGAGAAGCGGCTTTTACAAATACAGCCTCCGCTCCTCGATCGATTTCCCGCTGATCAATTACGCAGTCCGTTTCGGAAGTGCAGAGGCAGCGCCGAAGATCGTTGCCGGTGCCGCAGGGCCGGAACCTGTCGTGCTGGAGGACAGCGCTTTGCTGTTGGAAGATAACAGTGTGTCCAATGAGGAGATCGCGGTTTCGTGTGCCGCGGAACTGAAGAAGAAAGCACGGATCATCAAAGAGGATCTGATCTCCCCGGCAAGAAAAAGAGAGATGTTCGGCCTTGTGCTGATCCTTCTCGAAGAACTGCGAGGCAATGATGGAAAGTAACGTGAAACTGACAAAACTCGCGGAATGCGCCGGCTGCGGCGCAAAGGTGGGCGCAGGCGTGCTGGCGGAGCTGCTGGGGGATCTCGAAGTCCTGGAAGATCCGGATCTTCTGGTCGGATTTGACCGCAGCGATGATGCCAGCGTATACAGGATCAGTGATGATCTCGCGATCGTGCAGACCGTCGATTTTTTTCCGCCGATCACGGATGATCCGTATACATTCGGGCAGATCGCGGCAGCCAATGCCATGTCGGATGTCTATGCCATGGGAGGGGAGCCGAAACTGGCGCTGAATATCATGGCTGTGCCGGCAGATCTTCCCAGGGAAGCCGTACACGGGATCCTGCGGGGCGGATATGAAAAGGCAAGAGAAGCCGGCGTCATCATTTCCGGCGGCCACAGCATTATAGACAGGGAGCCGAAATACGGGCTTTCCGTGACCGGTTTTGTCAGACCGGACCGGGTGCTGACCAACAGCGGCGCGAAGCCGGGGGATGTGCTTTTCCTTACGAAGCCTCTGGGAACGGGCATCCTTACGACTGCGGCGAAAGTCGGCATGACTGCGGCGGAGGATCATGCCCGGGCACTGGAGATGATGAAAAAGCTGAACCGGGACGCCAGGGATATAATGGTAAAATACCATGTTCACGCCTGCACGGATGTGACAGGCTTCGGACTCCTGGGACACAGTACCGAAATGGCTCAGGGAAGCGGCGTGGAGATCCATATAGAGAGTGAGAAGGTCCCGGTGCTTCCGGGGACGGAAGCGCTGGCAAAGATGGGGATCCTTCCGGAGGGGATGTACAGGAACAGGAACTTTGCCCAGAATGCAGTGGAGGAAGGCGGCACGGAACTGGCGCTGCAGGATATGTTCTATGACCCGCAGACTTCCGGAGGACTTCTGATCGCCGTGGATCCGGCTGATGCGGATGCCCTGGAAAACGAGCTGAAAAGCAAAGTGCCGGAGGCAGCGCGGATCGGGACAGTAAGAACGTACAGCGGTGGGAAAAGGATTTTCCTGCATGCATGAGGCCGGATGTCAGAGCAAAAAGAGAACCGAAAAGAGGAGCATTATTAATGGAAAGAACAGTTGTTGAGGCAAGGGGAGAGCAGTGCCCGATCCCGGTGGTAAAGGCGAAGAAGGCGGCGGATGCCATGACAGGCGGCGGGATCCTGGAGGTCCATGTGGATAATGAAACTGCAGTACAGAACCTGCTGCGCATGGCAGCGGGGATGAATGGAAAAGCTGTAAGTGAAGGAAAGGGAGAAAAGCACTTCGTGGTCACCATAGAGGTGCCGGCAGATGCTGCCGCGGCTGAGGATGCGGGAGAATGCAGCATCATGGACAGTTTCCCGGTTGAGCAGAAGATACAGAAAAATGAGAAGACGGTGGCTGCGATTGGATCTGCATACATGGGAAACGGGGATGACAAGCTGGGCGCGATCCTGATGAAGGGATTCCTGTTCGCTCTGTCGCAGCAGGAAGCGCTTCCGGATACTGTTTTATTCTATAATGGCGGTGCATTTCTTACCACGGAAGGATCCGCTTCGCTGGATGACATCCGGTCCATGGAGGAACGCGGCGTCCGCATCATGACCTGCGGGACCTGCCTTGATTTTTACGGATTAAAGGAAAAGCTGGCAGTCGGATCCGTCACGAATATGTATGATATTGTGTCGGCACTTACTGCTGCCGGAAAGATCATAAAACCGTGATCGCGAATAAAAGAGAAAAGACATTCCGGACGATCGTTTCTTTTTCGACAACCACGGATGCCATGGCGATGGAAGATTATTGTACGGCGCATGATGTTGCCGGACGGTTCATTCCGCTGCCGTCGGTCGTTTCTGCCGGGTGCGGCATGTGCTGGAGCGCGCCTCCTGAGGCAGAGAAGGCTGTGAGGGCGGCAGCTGCCGCCGCGGGGATCACACCGGAAGGCATCTATCAGCTGCTCCTGTGAGCTGCTGGTATTTGAATGAAAGGAACGAACAGGTCCGTTTTACAGAGGATATCGGCGATGATCTATCTTGATAACGCAGCTACCACGATCACAAAACCTCCGCAGGTCGGGGAGGCTGTTCTTGCTGCAATGGGAACAATGGGCAACAACGCTCGCGGAACGCACGGAGAAGCACTGACAGCTGCCCGGACAGTCTATCAGGCCAGAAAGAAACTGGCCTCTTTTTTCAACTGCAGCAGACCGGACCATGTGGTGTTCACTGCGAATGTTACCGAAGCGATCAATCTGGCGCTCTTCGGACTGCTGCGCCCGGGCGATCATGCGGTGACAACAGTCCTGGAGCATAATTCTGTTCTCCGTCCTTTATATATGCTGGAAGAAGAACGCGGGATCAGGCTGGATATCGCGCCTGCAGATGAAGCGGGAGATCCTGATTATGAGACCCTTGAAGAACTGGCAGGCGATGATGCGAAGCTGATCATCTGCACCCATGCGTCCAATCTGACGGGAAACGTTGTGGATATCCGGCGTGTGAGCCGGATCGCGCATAGCGCAGGTGCTCTTCTGGCGGTGGATGCAGCGCAGACGGCCGGCACCAGACGGATCGATATGGAAGAGCTGGGAATCGATATCCTGCTGTTTACCGGTCACAAGGGACTGCTGGGACCGCAGGGCACCGGCGGCATGTGCATTCGGGAAGGCGTGGAGATCCGGCCGGTGAAAAGCGGCGGTACGGGAATCCGTTCCTACAGCAGGAAACAGCCAGAGGAGCTGCCGGCCAGGCTGGAGGCGGGAACGTTGAACGGGCACGGGATAGCAGGCCTTCTTGCAGCGCTGGACTACATTACGGAGACCGGTGTTGATGAGATTGAAGCACGGGAGAAGGCGCTTACCGCAAGATTTCTGAACGGGATCCGGGATATTCCCGGGATCAGAGTGTATGGGAAGATGAACGGAGATCATGCTGCGATCGTCGCTTTGAATATCGGAGAGAGAGATTCCGGGGAGATCGCGGATATCCTGAGTGAGGAATACGGAATTGCCGTCCGGGCCGGCGCGCACTGCGCGCCGCTGATGCACCAGTCTCTCGGAACCGTAAAGCAGGGTGCTGTGCGGTTCAGCTTTTCCTGGTTCACGAAGGAAGAAGAGGTGGACGCAGCTGTCTCCGCGCTTCGGGAGATCGCAGCAAATCTCTGAGACCGGTACAGTTTTCAAGGGATTTGTCATGAAAACAGCAGCATTATCATGCTGAATACTGCGGCGAAGACAGCAGAATAATGCTATAATGGCCTTGCTTTATTGATTGCGATGGTATGGAGCCTGAGCGGGAGAAGCTGCAAAGGAGGGCGGTCATGGATTTTTACGCGGAATACAGGGGAAAACTGCGTACACCGGAAGAAGCAGTGAAGGCGGTAAAGAGCGGAGACTGGGTCGACTACACGACAAATCTCGGTTTCCCGCCCCTGCTCGATGCAGCACTGGCCAAACGAAAGGATGAGCTTACGGATGTAAAGATCCGGGGAAATCTCTGCTTCGGACCGATCATGACGGCGGAATGCGATCCCACACGGGAACATTTTGTCTATAACAGCTGGCATTTTTCGGCTTATGAACGGAAGCTTTCCGACCGGGGGCTCTGCAGCTTCATTCCGATGGTGTTCCGGCATGTTGTGGAATATTATAAACATTTCCTGACTGTGAATGTCGCCATGATGTGCGTCACGCCGATGGACCGGCACGGATATTTCAATCTTTCCTGCTCCACAGGGATCGCGAAGGGGATCCTGGAGAAAGCGGATCTTGTGATCCTGGAAGTGAATGAGAAGCTTCCGCATATCCTGGGCGGTTTCGGTGAATCCATCCATATCTCGGAAGTGGATTATGTGGTGGAAGGGGAGCACGGGCCGCTGCCAGAGGTCCCTGTCCAGCCGGCGGAAAAAGAAGATTACATGATTGCCGGTCAGATCATGCCGTTCATCCCTTCCGGCGCGACTCTGCAGCTCGGCATCGGGAACATGCCGAATATCATCGGTATGCAGATCGCGGAATCGGACCTTGAAGATCTCGGCATGCACACGGAACTCTGTTCGGATGCCTATCTCCATCTCTATGAAGCCGGGAAACTGACGAACCGCAGAAAGACCACCCACCGCAATAAAGGGGTAACGGGCATGGTCTTCGGATCCCGTCCGCTTTATGAATGGGTGGACAATAATCCGGGAATCATGGCGGCACCGCTTTCCTATGTCAATAATCCGGCGGTGATCGGCCAGATCGACAATATGATCTCGATCAACAACTGTATCGCAGTGGATCTTTACGGGCAGGTAAGCTCGGAAGGCGCCGGCGGCCGGCATATCAGCGGGACCGGCGGACAGCTGGATTTTCTGACCGGTGCGGCTATCTCCAGGGGAGGGAAGTCTTTTATCTGTCTGCGGTCATCCTTTGTGAACAAAAAGGGAGAAGTCATATCCTGTATCAGGCCGCGGTTTTCCGGTGATATTATTACGGATCCGCGCTCGGAGACCTATTATCTGGTGACAGAATACGGCGTGATCAACCTGGTCGGCCGGACGACATGGGAAAGAGCGGAGCTGATCATATCCATTGCCCATCCGGATTTCCGGGATGAACTGATCCGGGATGCCGAAAGGCAGGGAATATGGAGACGGTCAAATAAACGGTAAAAGAAAAGGAAGCTGATCCCGGGGAACAGGCGGCATTGAAAAATGTCATCCTGTTCCTTTTTTCGTTGAGGGAATGTACTGTTTCCGGTACGGGAAACAGATCTGAAACAGGACAAAATAATTGCCATTTCGGAAGAAACGCAGAGTACGATCAGTGTCTCCGGGCTGGTGCAGTGGCAGGATGCCGGCAACGCGAAGGGCGTCCGCCCGGGAAGCGTTTCTGTCACACTGCTGGCAGATGGTCAGGCCATTGATTCGGTGCCGGCAGAGGAGACGAAGTTTGATCTGTGGCATTTCAGCTTTAAAGACGTTCCTGCAGTCAATGCGGACGGAGAACCGATCGAGTATTCGGTGAAAGCAGAGGCTGTGCAGGGATACGACGCAGCCTGTGAGAAGATCATTGCTGAAATACCGGAGGGCTCATCGGAGACTGCCGGAGAAGCAGAAGACCAGAACATGTTCATGATCGTATACACCCTGGTGGTTTCGGACGAAGAGAAAACCCCTGCGGAGGTCTCTGCTCTTCCGGATCCCAGAGAAACAGAATATACCGGCGAAGAGCAGATCCTGGTCAAGAAAGGGGAAGCGGAAGGCGGAACCATGATGTATGCTGTGGGTGAATCCGCGGAAGCAGCACCGGATGCATCTGCTTACAGCGAGGAACTGCCGGCTGGTATCAATGCCGGGGATTACTATATCTGGTACTATGTAAAAGGCGATCTGATCCATACGGATACAGCACCTGCATGCCTGGAAACCCCGGCTGTCATCGGGAAAATCCCTGTCACAGTCCAGGCCCTGGATCAGGCCATAGAGCGGGATGAGGAAGCAGACAGTTCGCTCGAATACGCTGTTCTTACAGACGCTGTCAAAGGCCACACGCTGTCAAAGATCACACTGACTGCAGACAGTACGGCACAGAAGGTCATTGCCAGTGACGCAATCATCGTGGACGCAGAAGGCACGCCGGCAACAGACAACTATGAGATCGCGTATAAGCCCGGGAAGCTGACCGTAAAGGGACAGGTCATCTGCATCCGGCAGAACAGCGACGGAACCTGGCCGGAAGGCACAGAGGGCGCGGCTGCGATCAAACGTCCCGGCACGGGCGAAAGCTTTACCGTGACTGAAGAGACGGCGGGTCTTTACAGTGAAGACCATTATGTGCTCAAAGGATACAGTACGGGTTATAACAGTGACGGCAGCTGCACAGCAGTATCCGGGGGACAGACAATCGGAGCAGAGGTCAGTGCCGACCTGTATCTGTACTATGCGCTGGAAAGCCATACCCTGACGTTCTGCGGAGATACGGAAGGAACGGAAATCTTCAGGACGGAGACCGTTTATTACGGAACCGCTCTGTCCGGATTTAAGAATGTGCAGCCGGAAGCACGGCCGAATTATACTTTCGCGGCCTGGGCGACTGAACCCGGTATCATTGTGGACGGACTCTATGAGGCGGACGAAGTGACGCCCAACCCGGTGCTGGAAGGGAAGCTGGTGGATTGGGAAACGCTGGCACTGACGGATGATATGGCCGTTTATCCCATCTGGATCCATGACCGTCTGAAGGTTGTGATCGATCCCGGTGCTGATGATGCATTCCTGGATGAAGAACAGGCCCGGGACTTCACCGTAGATCTGAATGAAAAGGTCGCTATGCGGAATCTGGTCAACGCGTCCCGTCCGGGCTATGAGCTGGCCGGCTGGTATACGCAGAGAGGTGTGCTCTGGAACGGCGAAAACTGGAAGACGCTGTCCTACGTCGCGGAAGGCTGGGATGAAACAGCGGGCTGGGGCGTTACACCGGAGTACTGCGATAAGGATAATAACGGAAACGACCTCATCCGGAAAAACAGAAAACGTAAATTCAGTTATTATACCGTTACGCTGACAGCACACTGGACACCGAAGAAAGTTCTGGTGAGATATAATCCGGGCGACCATCCGCTTTACGAACACCGGGTTCCGAATGACATGCTGGTAACCTACGGAAGTACAACGGAGCTGGCACAAGCACTGGATGCAGAACCCGGTTACGAATTTACCGGTTGGAAGGCTCCGGACGGGAAGCTGTATTCAGCCGGCGGGACATTCCGCTTTGATAACTGGAATGCACAGGATAATCCTGATGCAGCAGTAGGAAATACGATAACGCTGACCGCGCAGTATGTCGAACGGAATCGTGTGACGCTGCGTTTTGACGCGAATGGCGGAACGGCAGTAGAGCCGCTTACCGATTATGAAGGCGATATAGTCAATCTGTTGGATCCGAGATTTGCCACGACCCGCACGGGTTATACATTTGATGGCTGGTACAATGTCGAGAATGAAATATGTGAGGGAGAATATACCTTTACACAGGATGAAGTCCTGACAGCACAATGGACGGCGAACAAGTATACCATCTCCTTCGACTACGCCGGCGGAGGGAGTGATATGGCGGTCACGATGAATTACGGCGCCTCTGTCACTGCACCGACAGATCCGAAGAAGGTACACTATACCTTTAAGGGCTGGATGCCTGCCATACCGGAGACGATGCCGGCAGAGAATCTGACTGTAAAGGCGGTCTGGGCTCCGGTAAGTTATACGATCACTTTCGAAGATCCGGACGGCGGGAACACAATCGACGGTATCGAGGGGTTCTATGGTGCTCCTGTCACGGCGCCGGAGGATCCGGAATGGGAGGGATACACCTTCTGCGGATGGAAGGACAGCAATGGAAATGATGCGGTTATTCCGTCCTACATGCCGGATACAAACCCGACCTATACCGCGAAATGGAAGCAGAACCAGGACGCCCCGTCACTGAGCGCGGAGGCTGCGGATGCACATACGATCCGGGTAAACAATCCCGCGGCAGATGCCGAGTACTTAATCCTTGGGACCGGAAAGACCCCGACGGATAAGGATTGGGACAGTGCGATAAGTTCCGGAGATGGAACCTCCGACGTTGCGTGGACGGATCTCCTGCCGGGTGAACCGTATGTTGTCTGGGCAAGAAAGCCTGAGACCGGGGACAAAGCCGCTTCTGAAGCGGTAAGTACCACCGTGACAACGCCGAAGGAAGACCAGGCGGCACCTGCCGCGCCGAACGCGAAAGCTCTCAGCGAGGACACGGTCATCGTCACGGTAACGGCCGCTGGCGCTGAATACGCGCTCGTCGAAAAAGGAAAGAGCCCGGATGCCTGGATCACTCCGGATGAGAACGGGGAAGTCCGCTGGGAAGACCTGAAAGAGGACACGGAGTATGAAGTGTACGCCCGCATGAAGGGCAGTGACAGACAGAATGCCTCTGACCCGTCCGAGGCGGCAGAAGTGAAAACGCCTGTTCATACGCACAACTGGGGAGAATGGCAAGTCGTGAAAGCACCGACGGAAACGACAGAAGGCCGGAAAGTACGCACCTGCTCCATCTGTCAGGATGATCAGGTAGACCGTATCCCGGTAATTGTCAAGTACACCGTCACATACAGTGTCGTGAACGGTACATGGGCGAACGGCTCGGCAGAAGTACAAACGGAGCGGGTCGAAGAAGGAGAGACGCCTGCAGCCATCCCGGCGGGAATGAAACCGAATACAGGCTATGCAGACGGCGCATGGGATACCGATCCGACAGGAGCCGTGATCAGCTCGAATACGACGTTCACATACACCTTCAAGGAGGTCTATACGGTTACTTTCAACGCGAACGGCGGAACCGTATCGCCTGCAAGCGGTACTACGGGAGGAGACGGGAAACTTGCGTCCCTGCCGACGCCGACATTAAGCGGCAAGGTCTTCGACGGCTGGTTTACGGAAAAAACCGATGGCGAAAAGGTGACAGCCGCTGCGGTCTTCACATCTGACGCTACGGTCTATGCCCATTGGGAAGACAACGCCAAACCCGAAACGGAGCCTGAAAAGGAAACGGAGCCTGAAAAGGAAACGGAGCCTGGTAAGGAGGAGACAAAGCCGGACGAGCCCGGTAAGGAAGAGACAACAGCAGCCGATTCGGGCAAGGTTGCCCCTCTGTCCCCGGAAAAAGCGCCGACAGTAAAAGCTGCGGATAAAGCCATGGCCAAGATCACCGGAAACGGGGATCCGAAGGGTTCAAACTTCGGCCTCCTCCGGGCGAAAGCGAAGAAGATCAAGACGAACTCAGTCACGCTTTCCTGGACAAGGGTCAAGGGCGCGAAGGGCTACATCATTTACGGCAATAAGTGCGGGAAGAAGAATAAATATCTGAAGCTCGCAACGATAAAGAAAGCCGGGACCCTGTCCAAAAAGATCACCAAAATCAGGAAGATCAAGCTGAAGAAAGGCACTTACTACAAGTTTATTGTTGCTGCTTATGCGTTAGACAGCAAAGGCGTAAAGAAGGTCATCGCCACAAGCAAGTCGATTCACTTTATGACGAAGGGAAATGAGAAATACGGAGATTTCACTTCCGTTAAGGTGAAGAATGTTAAAAAGAAAAAACTGACGCTGAAGAAAGGAAAGACCTTCAAGCTGAAAGCAGTGCAGGTGAAGCCGGAGAATATCAAGGTGAAGCAGCACAGAAAGCTGTCCTATGAGTCGAGCAATAAGAAAGTGGTTTCCGTGAATAAGAAAGGAAAGATCAAAGCAAGGAAAGCCGGAACGTGTACGATCTATATTTACGCACAGAACGGTCTGTTTGCAAAAGTGAAGGTCAAAGTCAAATGAAGCCCTGAAAACAGGATTCAAAGCAGGAAGAGCCGGCTGCCCGCCGGCTCTTTTTCTGCCGCAAAGAGATTCTTTATGTACAGGGAAAGAAAATTGCGGGGCTTCTGTCCGTTTAATCTGCATCATTGCCATAGGTCGGATGTTTCGGAATATAACGCATGTCAGTTACTTTATAAACAGTAACAAATGCATTTGGATCTGTCTTCTGCAGATAAGGCATGAGCTTCTGGTATTCTGTCTTGGAAACAATAGTAATGATCTCGTTGCGCGGCTTCATGTGCAGCGCGCCGATGCACTGATAAATGGATGCGCCGCTGTGCAGTTCCTTCAGGATAAAGTTCCGGATCTCTTCGCTTTTATCCGACACGATGCACACCCTGCGCTTGACGCTCTGGTCGAAAATGAAATGATCCAGGACGATCCCGTTCAGATAGGTGCCGAGAACGCTCAGTACAACAGTTTTGCTGTCGTAGAAGAAGACGGAAGAAAGCGCAATACACATGCCGGCCATGGACATGGCTTTTCCAAGCTCTATGTTCAGATATTTGTTCATGACCTTGGCAACAATATCCAGTCCGCCGGAGGATGCATTTCTGGTGAAGAGGATTGCAAGACCGATACTGACGGTGAAGATATAACAGACTACATCCAGTGCCGCATCCCCGGTAAGAGAACGGTAATTCGGAAGAAGCAGCTCGAACAGACCTATGAAAAGCGGCAGGATAACCGATGTATAGACAGTTTTCAGCCCGAATTCATTGCCGCAGGTGAGGAAGCCGACGATCAGCAGGGCCACATTCAGGATCATGGTGAGCTGCGAGACGGAAAGCGGGAAGACATTTGACAGCAGGATCGCCAGACCGGAAATACTGCTTACCGAACAATGGCTCGGGACCAGAAAAAAGAATACGGCGGCCGCTGCAATGAACGTCCCCAGTGTGAGAAAAAAGATTTCTTTCGCCTGTTTCATAGTTTGAATCTCCTGATCTGTGATGGGAAGACGTGGAAAATATAATCCGCTGTCATCCTGAAGGCTGTTTGCAGCCTGAAGGATCCACCGCTTCTATATGCCGGTTTTGGCAAAACCGCATGCGCAGGGCGTAGATCCTTCGGAACCGAAGTTCCTCAGGATGACAGTATTTGTTATCTCATTATGAATCCCGCTATTGCAGGGAACTGTTTTTGCTGAAGGTTCTTATGCTTCTTTGGAACCCTGTGTAAGAGCGGATACAACGATCAGCATGAGCAGGGAGACCGGGAAGGCGACCAGGATCGTAGCAACGCCGAAAGGCTGGCCGGCCATTTCCCAGGCGACCGTCAGGACCGCACCGGATACCATCGAGAACAATCCGCCCCATTTGGTGACTTTTCCGGGGAAGAGGATGCAGCCGATCAGGGAAGGCGTGATGCCTGCGCCGACGATCGTATAGGCCCAGTACTGAATCGCCAGAATGCTGGGGAAGAACTTCAGAATGCCGAGAGCCAGGATGCCGAACAGGGCGATGCTGACGCGGGTGATCTTCAGCATCTGGGTATCAGATGCGTCCTTCTTAAAGTGCGCATAAACATCGGTGGAAACATTGGTCGCGCCGGAGAGGAGATAGGAGTCTCCGGTCGTAATGATGAAGGCAACGGCTGCAGCCATCATCAGTCCGCCGACGAACCAGGGCGTAATGGTGGAAGTAGCGATCAGGGACTGGGAAGCATCGATATTGGTGCTGAAGTAAACGCGTCCGATGAATCCTAAGAGGGCAATTGCGGGAAGGACGATGGCTGTGCCGAGCGCCCAGCCGATCATACCGATCTTTACGCTCTTGTCATCTTTGGCAGCAGACATACGCTGATACATGTTCTGATCGCCAAGCGCAAGCAGGAAAGGAGGAAGCAGGTTTGCCAGATACTCTCTGAAACCCCATCCGCCGTTAATGGTCAGAAGGTTGGGATCTTCGACGGCAGCCTGTGTCATGACCCAGTCCCATCCGCCGACTTTGGAAAGGACAACGGGGATGGCAACGCCGAGGCCGACAAGCATGATCAGCGCGGACATGGCATCCGTATAAGCAACCGACTTCAGTCCGCCGGAATAAGCCAGTGCAATAATGATCGCGCAGCCGATGACGGTAGCAATATCAATGTTGATGCCGGTGGCAGCGTTCATAACGATGCCAAGGCCTCTGTACTGGAAGGAAACGATGGAGAAGCAGGCAAGAGCGATCAGGACAGCGGAGATCATCCTTACGGTCTTGCCGTAGGAATCTTCCAGCAGGCCGGCAACGGTCATTTTGCCGCGGCTTCTGACGACCGGACCGAGGAAATAGAGCAGCATGGTCGCGACGACGGAAGGGACCATATAGGTGATCGCCGGGCCGAGGCCGAAATTATAGGCAAGGCTGTTCACGCTCCCGGTGATGGTGCCGCCGCCCATCCAGGTCGACATGAATGTTCCGATCAGGACGAAAGAACCGAGTCCTTTGCCGGCCAGCGCGAATTCTTTCATGGAATCCTTGTTCTCTTTTTTGGATGCCAGCATTCCGAATACGATCAGTGCAACGAAGTAAGCAACGATCAGGATCAGCATCTTGGGGCTGGGTACCAGTACGTTCGATGTGTTAGGCATTTTTCCTCCTCCTTTTGGCGAGCGCCTTCTGTTGATGATCGAATTATACTATTAACATGTTGATATGTCAATATGCTAAATTAAAATTTTTAAATTATTTTACGAACATAAAAGCAGCTGCCCTGCGGCAGCTGCGGGAGTCCGGTTCAGTCTCTGTTGGTCACGAGCTTCTGTTTGCCGTAATTATACATTTCGATCAGTACGATGGGATTGCTCTTCTTATCATAGATCTCCAGTGAGATTTTGATAATCGGGATTCCTTCTTTCAGTTTCAGCTGGGCTGCGATCTCGGCATTGCATAAAACAGGCTCCACATAGGAAACAGTCTTTCCAATCTCGATCCCCAGCTCGGCAAGAAGAGAAGAGATATGTTCTGCGGCCAGCTTTTCCTGCGGAAGATCCGAGAAGATATAATCAGGATAATAAACTTTTTCCGCAACGATCGGAATGTCTTCATTATATTTATTCCGGTTGATAATGAATGCTTTCTGATCCTGATCCAGCTGCAGGATAGCAGCAATATCCTCTTCGGGATAAGCCAGTTCGAATTTTTCCAGCCTGTGCTCTCCGGGGAGCACGGTGGATTCCAGAGATTCTGCAAGACCGATCATGTTGGCAATCTCGAAGATGTCCGGATTCTTTTCCTGTTTTGCGACATAGGTGCCTTTTCCCTGGATCCGGTAGATCAGGCCTTCTTTTACGAGCTCCCTTAACGCGGTCGTTACAGTGATCCGGCTGACGTTGAATTTTTCCATCAACTCGGCTTCGGTCGGCACGGAAGAATCAGCCGGCCATTCTCCGGATTCGATCTGTCTTCTTATATACTGCTGTATCCTCATATACATGGGAACGCCCATATCTATACCTCCCTGACGATGCTGCCGGTTCAAAAGCAGCATGTATTCCTTAAAAAGAATAGCAGAAATAAAGCGGTTTGTCAAAGAATACAGCATATTGACATATCAATTTTTTGAAAAACTATTGACATTTGCTTCGGTAGGGGTTATAGTGCAGATAAGAAATGTTGACATATCAACATAACAAATAAACCGCAGTCATGGAGGTGCAGGAATGAACTATCTGAAATTTGAACCGATCAAGCTGGAAGGAGAAGGTGTTGAAGACGGACGAAAGATCCTGTATGTGGATGTGCTGCCGGAGAAATCCTGCACTTACAACTGTCCGATCTGTTTTCGTGAGAAAGTATACCAGGGGCCGTCCGCTGATTTCGGCCCGGTGGAAGACTCGCTGAAGGTGCTGGGAGAGAAGATCGAGAAGGACAGACCGGATCTGGTCTATCTGTTCGGACAGGGAGATCCGATCACCAATGACAAGATCGATCAGTTGATCGATAAGGTGCATGAATACGGCCTTCCGGTAAGGATCATTGTCAACGGACCGATGCTGGATGAGCAGTTCCATATGCGCGAAGCGAATATGTGCGATGAAGTGGTGGGATGTCTCGCTTTCATCAGGGAAAATGATTTCCAGAGAATGCACCGGCCGATCAAAGAGGTGAGCGTAGAACAGAAGATCAGGAGTCTGATCAATTTCAGCAAGCAGTATAAAGGACATTTCATCCTGCGTGTCGTCATCTTTAAGGGATACAATGATACAGAGGAACAGCTGCCCGAACTGAAGAAGATCGTGGACCAGATCGATTATGATGAGCTGTCCGTGGGCACACGCCCTACCGGGAAGATGGGAGACAGATTCGCGGTGAGTGATGAAAGACTTGAAGAGATCCGCAAGTATCTGGAGTCATGAGGAATTGACGAAAAACCGGGATAAACGTATAATGAAGCCGCGCCTGATGCGCGGCTTTTTCCTGTCCGGCCTGAAGTACAGACATATATACCGGCAGGAATACGAACCGTCAGGCATAGATTTATTCGGGTAGTAAGTATTCATGAAGAAACATACTGATTTTACGGAAGGCAGGATCCTGGGGCCGCTGCTTCTGTTCGTTATGCCGGTCCTCTTTGCCTTATTTCTGCAGGCCATGTACGGCGCTGTGGATCTGCTCATCGTAGGAAAATTTGCCGGCGCGGAAGACGTTTCCGCGGTATCAACAGGCTCGCAGATCATGATGACGCTGACACACCTTGTCAGCAGCCTGGCAATGGGCCTGACCATTTTTCTGGGCCAGAAGATCGGGGAAAAGGACCGCGAGTCAGGCGGAAAGATCATCGGATCCGGTATGGTCTTTTTCCTGATCATCGGCGTTTTCCTGACAATATTTATACCGCTTATGTCCCCGCTGCTTGCCGGAATCATGCATGCACCGCCGGAAGCATATGCAAAGACTGTCAGCTATATCAGGATCTGCGGAGCGGGAAGCATTGTTATTATCGGATATAATCTGATCGGAAGCATTTTCAGAGGGATTGGGGATTCGGGAACGCCGCTGATCACCGTGCTGATCGCCTGCATCTGCAATATCGGCGGCGATCTCTTCCTTGTGGACGGCCTGAAGATGGGGGCTTCGGGCGCCGCGCTGGCAACCGTTGCTGCCCAGCTGATCAGCGTGGTTATTTCACTGCTTCTGATCAGGCGGAAAAAACTGCCGTTCACTTTTAATAGAAAATACCTGGGATTAAGGCGGAATATTATTTCGAAGATCGTTTTCCTCGGGACGCCGATCGCGCTGCAGGATTTTCTGGTGAGCGTATCTTTCCTGGTCATCCTGGCGATCGTGAACGGGATCGGACTGGTCGCTTCAGCCGGTGTGGGCGTTGCGGAAAAGGTATGCGCCTTTATCATGCTCGTTCCCAGCGCGTTTATGCAGGCCATGTCGGCTTTTGTGGCGCAGAACAGAGGCGCCGGGAAGCCTGACAGGGCGTTGAAAGGCCTGTGGTATGCGGTCGCTGTTTCCGTGGTCTTCGGCATTTCCATGTTCTATACAGCCTTTTTCCACGGGGATATGCTCGCGCATATTTTTGCAAATGATCAGGATGTCATAGGCGCGGCGGCGGATTATCTGAAAGCGTACGGGATCGACTGTCTGCTTACCTGCTTCCTGTTCTGCTTCATAGGATTTTTCAACGGGATGGAAAATACCCGCTTTGTCATGATGCAGGGGATCGTCGGCGCTTTCTGTGTGCGTGTCCCCGTATCGTTTCTGATGAGCCGGTGGGAGCCGGTATCCCTGTTCCGCATCGGACTTGCCACGCCGTGTTCGACGATCCTTCAGATCGCATTGTGCGCGGGGTTTATGATATTCACCCTCAGGAGGGGAAACTATGTGCAGAGAAGCAATGACTGATTTTATGGATTTCCTGAAAGAGAGTCCGAGTGTATTTCATGCGGTGCAGGCGTTGGCCAGCCGTCTGGAAGAAGCCGGATTTGTCAGGCTTTATGAGACAATGCCGTCCTGGGATCTGGTGCCCGGCAGACAATATTTTGTGACAAGGAATGATTCCTCGGTGATCTCCTTCCGCCTGCCAGAGAAGAAGCCGGAGATCCTGCGGATCCTGGCAGGCCACAGCGATTCCCCGTGCTTTAAGATCAAGCCGGATCCGGAGATCGGTGCCGCCGGCTGTGTAAAGCTGAATATAGAACCCTACGGCGGGATGCTGAAGAATACCTGGTATGACCGTCCGCTCAGCGTGGCCGGCAGAGTGCTGATCGAAGAAAACGGGCGCATCGTTCAGAAACTGGTTTATCCGGACCGGGATCTGCTCATTATTCCCTCCCTGGCGATCCATATGGACCGCGAAGCCAACGAGAAGGCCATGACGAATGTGCAGACCGACATGCAGCCGCTGTTCGCTTTGGGAGAAAAAGGAGACCGATTCATGGAGACCATAGCGGAAGAGGCAGGGATCGGTGCTGCGGAAACAGCCGATGCGCCGGGAAAGCCTTCAGACCGCATCCTGGGCATGGATCTGTTCCTGGTGAACCGGCAGGAACCGTATATCTGGGGACCGGAGGGAGAATTCATTTCTGCAGCAAAACTGGATGATCTCATGTGCGTTTATGGCACTTTTTCCGGCTTTATGGCGTCGCAGGCGTCGGAAAATGTTCTGTCTATGCACTGTGTATTTGATAATGAAGAAGTGGGCAGCCGCAGCAAACAGGGCGCGGAATCGACCTTCCTTTCCGACTGCCTGGTGAGGATCCGTGAAAGCCTCGGGATGACCTTCTCGGAAATGCACGCTGCCGCGCAGCGGGGCATGATGATCTCCGCGGACAATGCCCATGCTGTCCATCCCAATCACACGGACAAAGCCGATCCCGTGAACCGGCCGCAGATGAACGGCGGGATCGTTCTGAAATACCATGCCGGCCAGCTGTATACGACAGACGGTGTATCGGCTGCGTTCGTAAAAAAACTGTGCATGGACAATGATATTCCGGTACAGACTTTTGTGAACCGGTCGGATATGCGCGGCGGTTCAACGCTTGGAAGCATTGCCAACACACAGCTGTCCATGAATACGGCCGATATCGGCCTCGCACAGCTGGCGATGCATTCATCGTTCGAAACGGCCGGCGCGAAAGATCTGGAGTATCTTATGCGGTTCGCACAGAAGTTCTGCAGCTGATAAAGAGATAGTATGATAACGGTAAACAAGGAGATCTGTGATGAATATAAATCCGATGGCATTGTTAAAATACAGGGAAAGACTGGAAATCTTCCATTCCGAACATCCCAGGATCGAGCCTTTTTTCCATCTGATCAGGGAACAGACGCTGATCGAGGGAACGGTGTATGAAATGAAAGCCACTACCCCGGACGGAAAAGAGTTCGTCGCGAATATAAAGCTGACGGCCAACGATATCGAGACGATCCGGATGCTCAGCAGCGAGCAGCAGAAAAAGGCGGAATGAAAAGTGCAGTGCGGCTGCTCAGAATGGTGCGCGCCGGAATAAAAATGGAAGCAGCCGTGCCGTTGAATCATTCATCGATTGTGCGAAATATGCCCTGTTATGAATCGAAGGTACCCTGGTTTTTTCCCGGGGAGCAGGAAAATGTGTCTGAAAAGGGTATCTTCGTTTAAGACAGCAGTCTTTTTCGCACAGATTTTACTGAAACGATTGATTATGCAATAAAAGTATGCTCTTTACGGGGTATCTTCTCTGAAAAAATGTTTCTTTTGCGAACAAAGAGGGGAACCGGGGTGATATGCTGCCCCCAGGCAGGACGCTGAAATACAGAACCTGCCTGGGGGCAGCATATCACCCCGGTTCCCCCTCTTAATTTCATTGTATAAAAAAAGAAAAGATGGTATAATTTTCCGGTAATTGGAAGATATTTTTCTGAAAAGGAGACAAGGGATGATTCTCTGTCTCCAGGAAAAAGGAGACAAGGAGACAGAGGACCGTCCCCTGTCTCCGGGAAGGAATGATTTGATATGTATGATGCAGTCATTATAGGCGCGGGCATTACCGGATGTTCGGTTGCCAGATTCCTGTCAGGATACAGCGGCAGATTCTGTGTCATGGAACGTTCAGAGGATGTCTGTACCGGAACATCCAAGGCAAATTCCGCGATCATTCACGCCGGCTTTGACGCGGCGCACGGCTCGCTCATGGCAAAGTACAATCTGATCGGCTGTCAGATGTATCCGGAACTCTCGAAAGAACTCGGATTCGATTATAAGAACAACGGATCTCTTGTCCTGGCTTTGTCAGAAGAAGATATCCCGAAGCTCGAAAAGCTTATGGAAAACGGCAGAAAGAACGGCGTGGAGAAGCTGGAGATCGTGGGAAGGGAAAGGCTGCAGGAGCTGGAGCCCAGCGTCGGCCATGTACCGGTCGCCGCGCTTTACGCGCCGACTGCCGGCATTGTATGCCCCTTCGGCGCGACTGTTGCGCTTGCTGAAAATGCTTACGCGAACGGTGTGGAGTTCAGATTCCATTCCGAAGTGAAATCGCTTACGCCCGGAACGGACGGGAATGGAGAACCGTTCTGGATCGTACAGACAGCAAACGGCTCTGTCCGTACGCGGGCCGTTGTCAATGCGGCAGGAGTTTATGCGGACATCCTGCACAACATGGTCTCCGCAGAGAAGATCCATATCACCCCGAGAAAAGGCGATTATATCCTTCTTGACCGCCGTACCGGCGGCTATGTCAAACATACAGTTTTCCAGGTGCCCGGAAAGCTTGGCAAAGGCGTCCTGGTATCTCCTACAGTACACGGAAATACGATCGTCGGGCCGACCGCAGAAGATATCGATGACAGAGAAGGCGTGGATACCACGGCAGAAGGTTTTGATGATCTGATGGAGAAAGCCGGCTATGCTTTCGACGATCTGCCTCTCCGGGAAGCGATCACCAGTTTCGCCGGTCTGCGGGCGCATGAGGAACGGCATGATTTCATCCTGGGGGAAGTATCGGATGCGCCGGGATTCTTCGACTGTGCCGGCATCGAATCGCCGGGACTGACTGCCGCGCCGGCGATCGGAAAGGAGATTGCCGGACAGCTGGCGGAAAAACTCGGACTCGCCCCGAATCCTTCCTTTAACGGCCGCAGAGAGGGATTCTTCGATCCGAAGAAGATCACGGATCCGGAGGAACTGCAGAAAGTGCTGAAAGAAAAACCGGAGTACGGCCGGATCGTCTGCCGCTGCGAGCAGGTAAGCGAAGGAGAGATCCTTGATGCGATCAGAAGGCCGCTGGGCGCGAAGAGCCTGGACGGCGTGAAGCGCCGTGTGCGCGCCGGCATGGGAAGATGCCAGTCCGGATTCTGCGCGCCCAGGATCATGGATATCCTGGCGGCAGAGCTTGGTGTGGATGTTGCGGATATTACCAAATCCGGAGGCAATTCCAAAGTGATCTCCGGACTTGTAAAAGACAGGATTTAAGGCGGTGATGCTATGGATAGAACGGAATATGATCTGATCGTGATCGGCGGCGGTCCCGCGGGACTTTCTGCAGCCGCAGCCGCATATGACGCCGGGGAAAGAAGTATTCTGGTGCTGGAGCGTGACACACGTCTTGGCGGGATCCTGAACCAGTGCATCCACAACGGTTTCGGCCTGCACACCTTTCAGGAAGAGCTGACCGGCCCGGAATATGCCCAGCGTTATATCGATAAACTGACTGAAAGAGAAATAGAATACAAACTGGATACCATGGTCATGTCCCTCGGACAGAATGATGATGGGACAAAGACTGTCACTGCCGTCAACGAGACGGATGGCCTGCTCATTCTGAAGACCAAGGCGCTGATCCTTGCCATGGGATGCCGCGAACGAAGCCGCGGTTCCCTGAATATCCCGGGGTTCCGCCCGGCAGGTATCTTCTCCGCAGGCACGGCGCAGCGGCTGGTAAATATTGAAGGCTATCTTCCCGGAAGACGGGTCGTGATCCTGGGCTCCGGAGATATCGGGCTGATCATGGCCCGCCGCATGACGCTGGAAGGCGCAAAGGTGCTCGTATGCGCAGAACTCATGCCGTATTCCGGCGGACTGAAGAGGAACATCGTACAGTGTCTGGACGATTTCGGCATCCCGCTCAAACTCTCCCATACTGTCGTCAGGATCGAAGGCAAGGAGAGGGTGGAAGGCGTCGTGATCGCAGAAGTCGGCCCGGACAGGAAACCGATCCCCGGAACGGAAGAGCATTATGACTGCGATACCCTGCTGCTTTCGGTAGGTCTGCTTCCCGAGAATGAACTGACGATCGGTCTGGGCGCTGAGATGAGCCGGGTCACGAACGGACCGGTCGTGGATGAATCCCTGGAGACCTCTGTTCCCGGCGTCTTTGCCGCCGGCAACGTGCTCCATGTGCATGATCTGGTGGATTATGTGTCCGAGGAAGCAGCACACGCCGGAGAGAGCGCCGCGGCTTATATCCGGGAATTCGGAACCGGTGCGGTGAAAACGGCAGAGGATGTGCGGATCCCCGTGACATTTTCCGGCGGGATCCGGTATACCGTCCCGGCTTTCATCGATCCCGGCAGGGTAAGCAAATGGCTGAAAGTGCGTTTCCGGGTAGGGGAAGTCATGCAGAATAAGAAGATCGTTCTTTATATCGACGGCGAGCCTGTGATGTCGAAGAAACGCAGGATCATGGCGCCGGGCGAGATGGAAGAGCTGGTCCTGACGGAAAAGCTTCTGCAGGCGCATGAAGATATAAAGACAATTGATATCAGGGTAGAGGAGGACATGGGATGAAGACGGTGGAACTGACATGCATCAACTGCCCGCTGGGCTGCCGGATCGAAGTCATGATGAACGAGGCCGGCGGGATCGAACTGGTCACCGGGAATTCCTGTCACAGGGGCGATATTTACGCCAGAAAGGAAGTGACTGCGCCGACCAGGATCGTCACCAGTTCTGTGCGTGTGTACGGCAGCAGGACCGGGGAGAGGATGGTCCCGGTCAAGACGGCATCGGATGTCCCGAAGGGGAAGATCATGGACGTGATCCGGGATCTTGCCGGCGTATCAGTCCCGTGTCCGGTCAGGATCGGAGATGTGCTGATGAAGGATATCGCAGGCACGGGCGTGGATATGATCGCAACGAAAAATGTGGACTGAGTGTCTGTCGCTTTATTCCTTCGGATGATACGAATTTACCCTTCATTAACATAAATCTATTTACACTTTTATATTATTGTGATAAAATTTCTACTAAAGTTGTGTGAAAAATTTCGCACATCAACTATGCCGGGGACGGTGATCCGCTGTCCGGCATCATTCAAAAGGAGGGAGTATTCCATGAAGAAGTACAGGAAATGGTTGGCACTGGCTCTTGCCTCAGCCATGGTAATGTCACTGGCAGCCTGCGGCGGATCGAGCGCGCCCGCAGAGACCGAAGCGCCTGCAGAGACTGAGGCTGCTGCGCCTGCAGAGACCGAAGCAGCGGCAGCTGAGACGGAAGCGGCGGCTGAGACCGAAGCGGCGGCGCCTGAAGGTGCTGTTGACCTGAACAGCATGTCTGTAGACGAACTGATCGAAGCCGCAAAGGCAGAAGGCGATGTTCAGTCCGTCGGTATGCCGGATGAGTGGGCTGACTGGGGTTCCCTGTGGAACTACATGAGCGAGACGTACGGCCTGACCCACGGAGATGTCGATATGTCTTCGGCGGAAGAGCTGCAGATGTTCGTTACCGAGGGTGAGAACGGAACCAAGGATATGGGCGATGTAGGCTATGCATTCACCTCCCAGGTCATTGCCGAAGATCTTACCCAGGGCTACAAGACTTCCTACTGGGATTCCGTACCGGATTGGGCAAAGGGTGAAGACGGCAAGTGGATGGTCGCTTACACCGGCGCTACTACATTCCTGGTAAATACAGACCTGATCGAAGAAGAAGCCCCGACTTCCTGGGAAGACATCAAGAACGGTTCCTATAAGGTCGCGATCGGCGATATCAACGGCGGAAACGCACAGGGTGCTATCATCGCTTCCAACTTCGCACTTGGCGGAGACCTGACCAACATCGATCCCGCGATCCAGTTCTGGACCGAGATGGCTGAAGCAGGCCGCATCAATTCCCTGGATATCGTACAGCAGAACTTCGAGACCGGCGAAGTACCGGTCGGCGTAGTATGGAGCTTCACCGGAATTCCTTATTCCAAGAACATCACCAACTACAAGATGGTCGCCAATACCCCTACTGACGGCGCGATCCTGAACGGCTATGCATCTGTTATCAACAAGTATGCGCCTCATCCCTGCGCTGCAGCCCTTACCCGTGAGGTAATGTTCAGCGACGAAGGTCAGACATTCCTGGCAAACGCCGGCGGCGTACCGACCAGAACAGATGTCACGATCGAAGGCTTTGACGCAAGCGCTTACGAGAACGCGATCCCGATGACAGATCCCGATGCTTATTCCAAGGCATGCGAAGAGGTCGTTACAAGATGGACGGAGGAAGTCCTTCCGCTGATCAACCAGTAATCTTTTCGTATAACACGATGAATCAGAGTGGGCGTACATCGCTGTACGCCCATTCTCTCTATGAAGTGTACATGTCGTTTTTCCCAGGATGACCAACACAGGAGCCCGTCCATGAAAAAGAACAAATTTATTTATCTGATCGCGCTGCTCCCGTTCCTGGTGGTCGCTTTCATGTATGAGATCATTCCGCTGATCATGATCATCGTCAAAAGCTTCCATCCGGATGCAGGAGGAGGATTTACATTAGAGAATTACCAGACTGTATTTTCCAAGCTTCTGTATCAGAAAGCCATCACGAACAGCATAAAAATCTCGCTGATCTCCGCGGCTGCGGGCATCATTGTCGCATTTTTCGGCGCAAGGGCTGCGCATCAGTCCACCGGAAAGCTGCATAATATTTTTATGGCGATCCTGAATATGGTCTCCAATTTTGCAGGTATCCCCCTTGCGTTCGCTTATATGATCCTGCTCGGCAACGCTGGTGTCATGACGCAGATCGGACGTGAATTCGGGATCTCTGCGCTGGCGGATTTCAATCTGTATTCCACGAACGGCGTGAGCCTTATCTATGTGTATTTCCAGATCCCGCTGTCCACGCTACTGCTCATCCCGGCCTTTGAAGGCGTAAGAAAGGAATGGCAGGAGGCTTCCACGCTGCTGGGCGCCACGAAGGGACAGTTCTGGGCAAAGATCGGCATCCCGGTCCTGATGCCGAGTATTATGGGCACCTTCAGCGTCTTATTCGCCAATGCGCTGGCTGCTTATGCAACGGTTTATGCGATCATGATGAACAGCATTTCCCTGCTGCCGATCCAGATCGCCGGCTGCTTCGTCGGCGAAGTCAAGATCAGACCCGGCCTCGGCGGTGCGCTGTCCGTTGTCATGATGATCGTCATGGTAATCATGATCCTGATCACGAATGCGATCAGCAAGCAGTTCCAGAAAGGGGGTAAGCAGTCATGAAGAAGTCTGAAAAAGGCCCGGCGATCGTACTTATCCTCATTCTGATCTACCTTCTGATACCGCTGGTGGTATCGATTATTTACTCCATGTTCTCGAACTGGACGGGCATCGTTCCGAAAGGCTTTACACTGGAAACGTATGCCAATCTGTTCAAAGACAAGGAGTTCCTGGCAAGTCTCGGACGTACCATCGTCATTGCGATCGTGCCGATCGTGCTGACGATCATCCTTGTGCTGCTTGCGCTTTTCGTGACGGCGATCTATTTCCCGCGGCTCGAGAAATATGTTCAGATCATCTGCATGATCCCCTATACCATTCAGGGCGTTATCCTCTCCGTCAGTATCCTGTCACTGTATGTGGCAAATCCTACTTTCCTGAGCAACCGTATCATCATGCTGATCGGCGCGTACTGCATCATCATCCTGCCGTATATTTACCAGGGAATCAGGAACGGTATGCGCGCGGTCAATATGCCGGTGCTTCTGGAGGCCGCCGAGATGCTGGGCGCTTCCCGCATCTATGCATTCTTCCGTGTGATCGTTCCGAATATCCTCTCCGCCATCGTTGTTTCTTCGCTGCTTGCGGTCGGCATCATTTTCGGCGATTACGTACTGGTGAGAAATCTGGCGAGTTCCGCATGGCCGAATGTGCAGATCTATCTGTATCAGGCCATGAAGTCCGACAGCATGAAATCCAGTGCGGTCTTTGTCATCATCATGGCGGTCACCTTCGCGATCTCCGCGGTCGTGCTGTATCTGAGAAGCCGTGAGAGCAAAGGCAGAAGAGCGCAGTGATACGGCGTATGTTTCGGGAAAAGATAAGAAAATAAAAACAGGGAGAACTTGTTTATGTCATATATAAAATTCGAAAATCTGTATAAGAGCTTTGGTTCGAATGAGGTGCTGAAGGATATCAATCTGGAGATCGAGCAGGGGCAGCTGGTCACTCTTCTGGGACCGTCCGGCTGCGGAAAGTCCACGCTTCTGCGCTGTCTTGCGGGACTGGAAACGGTAACGAGCGGAAAAGTCTATCTGGACGGAAAGGATATCACGAATGTCGATCCGAAGAACCGCGGCATCGGCATGGTATTCCAGCAGTATTCGCTGTTCCCGAATATGAATGTCCTGCAGAATGTCAAATTCGGCCTTGCCATGAAGAAGGTGGACAAGGCACTTGCGGACAAAAAATCAAGGGAGATCCTGGAAGTCGTAGGCCTTGGCGACAAGCTGAAGCAGTACCCTTCGCAGCTTTCCGGCGGACAGCAGCAGAGAGCTGCTCTGGCCAGAGCGATCGTCACGGAGCCGAAGGTGCTTTTGCTTGACGAGCCGCTGTCGGCGATCGATGCCCTGCTGCGGCATTCCCTGCAGGTAGAGATCCGGCGGATCCAGCGGGATCTTGGCATCACCGCGATCTTCGTTACGCATGACCAGGAAGAAGCCATGGTCATGTCGGATATGATCCACCTGATGTATAAGGGACAGATCGAGCAGTCTGCAAAACCGACAGATCTGTATACAAAGCCGAGGACTTCTTTCGTCGCTTCCTTTATCGGTCATTACAATCTGTTCGACGCTGCGACGATGAAGAAACTCACCGGGGAAGCAGTCGACTGTGAAAATGTCGCTTTCCGGCCGGAGATCATCGGCATCAGCAGAACGCCGGTCGAAAAAGAGAATGCTTTCCTGATGAAGGGAACCGTGAATGTATCGCTGCCGCATGGAAATATCCTCCGCTATGCCGTCATGTGCGGCGATATCCAGGTGGATGTGGATGTACTGTTCGGACAGTCCGAACTGTTTGAGGCGGGCGATGAGGTCTATCTGGCTGTCAGCAAGCCGGAGTGCATTTATCTGTAAGGAGCGGGGAAAATGATATTGAATTTTGCCCACCGCGGGTTTTCCGGGCGTTATCCGGAAAATACCATGCTGGCCTATGAAAAAGCGGTCGAAGCGGGCTGCGACGGGATTGAACTTGACGTTCATCTTTCTGCGGACGGTGAACCGGTGCTCATCCATGATGAACGGGTGGACCGTACGTCGGACGGTGTCGGTTTTGTCGGCAGGATGACGTTAAAGGAGCTGCGGGCGCTGGATGTCTCCGCGGCTTTCCGCGGTCAGTACGGCGTTAACCGGGTCCCGACGCTCAGGGAATATCTGGCCTTTGCAAAAGACGCCGGGATCATGACGAATATCGAACTGAAAACAGGCGTTTACACCTATCCCGGGATCGAAGCGAAGACGCTGGAATTGATCGATGAATTCGGTCTGCGGGATAAGATCCTTTTTTCTTCCTTTAATCACTATTCTGTAAAGCGCATGCAGGCGCTGGCGCCGGAGATGACATACGGACTGCTGGAGGAGAGCAGGGTGATCGGTCTTCCGGATTATACTGCGGCGCAGCATGTGCAGGCTGTCCATCCGGAATATCATATGGTGGATGAGGAATTTATGGAATCTGCCAGGAATCACGGACTTCTCGTGAATGTATGGACTGTTAATACAGAATATGCCATGCGCAGACTGGCTGCGCTGGGTGTGGATATGATGATCGGCAATAACCCCGATATCTGCACTGCATTTCTGAAGAGCTTGAAACAGTCATAAGAAAGACCGCATCGTTATGTGTCCGCGCCGTTCTGCGGTTGATCGGATCATGCAGAAGTAAAAAAAAGGCTGCCGCACAGGCAGCCTTTTACAATTGTGCCAGCATATCCCTTAAACGGCGTCCTGCCGATCCGCCGAAATCCTCGGCTCTTTTGATGCGGAGGAAGGAGGACCCGTAGATCATCCGTTCGTTGTCCAGTTCAGCGTCTTCACCGAGAAAGATCCCGAGCACCTGGGCACCCAGCCTTTTCAGTCTGCGGACCTGTGCACAGGTGTCCTGTACCGCAGTGTTTCCGATATATTTTTTCTGCATGCCGGGGCGTACCCGGCCGCTTACCATGTCATTGGGCAGTCCGTCACTGAAAACGATGATGATCTTTGTCTCTTCTTTCCGTTTCAGAAGATCGATGCCGGCTGCCGCAAAAGCAAGGCCGTCGCGGTTGTTGGAGGAGGCGTGGTAATCAAGGATGCGGTAATCCCCCCCGGGGCCGTCGTCATAATCCCGGAAACGGCGCAGAACGGTGTGGTCTCCGTAGGTGCAGTAACTCATCACGCGGTGCGGGATGCCGACGCGGGTCAATGCCGTACTGAACATATAGCTCTGGAGTGCGACCATTCCCTGCCTGGAAGACTGGGAACCGCTGGCGTCGATCAGAAGCTCGATGGCCACGGAAGGATGTTCATGCTTTACCGTCTTATAAAACAGCTGCGGGTCATCCACACGGCTGACTTTCCAGAGACTGTCGATGTGCAGAGTACCGTGATCCGCGCGGTATGTTTCCGGATCGCTCATGAGATTCAGCACGTTCCGGAATGCCTGCTCTATGCTGCGGATGCCTGTAAGGGCAGCTGATTCTTTCTCTTTCAGCAGTCTGCGGTTCGCGTCCCGGTACTGCATTGCTTTGCGGACCTGCAGAGACGCACTTTCAGCGTCTTCTTCCGTGAATCCGTCTGTGAACAGAAGCTTTCTGCCTTCATGAATACCGCTGCAGGCCTGCAGCTCTATGTCATTCATTTCCCTGTCAGTCTTGAAGCTTTTCCCGAAATTCCGCTCGATATAATCCGGGATGCGGGCCAGATCCGTGTCGGAAAGCAGAAGGTCGGAATCGGTCAGGGAGGAACGTTTTCCGACGGAAAGTTCCCGTTCCCGTTCATCCGTGTTTTCACACATGGATGTATCGGAATCGCCTTCGAATTCGCTCTCGTCGAACAGTTCATATTCCGGAAGGGGATCTTCATCATGGTCAGGCGCGAAGTATTTCATGAAGATCTCTTTGTACAGCCTGACCGCCTGTTCCACAAGGGTCTGTGCGTCTGCGCATCCGGCGCTGCCTTCCACAAGATCGAATAACAGCTGCAGCGCGTTTTTGTTGAATCCGTTAAAACGCCGTATGATATCCTGACTTTTGGGATCCGCTGCATCCGGGAACTGTCTGACAAGCAGGAGAATGCGCAGCCAGTTCCTGGCCGTGGCACGCCAATGGAGCGGATCATTTTTCATAAGCTCCGCCGCTGTAAGCTCCGCAACGGCGGGAATGCCCGGCCGTTCTTCGGAGATCCGTGTACGCACGGCATATTCCAGACAGATGTGCGTTGTATGGAGAAGCACCCGCATATTATAATCCGCATAGCGGTAACGCCTGAGCCACAGATTCAGCTCGTCCAGTCCGAAGAGCCTGTCTGCACCGCCGAGAATGATGCCTTCGTAAGCGGCGGTCCTGCCGCCTGCGTCAAAAAACGGGCTGCTCATGGCCTGGATGTACTGCGGAAGCGTTCTTTTTGTGTGATCTTCGGAAACCGTAAGAAAAAGGCTTTCCGAACGGTCTATGTTCATCCTGTCACCTCATCATGCGAATCTTGTCAGTACGATATCATCGACCAGTGTGCGCTCATATTCGTCAAATACTTTGTTGGTCACGCTGATCGTGACAGCGTCTTTCGGAGACATGCCGCCTGTCATGAGACGGAGGGCAGTGATCATGCCGCGCAGGTCAACGGAATTTGTGGAGATCTCACCGTTGACAGCCTTTTCATTGAGATCCAGAAACAGCGCTGCGCAGTGGTTCAGCTGTTCAGCAGACGCTGCAGGCGACTCGATGCGGAGCAGTTCCTGCAGTTTCTCTTCCGACAGCACCGGCATACGGATGACTGTAAAGCGGGATACCAGCGCCTCGTTCAGTTCACGGGTTCCCTCATAACCGTAGTTCATTGTGGCAATGAAGCGGGCCGCCGGGTGCACCGGAAGGAGCTCATAGCCGGGGATGTCGATGATCCGGCGATAGTCAAGGACAGCGTGAAGGACGGCCACGGCGTCACTCTTCGCCATATTGATCTCGTCGAGGATGCAGAAACCGCCGTTCATGGCCGCATTCGTGACCGGACCGCGCCGGAGCTTCACTTCCCCGTCGTTGAAGGTGTCGGTCCCGATCAGGGTGCTGCTGTCTGTATTCACGTGAAAGGAAACCGTATAGACCGGGCGCCTGAAAAGCCAGGCCAGATTGTCCGCCAGAATATTCTTGCCGGTCGCTTTTCCGCCGCACAGAAGGAGATTTTCCCCTTCCAGAAGCGCATGGACGGCGAGATCGAGCGTTTCTTCGCCGATAAAATCCACGGCAGGCTTTATGATGCGGTCTGAGACGGACGGGTCTGCCGGATAGTTGTTTATAAAATCTGCCACGCGGGCCAGTAAGTCGTTGTTCATGGCACGGAATCCTTTCTTACAGAATTTCTGTTAGATTATACCATAAACCGGAAAGAATATGATATAATGAAGAACAAAACAATCCGGATGTGAGCAAGATATTGTTTTTGACAGACGAATCCTATAAAATATTACAATGCCAAAGGGAAGGACTGGAAAGGGACATAAAAAGGATATGAAGAACATCATTTTGAAAATCTGCGTTATCATGACCGCTCTGCTCTGCCTGACAGGCTGTTCGGGAAAATCCGCTGAAAAAGTAAATACCAATACCGTTGCGGGATTCCTTTTCAGTTTTGATCAGCGAGAAAAGACCAGGATGCTTGCTGATGCGATCGAAAAAAAAGAGTACCCCGTGAAGATCACATGGTGCTACGATCCTTTAAGCAATGACGCGGATCCGGATCCTATACCGGTTGAAGAGACCGATGAAAGCGGTCTTCAGGAAGAGACTGCAGCAGCGGAAACGGAACCGGAAGCTGTGATCAATGAGACAGTGGACGAGGAAAAAATAAAAGATATCTGCATGGCGCTCAGCAACGCCATCATCATAGATAACGCAAAGGATCTGAGCACAAAGACGCCTTATTTCGTGGAACTGACGCTTGCAGACGGGACAGCCTGCCGGTTCGATTTCGTTTCGCGGTCAGTGATCCGTTTAAGCGAGCAGAATTATGCTGTTGAGACGGACGGTAATCTGTGGGGGCTGCTGACGGACTGATCCTGCAAAGGAGGACGGCTATGGAGTTGTTTGAAGGAAGACCGGCAGATCCGGAAGGGAGACTTCCGAGAGAGATGCGGGTGTATGACTGCCTGGACAGTCTGGGGATCCATTATTTCAGAACAGATCATGAACCTGTCGAGACCATGGAAAAATGCCGGGAGATCGACGCTGTACTGGAAGGTGTGCTCTGCAAAAATCTGTTCCTGTGCAACCGGCAGAAAACGAATTTCTATCTTCTGCTGATGCCGGATGATAAAAAATTCAAGACGAAAGAGCTTTCATCCCAGATCGGATCCGCAAGGCTTTCCTTCGCGGATGCGGAGGCGATGCTGAAATATCTGGATATAGAGCCCGGCGCGGTAAGCGTGATGGGCCTGATGAACGATAAAGAGAAGGACGTGCAGCTGCTGATCGATGAGGACGTGCTGAAAGAGGAATACCTCTGCTGCCATCCATGTGTCTGCACATCAAGCCTGAAGATAAAGACGGAGGATGTTGTGAGGAAATTCCTGCCTTCCGTCGGACATGAATACAGGACGGTGCATCTGGTGGGAGAGGATTGAAAAAGGGGCGCAAGCCCCTTTTTGCATTTCATGCAGTCCCTTTCCGATGACAGCTCTTTTCGGACGCTGTCCCCGGAAGATATTCGGAAAACGAAAGGGTGAATATTGACTTGTATAGAATTATGATATAATGTTAATGCCAATACGGCACAGATGACTGTATCATACTAAACGGAACAGCGTTTCAGGGCAGGAGAAAAGCACATGATCTATATTGTCAGGCATGGACAGACAGCAAAAAACAAGGCAAATATCCTGCAGGGAAGGAGCGATATTCCGCTGAATGAAACAGGAGTGAAACAGGCGGAAGAAACCGGCAGGAAGTTAGCAGATGCCGGCGTGGTCATTCAAAAAGTCTGGTCCAGCCCGCTGATCCGCGCCAGACAGACCGCGGAAGCGATCGCGCCGGGCGTTCCCTGCCTGACAGACGACAGACTGATCGAAATGGACTACGGACCGTATGAAGGAATGGATCTGAATGATCCCGCCCCGGAAGTGCTGACATTCTTTCGGGATTTCGTGCATAATCCGGCACCGGAAGGAATGGAACCGCTGTCGGAAGTGGTCAGAAGAGCGGGAGAGTTTCTGGAGGAGATCAGGCAGGAGGCAGCATATGCGGATCTGTTGATCTCAACACATGCGATCGCCATGAAGGGGATCCTGGAATATCTTATGCCCGATTCGCACGGACAATACTGGTCGGAATATATAGGAAACTGCGAGGTGTACGCCGCGGAAGTGAACGGGGACGGAACCTTTTCCGTGCCGCGGAAATGGTTCGGCCGCGTAACCGCCGGCGGCAGCTTAAGGGAAATGAAAACCAATGGATGATGAAAGATATTACGACGACTACGATGATTATTATGAAGACCGCCGGGAGCGGGGCAGAAGGAGAAGACGCGGAAACGGCTTCTTCAGGCTGCTCGTCCTGCTCCTGATCCTTGCTGCGTGCATTTATAAAAGAGATGCGCTGACTGCGGGGTTCGCGGAATTATCGAAAGGCGTGAGAGGGCTCCTTTCCGGGGAGACCGGAATCGTACCGGAGGAGCTGCTTTCGCTGGACGATCTGAAGGAGAGCATATCCGGCAGACAGACTGAGGAAGATCCGGGAACAGGGGAAACAGCGCAGGAAGACCCGGAACAGGAGGAAGAAAGCACAGTAAGTGAGAGTACTGCTGCTGAAGAGACTGTGCCCGGAGAGGAAGCGTTCGCTTCCGGACTGTATTATTACTACAAAAATCTGAAGGAAGAAGATCAGGAAATCTACCGGCTGCTTTATGCCGGCGTGATGGGAATGCAGGAGGATATCACCTTCTCTTCGTTCACGGATTACGACCGTCTGTTCAGGATCGAATCCCTTGTGATCGCCGACCATCCGGAGATCTTCTGGTATGATGGCGCGGGAAGCTATACCCAGTATACAACAAAGCTTGTGCTGCATCCTGAATACACGCTAAGTGCAGAGGAGCGGACGAACAGGGAAGAAAAGATCGCTGCAGCTGTGCAGGAATTTAAATCCAGGATCGGAGCTGATGAGACCACCTACGAGAAAGTTGCCACGGCGTTCAATTTTATTGCGGGGAACTGCAGCTATGTTGAAGGCGCGCCGGATGATCAGAATATCTGCAGCTCGCTCATTACACACGAGAGCGTCTGTGCAGGTTATGCAAGAGGCGTACAGTACCTGCTCCAGCAGCTTGGGATCGAATGCCTGTACGTCTGGGGCACGATCACGGAACGCGGGGATCATGCGTGGAATATCGTAAATATCGACGGAACGTATTATCATTCGGATCCGACGTTCGGAGACCGGTCATTCAGCGATGGCACGGAAGTGGAAAATATGCCGGAAGCGCTGGCGATGGAGTATGGCTATCTGTGCATGAATGATGAGGAAGCGCTGCGGGACAGGATGATCAGTTCCGAATTGAGCGGATGGATCAGTCTCCCTGCCTGTGAGGCGACGGAAATGTCTTATTATCACAGGCATGGATGGTATTATCCGGAATACTCGGATGCTGTATGGGATGAACTGTCCCATGAACTCGGGGAAGGCCAGCGGTTCTTCAGGGTGCAGTTCGGCTCTGAAGAAGCCATGCAGCGTTTTACCGACGAACTCGGTGACAACCGATATGCGAAGATGGCGCTGGAGAAGCTGTCTTTGTCGGAGGTGAGGACCTACGCCAGCCCGAACAGCACACTGCGGGTGGTGGTAGGCTGGATCGCATAAAAATCATGAGCCGGGGGACAGTTCATCTTCAGTTCAATATTCCGCTGGCGGCAACAGCTGCCAGCATTTCTTTGATCTTTTCCGGCGGGAGCACCAGCGCGAACCGCACATACCCTTCTCCGTGCGGCCCGAAACTGCTGCCCGGCGTACACAGCACGCCGGCTCTGTCCAGCAGATCCATGCAGAAATCCATGCTCTTTGTATAGGCTGCCGGAATCGGTGCCCATACGAACATGCTGCCTTCCGCATCGGGAATATTCCAGCCGATCGCCCTGGCACCGCTGCACAGCGCGTCTCTCCGGGCTTCATAATCCGCCTGCTGTTCTTTTACGGTATCAAGCGGACCGTTCAGCGCGGCGACAGCTGCTTTCTGGATCGGGATGAACATGCCGAAATCGATCTGGCTCCGCAGCAGTCTTACTGCATCCACCACATCTTTTCTGCCGATCAGGAAACTGATCCTGGCACCGGTCACATTAAAGGACTTGGAAAGGCTGAAGAATTCCACGCCGACATCGAGCGCACCGGGCGTGTTGAAAAAGCTGTTTCCGGTCTTGCCGCTGAAAATGATGTCACTGTAGGCATTGTCATGCACGATCAGGACATCATATTTTTTTGCCCAGGCGACGAGTTCCTCATAGAAAGAGGCTGGTGCGGTCGAACCGACCGGATTGGCCGGGAAGTTCACGATCATGAAAGCCGCACTCCGGGCGACCTCTTCCGGGATCGCCGCCAGATCCGGCAGGAAATCATTTTCCTTTGTGAGCGGATAGTACCAGGGCTCGGCTTCCGCCAGAAATGCGCCGGCCTGGAAAACAGGATAGCACGGATCGGGCAGCAGGACTGTGTCTCCGGGATCACAAAGCGCAAGCGCGAGATGTCCGACGCCTTCCTGCGTGCCGTAACAGCTCATGATCTGGTCGGGCTGTATATCCACACCGAACCTGCGTTTGTAATAGGCGCATACCGCTTCCAGAAGTTCCGGCAGATCACGCAGGGAATATTTCCATGATTCGGGATCTTTTGCACTCTCAGCAAGCGCATCGGTAATGTGCTTCGGTGGTACGAAATCAGGTGTGCCGATGCTCAGGTTGAAGATCTTTCTTCCCTGTTTTTCGAGTTCTATCTTTTTCGCATTCAGGGATGCGAAGATCTCATCCCCGAAGCGGTCCAGTCGTCTTGCAAAATGCATGGGAGTCTCCTTCATTTACGTTAAATTCCGTTGTCAAAACGTTCATACGATTCTTGATTATAGCCGATATTGAACAGGATTTCCATAAAAGAAATCGATGATTTCGGGAACTGTGTGAAGAACGGGCAGTAAAAAAGCCTGCCGGGATGCGGCAGGCCTATTACTGTTGTTCAGGAACTTCTGTCAGATGCAGGTGTATCCGCCGTCTACCGGCAGCGCGATGCCCGTGACATAGGAAGAATGTTTGGAAGCCAGGAAAACAACACTGGTATCCAGTTCGCCTTCTTCGCCGTATCTCTCCATGGGGATCGTGTCTTTTGCATGCTGTACGAAGAAATCACTCTTCAGGGTAGCCTCTGTAAGAGGGGTGTAGAAATAGCCGGGGCAGATGGCATTTACGGTGATTCCGTGGATCGCCCATTCAGCGGCCAGTGCTCTGGTAAGGTTGACGACGCCGCCCTTGGCTGCATGGTAAGGTGCAGAACCGGCGATCTTGTTTCCGACAAGACCGTACATGGAGGAAATGTTGATGATACGGCCGTAATTTGCGGGGATCATTGCCTGATTGGCAACTGCGCGGGCGAACTTGAAGGTACCGAACAGGTCGATATCGAACTCGTTCTGGAACTGCTCGTCCGTGATATTTTCCGCATGGGCAACAGCGCCTGTGCCGGCATTGTTTACAAGGATCTCAACGCTTCCGAAACGCTCGATCGCCTTGTGAACGGTCTCCTCGATCTGCTGTGTATCGGTAATATCGCACTGGATGGGCATAGCTTCTACGCCGTGCTTCTCCTCGATCTCTTTGCAGACTTCCTGCAGCTTGTCAAGACGGCGGGCGATGGCTACGATATTGCAGCCCTGGTTCGCGAGTGCATTTGCCATCTGAACGCCGAGTCCTGTGGAGCATCCGGTAACGATAGCTGTCTGGCCTTTGATCTCAAAAATTCTCTTAAACATAATGACCTCTCTTTCAGGAGAAATGATTTGTAGCACCATATAGGAGTTAACAATAACTAATAATACATGATTTTTTCGTCATGTCAAGTATTTAACGACAAATAATTCACTATTTTGTATTTAAATTCACACTCACGAAATTTTATATTTGTATAATTCTGCAGATGAAAAGAAAAGAGGAGAGATGCCGGAAAAACGTATCACGGAGTAAAGATTTCATCAGTTGAATAAAAAATAATTAAAGAGAGCAACCAGACTTTTGAGTATAATGGTAATCACGACAAAACCTTAAGCTCAAAGGAGGCTGCTCTCATGGATATTGTAACATTAATTTCAGGATT
>JAFRLH010000007.1 GCA_017431345.1 Lachnospiraceae bacterium | reverse complement strand
GTTCTGCAGAGCAAGATACAGTTCGCCGAATGCAAGGGGAGTGGGGTTCGCGCCAAGTGCTTTCCAGAATGTCTGATGGTACTTGTTCTCCTGGGTACGGATGTTCAGGCCCTTCAGGTCATCGGGAGTCGTGATGGGCTTATTGGTGGTCAGGATACGGAAATCGGTTGCATACATAGCGCCAAGGTGAATACCCTTTGCTTCATAAGCAGCAGCGAACTTGTCATACATGTTCTTCAGAACAGTATTTGCGCCGTCTACATCCTTGTACAGTCCGCCGATATCCAGAACGTTCAGTTCGGGAACCAGGGTGACCTGGGAAGTAGGAGCAGCCTGCATCATGGAAACGGTTCCGTTTGCAACAGACTCGATCAGCTCAAGGTCTCCGCCGAGCTCGCCGCCCTGATGGAAATCCACGACCATGTTTCCGCCGGTCCACTCGGAAAGGGCAGCGATGGCATCTTCTACAGCGTCACCAAGAACAGTGCCGGTGATGGTGCCGGAGCATGCCAGTGTGAAAGTAGCGGGTTCTGCTTCGATTGTTGTCTCCATACCCTCTACAGCCAGCGCCTTGAGGTCGTCACGGGACAGTTCGCCGGCGGGAGCAGCTTCTTCAGCTGCCTCGGTCTCTTCGCCTTCAGCAGCAGCTTCGGTCTCGGCAGCAGCTTCGGTTTCAGCGGCAGCTTCCGTCTCGGCAGCGGCAGCTTCGGTTTCCGCAGCAGCAGTGGTCTCAGCAGGTGCGCTTGAGCTTCCGCATGCAGCCATGGAAGCAGCAAGAGCAAGAGCCAGCATCAGAGCCAGAACTTTGTTCATTTTCTTCATTTAGGTTTCCTCCTAGTTTTTTTTATGTATTCAGGCAGTATTGCCGAAAACATCGCAGTAAAAGTTTGTTTTGACTTATGCGCGTCCCAGAAGCACCAGGCTGATTGCCGGTACAAATGCGATGATAAACAGTGCAATGATGAAAGCGATGATAAACGGAACCGCTTTCTTTCCGAGTTCAGCGACCGGTACTTTGATTAACGGTGCGGTAACGAACAGGTTCATGCCGAAAGGCGGTGTTACGAAACCGGTAGCAAGCGCGGTAACCATAACGATACCAAGATGAACGGGATCGATGCCGAAGCCCTTCGCTGTATCGATGATCAGCGGTGCAAGGATCATGACGGCGGGACCGCAGTCCATGAACATACCGAGGATCAGCAGGAAGATGATCATGACCACCATCAGGCCGGTGCCGGAATGCACGGTGGAATTCAGCAGATTGGTGACAGCGGTGGAAGCCTTCAGCAGGATCAGGATACGGGAGAAGCCCTGTGCCAGCGCGATGCAGAGAAGCAGCGGAGCATAAGATCCGATCGCATCGGAGAGCAGCTTCGGGATATCCTTTAACTTAATGGTCTTGTAGATAAATACGCAGACGATCAGGGCATAGAACACGGATACGCAGGCCGCTTCGGTAGGGGTAACAAATCCGCCGTAGATACCGCCGAGGATGATCACGGGGGTCAGCAGTGCCCAGAAGCCGTCCAGGATAACCTTGACAAATCCTCTCTGTTTCAGTTTCTCATAGTTCGCAGCGACCTTCGCCTTATCTTCCCCGGATCTCTTGCAGTAGATATAGCACCAGATCATAATGGAAAGGGCGATCAGGCATCCGGGAAGGATGCCGGCTGTGAACATCTCTCCAACGGAAGTGTTCGTGAACAGGCCGTACATGATGAAAGGAATGCTGGGCGGAATGATAACACCCAGGCCTCCGGCTGTAGCAACGATGGCTGCGGAGAATACCTTGTCATAACCGAGTTCTACAAGAAGCGGGATGGTCATGGCGCCTACAGCAGCTGCCGTAGCGGGACCGGATCCGGAAATCGCGCCGTAGAACAGGCAGGTGATAACAACTGCGCAGGGAAGACCGGCTGTCTTCTTTCCTGCTATATAAGCAAATACATCGAACAGTTTCTTGGAGATGCCGCCGCGGGTCATCAGGGCGCCGGAGAGCATGAACAGCGGGATCGCGAGGATCGGGGTGGTGTTCAGTCCGCCGACCATAGCCTGAATGATGTAACCCATATTTCCGGCGAACGTCTTATCGATCATCTGGGGAACGATCGTTGCAACGCCCATGGCAACGCCCATGGGAAGCGCCAGCACCATCGCTACAAGGAAGATTCCAAATACAAGTCCTAACATTATTTTTCATCCTCCTTCTTTTTTGTAAAATACCTGACGAGATCTTCGATCTGTCTCAGGGTTCCGATCAGTGCGCCGACGAATACGGAGCCATAGATGACCCACATCGGCCACTCCATTGCCGCGCTCTTCATGCCGAGCTGAACCTGGTTCTGCGCTGTTTTGAATCCCCAGTAGCAGAGATAGGCGAAGAAGAATAAGGTAACAAAGCGGGCAACGATATCAACGGTCTTCTTCAGCCAGTCCGGGAAAAATCCGAGCAGGATATCTACCTTTAACATTCTGTCTTTTCTTACACAGTATCCCATGGACAGGAATCCTGAGAAGACGAACATGAAGCGGCAGAATTCTTCAGGCCAGGGCATTGATGCATGGAAGAAATATCTCATGATGACCTGCCACATCATGACGCAAGCCATGACGACCAGGAAGACCATCAGGATATACTCTTCAAAGTTTTCATCCAGTTTCTTCCAAAAATTCATTCCGGAATTTCCTCCTCTCCCTTATTTCCCGATCCGGCAGGATGCGGGCCGGCCGACAGGAAATCGAGCCGTTTGTCTATGTCAGCACTTTATACGAAAAAAAAACCTGTGCCTAGAAAAAGGTTTTCAGGGCAAAAACAAAAAGCCGGAATATCCGGCTTTTTGTTCATCATGTATAAAAATGTTCATGTTAATACGTTCAGAGCCGTTAACTTTTCTTTGAATTCCGATATCCCGCAGGGGTAATGCCCGTGATCTTCCTGAAAACACGGTTGAAATTCTGCGGGGAGTTGAAGCCGCACCGCTCGCCGATCTCTTTGATCGTAAGCTCTGTTGACATAAGGAGCTGCTTTGCTATGTCGATCCGGTATTCCGCGAGATACGAGGAGAATTTCTCCCCGCCCACTTCATTGAACTGTTCGCTCAGATAGGAAGAACTGATGCCGATCTTTTCCGCGACCACCGACAGCGACAGGTCACTGTCGGAATAATGTTCAGAAATATATCCCTTTGCTGCGTCCACATAACGGTACTTTGCCTTTTTCTGGTATTCCCTGATCACTTTCGTAAACAGCAGGCATTTCTCTTCCATATAGACTGTCATGGAATCCCTGTCGTCTATCTCGCTGATCTCTTTTCTGAAGATTTCTTCATCAAACGGCTCCTGCTCCTCTTCAGTCAGCGGATAGGATACGATCCGTTCCATAAAAACATTCCACAGCTGCAGATACCCGTACCGCAGCTCTTTGGTTTCTGTCCGGAAATTCTCCAGCTTCCGGAGAATCTCATCGATCTTCAGCTTTGCGGCAGCATTTTCGCCCTCTGTTATCAGCGAAACTATTTCATCGACCATTCTTCTGGCCCAGAACATATCCAGTTCCAGATTGCCTTCCGTCTTTTCCTCTGCTGCAGCAGATGATGTATCCGCATGCTGCGGCTCTCTCTCCGGCACGGCCCCGGCATTCTCTGCTGTTTCCTGCGTTTTGTTCCCCTTATGGTATTCAATGATCTCCACCGCTTCCCTGTAGCTGTTTCCGGCTTCCGTCAGCGTGTTGATGATCTGGCCTGTTTCCGAATAGATCTGATACGGAAGAAGTTCAATATTTTTCTTGAGATAGGCGGACAGTTCAATATATTCTTTTTTGACTGCCACAGCGGACATATCCTCCGGGAAGGACATCAGTACGCAGAGGCGGTCCGCATCGCAGGCCACCGGGAAGATCTTTGCCTTTGCAGACGGATAATCCCTGATCAGATTGCTCAGCGAAGGAATATAAAGCGTCCGCTCGCTGTCGCTCACATTCCGGCTTTCCGGACTGTATACCTGGCATACCGCGATCATGAATCTGCCTGTGGCCGGGACCGGATTGCCAAGCGACTGCAGGGTTTCCGTGAGCTGCTCCTCCGTATACGGATATCCGGTCACCAGCTTCCGCAGCAGGTTTTCAAAAATTTCTGAAGACACTGCTTCCATGACACTGCTCATCTTCCGCTGATCATTCATCGCCTCTGCATAAATGGCTTCCAGCCTGTCGATTTCATTCCTGTCCTCTATACTCGTCTTACCGGGAGTCCCTGCCCGGTCGACCGTCAGTTCCAGCAGCCGGTTGATCGGCTGGTACAGAGACCGGACAACATATACGGTAATAATAATGCTTACTGCAAACAGGGCTATCAGGACGGGAAGAAAGGCGTTGAGCATATCACGCAGGGAAATGTTCCATTCTTCCGGATTGACAGGCATCAGATAGGTGAACGGAAGGGACTCTGACGAGTACAGATAATATCTGACGCGGGCCGGATCAGCAGAAGCCATCGTATCTTCTGTTATGAGTTCTGCACTCGTGAGCAAAGAAGGATCTCCCGGAACAGGCTGATAGGACTGGACCTGGAGAAAAAGCTGTTCTTTGTTCTTCCCGAACGGATAGATCGTATTCCAGCTTTCCGCATTCTGATCGGAAATGAGCCTGCAGAGTGACCCCACATCCAGTTCGCAGGATATACTCGCCAGATAGACGCCCATAACAAGATCCTGTACAATAAATATACGGCCGTCCCTAATGGACAGATAGGAAATGGTACTGCGTCCCGTATTGTTCTTTATCATGATAAAGCCGTTTCGTTCCGTATGATTCCCTTCGAACAGAAAACCCTCCGGGCAGCCTTCCAGTGTTTCGATTTTGTCGTTTTCACTGTTCAGGATCCTGTGTGAATATTCGGAATAATAGACTGTCTTTTTGATCACCGGATTTCCGCCGGACGTATTTTTAAGCATTCTGGTCACGAGATAGTAATCGGACTGATCCGCTTTTTCCGGGCGCAGCGTGTAATCCATGACGTCGTGCGCCCAGTGCAGCTGGGAAATGTCGTCTGCGACATAACTGATCACCATCGACAGCGTCCTGTCAGCTGCAGCCAGTCTGTCGATCCTGACCCGCATCGTCTCCCTTCGCTGGTTCAGGCCATACATCCTGTTCATCCAGAAAGTCATGATCAGGATCAGCACAAGAAAAAGAGCGATCAGTCCCGCGAAGATGCGCGGGAAAATACTCCTGCTGCCGAAGATACGGCTGTCTCTCTTTGGGGTTATTGTTTTTCTGTTCATTCTTTCTTCCCGAAAAATGTTCATACGGAAAATTGTTCACTGTCAACAGGATTATATTATCATTATAATCTTTTTTCGTAAAGAACCGAAAAACTGCGGGCACTCAGTGTCCCGCAGCTCTTGCATGAACAGTTTTTAAGTTTTCCGGCGGTTCCTCTTTCTTATGCTGGACGATCCCGTCCAGGATTGCCGCTGCGCCTGCAATTTTCATCACTCCGAACGGTTCTTTCCTAAAGATCACGGAGAGGATCGACGCCGACAAAGGGTTGAGCGCACAGAATTGCGCCGAATGGGAAGGCTCTATGAACTATTTCCGCACTTCGCGTTTTCATAGTCTCACTCCAGTTCAAAGATCTCCGGCCGTCTCAGCAGCATATACTGTTTCTCCGCCCTGATCTTTTCAGCCTTCGCAAAATCCAGGTCAGCGATGATCAAACCTTCCTGATCATCTCCTTCCGCGATCACCTCGCCCTCCGGGCCGGCAAAGACCGACTCGCCGGCATAATCCATATCGCCTTCCACACCCACGCGGTTCACCATACAGGTATGAAAGCTGTTCTGGAAAGCCGGAATGCGGATCTCCCAGCGGAACACCTCGGACGGCTCTGTTTTTTCGTTGGCAACGGGAGACACGACAAAATCAGCGCCTTTTAAAGCAAGTGTCCGCCAGCTTTCTGGAAAATGCCGGTCAAAACAGACAATCGTCCCGAGCCGGCCAATGGAAGTATTCACCACTTTAAAGCCTTCATTCCCGGGGGTGTAATAATCCTGTTCATAGAAATGATGGGCGCGGACGATGTGATGCTTTTTCTGCACGGTCAGAATATCGCCATGCTCATCCGCAATCATGCTGACAGGAAAGTACTTCCCGCTCTCTTCCAGCGTGACAGACAGGCAGCCGATCATATGATTGTCTCTTAAAGCGCGGCACAAGCCTTTCACGTACGGATGATCGATCGGAATGCCGTATTCCGAGATATCCAGGCCGTGAAACTGCGGCAGATACTGCGTCAGCTGTCCCTCCGGGAAACACACCATCTGACAGCCTGCTTCTGCTGCTTTCCGGATGTAATCCAGGGATTTCCCGTAATTCTCTTCCATATTCTCCGATATTTTCATCTGTACTGCTGCGATTGCGGGCATCGTATCTCTCCTTTCCGTATGAACAAAACGTGTCTCTATACAATAGGCTTTCTTATTGCAGACCGTCTTTCTCTGCCAGCCTCTTTTCGGCCGCCGCCAGCCTGACGCATACCGAAAATATTTCCATCGCATCTTTCAGTTCCGAAAGCGGCGGATAGGTCGGTGCGATACGGATATACTTATCCTCCGGGTCGACTCCGGACGGATGCATTTCCCCCGCTGATGTAATGATTACACCAGTCTCGCGGCAAAGCTCCACGATCCGTTTTGCACATCCCGGATAAGCCGCAAAAGTAATAAAGTAACCGCCGTCCGGCTTTGTCCAGTCTCCCGCGCCGGTGCCGGACAGTTCCCGATCGAAGGTGTTAAGCACCGCGTCAAATTTCGGACGGATAATCTCCGCATACTTTGCCATATGCTCCTTCAGATGCGGAATGTCCTGAAGGAAACGGACTGTGCGGAGCATGTTCATCTTGTCCCAGCCGACAGTCTGAGAAGTGAACTGTTTCTTGATAAAATCGATATTCGCTTTTGATCCTGCGATAAACGTCACACCCGAGCCGGCCATAGTGATCTTTGAAGTCGAACCGAACAGGAACGGTCTGTCCGGATTGCCGCATGCTTTGCATTCTTTCAGAATATCCAGGACCTGATGATCTTTGTAAATCCAGTGATAACGATAGGCGTCATCCCAGAAAAGCCGGAAATCTGCTGCCGCCGTCTTCATCCGCGCCAGACGTCTGACGGTCTCGTCACTGTAGCAGCAGCCGTAGGGATTCGAGAACTTCGGCATACACCACATCCCCTTGATCTCCTCATCCTCCGCCGCAAGCTTTTCCACCAGATCCATATCCGGACCATCTTCCGCAAGCGGAACCGGGATCATTTCAATCCCCGCGAAACGGCAGAACCGGAAATGTTTGTCGTATCCCGGTACCGGACAGATTCTGTCATGATTTATATTCCGCATTTACTTCTTCAGCATCCTGTTGTAATTGTACTTTGCATCGACCGACAGGATATCCGCACCGGCCCTGATCTCCGCGATCATATCTTCTTCTTTCTGCCAGAGCATTTCGGCCTTTTTAAGGATCTCTTCGAGATGCTCCTGCGGTACAATGACCACGCCGCTGGAATCACCCATCACGATATCCCCGGGGCGCACCTGCACGCCGCCGAACTGAATCATTTTGTTCGTACTCTCTTCAATGACCCTGCCTCTGGCTGTGCAGACGACCGTGCCGCGGGCGAACACTTTATAGTCCGCATCGATACAGTCATCCAGATCCCGGCAGCATCCGTCGATCACGGTGCCGGCTATCCCCTTCGTTTTCGCTGCATTCGCAAGGATTCCGCCCCAGCAGGAGGTATCCATTCTTCCGCCGTTGTCGATCACGATCACATCACCTTCTTTTGCGGCGGCGATCGCATTCATTCCGAGATGCGTTTTCTGCGGAGTCTCACCGGCAGCCGTCATCTTCATAGTGACAGCCGGCCCCACGATCTTTCTCCAGGCTTCCCTCATCGGTCTTATCCCGCAGGTGAATCCTCTGTATCCGAGAGCGTCCATCGCATCCGATATATTAGTGGAAGATAGTGTTTCAAAACGATTTCTCAGTTCCTCTTTGAATTCCATAAATGTCACCTCCATACTTCTCGCTGATATCCGGTGTGTCCCACACCCTGATCGTTTCTCCCACTCCTTATTCCGGTCATTTGAACCGGCTGTATCCATACTGTCACCATCATCTAAACGCACTCTGCCGATCTATTACCTGCAGGCAGATGATTTTGCGGCTTTTTCTGGATAGAACAAATATAATATGATATGATATGATATATGTGTAAAACGCAAAAATCGAAAACATGTTTATACTTTTAGGAAAAGATACTCATTACAGAAGAGGATCATTCAACAGATTCGTCTTTATTGCATCACTTGACTGAAGCTGAAATCCTGCAAGCCGAATACTCCCGATTCTTGACAGCTGCATTAAAAACCTATGGAAACAAAAAAAATCAAAACATTAATCACAGCAATAGAAAAAGGCAGTCTCTCGGCTGCCTCCGAAACACTTCATTATACCCCATCCGCCATCAGCCGCAGTATAGAAGCACTCGAACTGGAGCTTGGGCTTCTGCTTCTTACGCGTTCCAAGGGAGGCGTAGAACCCACCAATGCGTGCAGGATTCTGCTGCCTTCTCTTAAGCAGATCGTTCTGGATGAACAATTGCTGCTGGAACATGCCCTGCAGTTAAGCGGGAAAAATACAGGGACGATCCGTTTAGGCCTTTCCTATAAAGCGCTCTATCCATGGCTGTCCTGTCAGATGGCCTCTTTTAAGAAAATGAATCCCGCGATTACTTATATGATCAGCAACGGATACAGTTCTGTGCTGTTGGATCAGGTTCGCTCCCGAGAGATTGATTTCTGCATTATCAGCAAAAGAGAAACGAAATTCAACTGGATTCCCCTTTTAACTGATGATCTGGTCGCCATCCTTCCGCCAGGGCATCCGTTAGCTGCGATGGATTCCGTACCAATCACGTTCTATAATGACGCTTCCTTTCTGAATGTACACTCCTATAAGGAAACGGATAATGCCAATGCATTAAATGAATATGGCATCAATCCCAAGAACATAGTTCAGTTGGAAGACAACTTTGCCATGTACGCCTTGGCAGGAGCAGGTCTCGGAATCGGAATGGACAACCGCATCAATACGCTGGATCATCTGGAGAATACAGTAATCAAGCCAATCGATCCTCCTCAGATCATTGAAATTGGAATCGTTTACGGCGATCATGTACTCCCGGTCGTCAAAGAATTTCTCATACATCTGGAACAATCAAAAATTGCGCTTCAGAAAATGATTGCCGAACAGCAATCATGAAAAAACCTGCGGCCGCCGAAGGTCGTATAACCGGGGATCTTTGACGCACCCGAGACCGAGCGGCAGTCCGGGACGGTCTGCAGGTCGTTTGTATCCGTGATCGGGCAATGGCTGTTTTGCGGCTGTTTTATGGCTGTTTTTTGGCTGTTTTACGATTTTTTCATTGACAGGGGCTTTCCATTATTTTATAATGCAGTTGCAGAAGAAAGGAGAGCGTACCATGACGATTGAAGAGATGAAAAAGCGAAAACAGGAGCTGGGCCTTACCAATAAAATGATTGCTGACAGGACCGGCATTCCCGTCAGCACTGTCCAGAAGATTTTTGCCGGCGCGACTTCCGCCCCCAGAATGGAGACGATCCTTGCGCTGGAGCGCGTTCTTCGGCCGGAGCCGGACCTTTCCCGCATAGCCCGCACTGTCCGTCCGGAAGAGCCTCTTTATACTGCGGAAAGCGCGCCGGTCTATAAGCGGCAGGGAACTTACACACTGGAAGACTATCTTGCCCTCCCGGATGACAAACGCTACGAATTGATCGACGGGGTCCTGTATGACATGGCTTCGCCGACCTCCGTTCATCAGACCATCGGCGGATTCATTTATCATAAAATGATGGATCATGTAATGCGAAAAGGCGGAAGCTGCTTACCGCTCATCGCTCCCCTGGATGTCCAGCTCGATATGGATGACAGGACGATCGTGGAGCCGGATGTCATGGTCGTCTGTGACCGGAGCAAAGTGACCCGGAAACGTGTTTTCGGAGCCCCGGACATGATCATCGAGGTCCTTTCCCCCTCCACCGCGCGGAAGGACAGCTTCCTGAAGCTTCACAAATATGCGAATGCCGGCGTCCGGGAATACTGGCTCATCGATCCGGACAGAAAAGTCGTGGTCCAATATTATTTTGAAGAAAGCGAGATCCCGAAGATCTACGGGTTTTCCGATTCGGTCCCCATCCGGATATGGAATGATGAACTGCGGATCGATATGAAGGAGGTTTCCGAATGGATCGTCCGGTGGATCAGTGACGCAGAGATATCACAGGATTAAAAGAGGACAGCCATTTCCCGCTGCCCTTTGACGCAGTTCATAACACAGATCCTTTATACATCGTTGTTGCATTTTCTGCTCGCAGAACACCATCCGCCGCAAATTCCGCGAAGAATTCTTTCAGCGCTTCCACAAAAACCGTATACGCATCATCGTCTTCCCGCAGCGCGTAAGATCCGGACAGGCATCTGTTTACGAACTTCTCTTCCGAATCATAGACAAGCGGATTGTCAAAAGCCTGATATTCGTATCTGCCTTCAAAGAACGCGTCGATCCGTCCGTCTTCCGGGCGGAAGCCGCCGTTTGGTCCTCTGAATTTCGGGCAGTATTTCCGCAGGATCGCAAACCACTTCCTGTTGACCGGATCTTCTTCGTCGCGGATATTCCAGATCAGGAAGATCTTCCCCCCGGGTCTCAGGATCCTCCGGCATTCCGCCTTGAATTCCGCCGGATCGAACCAGTGAAATGCCTGGGCCACGGTAACGAAATCCACCGAATGATCCGACAGACCGGTGTGCGCCGCGGTTCCGTCATACTGCACGAACCGGCTGCAGCCGGCAAAGGCCTTCACCGCCGCTTCCCGCATATCCGCATTCGGTTCAACACCGTAAACGATACTGCCGCGTTCCAGGAGCAGGTTTGAGAAAATGCCCGTTCCCGAACCGATATCCGCGATCACCGAACGCTCCGAGAATCCTTCTTCTCTGTACAGATGATCGATCAGCGCCTTCGCGTAAGACGGCCTGCCTTTGGCATAGGCAGCCGCCCTGGCGGTAAAGAGTTCTGTATTATTGTTTTCCGTCATAATTCTGCTGCTCCCGTACTCTGACTGAAAAGAGAGCTGCCGCGGCAGCTCTCTTTTGTTCCTGTCCTGTATGCTCACATTCCCAGGTAAGCTTTCTTTACAATATCGGATTCCAGAAGTTCTGCACTCGTGCCGCTCTGCAGGATCCTGCCCGTAGCCAGGACATATCCCCTGTCGGCCAGTTCCAGGGCTTCTTTGACCTTCTGCTCCACGATCAGGACGGTGATCCCGGTCGCCCGGATCTCCTTGAGCGAATCCATGACCTTGTCCACCAGCACAGGCGCCAGACCAAGAGACATCTCATCGATCATGAGCAGTTTCGGCTTTGACATCAGGCCTCTCGCGATTGCGAGCATCTGTTGTTCACCGCCGCTGAAGGTCTCCGCAGCCTGGTCGGCTCTCTCCTTCAGTCTCGGGAACAGCGCGTAGACAGACTCAAGCGCATCCTTTTTGTCTGCTTCATTCTTCAGTGTATAAGCTCCCATCATCAGGTTCTCCTGTACTGAGAGCTTTCCGAACAGCTGCCTTCCCTCCGGGACATGCGAGATTCCCATGGGAACCAGCTTATGGGCGGGCGTTCTGGTAATGTCCTCGCCCATGAATTCTATTTTTCCTGCCATCGGCTTGATCAGTCCCGAAAGACCGCGCAGAATCGTGGATTTTCCGGCGCCGTTCGAGCCTACGACAGAAACGACTTCCTTCTCGTGAACTTCCAGCGACACACCGAAGATCACGGGAACGCCGTCATAACCAAGTATAAGATCAGTTGCTTTCAGCATTGTACCGGTCCCCCAAATATGCCTTGATGACTTCTTCATTGTTCACGATATCCTTCGGAAGACCCTCTGCGATCTTCTTTCCGGCATTTAATACCACGATCCTGTCGGAGATCGGCATGATGGCTTCCATGATATGCTCGACGATCAGGAGCGTCAGGCCGGATTTCCGAAGATCCAGGCAGAGATTCATAACGTCCTTGATCTCGGTCTGGTTCAGTCCCGCCATACACTCGTCGAGCATCAGGAGCTGCGGTTTTGTGGCAAGCGCCCTTGCAATCTCCACTCTCTTCTTATCAATGATGGTAAGGCTTCCGCCCAGGATATTCTTCTTTTCCGTCAGGCCGGTCAGTTCCATGATCTCGCCTGCCGCAGCCTGTGCCTGTTTCCGGCTGGCCGTATGCAGGAATGCGCCGGTCATGATGTTCTCTTCCACCGTCATTTCCTTCAGTGTCTTTACGACCTGGAAGGTGCGGGTGATTCCCATCCTGCAGATCTCATACGCAGGCTTTCCGGTGATATCCTGCCCTCTGAAATAGACTTTTCCGGAGGTGGGCGGATAATACCCGGCGATACTGTTGAAAAGCGTCGTCTTGCCTGCGCCGTTCGGCCCGATCAGGCTGACAATGGAATTCTCTTCCAGCGAGAAGCTGACATCTTCATTTGCCACCAGGTTCCCGAATTTTTTTGTAATGTTCTCAACACGCAGAAGTTCACTCATTCTTTTCACCTCCACGTTTTTCCTGATTGCCCATCTTCATGCGCACCCGGTCTACCAGGCCCATGATTCCGCGGGGCTCCGTGCATGTTACCAGTACGATCAGCGCACCGAAAACGATCTGGTCAAGACCGCTGCCGGAGCTTCCGGTAAGTCGTCTCATGAGAAGGTCAAGGGAATAATAGATGATGGCGCCGATGATCGGGCCGTAAACATTTCCCAGACCTCCCAGGACCGTTACCAGCACGAAGATCATGGATACGCTCAGCGGGAATACGGTGATCGCATCGATGTATTTGAAGAACTGTGCGAAGAACGTTCCGCCGATGGCGGCAAAGAACGCGCTGAGGCACATTGCCAGAAGTTTATAGTTTCTGGGATTGATGCCGATCGACTCCGCTACCTCATGGCTTTCCCGGATGGCCTTCCAGTAGAAACCGATCCTTGAATTCTCAAGCGCTGCACAGATGATAAAGATCAGGCAGAACATCGCGAGCGTAGTGAAAAGGAACGGCAGGCGGTTCCTGACATCCAGAGACAGCCACGCGAGTTTTCCCATGGCGCTCTTCCCTGCTTCGGGAATCAGCGCACTGATCGGAGTCAGGGCGATGCCGTCTCCGGCGCCAACCCAGGTCCATTTGCTGAAAATGGTCTTCAGGATCTCCGCCACACAGAGCGTAGCGATGGCAAAATAGTGTCCTTTCAGTTTGAACATCTGGAAATTGATCACAAAAGCCAGCGCAGCAGCAATGAGACCGCCCACGATCATCCCGATCCAGGGTGTAATGTGGAAATACTCCAGCATGACCGTTGACGTATAAGCGCCGATTCCGAAATAGGCGGCATGGCCGAAGGAAGTCTGTCCGGTAAAGCCGGTGATCAGGTTCCACGCTTCGCCCACCATCGCATAGATCAGGATATAAATGATCACGTTATGTACATCTGTAGTCCTGCCGATGGTAAGCGGGATGATGATAAAAGCTGCCAGCATGATCAGCGCAAGGCTGTATTTTTTCATTAATGTTACCATCCGAACAACCCCCTCGGCCTGATCTGGATGACAACCAGATAGATAAGGAAGACTACCATATACTTATAGGATGTCCCGATAAAGTAGCCTCCGAGCGCTTCCGCGACACCGATGATCAGTCCCGCAAAAAGCGCGCCCTTGATGTTTCCGAATCCGCCGAGCGCCACGATGACGAAAGCGAGCGTGCTGTAAAGCGCACATGCTTCGGGATAGATCGGTGTGAAGCTTGCCATCAGCGCCGCAGCTGCACCTACACATGCGCCGGAAAGGCCGAAGGTAATCGCATAGATCTTATTTGTATCGATGCCCATCAGCTGTGCCGCCTGTTTATTCATCGAGGTAGCCTTTATGGCAACACCTGTTTTTGTCTTGTTCATGAAGGTCATAACAAGTATGGTGATCAGAAGTGCGCCGGCAGCAGCCACCACATAGTCCTGACGGATAAACATGCCCGCAATCTTGATACTCTGATTGCTGACAAGCGGATTCGTCACATTCCTGTAGTTGGCTGTCCAGAAAAACTGCGTCAGGTTCTTGAGCACCATGCTCAGACCGAAAGTGGCCAGAAGGGCCGTAAGACCGGGGGCATTCAGCACACGCCGTACCACGATCAGATACGTGAGCACGCCCAGTATGAAGATCAGCACTACTATGATCGGCAGCGAGAGCAGCGGATCAAGCCCAATCAGAGCCCAGATCCAGAATGCCCCGTACATGCCCCACAGCAGGAATTCACCATGGGCAAAGTTCACGATATCCATAACGCCCCAGGTAAGGCTGAGGCCGACGGCTACCAGTGCGTATACGAAGCCGTTCAGTATACCGTTGATTATGATCTGTCCTGTCATTTTCTCTCCGCCTTCGTGAGGGAACCAAAGTTCCGTTCTGCAAAAGCGGGCCGGCAGGAAATCTGTCAGCCCGCTCGTTTTTAGTTGATCTTAAGATAGGATCCCTTTTATGCCATCCTTATTTGACATCGGGTTCGGAAGTTGTGAAATCGTTGACGGGATAGACTACCTCATACTTGCCGTCGATCAGCTGGGTCACTACAGCGGGCATGATATCGTTCTGGCCGTTCGCGTCAAAGTGTACCTTCTGGGTGATCAGATAAGGTGCCTCGAACTCATTTGCCTTCAGAGCAGCATTGACTGCTTCGGGATCGGTGGATCCTGCAGCCTGGATGGCCTGGGCAGCGATGATGATGGAAGCGAACTCCTCAAGAGCGGGTCCGTCGATATCCTGACCGGTCTTTGCTTTGTAAAGCTCATTGACATAGGCGAATACGGGAAGCTTGTCGGAAAGCTGGGCTGTGCAGGCCTGGCCGCCGGCATAAGCGTTCACGCCGAGATCTGTTGCGACCTTCGCGAAGGAAGCATCCTGGAAACCGCCGCAGTAGCATACGATCGCCTTGGGGTTGTATTCAAGCGAGCTGTAAGCCTGTGCGAACAGGGTCAGGTCGCCGATGTAGGAAGCCTGGAAGACGGCGTCTGCGCCGGAATCCTTGATCTGGGCTGCCTCGGTATCGAAGGAGGTCGCAGTCGCTTCATAGGAAACGCTGGCAGCTACTTCAAAGCCGTTCTCTTTTGCATACTTCTGGAACATCTCATCAGCATGGATACCGTAAGCGTTGTTGATCCAGGCGATGGAGACTTTCTTGATGCCTGCATTGTATTTCTCGTTCAGGAGCTTCAGATACTCGAAGAACTCGATGGATTCCTGTTCATCGTTTGCAGCGACTCTGTTGAAGATGGAGCCGAATGCATAGGTCGTGCCGTCTGTCAGGGATGCGGAAGAGGAAGAACCGCATACCATGGGGATGCCGTACTCAAGGGCCTGTGTCGCAACGGAAGCGGAGCAGCCCGAGTTGTATGCACCGGTGATGGCGACTACGCCGTCATCAAGGAGTTTTGCTGCTTCTGTTGTTGCAAGATCTGCACTTGCCTGATGATCGGCAAAGGAGATCTTGATCTTCTGTCCGTCAAGAATACCTTCATTCTTGGCAAGATCCCAGTCAAGGTCATGGGAATTGTTTACGATATCCTCTGCCACTTCCATGGCGGCCTTCAGGAATTCACCTGTTGAAGAACCGGTAAGAGGAAGCACCGCACCGATCGGGATCTCTTCGCCTGCAGCCTGTGCCTGCGCGGGCACCATTGCGAATGCCATTACTGCAGCAAGCATGATTGCCAGAAACCTGCGTGTTTTCTTCATTGATAAACCCTCCTTATCATTTTCGCTGAGATCTGCTCAGCCTATGTCTATAATTTAGCACGAATTCTTTCCCGGTTCAATAAATACAGGACAGTATTCGTATATATGTGCAAAATTACTTATTCGACATTATTTTTAACATATTTCATCATATTTAATAAATATTTTAATCATTTTGAAAACCGTTTCGCACATATAGTCAAAAAGAGAGTTTCATTCATATAAATGAAACTCTCTTCCTTCTCTTTAAAGCAAGGGGGTCCGGCGGTCTCTTCCACCCGTTCTTCCCCGGGTCTCATCGTTCTTTTTCCGTCTTCATCGAGAACCAGAATACCGACCCTTCTCCCGGTGTGCTGCGGACTCCATATTTTGCGCCGTGCGCAGCAAGGATCCCTCTCGCGATCGACAGGCCCAGGCCTGTTCCTCCGCTCTTTCTGGGTTCACTCTTATCTCTGGTAAAATACATATCCCAGATCGATTCGAGATTCTCCGGCGCAATGCCCGGCCCGTGATCCCTGACTTCCCATACCGTATTTCCTTCCTCCGTACAGCTGATCCTGATATGGATCATGCCGTTTTCTTCGGAAAATTTGACTGCATTGTCCAGAAGATTGTTCATGACCCGCTGTATCCTGTTGATATCTCCCCAGACAGGGCGGTATCCCGGATTCTCCCAGTCGATCGCAATATTTTTGCCGTGTTGCACCGTTGCATCGCGGAACCTGTCCGCGCAGATATCCGTCAGGCCGGCCAGATCCATGACCCGCATCTCATATGCCATTGTACCGGATCTGATCCGGGCGTATTCGAGGATGTCCGTGATCAGGGCTGACATCCAGTCACTTTCCTCCAGAATGATGCGGATATGTTCGTTCCTCTTTTCTTCATTGCTCCAGGACAGATCCCTGATCATCTCCGCATAGGCTTTGATCATGGTGAGCGGTGTACGCAGATCATGCGAGACGCTTGCCAGGAGATTGTTCTTTGTTTCATCGATCCTGGCCAGCTTTTCCGTGGCGTCGTTCAGCGTGTCGGAAAGCTTCTGGATCTCTTCTATATTATACCGGCTGAACCTTACGGAATAATCCCCCTGGGCAAGTCTGCCGGCTTTTTCCGTCAGATCCACGATCGGCTTTGCCACGGAGAATGCCATGAAATACGAAAGGATCACTGCAAGCAGGATCGAGATCACTCCGATCAGCAGAAGCTGCTGCCTCAGGAGGATCCTCACTGAGTGCAGAGAACCGAGCGGATCCACGATATAAACGTACAGACTGCTGTCCGGATTTACAGGATTGTCCAGCCTGCGTCCGTAGACAATAAACTCGGTATCCGGATGCTCGTCCCTTTCCGTGTTGATATAAACATCCTTTCCGGATGCTTCATATTTTACAATGAACTGCCAGGGACCCAGCGGATCCGGATCCTGACTGGCTTCGATCTCGTCCACGGTCTTGGCACCCGCCCTGTTGAAGATCCTCACCGGGATCTCGTCTTCATAGAACCGGATGGATACCGGCTGCGAAAAACGCACATGTTTCCAGCGTTCCGAGATCGTATTTCCAAGTTCCCCGATTCTCTCAAGCTCCTGTCTGTAGTAAAGGCGGCTGAATGCCAGCGCCTGAAAGCCCCATGCCAGCCCAATGACGGCGATCGAAAAAACAGCAAAGATCGCCCATGTCCTGTTCTGCAGTTTTCTCATGATCCGTCTCCGCCCGGCGCCTCAAATCGGTATCCCCTGTTCCTGTGCGTTGTCAGGAAATCCCTGTATCTTCCCAGACAGTTCCTGATGGTGCGGATATGGGTATCCACGACCCTGTCATTGCCGAAGAATTCATAGCCCCAGACATCTGTCAGGATCTTTTCACGGGAAAGCAGCTTTCCCCGGTTCCTTACAAGATAAAACAGAAGTTCCGCATCCTTCGGCGCCAGCGCCACTGACTGTCCGTCCACCGCAATGCTCCGCCTAGCCATGTCAATGACCAGGCCGTCAAATTCATACCGGTCGTTCTGCGGATGATCCGAACGCTCACGGGTATCATGGCGTCTGAGAACCACTTTAAGCCGGGCCATCAGTTCGACCGGTGAGAACGGCTTTACGATATAATCATCGATCCCGAGTTCAAAGCCGAAGAGCTTGTCGTATTCCTCGCCTCTGGCGGAAAGCATGATCACGGGAATATCCTTTTCCTCCCGGATCTGTCTGCATGCGGAAAAGCCGTCGAGTTTCGGCAGCATGATATCCAGTATGATCGCATCGAAATCATTCTTCCTGCAGAGTTCCACGGCCTCCATGCCGTCCGCGGCTTCCGTCACTTCATATTTGTTGAACTCACAGTACTCTCTGATTACGGCACGGATCTTTTCTTCATCATCCACAACAAGGATCCTGCTCATGAATACACCGCCTTTCCAAACTTCCCCCTCTGCCTATCTTAACATAATTCAGGTTTTTGGCAACCGCATCGGATACTTATTGAGGTGCGTTTTCCTGTCTTTCTGTGCCGGACTTTCCATGGCATAAAAACAGCCCTGCTTTACGCAGGGCTGTCAGAAAATCCGGCTGTTAATGATCAGCCTTTAAAATCCAGTGCATGCTTCGGGCACTTGTCATTGCAGATCGCGCACATCACGCACTTGTCATAATCGACCTTCCAGGTCTTCGTCTTGCGGTCCACCGTCAGCGCATCCATCGGGCAGTTCTTCGCACAGATGCCGCAGTAGATGCAGTCTTTCAGATGACAGACGAGCTGGCCGTATTCCGCTTCGGAATACTCCGGCGGCGGCCCTTCGGGCTCCGCCGGTGCGGCAGCCGCCGCCTCCGCGGGCTTCGCCTCCGCGGCGGGTGCGGCTTTCTCAGCCGGCGCAGCTTCCGCGGCAGCAGGCGCTGCCGCTGCTTCTTCCGCTTCGCCTTCAGCCGGCACACCGAAGCTCAGCACCTTCTTCGGGCAGTTGTCTATGCACAGTCCGCAGCCGATACAGGCGTCGTGATCGACTTTCCAGACCTTTTCCTTGCGGTCAACGGTAAGCGCTTCCGCAGGGCAGTTCTTCTTGCAGATCCCGCAATAGATGCAGTTCGCAATATCACATACGAGCTGGTCGTCTCCGCCTTCCGTATACTGCGGCGGATTCTTCGGCTTTGCAGGCTTCTTCGGCGCTGCAGGCTTTGCAGCTGCCGCTGCTCCTGCTGCTGCCTCAGGCGCAGCCGCAGGCTCCGGATAGACCATCTCTTCTTCCGAGAAGGAAAGGATCTTCTTCGGGCACTTGTCGATACATTTTCCGCACTTGATGCAGTGCTCGTAATTGATGCGCCAGGTCTTGGTCTTGCGGTCGACCGTAATGGTCTTCTCCGGGCAGTTCTTTGCGCAGAGTCCGCAGAAGATACATCCGGACAGGTCGCAGAAAATATGTCCGGCGATCTCTTTCTTGAAGGTAACACCGGATACCACCAGGTCGGCTGCATTTTCAGCCACCATGTGGTAATCCTTCGTCATCTGGATCGAGCCTTCTTCACAGAAATCCGCGCAGGTTCCGCAGAATGTGCAGGAAGTAAGATCAAAACTCCTTGTGACATTCTCTCCGCCTTCCACTTTCACCGCCGTACGGGTAATGGCGTCGGGCGAACAGACTTTAATGCACATGCCGCAGTCCACACAGGATTCGGGATTGAACGCGATCCTTCCTCTGTATTTTCCAAGACCTTCCGCAGCGGGATTCGGAAAGACCTCCGTGCTGGCCGGTCTGAAAAGATTCGTCAGGGCTGTTTTCAGATAAGGGAACATCATTTGTGCATCGCCTCCCTCTTCTTTTTCAGGATCAGGGCTGCCGTATACAGCCCTTCCATGATGGCTTCAGGCTTGGGGGTGCAGCCGGCCACGGCGACATCCACATGCACAAAATTCTCAACAGGTGCTTCTACCGAGTAGCTTCCCTTGAATACGTTGCCGGACTGCGGGCACGAACCGATGGTGACAACACACTTCGGTTCCGGCACCTGGGCGATCGTTCTTACCAGACGGTCTCTCGACTGGGAAGTCACGGGGCCCGAGATCACAACGATATCCGCATGTCTGGGAGAGCCTGCCAGCTTGAAGCCGAAACGTTCGGCGTCATATCTGGGCGTCAGGCAGGCTACGAGCTCGATATCACAGCCGTTGCAGGAGCCTGTGTTGATATGATACAGCCAGGGAGATTTGGATGCGCTTTTATCGATCAGTTTTTTAAACATTCCCATACCTCCTTACAGTCCCATCCAGACCAGGATCAGGCTTGAAAGCGCAAGCCCTGCAACAACAGTCCAGTAGAATCTGAACAGATGCTCGATCTTCAGTCTGGCAGTAACAGCGTGAATCGTCGTGATGCAGACCAGTGTTACCACTGCGCAGACAGCGACAAAGATGATCGCATCGCATACCACAGTGCCGGTCCTGATGCCGCCCAGGAACAGGGAGGTGAACAGGCCTGTCATGATGCACATCTTCATAGCCGTATTGAGTTTGAACATACCGAGCGCGGCGCCTGAATACTCGATCAGGGGGCCTTCGCAGATTTCCGTTTCCGCTTCAGCCACATCGAAAGGCTGCATGCCGACTTCCGCGGGGATGATCAGCAGCAGTGCGATGGCAGCCGGGATCATACTCCAGGAGAACAGCAGGCTTCCGTTGGCTGCCTGATAATCCGCGATCTGGTTCATGGAGAAGGCAAGCGTGGAGCCGCCGACTTTCCTTGCCACAGAGAGCAGTACCAGTACGAAGGGCAGCTCATAACTCATCATCGTCACCATCTCACGGGAGATACCGATCCCCGCATAAGGAGATCCGGAAGAGGATCCGCCCACGATCAGGGCAACGCCGCCGATCGTAAGGAAATACAGGATAACGATCAGGTCGGCCGTTCCCGAAAATGCGGTGAAACCGAAGATCGGGATAAAGAGCATGACGATCGCAAGGCTTACAAATCCGGCAATCGGCGCTCCGAGGAACACCAGCTTGTTGGCTCTTGCCGGAACGATCGTCTCCTTGCCCATGAGTTTGAAGAAATCATACATGGGCTGACGGATCGGCGGTCCGATACGCTTCTGCATATGCGCGATCACCTTTCTGTCAATGCCCGCCAGGAACAGTCCCACACAGGCGGTGAACAGTGCGCCGGGGAAGATCAGAATTTTAAACAGAGTCATTAAGATTTGCATTTTTATCCCCCTTCCCTTAACGCATGAATATGAACAGGCACATAACGATGATCGCTTCCGCGATGACCGTATAGGATGTGTAGTCAGTTACGATACCCGAATGAAGATCGGTGAATACCCTGTAGTATCCCTTCCAGTTCTTCTTGAAGCCCCAGAACAGATCCGAGCCGCCTACATGAGAGAACAGTTCCTCTTCACCGGAGAAGAAGGTCGCATACTTCGCTTCGGGCGTTCCGCCGGATGTGAGCACCTTTCCGCGCTCGTTGGTCCCCAGCAGGATCACGATCGCAGCGGCGATGAATACGATGCCGAACAGCAGCAGCCAGACCATGGGATCCCAGAAGGAGAACGTTACCGGCTCGACCAGCATGGAGGAAACCCCTGATGCCTCGGCATAGCCCGCGCCCATCATCTTGTCGATATAATCACCGACATTCAGGGAAGCGTTCGCTGCCGGGAAGAGCAGGTATTTGTTCACGAGCGGATATACAACGCCGCATACCACGCAGAGCGCCGCCATGATGTACATAGGGAACAGCATCACTGCAGGTACTTCTTTTACCTCATTGTGCTCTTCTCTCAGCTGTCCGAAGAAGACGGCCTGGGTGACCTTGATGAAGGAAGCCAGCGTCATGACGGATACGATCAGGGCTGTGACGGTAATGAGAACATACAGGAAGTTTCCGCTTGTGACAGCCTTTGTGAAGATCCCCTGATAGATGATCCACTTGGAAGCAAAGCCGTTGAAAGGCGGCAGGCCGGAGATGGCGCCCGCGCCGATCAGGAAGCAGATTGTTGTCTGCGGCATCTTTTTGGAAAGGCCGCCGAGCTTGTCAAGGTTCGTGGTGCCGGTGCGGTACAGAACAGCGCCTGCGCACAGGAACAGCAGTCCCTTGAACAGCGTATGGTTCATGGCATGGAACAGGCCGCCGGTCAGTCCCAGCGCGCTTCCCAGGCTGATGGCCGTGATCACATAGCCGATCTGGGAAATGGAGTGGAACGCGAGCAGTCTCTTGAACTCATGCTGGGTAAGAGCCATCGTGACGCCGACGAACATTGTGACGGCACCGAAGATGGCAAGCAGCATCTGCACAGAGCTGTGATCCATGGCTCTGAATACGATGTAGACCATACGGATCATGCCGTAAACGCCGGCTTTGTTGACCATGCCGGAGAATACCATGGAGATCGAGGTAGGCGCTACTGCGTATGCGTCAGCTGCAGGCGTATGGAACGGTACGATATAGCTCTTTACGCCGAAGCCGGCTACGATCAGACCGAACGCAACAACAGAGGTAGGGGTCAGTCCGCCTGAAAGGATCGAAGCGAGCTGCGCCATGTTCAGCGTATGGCACTGGGAATACAGAAGCGCCACGCCGGCCAGCACGGAGGATGATCCGACGGAACCGATGACCAGATATTTGAATGCCGCTTCCAGCGCGCCTTCGCTCTCATTCCTGAATGCAGTGAGCGCTACGGAAGCAAATGTCATGATCTCGACCATGACGAACAGGTTGAAGATATCGCCTGTGTACACAAGACCGAGAACGGAACCGGACAGCATCAGGAACAGCGTATAGTAATGTCCCAGATGGTGATCCTTATTCATGTAACCGATGGAATAGATGCTTGAGAGCCAGAATGTCGCGGTAACGAGAATACCGAAGAACAGGCTGAGCGCATCCACTTCATAACCGATACCGATGGCATAGCCGGACACGGGCGCCCAGCTGCCCATCCAGTACGAAATGACCTCGCCGTTCATCATCACCGGTCCGATCAGCGCAAGCGTCATGACCAGTGCGTTCGTGGTGGCGAGAAGCGTAAGGCCGTTCCTGATCACTTTGCTCTTCGATCCGAAGATCTCGACAAGGAAAGCTGCCAGGAACAGCAGCATTACAGCCAGTACGGGAAAATGCTGCATCATCCTCTCAACCTCCTTACTTCATCCGCATTGACAGTCTTGTACTTGCGGTTGATCATGACAACGAGCGAAAGGGCCATGGCGTCCACGCAGGCGCCGATAACGATGGATGTCAGCGTAAGGGCCTGCGGCACGGGATCCACAAAGAACTGCGGGGAAACGCCGTTCAGCAGATCGGAGAGCTGATAGATCGGGGCCGTCGCGCCTTCGTTGAAGCCGAAGCTTACGATCAGCATGTTCACGCCGTAGTCCACGATACCGAGTCCGAGAACGATCTTGATCAGGTTCTTTTTCGTGCAGACGGTGTAAAATCCGAGAACGATCAGGATGATCGATGCGATGTAATTGACTATGATCATGCTTCACCCTCCTCTTCGTCTGAATCCGGTGCAAGCAGAGCAAGCATCAGAAGGAGCAGGAAGCCGACGCCGCAGAGCACCTTGTAACCTACCGCATATCCCATGAAGGTAATGGTACCGGCGGAGATCAGATCTCCCACATTTCCGTTGTTGAAGAATATGTTGCGGCAGAAGTTCGCGCCGAATGCGATGCCCAGAAGGCCCAGAATGACATAGAGCGATGCGCCGCACGCTTCGTTTACTCTTAAGACTTCGGTACTGATCGCCTTATGCGCGATGTTATAGCCGTATCCCAGATACAGCAGCAGCGCGGCAGACGCCACGATCACGCCGCCCTGGAAGCCTCCGCCCGGGCTGATGGTACCGAACATGATGATATAGATGCCGAATGTGACCGCAAAGGGAAGGAATTTATCTGCGCCGCACTTTACGATGATATTCTTCTCGGTAATGCCTTCCTTGAATTTCATCAGGCTTCCTCCTTTCCTTTATGCTTCACTCTGCTTAAGATCACGAAGGATCCGGCGATGGCCGTCAGCAGGATGAAGGATTCGCCAAGGGTATCATATCCTCTGAAGTCGAACACGACTGCCGCGACATTGTTGGCGGCCATCGTCTTCTCGAGGTTCTCTTTTACAATGATGTCGGCGACGCCGTCGGGATTCGCTGTATCATAGGATGTCGGGTTATTATACAGATCCACTACGTTGGTGTCGCTTCCGTTATAAGTTACCGAACCGTTGTAATACGAATATCTTACGCCTGCGATCCCGCATACCAGGATGATGAACAGGGACATGATGGTGAGTACTCTCTTCATTTCTCTTCATCCTCCTTCGGGGTCGTTTTCTTTACGGCTATCACGAAGATCGCAGTGGAAAGCACCGCGCCTACAGCCGCTTCGGCAATAGCAACGTCAGGAGCCTGCAGGAGAATGAACTCGAGCGCCATAAGAGCGCCGGTCACTCCCAGCGCGATCACGGAAGAAAGTGTGTTCCGGAACGCTACAGCGCAGACGGCTGAGATCAGTATGCCGGCCACGATTATTGTATTTAATACATATACTGCGTTCATTCTTCCTCCACCATATCCTCTCCGTATGCGTCGCATACAGTCTTCTCATCCATTTCCACGCGGTGATGGTAAGCGCCCTTCGCGATGGCGTGTCCGGAGATCGGAACGGTAATGATATAGAAAACGCCCATCCCGATAAGCTTTACGGTCATGCCGCCGTCATGCAGGATGAATGCGGCGTAAAGGGCTCCGCCGATAATGACGCCGAGAACACCGAACGTGGCGATGTTCGTGCTGGACTGCATCCTGCAGTAAGCATCGGGCATCCTGAGCATTCCGACAACGCCTGCCAGCGCGAAGATTATACTGAATACGATTAACACATCTATTGCTATTCTCATAATCTTCCCTCCAGATAGCGGGCCACGATCGTGGATCCGACAAATCCCAGGATCGCGGTGATGAACGCGATATCCAGGAACACGGACCGTCCGCTGTAAAGTGCAAAAAGGATAAGTGCCATATCCGCCAGGATATCGATGGAATCAGCCGCGACTGCCCTGTCCGCGACCGAAGGTCCGATGATAAAGCGGATCAGGAGGCAGAGAGCCATAACGATGAAACAAATCGCGAAAAAGATCAGTTCTTCCATGATTATTCCCATATCCTCCTTATCCAGCGTTCCATTGTCCCTTTGATGGCGTCGCCGGCTTCTTTGCCGTCCTGCGTCGCCACATCGATCCAGTGGATGTAGTAATAGGTCTGGCCCTCCTGCTCCACGATATCCATCGTGATGGTGCCGGGGGTCAGCGTGATCGAGTTCGCAACCATCGCCTGGGCATATTCGGGCTTCACGTCCACCGGGATCTTGACGATGCCGGGATTGACGGGAAGAGAAGGGGAAAATGCCCTTTTCGCCACATCCACATTTGCCTTAAAGAGCTCGATCGGGAAAATGCAGATGCAGTAAATCAAAAACGTGAAGAACCGCTTGGGGTTCCAGAGATAAAACGGTGATTCGTGGACGAAGAACCGTCCGGAGAATGCTCCGACCAGAATGCTGACAAGCACGCCGGCGATGAGCACCTGTATGGACGCGCCGCCCCTGAATATCTGTACGATCTGTCCTGTAATGAGCAGCCAGAACAGGTAACAGAGTATTGCCGTGGATATCACCGTCGAAAAACCGGATTTTTTCACAGGTGTACCTCCTGAATTTATTTTTCTCATTCCGCCTCGATACTTTCTATATAATATTCCCTGCCTGATATGATTTTGAACCGGAAGCTGCCGCAGTCAGGGCAGGCATACTGTCCTTTTTGAATGGTTCCGTCATATCCGCAGTCCGGACAGGTGATCCTGATCGGGGATGGTTTCAGGATCAGTTTTGATCCCTCGGCGATCGTTCCCTTTGAAGCGATGGTGAAGTATTCCTGCATGCAGGATTCCACCACGCCGGATAATTCCCCTATCCGCATATTGATATGAAGTATCTTTTTTACCTGGTGCTTTTCCGCTTCGGGGATAACTGCTCCGAGTATCCCTTCCACGATCGCAAGTTCATGCATTTATCTGTCCATACATGAGAAGCAGGGATCGATGCTGGCTATGATCAGTCCGGCGTCGGCTACAGAGTTTCCTCTGAGCATGGTCGGAATGGTCGGAGCATTTTTGAAGGTGGGAACATGGATGCTTACGCGGTGTACTTTGTCAGTACCGTTCGTGACCACCTTATAGCTCAGCTGACCTCTGGGCGCTTCATGCATGTTCATATATTCACCGGCCTTTACAACAGGGATCGTATTTCCCTTGTTGATCGGTCCGGACGGCATGGAATCCAGTGCCTGGCGGATGATCTTGATGCTCTCGAAGTTCTCGAGCACTCTGACTACCACTCTGGCGAATACATCGCCGCTCGGCCATACGCATTTCTGGAAATCGAAATCGTCATAGCTGGAATACGGCGAGTCGATCCTTACGTCGATCGGCACGTTCGAAGCTCTTGCATGCGGTCCGATCGCACCGAGTTCTATCGCTTCTTCTGTTGTCATGATGCCCACGCCCTGGGTACGGAGCGCCACGGTCTTGTCATTTAACAGGAAGTCGCACAGCACTTTGTTGGATTCCTCGATCTTGTCGAGCATCTCGAGCGTTCTGTGCGCCTGCTCGGCGGAAATGTCGCGTCTTGCGCCGCCGATCGTCACCATACCGTAATTGACACGGTTGCCGGTGAGATCCTCCAGGATGTCCATGATCGCTTCACGGTCGTCCCATGAATGCATGAACAGACTGTCGTGGCCGATGATGTGCAGCGCGATGCCGAGCCACAGATAATGGGAATGCAGTCTCTCCAGCTCCGCGGTGATGACGCGCATGTATTCGCCCTTCTTGGTCGGCTTGAGGCCGCCGGCATTCTCGACCGCCATGGCAAATGTCATGGCGTGGGAGTGGGAGCAGATCCCGCATACGCGTTCGACCATTACGAGTGTCTGGATGATGTTCTTTTGCATGGCCAGCTTCTCGATTCCGCGGTGGTTGTAACCGATGAAGATCTCCGCGTCCTTGATCAGTTCACCCTCCGTATAGAGCCTTGCATGCACCGGCTCTTCGAGCGAAGGATGATACGGCCCGATAGGAACAATATAACCCACGTCTTTTATCCTCCTTCTTTAGTGTTTTTGTGTGTTCTTGATGAGTTCTTCCATGGGCGTGACGAAGATCTGGCCCTGCCCGGAAAGCATGGATTCCGGAAGGAAGAGACGCTGTGAGACGTCAAGCCCGGTAAAGGTGACGCCGATGAGCTCGTTGATCTCCCGCTCCGGCCATTCAGCGGCTTTGGAATAGATGGGAGCAATGGAAGGTACCTCATTTTCACCTTCGATGGTGTAGGATTCGATGGTGTCGCCGAGCATGTATTCATAGGAGATGTTCGGTTTGCCGTCTTCCGTAAGATAGCCATGGATCATGGCCAGGATCACGCCGTCCTTGCGCATGCGTTCTGCGGTCGGGACGATCTGATCCTTTGTGATGGGTATTTTTTTATAATACTGCATCTCTCCTCCTTCTATGTAGTAAGATTGAATATTTATATAAATATAATTTATTCCGTAAGTGATAATGTTTCCTGCGCAACTCTCCGGTTCCTGTCATCCTGAGGAGCGCAGCGACGAAGGATCTTCGCCCTGCAGTCTTCGGTTTTACTGAATTATCCAGGCGGGATGCTCTCTGTCCCGGCCCATCATCTTTCTCCGCCGGCACAGGGTCCTCAGATTGCTTCGATTGCGGGACGAAATATCTGCACTCCTCCGGTCAAACAAAGGACGCGTTTGCCCTCCGTCGGCAATTTCGCCCGAATCTGTCGCTCTTCACACACAGTCCCGGCGGAGAAAGCCTGCTGTGCCTTACTCATCTCACAGTTCAACAGATTCTGGGAAGCTGGTCTCCGGCCAGCTTATTCGCGATCCTGCCGGTCCCGAGTGCCGTCCGGATCACCAGCGTACCGGGATGCGAAGATGTCACTTCCCCGATCGTCACCGCGCCTTCTCCTTCCGGAAAGCTCCGCAATATCTCCAGTGCCCTTTCCTCCGCCTCTGGCGCCGTCACGCAGATCATCCTGCCTTCGCACGCCAGATACAGTGGATCCAGTCCCAGCATATCGCACACAGTGTTCACTGCCGGTCTTACCGGGATCGCATCTTCCTTCAGTTCGATCCCGCATTCCGAATCTTCAATAAATTCGTTCAGTGTGGTCGCCAGTCCGCCCCTGGTCGGATCCCTCATAACTCTCAGATCCTTTCCCAGTTCGCCGAGCGCCAGCGCCATCCTTTTTAACGGCGCGCAGTCACTCTTCACGTCTGCTTCCACGAGATTTGCATTCCGCGCGAGCATGATCGCCGTTCCGTGGCCTCCGACCGGTCCGGAAACGATGATCTTATCTCCGGCTCTGAGATTCTTTACAGAAAGGCCGGGGGTCTTCAGCACGCCCACGCCGGTGGTATTGATATAGATCCCGTCGCCGCGGCCGCGTTCGACGACCTTTGTATCGCCCGTCACGACCATTACCCCGGCTTCCCCGGCGGTTCTCTGAATCGAATCCAGGATCTTTTTTACATCCGCGAACGGGAATCCTTCTTCCAGGATGCAGGCCAGGCTCAGATACTTTATCTCTCCTCCTGCCATGCTGACGTCATTTACGGTGCCGCACACGGAAAGCTTTCCGATATCTCCTCCCGGAAAGAATACCGGGCTTACCACGAAGCTGTCCGTAGACATGACAATTTTGTCCGCTCCGTCGACCACGGCGCCGTCCGACAGCTCGTTCAGCGCTTCATTGGAGAACAGCGGCACGATCATTTCGGAAATGAGCTTTGCTGTCTTTCCGCCGCCGCTGCCGTAGTCGAGCGTTACAAATTCTTCCATCTTCAAATGATCCCTCTGTATTTATACGCCGCCGCGCATGCCCCCTCGGAGGACACCATGCACGGTCCTTCCGGCTCTTCCGGCACGCACACCTTTCCGAAAAGCGGACATTCCTTCGGATCGAGCTTTCCTCTGATCACGTCGCCGCATCTGCATCCGGGCCTCTCGCGGGACATTCCGGAACTGACCGCAAATCTGCGTTCCGCGTCGAACTTTGCGAACGCCTCCCTGATCCCGAGTCCGCTCTCCGGGATCTCTCCGAGCCCTCTCCAGAGGTCTGTCCTCTTTTCAAAGACTCTTTCGATCTCTTCTCTCGCGACCGGATTTCCCTCCGGTCTGACAACGGAAGTATATTCATTCTGCAGGATCGCCGTCCCGTCTTTGATCTGCCGGATCAGCATCGCGATCCCCTTCAGGATATCGGCTGTTTTAAATCCCGTGATCACGCCCGGGAAACCAAGTTCTTCAAAGAACTTCATCCCCTCTTCGCCGATGATCACGGCCACATGGCCCGGACAGATGAATCCGTCGATATTGAATTCCGGATCCGCCGCCAGTGCCCTGACCGACGGTTCCAGCAGCTTCAGCATGGAAAGAACGCTGAAGTTCTCAAGTCCCGCATCCTGCGCCGCCGCGATGGCCGACGCTGTTCCCGGGGCTGACGTTTCAAATCCGACGCCCAGGAAGACCACCTGTTTATCCGGATTCTCTGCTGCGGTCTGTACGGCATCCATTGGAGAATAAACGATCCGCACATCTGCACCCGCTGCTTTTCTTGCCGCCAGATTGTCGCCCCGCCTGCTGCCGGGCACCCGGATCATATCTCCGTAGGTAGTCAGGATCATATCCGGAAGATCTGTCAGCGCCAGCGCTTTATCGATCGTCTCCTGCGCAGTCACGCACACCGGGCATCCCGGTCCCGAGAGCAGCTTCACGGAAGGCGGGAGCATTCCCTTGATGCCGGCTTTCGCAATCGCCATTGTATGCGATCCGCACACTTCCATCAGACGAATGACTTTCTCAGCCATAAAGCGCCTCCTGCAGTTCCCGGAAAGCCTCCAGATCTGCCTGCGCCTGTTCGTCGCTGATCTTTTCGATCGCGAATCCTGCATGGACCATCACATTGTCACCGACCTTCGGGTCCTTCAGCAGATTGATCTTTATGCGGCGTCTCACGCCGTCTCTCTCTGCGACTGCTTCATCTCCGTCTATGGTTTCTATCTTAAGCGGTACCGCCAGACACATATCCTGTTCTCCGATCTGCCGCGCCGGGCGCGGCTGCTGCAGCCTGATCCTGCAGTCATTCCCTGTTCTCTCTCCTCTGCCTCTCAGCGATCATCAGCTGACCGAGGCTGAGTCCTTCATCATTTGTGCTTACCCTGTGATGATGGTAAACCGTAAACCCTTCCGCCCGCAGTGCCTCTGTCACTGCTTTCAGCAGGTACATATTCTGGAAGGTCCCGCCCGACAGGACGACCGCATCCAGACCGGTCTTTCTTCTTATATAAATACACTGATCTGCAGCAGCTGCTGTCAGTGTGTTCATGAACTTTGCCGCGCATAACGAAACCGGTACATCTGCGAGAATGTCCGAAGCAAGTTCCCGGATCATCGGTCTCCAGTCGAATCTTCTTACGCCGTTTTCTTCTTCGTAAAAACCTGCCTCATACTCCGGCACGCAGCCTTCTTCCGCTGCTGCTTCCAGCAGGATCGCGCCTTCCCCTTCATAATCCGCCGACCGGCAGATTCCCAGGATCGCGCTCACGCCATCGAACAGCCTTCCCATACCGGAAGACGGCGGACAGTTCACATCTGCGGCAAGCATTTTCCGGACGATGCCGGCCCCTGTTTCAGGCACGGCCGCATCTTCCGTGATCCGGTTCCTGACCGCTTCACAAATTCCTGCATCACCGTCCTGTGCAAAAGCATCCTCCAGCAGTGACAGTCCAACGCGCCAGATCTCTTTGACAGCCCTGTCGCCGCCGGGCAGCTTCACCGGTCTGATGCTTCCGTACCGTTCATAGCCGGCAGCATCGCCGGCCAGGAATTCTCCTCCCCAGACAGTGCCGTCTTCTCCAAGCCCGGTACCGTCCCAGATGATCCCGATCACGGGATCTGTCAGGTCATTATCTGTCATACAGGACACCATATGCGCGTGATGGTGCTGCACCCTGACAAGCGGGATCCCTTCCGCTGCGCTGCGTTCTTCCGCGTACACGGAAGACAGATAATCCGGATGCAGATCGCATGCGATCACTTCGGGCTTAATGGAAAACAGTTTTTCAAAGTGCACGATCTGCTGTCTGAAATTCTCATACGATTCAATATTTTTCAGATCGCCGATATGCTGGGAAGGGAACACATGCTCTTTCTTGCTCAGCGAAAAAGTCGCTTTCTGCTCGGCCCCGCAGGCCAGTATCATCGGTACGGGGCTCTCCAGCGTGACCGGATAGGGAGCATATCCTCTCGACCTTCTCATGAAATAGCCGCCGTCCTCCGGCCACATTACCGAATCATCGCATCTTACCTCGATTTCCCGGTCGTGCATCAGAAAACCGTCGCAGATGCCGGACAGTTCCGTCAGGGCTTCTTCATTTTTATAGATGACAGGCCTGTCGGAAAGGTTCGCGCTAGTCATCACAAGCGTTTTTATCTCTTCCGAAAACAGCAGGAAATGCACCGGGGTATACGGGAGCATGATCCCGATCCTGTCATTCTCACTGATATGTGAGAAGGATGCTTTCTCTCTTTTCCGCAGCAGCACGATCGGTCTGGCAGGGGATGAAAGCAGCTGCTCCTCTTCTTCGGACAGCAGGCAGATCTTCCTGACCGCTGCAGCATCCGCACACATCAGTGCAAAAGGTCTCCTGTCTCTCTTCTTCCGCTCTCTGAGAATATGCGAAAAAGCCGGGGTATCTGCCCGGCAGGCAAGATGAAATCCTCCAAGACCCTTTACTGCAATGATTTTTCCTTTCCGGAGCGCCTCCAGGGCAGCCCCGGCCGGTTCATCGTATATACAGCTGCCGTCTGCATTCCGGTAAAAAAGCCGGGGCCCGCATGCCGGGCAGCAGTCGGGCTGTGCATGGTATCTTCTGTCCTCAATATCCGTGTACTCATTTTCGCACGCCGGGCACATGACAAACGGTGCCATGGTCGTGCTCTTCCTGTCGTACGGAACGTTTTTAATGATCGTAAATCTCGGACCGCAGTTCGTACAGTTTATGAACGGATAGCGGTACCGGCGGTCTGACGGATCCGCCAATTCTTTCAGGCAGTCATCACACGTGCAGATATCCGGAGAGATCAGCGTATCGGCTTCCTCTCCCGCAAACGAAGGGATAATTTCAAAATCGGAAAATCCACAGGGTTCATATTCATCTGCGTGAATTTTTTCGATCACGGCAAGCGGCGGTTTCCGGATACGCAGATCTCTGATAAAAGCAGATACATTATCAGTTCTTCCTTCAACCTTCAGTTCCGCACCAAACGAAGTATTTCTGATCCATCCCTTAATTTCGTAAGCTTTTACCTGCCTGTGAATAAAAGGACGAAAGCCGACGCCCTGCACGATCCCTCTGATCTTAATATGAAACCCGGTCAATGATATCATGAACCCCCGTCGTTTTTTTGAGATTCTAAGCTAGTATATCATTGATTCCGTAAAAAATAAACTGTGATTTTGCAGATTTTCTATATTTTCAGTTCAGCGTTTGTGACAATTATTTCACATTGGTGAACTTTTCTCGTTAAGAGATTCACATTTTCAAACGTCCCGTTTCCATCAGACGATGCATTTTCATCCGTAAGCAACTTCTATTTTTAAAGTCAGGTTAAGGTTTTTGTGCTATGATAAAGAAAATCCAAAATCAGGGGACGAATTATGAGACTGCTGCTTGCTGAGGACGAGCGTTCGCTCTCCCGCGCGCTCTGCGCGATACTTACCAAAAACAATTACACGGTCGACGCTGCTTATGACGGCGAAGAAGCGCTGGATTATCTTGCCGTCGGCGAATATGACGGGATCATTCTTGACATCATGATGCCGAAGCTGGACGGACTGTCGGTCTTAAAAAAGATCCGTTCTCAGGGCAGTCTGGTGCCCGTACTCCTTCTGACGGCAAAATCCGAAATTGACGACAAAGTCGACGGGCTGGACGCCGGTGCAAATGATTATCTCACCAAGCCTTTTGCCGCGAAAGAACTGCTTGCACGCATCCGCGCCATGCTCCGCGTACAGCATCAGGCGCCGGAGAACAGGCTGACGTTCGGGAATATCACGCTGGATCTGGGAACTTACGAACTCTCTTCCGCATCCGGGAGCTGCAAACTTGCCGGGAAGGAATTCCAGATGTTCGAGATGCTGATCTCGAACCCGAAGCATCTGATCTCCACAGAACATTTCATGGACAAGATCTGGGGATATGATTCCGATGCGGAGCTTTCCGTCGTATGGGTATATATCTCTAATTTAAGGAAGAAACTGACCGCGCTGAATGCCGATATCCGGATCAAAGCCACCCGCGGATCCGGATATTCCCTGGAGATGAAAGAATAACGGAGGAACTGTCATGAAAATGATACGGCGGCTGCGTTTCCGCATGATCACGGTTTCCATGCTGGCCCTGGCCATCGTGCTTACCGTAATCATCGGTGCGGCAAATATCATGAACTACCGTCAGATGGTGACGGAAGCCGACGAGATCACGGATCTCCTTGCCGAAAACGACGGCAGCTTCCCGGATTCCGGCTCTTTTGACCGTCCGGATGCGCTTTCCGGAAAGCGCGGACTGAAAAAAAACGGGACTTCTTCAGCGTCAGAGAATGACGGCAATACCAGCAGCGAATCCTCTTCGGGCGGCGGCGCGAAAAAAAGCAGCGGTTTTCCCGGACGCAGATTCGGACACGGAAATATATTTTCCGCAGAAACGCCTTTTGAATCCAGGTTTTTTACTGTTACTATAAATAATGAAGGGACCTGTACCGGCACCGGCCTGGACAGGATCGCAGCCGTGGATGACACTGCAGCCGAAGAGTACGCCCGGACAGTGCTTTCCGCCGGAAAGGAAAGGGGCTTTATTGACAGCTACCGCTATCTGGTCGACAGACGTACTGACGATACGCTCATCATCTTTCTGGACCGCGGCAGAGTGCTTGCAACTGCCGGACGATTCCTGGCTACATCCATCGGTATTGCGTTTTCCGGACTTCTTGCGGTCTTTCTTCTGATCCTGCTCTTCTCCGGAAGGATCATTCGTCCCTTCGTCGACAATTACGAAAAGCAGCGGCGCTTCATTACCGATGCCGGACACGAGCTCAAAACGCCCCTCGCGATCATCAATGCCGATGCCGAAGTCCTGGAGATGGAACAGGAAGACGGAGAGAACGAGTGGATCGCGGATATCAAGAAACAGACCGCACGTCTGTCGGAGCTTACGGCAGATCTGATCGCTCTCTCCCGTATGGAAGAGGATACCGCTGCATCGTTCGTCATGACAGATTTTCCCGTCTCGGAAATGGCTGCCGAAGCAGCGGATTCCTATAACGGACCGGCGCTGTCGCGCGGCTTTGACTTCAAAACGGATATTGAGCCCTCGCTGATGCTTCACGGGGACGAACGGGCCGTCGGCCAGCTGATCGGCATCCTCATGGATAATGCGCTCAAGTATACGAACGAAGGCGGTTCCATAAAGTTTTCCCTGACAAGAGCCGGAAAATATACCCGCCTGGCCGTTTTCAACACCTGTGACAGCATCGACCGCGCCTCGCTTCCTCATCTGTTCGACCGTTTCTACAGAACGGACAGCTCCCGGAACAGCGGCACAGGAGGATACGGCATCGGACTTTCTATCGCACAGGCGATCGTTTCCGCCCACAAAGGAAAGATCAGCGCCGAAACGTCTGACGGACATTCCCTCACGATAACGGCATCCTTCCCGCTGAAAGGATACTGACCGAAAATTGTTTTTGATAATTCTTTCCGCAGCAATCAATTCTTCTATGTTATCAGAATCTGTCTATAGCAGTCGACAATCTGTTTATATTTCTCTACATATTGTTTAATTCTGTTTCCTTTTTTCGTTTATTTGTTAAACTATTTCGTAAGATACTGTGCCACACCAGCATTTTCTCCGGAGGCAGCCATGAATCTTGCGGAAACGATCAAACATTACAGACTGAAAGCCGGCCTTACCCAGCAGGAACTTGCGGATTACCTGTCGCTGACTGCCGGTGCAGTCAGCAATTACGAGAAAGGAACACGGATGCCCGGCAACCGCACCATGAAGAAGCTTTCCGAGGCGCTGCATATTCCTTTAAGTATTCTGATCGAAGCCAGCATCCGGCAGGAAAAGGGGGTCGGCGAGGACGGCCTTTCAAAGGACGAGTTCGCATCCACGCCCAAACAGCTTGAAAAAGAGTGCATCGACACATTCCGACGGCTTACTGTCAGCAATAAACGCGCAGGTCTGAACAATCTGAAAAAACTTCTGCAGAAACAGATGAACAAAGGATCCGAACAGGCATAACGGAATGAATTCTGAAAAAACTGTGAAGATCCTTGCAATGATCCTCTTCAGGGTGTAGCATAAAGTCCACGTAACCGGCCGATGCCGGGATGCCCTGAAAGGAATGAAAATGTCTATCGTATATACCTATCTCGGACCGATCCGGAGCGCCGTCATGGTCTTTCCCCTGCTGGCGCTCGTGCTCACCGTCCCTTATATTCTGTTTGAATACCGCCGCTACGGAGCGATCCCGCTTCTGCGGACGATCCTTGTCTATTTTTTCATCCTCTATCTGATCAACGCCTATTTTCAGGTGATCCTGCCGCTGCCCTCCCGCTCGGAAGTCGCCTCTTCCGCCGCGCCCGCCATGCAGCTGGATCCCGGGAATTTTCTGCGGATGATCCGGCGTACGGCGGATCTTGATATCTCCGGCAGAAGGGAGCTGCTGGCGTTCCTGAAGAATCCTTTTGTCTATCAGGCAATCCTGAATGCAGTACTGCTGTTCCCGTTAGGCGTTTATCTTCATTATTATTTCAGACGCGGATTCTTTCTGTCGGCGCTGATCATTCTTGCGGTCTCGCTGTTCTTTGAGTTCACACAGTATTCCGGCCTGTACGGCTATTATGCGCATGCTTACAGGACATTTGATGTGGACGATCTGATCCTGAATACCGCCGGCGGTATCGCAGGCTGGATCCTCTCTCCGCTCATCTGTTTTGTTCTGCCCGCCAGGGATGCGATCGACAGCGCCGCTTACGACAGAGGGGAACGTATTCCTTTCTTCAGGCGCTTCCTGGCTTTCATGGTCGATTTCAGTCTGATCTATATCGTATCCTGGGTCATTTCCCGGATCATACCCGACAATGCATTCGGTCTGATATTCGAACTGATCGTCAGCATAGCGCTGCTGACCGCGTATCTCACGTTCATGCCCCTGATGACCGACGGCTATACAGTAGGAAAATGGCTTTTCCGGCTTCAGCTCGTATCAGAGCGGAGGGGCCGCAGAGTCGAGCCCTCGCTGTCACAGTATCTGATCCGGGCCCTGTTCATCAGTGTGCTGCTTGCACACATCCCGGTCTATTACGTGCTGTGCGAGCAGATGAAGCAGATCACATACAACACCGCTTTTAATTTCTGGAACGGTTTTCAGAACCTTCTCTATGTTGTTCTGTTCGCGCTGGTTGTGGATATACTGGCAAGAATGATGCTGGATAAGAAAGAATTTCTCCATGAAAAAATCAGCGGCCTTCATAATGAAAGCCGCATTGTAAGGAAATAAATGGACCAGGGGACGGTTCTCCAGCGGACCCTGGTCCATTATTATTGATCAATGTCTTCTGGCAGCAAATACCCTGATCTCCTCAGCAGCCTCCTCCTTATTCTTCAGCGGATTCTTCAGGCTGAGCGTCCCCAGCACCGTATTCCCCTGCAGTGCATCCGTAAGCTTCCCGAACGCGCCTTCGGCATTCCCGGATGCAGAGCATCCGATCAGATAAACACTTTTTCCGCGAAACGGTTTCTGCTTCAGGAAAGCACCGATTGCCGGCGGATAGGTCCCGGCCCAGACAGGAAAAGCGATCACGATCTCATAATAATCCTGCGGATCGGCAACGACAGGCCAGAGTCCGGGATCACTGCCTCTCAGCGCGGCGGCTCCGCCCTTTAAGAATTTTCCGAATCCGCGTGTCTTCGGTTCATTCCTCACTTTAAGCCTTTCGACGTCCATATCGATATGTTTCATGAGTTCCTCTGCCGCAAAAGCGGAATTGCCGTTCAGGCTGTAGTAGACCATCAGCGTATCTTTCATTCCCGCCACCTCATTTCTTTCATACTTATGACCTGACTTTACACCATTCTTTTCCCGATTGCAACAACCTCCGCAGAGCTCCCTTAAAACTGCAGAAAGGCTTCTTTTTCTCTTGACATATACCCCTCTGGGGTATATAATCATTCTTGTCCGGATACCCCTATAGGGTATCTTCCCTTATCAAAAGACCATCTCTATGACGGAGGCATACCATGACCGAGACGCCCGCCTGCTGCGGACATTCCGCTGCGCAGTATACAGATGAACACGGTATAAGACACAAAAAACGCTCCCCCGAAGAACAGAAAGCGCTGCTCACCCGCCTGAAACGGGCCGAAGGACAGATCCGCGGCATTCAGAAGATGGTGGAGAATGATGCTTACTGCCCTGACATACTGATCCAGGTATCCGCTGTCACGAGCGCGCTGAACAGCTTCAACAAGGAGCTTCTCTCCTGCCACATCAAGGGATGCGTGGCAAACGATATCCGCGCCGGGGAGGACGGATCTGTTGATGAACTGGTAAAGATCCTGATGAAACTGATGAAATAAAACGGAAAGGCAAGATCATGGAACAATATATCGTAACCGGAATGAGCTGTGCTGCCTGCCAGGCGCGCGTGGAAAAGGCCGTGGGGTCACTGCCCGGCGTCACCTCCTGCTCGGTCAGCCTGCTCACCAATTCCATGAGCGTGGAAGGAAACGTTTCTCCGGATACTGTCATAGACGCTGTCGTGAAAGCCGGCTATGAAGCGAAAAAGAAAGGGGCTGCCGCATCCGAAAGACGGTCTTCCATCGCCGAGGAAGCCGATGCGCTCATCGACCGCGAGACGCCGAAACTAAAACGGCGGCTCATCCTGTCCGTAGGCTTTCTGGCCGTGCTGATGTACATCACCATGGGCCACAATATGCTGCACTGGCCGCTGCCGTCCTATTTTGAGCACAACCATCTCGGCCTGGCGCTTACACAGATGCTGCTGGCAGTCATCGTGATGATCATCAACGGAAAGTTTTTTACAAGCGGCTTTTCTTCCCTGCGTCACGGCGCGCCGAATATGGACACGCTGGTCGCGCTCGGTTCCTCCGTTTCCTTCGGCTGGAGCACCTTTGTATTCTACGAAATGTGTGGTATGATAACGAAAGGCGCTTCCAATATGGAGCTGATGGAGCTCTATCACGGACAGCTGTACTTTGAATCCGCAGCCATGATCCCGGCGCTGATCACGGTCGGAAAAATGCTGGAAGCAATGTCCAAAGGCCGTACCACGGATGCGCTGAAGAGCCTGATGAAACTGGCACCGAAGACAGCCGTGCTGCTGCGTGACGGTGCCGAGACCGAAGTCGGCATCGACGAAGTCGTCCCCGGAGATGTTTTCGCCGTAAAGCCCGGGGAATCGATCCCGGTCGACGGCATCATCCTGACCGGGCATTCAGCAGTCAATGAATCTGCCCTGACAGGCGAATCCATCCCGGTCGACAAAGCCGAAGGCGACCAGATCAGCGCAGCCACGATCAACCAGTCGGGCTACATCACAGCCAGGGCGACGCGCGTCGGCGAGGATACCACCCTCAGCCAGATCATCCATATGGTCTCCGACGCCGCAGCTACAAAAGCGCCGGTCGCCAGGATCGCCGATAAAGTCTCCGGCATCTTTGTTCCCGCAGTCATCGGCATCGCGGTCATCGTCATGATCGCATGGCTGATCGCCGGGCAATCGCTTAGTTTTGCACTGGCACGTGCGATCTCTGTACTTGTTATTTCATGCCCCTGCGCGCTCGGACTGGCAACGCCCGTTGCCATCATGGTCGGAAACGGCATGGGCGCCAAAGCAGGCGTCCTGTTCAAGACCGGCGAAGCGCTGGAAACAGCCGGAAAAGTACAGATCGTCGCGCTGGATAAGACCGGAACGATCACTGCGGGAGAACCGGAAGTCACTGACATCCTGCCCGCAGAAGGGTTTACCGGAGAAGACCTCCTTCAGCTCGCCTGCTCTCTGGAAAAGCACAGCGAGCACCCGCTGGCAAAAGCAGTCGTGCAATATGCGGAAGCTGCCGGGACAGCCGCAAAGGAAGCCGAAGACTTTACAGTTCTTCCCGGAAACGGGCTGACTGCCAGGATCGCCGGAAAGAACGTGTACGGCGGAAGCCGCAAATATATCGGTTCTCTCGTACAGATCACCGCGGAAACCGCATCCCTTTCCGAAACGCTTTCCGCGGAAGGCAAGACCCCGCTGTTCTTTGAAGCAGACGGCAGGCTTGCCGGCATCATTGCCGTCGCCGACGTGATCAAGAAGGATTCGCCGGAAGCGATCGGTCAGCTGAAGAACATGGGCATCGAAGTAGTCATGCTCACCGGCGACAATGAAGGCACTGCGCAGGCGATCGGAAAACAGGCCGGCGTGGATACCGTGATCGCCGGCGTCCTGCCGGACGGGAAGGAAGCTGTGATCCGGCAGCTTAAAAAGCGCGGGACCACTGCCATGGTCGGCGACGGGATCAACGATGCCCCCGCCCTCACCCGCGCGGATGTCGGCATAGCCATCGGCGCCGGCACGGATGTTGCCATTGACAGTGCCGACATCGTCCTGATGAACAGTTCGCTGTCCGACGTCGCCGCCGCCGTCCGCTTAAGCCGCAAAGTACTGAAGAACATCCATGAGAATCTGTTCTGGGCGTTCTTCTACAACCTGATCTGCATACCGCTCGCCGCAGGCCTGTTCGTCTGGAAAATGAATCCGATGTTCGGCGCCGCGGCCATGAGCCTGTCCAGTTTCACGGTATGCATGAACGCGCTGAGACTGAACCTGTCCGACATGCGTGACACGAAACACGATAAACCAATGAAGCACCGTGCGCTTCCCGCATCCGAAGCAGAAAAGACCGCAGAGGACCCCGGGACCGCTGATGATTCAGGAACTATAATGAACAACGATCCCGAAAGGAGCAATGAAATGACAAAGACAGTAAAGATCGAAGGAATGATGTGCGGACACTGCGAGGCCAACGTGAAGAAAGCGCTGGAAGCGCTTCCCTTTGTAGAAAGCGCAGCCCCCAGCCACGAAGCGAACAACGCCGTGATCACCTATACGGGTGAGTTTGACGAAGCGGCCGTGAAGAAAGCTATCGAAGACAAAGATTACACTTATCTCGGGATCGCCTGATCCGCAGTATTTTCGGAGGGGCTGATGAACAGAGCATTTGTAACGGAAAGCGACGGCTGGAATTACTGCCTCACACGGGAACAGTACTGCAAAGACGCCGGCATGCGCGGAGACTGCGAACGCATCACCTGCAAATACGGTCCGGAGCCCGTAAAAAAAGAGGAAGAAAAGAAAGAGAAAACGTGACGTTTATGAAGATGCAGCAGGACCGCCTGCTGTATCTTTTTACTTGCGCAGACGCCCTGTTTATAGTATTATTTATTCCGCACAACAAAAAAATGAGGAGGATCATTTTCAGAAACCGATGGACATTTTTTACCGTATTATCGCCATTCTCGGCGGACTTTCGCTTTTTCTTTACGGTATGCGCATCATGGGCGACGGCTTAAAAAGCGGCTCAGGCGGCGCAATGCAGGCTGTCCTCTCCCATCTTACCAAAAATCCTGTCATGAGCTTTCTGCTCGGCGTTCTGGTCACATGCATGATCCAGAGTTCCACAGCAACCATCGTTCTGACCGTCGGCCTTGTCGGCGCCGGCTATCTGACCTTCAGACAGTCGATCGGCATCGTGCTCGGCGCAAATGTCGGTACCAGCATCACAGCCCAGATCATCCGGCTGATGGACGTCAGCGCGGATGCCGGCAGCATCCTGTATTTCTTCAAATCAGACAATCTGGCTCCCCTTGCCCTGACGATCGGCATTGTACTGATCATGTTCGTCAAGAGCAAGGCATCCGGTCCCGCGGGAACCGTTTTCATGGGTTTCGGCATCCTGTTCGTGGGGCTGATGAATATGTCAGCCGCCGTCAGCACCTTCGGCGATTCCCTGAGCGGCCTTCTTACATCCTTTGAAGGCAACTACGTGCTTGGTTTCCTTTCCGGCGTACTGGTCACCGGCGTCATTCAGAGTTCTTCTGCTGTCGTCGGTATCCTGCAGTCGGTCGCCAGTTCGGTCGGCATTAAATTCAGCGCAGTCTTTGCGGTGATCATCGGCGTGAATATCGGCGACTGCATCACAACATACCTTGTCTGCCGCCTCGGCGCAAAGCCGGAGCAGATCCGCACCTGTCTGGTGCACATCATTTACAATGTGATCGCCGCCGTCATGCTTTTTGCCGCTGTCGGCGTCCTGAAAACGACAGGCATCCTGCCGGATTCGATCTGGAACGCAACACTGAATTCCGGCGGCGTCGCGAATGTGCACGGTCTGTTCAGGCTCATTCCCGCCATCCTGCTCCTGCCCTTTACAGGAATGATGGCCGGCATTGCGGAAAAGATCGTTCCCGAAGCGAAAACCGACACAGAGGATGAACTTTATGAGAAGACCCTCAGCCAGCTGGATATCAGGCTTATTGAAAACCCCGGTCTCGCTCTTTCAGAGGCGGAAAACCTGATCTCCTATATGGGCGACGTAGCACTGCAGAATTTTGAAGCGGCCGTCGATCAGTTATTCAGCTACGACGAAGCGCGGGATGACCGGATCGACGAACGCGAAGAGCTCCTGGACCGCATGGCCGACGCTTCCAGCAAATATCTCGTGGCCATTTCTCCCCATATTCTCCTCGAATCCGATCACCGGCAGCAGAGCTTCCTGATCCAGGCGCTTTCCTGTTTTGAGAGAATGGGGGATATTGCCGTTCATATGACCAATAACGTAAAGCGGCTCCATGCCAGCGGCAGTCCCATATCGGATACTGCAGTGAACGAGATCACAACGGCTTCCGACGCCATTCATGAGATCCTGACCCTGGCGATCACTGCCTATAAAACAGGAGATCTTAATCTGGCAAGAAAAGTCGAACCGCTTGAAGAAGTTAACGATGAGATGATCGAAGAGATCCGCACCCGCCATGTACACCGCATGACGCAGGGCGAGTGCAATGTGATCAACGGCATCGAATTCCAGAACATTCTGCAGAATTTCGAGCGGCTGTCTGATCAGTGTTCGGACCTTGCGGTATACCTGCTTGGGCGCACAGATGATTCCATCAACGGAAAAGAGCATCTGTATATCCATGAACTGCACCATTCGGGCGATCCTGTATACCAGAAGCTCTTTGATGAAAACTATAAGAAATACTTCGACAGACTGAATAAGGGTGCGGCATGAACCGCACCCTTTACCTTTACTTATTCAGACCGTATTTATCTCCCATCTCACGGATCCTGTCTACATTCACAAAATCCAGGTACTCCTCAAACGCAAGTTTGTTCCCGTCATACCCTTCATCTGTTCCGTATTTCTTCAGATACTGGAAGAAATGCTGCAGCGCATATGTCTGTGCGAACAGGGCGCTCAACGGGAAGGTGATGATCTTGTATCCCATCTTTCCGCAGTCATCTGCAGTCAGGCCGTCATTGATGCCTCTGTCGGGGAACATGCCCAGATGAAGCGGTGCCTTTACAAGGGAAGGAAGCTTTTCCAGCTGCTCTCTTGTCTTCGGCAGGACCTTGACCATGTCGGCGCCTTCTTCGAAATAGGTATTTGCGCGGTCAACAGCGTCCTCAAAATCTGTTGCATCCGTTCTTGCGACAATGATCATATCCTTATCCACACGGGCGTCTACAGCCGCATGGATCTTGCCGACCATCTCTTCCTTGGAGATCACTTCGGGCTTTTTGATGAACGGGCAGTTCGGGGGCTGCTGCTGGTCTTCCAGGAACAGACCGGCAATTCCGGCTCTCTCATACTCCTGCACCGTACGGTACACATTCAGCGCGTTGCCGTAACCGCCCTCGCCGTCTGCAAGGATCGGAATATCTACTGCATCGCAGATATGCTTGATCATATTCACTTCTTCACTGAGCGTCAGCAGACCGGTATCGGGCTGTCCCAGGATCACGCCGTGAAGACCGTAGCCTGTGGTTCCCGCGGCTTCAAATCCGGCTTTTTCAATGGCTCTGGCCGAAAGCGCGTCATACGCGCCGGGAGCAACGATGTAATCCCTTTCAGCGATCAGCTGACGGATACGTTTTCTAAGATGATGCATACTATCCACCTCCCGCGGAATTAATACTTTACTTATATTATAACCCGTATTATTTTTCTTTCAAGCCCCTGAACACTGTTTTTAATTTTTTAATTATGTATTTCTGTGATATTATATTTATATTTTATAAAGTCTGCAAAAAGATATATTTTATCGTTTCTTCCCTGTTGAATAAAATCCGCGTTTCAGTTATAATGCTTACCTGTGTGTAAAGCGGACGCTGTTCTTCCGCTTCACTGCATGCCCGGAAACTGCAGCTGCTCCCGGCAGCTCCCCCCAACAAAGCCTGATGCGGCTTTAAGGATTGGTATGGATCTTCTATCGTTTGATTTTCTCCTTTTTCTTCCGGTACTGACCGTGATCTATTTTGCCGTCCCTAAAAAGTACCAGTGGTGGGTGCTTCTTGCGGGCAGTCTGTTTTTTTACAGTTATACCGGTTGGAATAATCTGATTTATATCTTTATCACCGCCGGATCCTCCTATGGTGCCGCGCGCGGGATCGAAGCACTCCAGCAGCAGCATAAAAAGGAACTTGCAGAGAAGAAGGCATCTCTTGACCGGGCCGGAAGAACGGCGCTGAAAAATAAATATCAGAAACGTACACGGCTTATTCTCACCCTCACGCTGCTCCTCAATTTCGGCCTTCTTTCCTATTTTAAATATCTTCACTTTGTGATCGCACAGGTGAACAGGCTTATTACCGCTTTCGGCAGTGCCCCGATCGAAGATACCCTGAAGATCATCGCCCCGCTCGGGATCTCCTTCTTCACATTCCAGACGATGGGCTATGTCGTGGATGTCTACTGGAAAAAAGTGCCCGCAGAGAAGAATTTCTTCCGGATGCTTCTGTTCACATCCTTCTTCCCGCAGGTGACCCAGGGTCCCATCAGCGTATGGAGCGATCTTTCCGCGGAACTGTTCAAAGAGCATTCCTTCACTTACCGCAATTTCTCATGGGGTGCCATGAGGATGATCTGGGGCTTTTTCAAGAAAGTGGCGCTGGCAAATGCCCTGTCCGCTTATTTCAGGCACCTGACGGGCCATTACCCGGACTATACCGGAATCTCAGCCCTGCTCGGCGCATTCCTTTACAGCGTCCAGATCTATGCCGATTTCTCCGGTTATATGGATATCGTCTGCGGTTTCTGTGAGATCCTCGACATCCGTCTGACCGAGAACTTCATGCGTCCTTATTTCTCCAAATCCGTCGCGGAATACTGGCGGCGCTGGCATATCAGTCTCGGAAACTGGTTCAAGACATATCTTTACTATCCGATCGCCACGGCAAAATGGAACCAGAATATCGGCCGTTTCGCGAAGAAGCATTTCGGCAAGACTGTCGGAAGCACTGTTCCCGCTTCCATTTCCCTTGTTGTCGTCTGGTTCACGACCGGTCTGTGGCACGGCGCTTCCTGGGGATACATCGTCTGGGGCGGACTGAACGGCATGTTCATTATCTTTTCCCTGTGGATGGAACCGGTCTATGACGGCTGGAAACAGAAGCTGAAGATCAATGAAGCGTCCACGCTGTGGAAAGCGTTTCAGATCATCCGGACATTTACACTGCTTACGCTGATCAAGATCCTGCCGGAACTTGGCGGCTTAAGAAAAGGACTGGGGCTGTGGCGGCAGATCTTTACGAATCATGTGATCCCCGCCTCGTTCGAGGTGCTGATCCCCCGTGCCAGCCGTGATTATGTCGAGTTTACTGTCCTGTGCATCGGCACGCTGCTGCTGCTTATTGCCGATCTGATCGGCAGAAAAAGACCCGCCAGACAGTGGTTCTGCGAACACATCCCTTACATTCTCCGGATCGTTCTGCTGGCCGCGCTGATCATCATCACAGTCTGGATCGGCAGTCCTTATCTGAAATCGGCAGGAGGATTCATGTATGCAGACTTTTAAAAAGACCATCCGTACGATCATCCTGTTCGTGCTGGCTTTTACCGTATTGTCCACGATCCTTTTCGAGATCTTCTTCCGCTCGGAGATCCATGTCTATCAGGATATCCGGGAACGTGCTGCACTGGCCGGAAGCATTGATACGCTGATCTCCGGAGCATCTTATGCAAAGCGCGCCCTGATCCCTGCAGAAATGGATAAGGTCCTGGGCACGAACACGTATAACCTGTCTGCATCGGAAATGACCATGCAGGGGCGTTATCAGCTGCTCTTCGAAGAGTTTGCCCGGAACCCCGTAAAGACCGTATATCTGGAATTGTCCATGCACAGCCTCAGTCTCGTCCCCTATGAAGGGACCCGGGAAGGAGATCTGTATGTCATTCCCAGGCTGGATACGCCCGGAAAACGGATCCGTTACGCATTCCGGTCCTTCAATCTTCCGAGTTATGGCTGGCTTTACAGACAGCTCCTCCGAAGGTCCGCCAAAGACGTGGAAGCGATCTTTACCGGAGAATATACGACCGTAAACAAATACCAGATGCGCGGCTATATTCCTTTCGAGAAGAAAGAGGAGTATAAAAAGATCAAAAAGCTCCCTTATGAACGATATCATCTTGCAGCCATAAAGATCGAACGATACCGGAAGAATCTCGATTATCTGTACAAGATCATCGATCTGTGCAGGGAACACGGCGCGGAACTGATCTTCGTTTCCATGCCTGTCTCGGAATATTCCATTGCAAAATACACCAATCTGCAGGAGATCCATGATTATTATCAGGAAATCGCGGACGAGAATTCCCTTGCGTATGTGGATTTTAACCTTTGGAAGGACAAGACGGATTTCGAGTACCTGAGTGATAAATATTATCAGAATCCCACCCACATGGGAAACAAGGCAGCGCCTGTTTTTTCAGAGCAGTTCAGCCTGATCATGAAAGAATATTTTGCCGGAAAGGATGTCAGCGGCTGTTTCTATGAAGACTTTGACACGCTGTGCCGTGACCGCGGCTATGTGAATGAAGCAAATCTCGGTCTGGAACCGAAACTTGAATAACAAAAAGCCGGGAGCGTGCTCCCGGCTTTTGTATCATGATGTGCTTATCACAGTTTTACATTCTTCAGCAGATCGCCAAGGCTTGTGGTCGCTTTTCCGGTCTCCTTGTAATTGAAGACTTCTTCGTCACCGTGGCGGCGGTCTCCGCGCTCTCTTCTGGGCCTTTCGCTTCTTTCGGGACGCTCAGGTCTTTCAGGAGCTTCCTGCAGCGCTTTCATGGAAAGGGAAAGCTTGCCGTCCTTGATCGCGATGATCTTGACCTGGACTTTCTGTCCCTTCTGAAGAACATCAGAGGGCTTTTCCACTCTCTTGTAGCTGATCTGGGAAACATGGACCAGACCGGACACGCCGTTCTCCAGCTCTACAAATGCGCCGTAATCCATCAGGGAATCGACCGTTCCTTCCAGAACGTCTCCGACCTGGCAGGACTCCAGAGCAGCCTTCTTCGCAAGTTTCTCTTTCTGTCTGATCGCATCACGCGCTGAAAGGACAAGCTTCTTGGCGGCACGGTCAGCTGTCACAACGACAACATCAAGTGTCTGTCCGACAAACTCCTCCAGGTTCTCTACATAACCGGTGGAGATCTTGGAAGCAGGGATAAATCCTCTTACGCCGTCGACAAATGCGACCACGCCGGCTTTCACAGCATTCTCGACCTTTACGGGGAACACGGTCTTTTCCTTAAACTGGGTCTCGAAGGTTTCCCATACAGGATCGTCCGTAACAGGTCCCTTCTGCAGGGACTCTTCGAGTGCAGCTCCCAGATCTTCCATGGTCTCTGCAGGCTCTGCTGCCTCAGCAACTGCTGCTTCGGCTTCCGCAGCGGCTTCTTCCGCGGCTTCTGCCAGCGCAGACGGAGTTTCCTGAACTGCTTCAGCGGCAGCTTCTTCTACCGGTGTCACATCGATAACTTCAGTTTCTTTACACATTTTCCATCCTCCCGCGTACCGGACATTCCTTTGAAAATAGGCCTGATCTGTCGCCCAGAAACCGCCCGTGGCCTTCATTTGCCATAAAACGTACGCATTCCGCTATATTATAGCACCTGCCGCTTATAATTGCAATCAGTTTGTAGGAATAAGCAGCGGCAATCCGTCTGCCGGCCCTGATCAGACTGTTTTTTACCAGATCGCTTCAAATATCATGACACCTGCATAGAAGATTTTCTCAAAATCAATTGTACTGACATTCGGAAATATTTTCTTCGTCAGGCCTTTTTTATCGATTCCTCCCTGGAGATGCCACTTCCCGTCCGTACAGAAATAACGCCAGTTCTTCTGATTCCCTTTCTTTGCGCGAAGGATCCATCCTGAAGGTTTTCTGCCGAAAGAACGGGTAAACTGACAGTCGGCAAGAGGATAAAAGCGGTTCCTGAGCGTATCGACCGCTTCCGTATATTCAAAGGAACCATCCGGCATCCTGTCGGTAACACCGCGAAGGATATTCTTTTCAACCAGCGCGGAATACCCTTCCTTTGCATGCCCTCTGCTGCTGTATCCGAGACGGATGACAGAATCCTGCTGCCCGTCTCTTGCGCCGGGAATCACATAATTTGTGCAGATCGTGCTGGCACCTCTTCGGAGATATTCCCTGCACCGGGACGGACTGTCTATCGTAAAGACCAGAAGTTCCAGTCCTGCATCCTTTATTTTCCGTACCCGCTCCTCGTCCGCGAACTTTCCCTTCAGCGCCATCGCACATATCCCGTGTTCTCTGCAGAAAGCAATAAAATGATCCGTCTTATCCGCCTCTTCCCTCACATTGAACTGATAATAAGGGAAGTGATACACACTGTCTACGGCAAAATACATCTCCTCCGTATTCACCTGGATCAGAAGCCTGTCAGCAAGTCCCGCCTTCTCGCAGAACTGTTCCGCCAGCAGCCGTGTCATATAGACCGCTCTCTCCTGATCGAGCGTATGAAGATCGATCTCCATGTATGTATCCGGGAACTCTTCCATCAGCGCAATCAGGCGCGCGGCATCCATCACCGGCATGCCGTGAATTTTCTGCTTCATGAACAATTCATGCGTCATGTTTTCAAACGCCGGATCATAAGGCATGCCGATCCTTTCACAGACCTGCCTGCTCCACCCGTAGGTGCACACCAGCTGATCATCCGCCGTTGCTTTAAGATCCACTTCAAAATACCGGAAACCGCACTGATAACTGTTCCGGAAGGCTTCCTCCGTAGCCAGCAGCTGATACCCTCTGTATCCGCCCAGCGCATGCGCCATATACTGTTCCCGGTACATGGGAGGGATTCCCACGAATCCTCTGTTTTCCATAATCCGATCCTTTCCCGGCAGCAGCTGCCCCGGTCATCTGATAATTACAGATTATAATACCATCATCAAATCTCTTTCGCAAGCGGCGCCGGAACATGAATTTTATTGACGAACCATTGTTTATAAGATAGAATAATCAGGATGGAGATACGGCGGAAAACTTGCGTTTTACCGTGTTTTACACAGGTTTCCGGCGATCCATTTCCATTAGACAAGACTTTCCGGAGCACAAAATAATGCAGGAACTGAATTACCCTTTTGACGGCCAGATGCTGATGCGGAAGCGCCGTTCCATTCGCAGGACGCTGTCTTCACAGGACGGATTAATCGAGAAACGGATCATGATCCTCGGCGGATCGACTACCCATGACATCCGTGATATGCTGGAGCTGTTCCTCCTGAATCAGGGCATCCGTCCGGTGTTTTATGAATCGGAATACGGGCAGTACTGGCAGGATGCCATGTTCCCGGATTCCGCACTGGCTGAATTTCACCCTGATATCATTTATATCCATACATCGCTGAGAAACATTACCGAATGGCCTGTTCCCGGACTCGGGGCAGACATGATAGACGGGATGCTGTCCCGCCAGGCGGATCATTTTCAGGCCATGTGGGACAAACTGTCAGCCGATTACCACTGTCCTGTAATACAGAACAATTTTGAATATCCCTATTACAGGCTCCTTGGCAATCAGGATGCAGCCGATATACACGGGCGTACGAACTATGTTCAGCGTCTGAATGCGTTTTTTTACAGCTATGCCCAGACACACGATACGTTCCTGATCCACGACATTAACTACCTGGCGGCGGATTACGGTCTTCAGAAATGGTCGGATCCTTTTGCATGGCATATGTACAAATACGCCATGTGCCTTGACGCCATTCCGTACTTTGCCTACAACCTGAGCAATATTATCAAATCCGTATTCGGGAAGAATAAAAAAGCACTTTCCCTTGATCTTGACAATACCCTCTGGGGCGGCATCGTCGGCGACGACGGACCGGAAGGCCTTGATCTCGGGCAGGAGACCCCTATGGGCCAGGCTTACAGTGAATTTCAGCAGTATCTGCGGGATCTCCGCCTCCAGGGCGTTCTTCTTACCGTCAATTCCAAGAACGAAGAGGAAAATGCAATGGCAGGACTCCGGCATCCGCAGATGATCCTGAAGCCCGATGATTTCCTGGTCATCAAGGCGAACTGGGAACCGAAGAGCCGCAATCTCGTGCAGACTGCCGAGGAACTGACACTGCTTCCGGAAGCCTTTGTGTTTGCCGATGACAATCCGGCTGAACGCGCGATCATCCGCAAGCAGGTACCCGGAGCGGCCGTGCCCGAGCTGACCAAAGTAGAGCACTACATTACGGAGATCGACCGTGCAGGGTATTTCGAGACGACTTCTCTTTCCGCGGACGACCTGAAGCGCAATGAGATGTATAAGGAGAATCTCGCCCGCGCGAAACAGCAGAGTTCCTTCGACAACTACGAAGATTATCTGCTCTCTCTCGGGATGAAGGCTGTCATCAGGCCTTTCGAGGCGATCTACATTCCCCGTATTGCCCAGCTGACGAACAAGAGCAATCAGTTCAACCTTACCACAAAGCGCTGTACGGCAGATGAGATCATCGGATTCACCGAAGATCCAAAATACATCACCCTGTACGGGCAGCTTTCCGATTGTTTCGGAGACAACGGCGTTGTCACCGTAGTGATCGCCGAGAAGAAGGAAGACCGGCTGGATATCATTCTCTGGCTCATGAGCTGCCGTGTACTGAAGCGCGATATGGAATTTGCCATGATGGATGAACTGGTCCGGCAGGCAGCGGCCTGCGGCATCCGTACCATTCGCGGCTATTACTATCCTACCGCCAAGAACGGAATGGTCCGGAATTTTTACGAGGCACACGGATTCGAACGGATCGAAGAAGATCCTGACGGAAATGCCGTGTGGGAATACAAAGATATCAGCACCTATGAAAACAAAAACCATGTCATTCAGGTCAACAGTGAGGAACGGAGGGAAAACAAATGACAAGAGAAGATATATTCAAGACACTGGAAGAAGTATTCCGGGATGTGTTCGATGATGAAGAGATCACGCTTCAGGATTCCACAACAGCCGCAGACATTGAAGATTGGGATTCCCTTACGCATATCACGCTTCTGTCTGCTATTGAAGACGAATTTGACATTACCTTTGACATGAAAGCCGTGCAGGGCCTGAAAGATGTCGGCGCCATGGCTGATGTGATCGAAAGGCTGGCAGAATGAATAAAATGAAGATCGACCATATAGGATATCTGGTCAAAAATATCGGGAAAGCCAAAAGCGTATTCTGCGCTCTTGGCTTTCAGCCGGTTTCAGAGGTATGCCGCGACGAATACAGGGATGTGGATATCTGCTTTCTTGAGAAGGACGGATACACGATCGAGCTGGTATCTCCCTTCTCGGATGATTCTGTTGTCGCAGATCTGATAAAGAAGGTGAAAAATATGCCGTATCATATCTGCTATGAGGTCAGCGATCTGTCCTCCGGCATTGCAGACCTGCGGAAAGAAGGGTTCGTCCCGATCGGTGAGCCGGCTCCTGCGCCGGCGTTCGGAATGCGCAGGGTCTGCTTTCTGCAGAGTGCCCGGATCGGCATGATAGAACTCCTGGAGTCAGGAAAGGAATAACATCCCATGTCTGTAACATCGTTCCCTTTTTTCTGTTTCTTTATAATTTCATTATTTATCTATTATCTGCTTCCGCGGTCATGGCAATGGTGCATGCTCCTTGTGTTCAGCGTGTTTTTTTTCCTGTGTTCCGGACATCCGCTGACGATCCTCTATCTTCTGGCCGGCGCTGCAGCAGCGCATCTCTGCGCAGTTCAGATGGCGGCTTCCAGGCAGCGCGGGGACGGGAAACGTGCTTTTCGTTTTCTGATCTGCGGACTTGCAGTGAATCTCGGCATCCTTGCCGCACTAAAATACAGCAATTTCCTGATCGAGAATATATCCCTGGCCGCGCGCCTTTTCCATGCGAAGCCGCCGCTTCATGAGCTGCACCTTGCCGCGCCGATCGGATTAAGCTTTTACGCTGTTCAGGTCACCGGATATCTGCTGGACGTGTACTGGGATATTACTCCGCCGCAGAGATCACTGCTGAAAACGCTGCTCTTTGCCGGTTTTTATCCCCAGCTTACATCCGGCCCGATCGCCCGCTACGCGCAGGTAAAGGATTCTCTTTACGGGGAGCACGCTTTTGATTCAAAGAGGATCTCTGACGGCTTGCTCAGGATGCTGTGGGGCGTATTCAAGAAGCTTGTTATTTCTGTCAGAGCCGGCGTCATCGTGGATACGATCTACGCCGATACCGGCAGATACAACGGCCTGTATATATGGCTGGCCGCAGTCTTGTTCATGCTGCAGCTCTATACTGATTTTTCCGGCTGTATGGACATTATCATCGGCGCTGCCGAATGCTACGGCGTCACGCTTCCGGAAAACTTCCGCACTCCGTTTTTCTCCCAGACGGTGCAGGAGTACTGGCAGAGATGGCACAGCACCCTCGGAGAGTGGCTGAAAGATTATGTACTGTATCCGATCCTGCGCTCAAAAACATTCCGCAATCTTCCCAAAAAGCTGAAAAAACATTTCAGCAAAAAGGCGTCCCGGCAGATCCCCACGTATCTTGCCATGCTCTGCGTATGGCTTCTGATCGGGCTCTGGCATGGCGGCAACTGGAAATTCATCATCGGAATGGGCCTTTGGTTCTGGGTGATCATCGTCTGGGAACAGGTCAGCGAACCTTTCCGCATGGATCTGTACGACCGTTTTCAGATCCGCACCGACTGCTTCAGCTGGCATTTTCTGTGTTCCCTCCGCGTACTGATCCTGGTCAGCATCGGAAACATGTTTTTCCGGCTGAACGGTTTTATTACCTCTCTGCGCACGATCAAACGCGGATTCTCCCACTGGAATCCCGAACTGTTCTTTGACGGGTCTCTTTTCACGCTCGGACTGGACGGGAAGGATTTCTTTGTTCTCCTGTTCGGTTTTCTGATCCTGCTGGTCGTTTCCGGAATACAGGAAACAGGCAGCGTCAGGGAAAAGCTCTCCGGGCAGAACCTTGTATTCCGGTGGGCTGTCATACTGCTGCTGTTCGCTGCGGTCCTGGTCTTTGGCGTTTACGGTCCCGGATACGAAGCGCAGTCGTTCATTTATGAGGCATTCTGATCATGAAAACCAGATTTAAGACGATTATAAAAACTGCAGTATTTTTTCTGTTTCTGCTTCTTTTGTTTTTCAGCATCCAGAAGACGGTCAGTTCTCCATCTGATCCAAGAAATTATCAGCTCATCCGGGGCTTTTACGCGGAACCGGAAAACTCCCTGGACGCAGTATTTATAGGCGGAAGCAACGCGTATGCGTTCTATCAGCCGCCCGTCCTCTGGGCTGCAGAGGGGATCAAAACAGCCAGTTATTCCTGCAACGGGAACAGGATATCCGCTGCGAAATACTATATGGAAGAGATCCGCAAAAAGCAGAAAGATCCTTTGTTCATTATTGTCATGAACGAATATAATCTGGATATCAAGGAGAACAAGATCCATTTTCATACAGACTATGTTCCGTTTTCCGTGAACAAAATTCATCTGATCGAAGCGCTGTGCGACAATGCGGGCATTCATGGAACAGACCGACTGGAATACTATTTCCCGATCATCCGTTACCACTCCCGCTGGAAAGAACTTACGAAAGACGATTTCCATTATGCGCTGGACGGCTTGAAAGGCGGAAGTCATTACGATAAATTTCTGCACGCCGCCGAAGATCAGGGAACAGGTTTTACGGTCACAGAGGAAAGAGGCGACATTCCTGAAGATACACTGGCATGTCTGAAGGATCTGATGGAATACTGCAGAGCGAATGATCTCCGTGTGCTGTTCATTCATTCTCCCCAGCTGGTTTCCGAAAAACAGCTGAAGGTGTACAACGCTGTCGACGATCTTTTGAACAGCAGCGGCTTTGACACACTGAATCTCTGCAGCTGTGCCGATGAGATCGGGCTTGACTGCAGATCCGATTTTTACAACAAACTGCACAACAACATTCACGGATCTTTGAAAGTATCGAAGTTCCTTGCCCGGTATCTTAAGGAAAACTATTCCCTGGGCAGCAGCCGGCGGGACGATGCCGCATGGAACAGTGCATGGACGAAATATCATAAGATCATATCCGAAGCAGTAACAAAGGACGAACTGGTCGGATTGGAGGATTCGTAATCGTATGCATAACTCAGCTGATGAAAGAATTGCAAAGTGGGATAACGCGAAAGCACTCCTCATCCTGCTGGTCGTAACAGGTCATGCACTGTATGATCTGCTCGAGGTGTCCTCTCTCTGCAGGACATTTTATATGTTTATCTACCTGTTTCACATGCCCCTTTTTATGTTCCTCTCGGGACTTCTTCTTGTGCGCACAGTCAGGACCGGATACAAACTGAAGCAGCGTGTGATCGGATATCTGATCCTCGGCTTCCTGCTGAAATTCATCGTTCTTCTCGTCAGGCTCCCGTTCGGATATTATGAAATAAAAAAATTCTATATGTGGGAGGAGAATTCCATCCCGTGGTATCTTCTGGTTCTCGCGGCGTATCTTCTTCTCACCTGGTGTCTCCGGAATATGCCGGGCGGTTTCCTGCTGTTCCTGGCATTTTTGTTCGGCTGCCTGGCAGGATATGACAAAGCGGTCGGTGCCCTTTTCAGCAGTTCAAGATTCTTTGTGTATTATCCGTTCTTTCTGCTCGGGACCTTCTGGGACCGTACATGGACGGATCCGGCGTCGAAAAAATACATGTGGAAAACACTCTCTGCCGTCTTCCTTGCGGCTGTTCTGTTTTTCCTTATTACAAATATAGAATCCCTGTATCCTTATATTGAACTGATCAAAGGAGGATATTCCTATCCTTCGCTCAAATCAATGATCGGCGCAGATCAAGTCAGGTTATGCGGATTTTACCGTCTGCTCCATTACTGCCTGTCCATTCTGATCTCCGCAGCCGTCCTGATCCTGATACCGTCAGAGACCAATCTGTTCACTTATATAGGAACGCATACGCTTCCGATCTATATGTTCCATCGTCTGTTCCAGCTCCCTGTCGTCTACAGCGGCCTGATGCTGCAGACGATCTTTCCGCCCGAAGGCAATAAATGGAAGATCCTGTACCTTTTAGCTGCCCCCCTGATCACGCTGATCCTGTCTCATCCTGTCTTTATGCACCTTGAAGCATGGTTCTGGCGTCAATTGAAAGACCTCTGAAACAGGATTTAATACCGTCAGCAGACTTGCAACCGTTGAAATTTACTGGTATAGTTAGTTAGTTAGCCACCATGAATAATTCCGGTCCATCATCCGCCGGCTTTTATAATATGAAAGGAGCGCCTGAATGCTTTCTGCCTATATCGATCCCGGTACGGGAAGTATGCTTTTCACTATCCTGCTGGGAGCTATTACGACACTGTATTTCTTTGCCCAGAAATTTTTCTTCAAACTGAAGTTCCGCTTAAGCGGCGGCAAAGTCGAGAAGATGAATTCCAATAAGCTTCCGTTTGTCATTTTCAGCGACGGCAAACAGTACTGGAATGTATTTGAGCCGATCTGCGACGAATTCGAGAGACGGAAGATCGGGCTCAATTACTGGACCGCTTCCCCGGATGATCCCGGACTGGAAAAGAAGTATGAATATGTAAAATGTGAATTCATCGGAGAAGGCAATCACGCTTTTTCAAAGCTGAACATGATGAATGCCTGCATCGTCCTGGCCACGACGCCCGGACTGGATGTCCTCCAGTGGAAACGCTCCAGGAACGTCGACTGGTATGTACATACCCTGCATGCTGCCGGCACCTCGGCCGCCGGCTACCGCATGTTCAGCCTGGACTACTATGACGCCGTGCTTCTGACCGGCGCCTTCCAGATCGATGAGATCCGCGAACTGGAACACAAACGCGGTCTGCCGGAGAAAGAACTGAAGGTGCTCGGCTGCACCTACATGGACCGTCTCTGGAACCGTCTTAAAGATGCACCCTCTGCCGCGCATGAAGGCACCACCGTTCTGCTCGCGCCTTCGTGGGGCGCCAGCGGCATTCTCAACCGTTTCGGCAGCCGGATGATCGATTCCCTGCTGGAGACCGGCTACAACATCATTATCCGCCCTCATCCCCAGTCCTTCCGTTCCGAAAAGGAACTGATGGAAGAGCTGATGAAAAAATATCCGGACGGCGAACGGGTGCACTGGGACCGCAGCAGTGACAATTTTGAATCGCTCCATACAGCGGATATCATGATCTCAGATTTCTCCAGCGTCATCTTCGACTATACGCTGATCTTCAACAAACCGATCCTTTACACGGAGAACACGTTCGTGAAGGATCCGTACGACGCCGCATGGCTCGATGATGACATGTGGAAATTCAAAATTCTTCCCGAGATCGGCGTTCCGCTCAGGGAAGATGATATTCCTCACCTGAAGGAAGTGATCGACAGCGCGATCGCAAGCGATACGCTCTCCGCAGGACGTGACAAGGCAAGAAGCGAAGCATGGGCGCATATCGGAGAAAGCGCCGTGCTTACCGCCGATTATATGATCCAGAAACAGAAAGAGCTTGCTGAAAAAGCAGGCGTGGAAACCGGTAAACAGCCCCAAAAAGCAAAACTTGCAGCAGAGGTGTAAATTATGAAAGCTTTGATATTAAACTCAGGTCTTGGAAGCAGAATGGGCGTTCTGACATCCGAGCATCCCAAATGCATGACTGAGATCTCAAGACGCGAAACGATCCTTTCCAGACAGCTGAACATGCTGATGCAGCGGGGAATCACGGATGTAGTGATGACGACAGGATCCTTTGACAGTGTACTCATCAACTACTGCCAGTCCCTGGAACTGCCCGTCAATATCCGTTTCGTAAAGAATCCTGTCTACGACAAAACGAACTACATCTATTCCATTTACTGCGCCAGGGAATATCTTGACGATGACATTATTCTCATGCACGGCGATCTGGTATTTGAGAACGAAGTCTTCGACATGCTTCTTGCTTCCGAATCATCTGCCATGACCGTTTCTTCCACGCTGGAACTGCCGGAGAAGGACTTCAAGGCAGTCGTCAGAGACGGCATGGTAAAAAAGGTCGGTATTGAATTCTTTGATGAAGCCATGGCTGCACAGCCCCTGTATCTCCTGAAAAAAGACGATTTCAGAGTATGGCTCGACCGCATCATCCGGTTCTGTGAGAATAACCAGGTAAAATGCTATGCTGAGAATGCGCTGAACGAAGTGGCAGAAGACTGCCATATCAAAGCGCTCGATGTCAAGAATCTGCTCTGTGCAGAGATCGACAATCCGGAAGATCTTGCTGTCGTTTCCGCAAGACTGCGCGAAGTGGAATCCCGTACTGTATACATGACCTTCTCCACGGATATCATCCACAGCGGACACATCGCGATCATCCGGAAAGCCGAACGGCTCGGCCGCCTGATCATCGGTGTGCTTTCGGATGAAGCCGTGGCCGGATACAAACGGTTCCCGCTCGTTCCCGCGGAGGAACGCAGGGCCATGTTCGAGAACATTTCCGGCGTATACAGAGTCGTGGAGCAGCGTACACTCTCTTATAAGGAAAATCTGGAAAAATACCATCCCGATATCGTTGTTCACGGGGATGACTGGGTCAGCGGTTTCCAGAGACCGGTCCGCGACGAAGTGGTATCCATCCTGGCTTCCTACGGCGGTAAGCTCGTGGAGTTCCCTTATTCCAGCGATCCCAAGTACAAGGAGATGGATGACCGTGCCCGCGAGAAGCTTTCTCTGCCTGACATGCGCAGAGCCCGTCTGAAGAAAACACTTGCGATGAAGGGCCTGGTCACCGCTATGGAAGCCCACAGCGGCATCACCGGCCTGATCGTCGAGAAGACCATGGTCTATCAGAACGGCGGCACCAGACAGTTCGACGCCATGTGGGTCAGCTCTCTGTGTGATTCCACGGCAAAAGGAAAGCCCGATATCGAGCTTGTTGACATGACCAGCCGTTTCCGCACGATCGACGATATCATGGAAGTCACCACCAAGCCCATCATCTTCGACGGCGATACCGGCGGGCTTACAGAGCACTTCGTATATACTGTCCGATCGCTTGAGAGAATGGGCGTTTCCATGGTCATTATCGAAGATAAGACCGGTCTGAAGAAGAACAGCCTTTTCGGCACGGAAGTCAAGCAGACTGTAGATACCATTGAACACTTCTGCGAAAAGATCAGCGCCGGCAAGAAAGCACAGAAATCCGCCGATTTCATGATCTGCGCCAGAATCGAAGCACTGATTTTGGAACTCGGCATGGAAGAAGCCCTGAAGCGCGCGCATGCCTATGTCGAAGCAGGCGCAGATGCTGTCATGATCCACAGCAGAAAGAAAGATCCTTCCGAGATCTTCGAATTCATCGAAAAGTTCAGAGCCGACAATAAGATCACGCCCATCGTACTCGTACCCACTTCCTACAACACAGTCACGGAAGAGGAATGCAAGGCAAGAGGCGCCAATATCATCATCTATGCGAACCAGCTTACACGCACCGGTTTCCCGGCCATGCAGGACGCTGCCAGAACGATCCTGGAGAACCACCGCGCGAAAGAATGCGACGACAAGTGCATGTCGATCAAGGAGATCATCAACCTGATCCCTGCAGAATGATTCAGAGGTACTGATGGAATGAAAGAACAGTTAATACTCAAAGGCTCGGAGAACTATGCCGAACTGGACACCTATTTTAAAGAACAGCAGTATAAGCGCATTTTTCTGGTATGCGACGCTTCTCTGCCATTCCTTCGCCTGAATGATTATTTTAAAACGCTGAAAGAACGTACCGGGATCGATGTCGTTTTCTTTGATGATTTTCAGCCGAATCCGCTGTATGAATCCGTTTATAACGGCGTCGCTTTATTCAACAGCTCCGACTGTGACGCGATCGCCGCGATCGGCGGCGGCTCAGCCATCGATGTGGCAAAATGCATCAAGCTGTACAGCAATATGGATCCCGCCGTCAATTATCTGCAGCAGGAGATCGTCCCCAACGATGTTCCTCTTATGGCGATCCCTACCACAGCCGGCACGGGTTCCGAAGCGACCAGATATGCCGTCATCTATTACAACGATGCGAAACAGTCTGTTACGCATGAAAGTATGATCCCGTCCGCTGTCCTGATGGACAGCAGCGCGCTGAAGACGCTTCCCCTCTATCAGAAAAAGAGTACGATGCTCGATGCGCTGTGTCATTCGATCGAGTCCTTCTGGTCTGTCAACAGCACGGAGGAAAGCCGCGTTTACAGCCGGAACGCGATTGAAATGGTACTGGCAAACATGGACGGCTATATCGCCAACGACGACGAAGCGAATGCCGCCATGCTGATTGCCGCAAATACAGCCGGAAAAGCGATCAACATCACACAGACCACCGCAGGCCATGCCATGTGCTATAAACTTACAAGCCTGTACGGGATCGCGCACGGACACGCCGCTGCATTGTGCGACCGTGTCCTGTTCCCCTGGATGCTTGCGCATACAGACCGCTGCATCGATCCCCGCGGTGAGGAATACCTGAAAGGCGTCTTTGCAGGAATCGCTGAAGCCATGGGGTGCCGTTCGCCGGAAGAAGCCGCAGCAAAGCTTAACCAGATCGTCAGCGCGCTGGATCTGAAAGCCCCGGCAGCAGCGGCAGAGGATTTCGACGTTCTGAAGACCTCCGTTAATCCCGTAAGACTTAAGAACCATCCCGTGAGGCTGGACGAGGAAACCATTGACGCCCTGTATCATGAGATCTTAAGACAGGAGAATTAAGCATGGATATTAAAACATTTGTTGACATACTGGGCGCAGATTTTTATACCGGCGTACCCGATTCCCAGATCAAAGCACTCTGCAACTATCTGATGGATACTTACGGCATTGATCCGCACCATCATCTGATCGCTGCAAATGAAGGCAACTGCACTGCCCTTGCGGCCGGTTATCATCTCGCCACCGGCAAAGTTCCTGTCGTCTATATGCAGAACTCCGGTCAGGGAAACATCATCAATCCCGTTGCCTCTCTGCTGAATGACAAAGTTTATGCCATCCCGGTCATCTTCGTGATCGGCTGGCGGGGCCAGCCCGGCGTCCATGACGAACCGCAGCACATCTATCAGGGGCAGGTAACCGTGAAACTGATGGAGGATATGGACATCAAACCTTTCATTGTCTCGGAAGATACTGCGCCTGAAGAGCTTTCTGCAGCCATGGATGACTTCAGAGGAATCCTTGCTGCCGGAAAATCGGTCGCATTCATCATCCGCAAGAACGCCCTGACAATGGACAAAAAGGTCGTTTACAAAAACGGGAACAAAATGGTCCGGGAAGAGATCATCCGGCACATTGCAGCTTTTACCGGTACTGATCCCATCGTCTCAACAACGGGAAAAGCAAGCCGGGAGCTCTTCGAGATCAGAGTTGCCAACGGCCAGAGCCATCAGTACGATTTCCTGACCGTCGGTTCCATGGGACATACCTCTTCCATTGCCCTGGGCATTGCGATCAACAAGCCGGATCATAAGATCTGGTGCATTGACGGAGACGGTTCCATGCTGATGCATATGGGCGCGCTCGCGGTCACCGGCTCGGTCTGCCCTGCCAATCTGGTGCATATCGTGATCAACAACGGCGCCCACGAAACAGTAGGCGGCATGCCTACCGCAGCCGGAAAGATCGATGTCGTCGCTGCAGCAAAAGCCTGCGGCTATCCCGATGCTGTCAGTGTTGATAATTTTGAAGATCTTGACAGAGAGCTTGCTGCTGCGAAGGAAAACAGCGGTCTCCGTCTGATCGAGATCAAGTGTTCCATCGGGGCCCGTGCCGACCTCGGCCGGCCTACTACAACAGCGCTGGAAAACAAGACAAACTTCATGAACTATCTGAAGAGTTTAGACTGAAGAGGTGTAACACATGCTATCTGTCCTCTATAATCTGATCGTTCAGCCGCTTGTGCTGATCATTGAGATCATCTTTGTACTCATGTACCGCCTGCTGAAGAATCCGGGCGTTTCCATCATCGGCGTAAGCCTGGTGGTCAACTTCCTGATCCTTCCGCTTTACCGCAGAGCGGATGTGATGCAGGAAGCAGAACGTGATAAACAGGCTTCCATGAAGCACTGGGTGGATCATATCAAGAAAACGTTTAAAGGCGATGAGCAGTATATGATGCTGCAGACCTATTACCGTCAGCAGAATTATCATCCGCTGCACTCCTTAAAGAGCTCGATCTCACTTCTGCTGCAGATCCCGTTCTTTATCGCTGCGTACCGTTTTCTGTCCGATCTGGTCCTGCTCCAGGGCGCTTCCTTCGGTCCGATCAGAGACCTGGGCGCACCGGACGCCATGTTCACGATAGCCGGTTTTACGGTAAATATACTGCCGATCCTGATGACAGTGATCAATCTGGTCTCCGGCGCGATCTATTCAAAGGGATTTCCGTTAAGCAGCAAGATCCAGCAGGTCGTTCTGACCATCCTGTTCCTGGTTCTGCTGTATGACCGTCCGGCAGGCCTTGTCATGTACTGGACACTGAACAATGTCTTCTCGCTCGTAAAGAATATTTTCTACAAGGTACTGAAACATCCGAAGGAAGTCTTTGCAGTACTGGCTGCGGCATTCGGCGTGGTCGTGTTCGGGTATTTTGCCGCCACCGGAAGATTATGGTCCGGAAAGAGGACCGTATTCTTTGCATTGATCCTTCTCATAACCCTGCTGCCTCTGTTCAATCTGATAAAAGAGAAGTTCTCCGGCAGCAAGGTCCGTGAAAAGAAACCGTCCGAACCGGTCCCCGCGCTTTATTTCCTGCTCGGCGGCGTATTCCTGACTCTCCTGATCGGTTTTGTCATTCCGGAAGCAGTCATCAGCGATTCCCCGCTGGAATTTGTCGAGAAGCTCGCCTACAGAAATCCCATCCGGTATTCGCTCGGCACTGCCGTATTGACCGCCGGCTTCTTCCTGGTATGGGGAACGGTTTTCTATTTCCTGGCCGATACACGCTTTAAACGTATCTTCACGGTCATTTACTGGTGTGCCTCGATCGCATGCGTTTCCACCTATATGTTCTTTGGCAGGCATCTGGGTGATATTTCCACCGGACTGATCTTTGACAACCAGCCATCCTACAGCTTCCGGGAAAAAATGCTGAACCTGCTGGTCATTGCTGTCGTCATCGCTGTCTGCCTGCTTGTCTGGAAGTATAAAAAGAATCTGCTGCCGACAGTCTATATTATCGGAACGCTCGGACTTGTCGGATTAAGCATCAACTCCATCATCAACATGCAGAAAGGGATCGCGGAAGCAGATTATCTTTTTCCTGCAAACGAAGTCGTGGAAACTGAGATCGAACCGGTCTTCCGGCTGAGCAAGACCGGACAGAACGTGATCGTGCTGATGATGGACAGAGCGATCGGGGCTTTCCTGCCTTATATTTTTAATGAAAAACCGGAACTCAAAGAACAGTTCGACGGCTTTACATGGTATCCGAATGTAATCTCTTTCGGCGGCAAGACAAATTACGGCTCTCCCGGCGTTTTCGGCGGCTATGAGTATTCTCCTGTTGAGATCAATCTGCGGGATGATGAGCTGCTGGTAGACAAACAGAATGAAGCGCTGAAAGTACTCCCCGTAATGTTCCTGAACGAAGGATATGAGGTCACGGTCTGCGACCCGCCTTATGCCGGCTACGAATGGATCCCTGATCTTTCCGTCTTTAATGATTATCCCGAGATCAAGACTTTTAATACAATGGGCAGCTATACATCGGAGTTTTCCGCATTCCGGGAGGAATATGAAAAACTCCAGATGCGTAACTTCTTCTTCTACAGCATCTTCAAGGCTTCGCCTGTTGTTGCACAGACAGCAGTCTATGACGAAGGAAAATATTATTCCTCCTCTAACAACACCAGAGTAGAGCAGAAATTCCTGGAAGCCTATTCCGTTCTGATCCATCTCAATGATATTACGGAGATCACGGATGAGGATACAAATACGCTGCTGTGTATGACGAATAAAACAACACACGAGGATACTGTTCTGCAGATGCCGGATTACGAAATGTCTCTGCATGTCGACAACAATGATTTTTATGATGACAGTCTGTATACCGTAGACGGACGCACATGCAAGATGGGCTATAATGGCAAAAGAGCGCCTACAGGGGCTAAATTCAGACATTACTGCGTCAATATAAAATCCTATATGGAGCTTGGAAAGTGGTTTGATTATCTCCGTGAGAACGGTGTTTATGACAATACCCGTATTATCGTTGTGTCTGATCACGGCAGAATGCTGAAACAGTTCAGTTATCTCAATCACGAAGGCAAATGCGATGCAGAGCAGTTCAACTGTCTCATGCTGGTAAAAGACTTCAATGCGCACGGGTTCAATATTTCGAATGAGTTCATGACAAATGCCGATACGCCTGTTCTGGCAACAGACGGCCTGATCGAAAATCCGGTCAATCCGTTTACCGGAAATGCCATTAACAGCGACGAAAAGACTGCGCATGATCAGCTCTGCACAACATCCAAGAACTGGCGTGTCGATAACCGCGGCGAGGCATCACAGCTGCTCTCCAATAAAGAGACATGGCTTACTGTACATGATGACATTTTCAATCCGGACAACTGGACTGTCATTGGCAAGAGCTGGGATGATGTAGAGAACTATCTGGCCGAGAATCAATGAGCAGCAATTGTTATATGAAGGGGGTCTAACATGAAACCACTGCCTAAGGCCATGCGTCTGCTTTTTGTATTTTGTATGCTGATCGTTCTGATGCCGGCCGCTGCAAAAGCAGCGAAGCATACCTATACTGTGTCCAATGCAAAGAACGGTTCGGACATCACGAAAAAGCTGCAGTATTATCTTGACTATGCGGCAGAGGGAGAAGCCGGAGATACATATGAGATCATAGTACCTGCCGGCACATACCATCTTTCCGCCAGTCTTGCTCTTTACAGCAACACGACGCTTATATCCAATGGCGTCACCTATATCCGTGACAACGGAAAAAAGACCATGCTCCGTGCCGGGAGGCCGTCGGAGCAGGTCCCCCTTTACAGATATAACGGATATCATGATATTGCGATCATCGGAGGAACCTGGGACGGCAACAAAGGGACCGTTCCGATTTACCGGAATGCGCACGAGAAAAACATTACCATAAAAGACTGCACATTCTGCAGGACAAAAAGCACTCATATGGTAACATTCGGAGCCTGTAAAAATGTTTTGATCGATAACTGCACGTTTAAAGACTTTATCGGCAAATCGACAGCCCGAACAGAGGCCCTGCAGTTCGATATTATGAAAGAAGCTGTTTTCCCTAATCAGCCGGCTTATGACGATACCCCCTGTGCAGATATTACTGTACAGAACTGTACATTCACAGGCGTCCCCTCCGGTGTCGGCACACATTCCTCCATCGCAGGATCTTATTTCAACAATTTCAAATTCCTGAACAATACATTTACAGACCTTTTTTCCTATGCGATCATCACATCCAATTTTACGAACTGTGAGATCAGCGGCAACAAGATCACGGACTGCGGATCCGGTATCATCATCAGGACTTATGCGAAGGAAGTGAAGTCTTTCTATCCGTCGCTTTCCAGAAATGTAACAGTGGTAAAGAAACAGAACGTGAAAGTATCCGGCAATACGATCTCTGTGAAATACAGAGGCTATAAATCCATGGCGACCGCCATAAAAGTGTATGGTCAGAAAACCAAAAAAAAGAACAAGCTCGGTGCGCCTGCGGCAGATTACCGCGCGGGCAAAATCGAAATATCCGGAAATACCATCACGTTCCCCGTGAAGGGCATTGCAGTCGCTCTGGAAGGGGCTGTCAGCTGTAAAGTCAACAGCAACAACATTACAGTCAATGTCCAAAACAAAGCGACCAATGCGGGACCCGGAGACGGGATCCGCCTGACGAAGTGCCAGAAATGCACCGTGTCCGGCAATACCATTGTCAGCAAAGCCAACAATAAGCTGTGTGAGACCCAGTCCGGGATCAATCTGCTGAAATCTAAAAAAACTAAGATCAGCAAGAATACGATCAAAGGATTTGCGAGTGACGGCGTAAGGGTAAATGATTCCTCTACGGCAACCGTCACCAGGAACAAGATCAAAAGCTGCAAACGCTTCGGCATCCTCGCCTGGAAAAAATCAAAAGCGACAATATCCAAAAACACGATCAAAAAATCCGGGAAGAAAGCAACGCGGACGATGGAAGGCGGGAAGATCAACGGCAAAACGATCGGTCCGAATGACTGATCTCATACCGTTTGTTCCCTGTCGGATACAGAAAAGGAGCAGGAATCGGAATGATTTTCGATTCCTGCTCCTTTTTATCGATTCAGGCTGTCATGAATCAGCAGGCCGAAATCGATCCCGTAATCCATTCCCAAAAGGATCGCCTCTTTATTTCCAAGCCAGTAGATTCCGACATCCAGTCCATAAGCCCTGCAGCGATTGACATTGTAGCGGTTAAGGTATTTTATCTTCGACAGGAATACCTGTGAGATACCGTTTTTCCTGCACCACGACAGATTTTTATTAAAACTTTTTTTAGGGCTGAGCCATCTTGCCAGCAGCGGAGGGTCCTCCTTTTTTGCAAGATACTTCAATGCACCTTTAGCCTTACAGAAGACCACCGTCTGTTCCAGCATTCCGGTATCCCTGATCTCGTTATAGATCTTATCCAGCGATTCCTTTCCCAGCTTTGAAGGCTGTTTCAGATGCAGATATACGATCCCGTTCTTGCTTTTCATGCTTTCCAGAGTCTCATGAAGCGTCGGAATATAATATCGTCCGGCTGTTTTTGATTTAAGCGGATACTCATAACGGCTTTCCTCCGTCAGCGATCGGATGGAGATATCCGCCCCGCATAATTTTTTCAGATTCCAGTCATGACAGATCAGGAGGTCTCCGCCCGCCGTTTCCCAGAGATCGCATTCTATACCCGCACAGCCATTCTGTATAGAACGCTCAAAACCGGCAATGCTGTTTTCCGGATAGTGATCCGGATCCCCCCGGTGTCCTATGTATGTAAAGTGATTCTTAAAATTCTTCAGTTTCCTTTTTACAACAACATGGATGCTGTTTTTCAGGGGCCCGCCTTTTACATAGCAGCTGCATATGATCTTACATTTTCCGGCTGCTTTTGCTTTGACCTTTCCTGTCCTGCTGTTCACGGACGCAACGTGCGAATTACTGCTTTTAAAAACAAGCTTCGGGTGTTTCAGCGTTTTCTTTCCTTTAAAAACAGTGACCGGGCAATCCGTTTTTCTTCCTATGGTCAGATGGATCCCATCTTTATGAAACATGATCCTGTATCCCTTTTTGTGAGATCCTGCGGCCTGCAGCCTGACGGGAAGGACAAAAAGGCTGCCGAAGATAATAAACAGCATAGAAAATATTGCAGTTCTTTTTGATATGCCAGTCATATCCGTTCTCCTTTTCCCCGCCTTTTATTGTTCTTCATATTGCTTTCTCAATGCCTGTCTGTCGATCTTTCCATTCTTATTGAGCGGCAGCCGGTCTGTTTTGATAAAAATATTGGGGACCATATATTTGGGCAGGGATTCCTTCAGCCCGGCGATCACTTCCTTCTTATCCGGCGTACCTGTATAATAAGCAACGATCTTATTCTTTTCCGCATCAAACAGACAGCTTGCCCGGGACACGCCGGGAAGTGCACCCAGATGGATCTCGATCTCCTCCAGCTCGATCCGGTGGCCCATATGCTTGATCTGAAAATCCTTCCTTGCTGCAAAATAATACTGTCCGTCCGGTGCCAATTCCGCCATATCTCCTGTCCTGTACATCCGTTCCGGGAAATCGCTCTGCAGCGGATTCTGGACAAAAGCCGCTGCCGTCTTTTCAGGATTTCTGTAGTATCCGATCGCAAGACAGGTTCCGGTAACACAGATCTCTCCGGTTTCTCCGACCGCTACCGGCTGATCCTGATCATTCAATACATAAACCGCTTCATTCTCAAACACTTCACCGAGCGGTATTTTGTCAGTCAGACCGAATTCCCGGTCCAGGATATAATACATGCAGTTGCAGGTGATCTCTGTCGGGCCGTAAAGGTTTACATACATTGCATCCGGGACAGCCTGTCTCCAGATATTCAGCATCTTGATCGGCATCACTTCTCCGGAGAACAGGATCTTTCTCAGTGCCCCTGGTACTCTGTAGTCAAGCACATTCGTTTCCGCGGCAACGCACATTGCCGATACGGCCCAGATAATCACGGAAACATGTTTCTCATCCAGTGCATCCATCAGGAGTTTTGGCATGATAAAGCACATTCTGGGGATAATGTATACCGTCGCGCCGAGGAACAGGGCAGAATAAATATCTTTTACCGATACGTCGAAATCAAACGGCGCCTGATTGCCGAAAATATCATTTTCCGTAAAACCGAAAGTCTTCGTAAAGACCGGAATAAAATCCATGACCGATCGATGGGATATAAGAACGCCTTTGGGGACGCCGGTGGATCCGGAAGTGCAGATCGCATACAGCGGATCCGTGTCCATCGCGCTCTTTCTGATCGTCTCCAGCATCGCCCTGTCCGGGGAAGTATCTGCCAGTTCCTCATAAGGGATTACCGGGATCTCTATCTCCCTTCTTACATCCTCCGGCAGCTTCGCTGCCAGGATGACAGCTTTCGGCTGCATCTGTTCCAGAATGGTAAGGATCCTCTTTTTCGGCTGTGTATTGTCGATCGGCACATAAAAATTCCTGCTGATGGCAATCCCCATAAAGGCAGCAATGCTCTCCACATTCCTGTCAATCACAACTGCCACCGGCTGTCTGCTGCCGCAGACGCGTGCGAGGAGTCCGGTGGCGACAGCTTCTGCAGTATACAGCAGTTCTTTATAGGTAAAGCTGTTCTTACTGTCGAAAAAAGCTGTCCTGTCCGGAATCCTTTCCGCCTGGATATACAAATAATCAGTAATCGTCATCAGAATTCTCCCTTTACACTGCCCTGTCCTGCAGCGGCCCGAAGACCGCAGCATACATTTCTTCTATACCATCCAGTTTCTTGCAATCGATCCTGACGCCGGCATCCTCTCCCGACACTTCCTGATAGCCCTCTGTGAGTCTGTATACTGTCCGGCACTTTCCGGCCGCATATTCCACGGCATCTTTCAGGAAACGGTCGCCCTCCTTTATTCTGTTTATCATTTCATCCGTGATAAACAGAATGATCTCGCTTTCCATGAGCGACAGGCACAGGATCAGTTCCGGGGAAACAGCATCATAGATACAGACTTTATCAAACGAAGCACTTCCGTACATTCTTTTTGCATGCAGCGCCAGATCATACTGCAGATAATCAATGATCTGATCAAAGGACAGCTTTCCTTCATGATACAAGGCGAGCAGGCTTTCCCCTCTTCCGCTGAAATGATATTCCTTCACGACGCCGATGACCGGATTGACCCTTAATAAAGGATAGGCGCTCTTTTTGTGTTCGTCCACAGCAAGCATCTCACAGGACATGTAGAGCTGGCTGGTATCTTTATCATACAGATCCGTCAGCTTATAAAGCTGGTCTGTTTCAAAGGATTTCTGACATTTTTCAGAGAACACCATGATATTGCGCCGTACCCTGCTTTCGATCGGTTCGAGCACGATATCATTCATATGTTCATGAATGAGCAGTTCCGTCAGCAGTCTCGGACTGTCTGAAGAATCATATTCGCAGAATGTCTTAAAGGCTTCCGTATCATCATACGTCTTGCCCCGGTTAAGCGCATCTGTCACTTCCTGCGGCGTCATGGCAATATCAAAGGGAAGACTTCTGATATCCATGTTCATACCGCGTTTTTTCAGATACAATTCATAGTCATCACAGAACAGGATGATCTGTTTTCCGGCTGCAAGATAATCATAGAACACGCTGGAATAATCCGTGATCAAGGCATCCGTTACAGACAGAAGTGTATACGTGTCGATCGTTTTGGGGAACTGTCTGATATGTGCAAACGCCGAATAATCAATGGAATCATTGATCTTATGATGGAGATTGCAGTATAGGATCTGGTCATCCCTCAGATGCCCGTCAAGATATTTCAGCAGTTCCAGCGAATTGAGCACCACCGTGTCTTCCTTCAGATAGTCTTTCCAGGTAGGCATATACGCAAAGATCTTTGTGTTCTCCGGTGCCAGCAGCGCCTTTAATTCTTTCTTTTCATCCTCTCCGATCGAGAGCATTCCTCCCGTTCTGGGATACCCCAGCATGACAGCCTTTGCCCCGGTAAGATCTCTGACTGCATAAGAATCCAGCATAATATCTCTCGTGAACTTATTCGGATACAGCAGATAATCCGTCTCTATGAAATTCCTCTGCGTATTTCCGTCTTTATGGATATTTCTGGAATTCTTACCGAGTCCTACCTTTTTAAGCGGAACGCCATGCCATGTGTTGATGACTGTCTGGCCGGGTTTTTTGATCCATCCCTGGGGGAAGAACACCTCTGTGATCAGGAACTGACAGGTCTCCATAAGGATCGCATACTCTCCGTTGTTGACAACAACGGAAGACCTGTTCCACCCGTTCTTTTTAATATATTCCTGAATGACCGGCTCCGTATCCTCTCCGCCCCTGATATAAATTTTATAGTTTTCAAAATAAACGGAATGATTGAGTTCATTCAGGATATACTGCATATTTCCGCGGACATTTTTGCCTAATCCGAGAACAAGAACCGTTTTCTTTATGATCGCATCATCAAAATACTGATCATTGATCGTTCGTCTGCCCGGTATGGTATCTTCTTTTGCCAAAATCTCATCGGCGGCAGCCGCGTCTTTCTGTCTGTCATTCAGATCAAGTTTCATCAGCGGCACCGGGCTGATGTCCTTCTCATTCAGGATATATTTATCCTGATATGCCAGCATCTCCTTATAGATCCTCTCACAGTTATTGTGATCGCTGTAATAGAAGAAATCATCCGCTCTGGCGACATACTCCGGCTTCATCTTACAGCCTTCTGCCATGTATTCCGTCAGCAGACTGATCAATTCATCATTGTCATGGCAGATCTCGCCGAACGCCATCGTATCATAGAAGAAGCTTCCTTCTTCGTAATGCTGCGGGATATCCTTATGGTGCAGATAGACCAGCGGCTTTCTCATATAGGCGAAATCGAACTGGATGCCGGAGAAGTCCGTCACCATCAGGGAAGACTCGCAGAACATCCGTTCATAGCTCATATCACCTACTGCAGGGATAATATCCACATAATCGTTTTTATCAAAGTCATTCACCTGCGCGCTTACAATGGGGTGAAGGACATACTTGATCTTATAGCCGTATTTTTTTGCTGCCGAGATCAGCCGCTCGTCATTGATCAGTGCATTGAACACCTTGTAATACATGCTTTCCTTAAAGAGCGGATTGTAATCTCTCTGCTCGCCTTCACTGGTACGCACCGGCGCGGCTGCCTGCATTCTCCAGGTCGGGCTGATCATGATCTGTTTTTTATCATCATTGACAAGGCCGTCATAACGCGGTACGCCGGTCAGTTTGACCGCATCATACCCCTGATAATCGTATATGGGATGCATCAGATTCCGGATCTCATACCTGGAGGCGCAGAAATACAGCCGTGTATTATCACGCAGTCTGTGCTGTGCGACAGCAATCTTCTGCACACTCATGCCGTGCTGGACACAGCATACATGAAAATCGGGCAGATCCCTGATATAGCTCGAATTGATCATGCCGAAGTTGTTGAAAGCATAGACCGTTGAATTCGAAATGACCATCATATCAGCCATCATGAAGATCAGCCTGTGCTTTATACTGCCGCGAACAAGCGGTTTATAGCCGTCCTTCTTCAGGCGCTGATAATCCGATGTCTTTTTATCGATCAGATAGTAATGCCTGATATCCTCTTTCTGTGCAGAGGCATAGCGGTAAAGATACTCTGCCGAATCCCCTCCCTTGTAGATCTTGTCCAGATACATCCAGATCGGTTTGCTCTTGATCCTGGGCCGGAAGAACCAGTATGCCAGCCGGATCAGGATAAAAAGCCAGGCTCTCTTCCGGTCCTCCGGCGCATGGAGCATCTCCTTTAAGAGCATCTTTTCTCTTTCCCTGTGATCCTTCTTCTCCGTCTCCTTATTCATCCGGCGGATCCGGAGTCCGTTCTCCCGTTTTGTCATCAGGAACGGCGTTTCTTTCCCGAACCACCAGTAACTGTTGAGGAAGCGGTCGCTCATGCGGCTGAAATGGGATTCATACTTATATTTTATCTTGATCCTTTCGCCTTCGATCTCTGCCATACAGAAAATATGGATGTCCGTCACAGATGCAAGCGGCACTTCCAGATGGAAGGAATGGGTTTTATAGATGCTGACACCGAATATCTTTTCCAGCCCGTAACGCCCGTTATAAACAGGCATCACTTTCTGGCCGCCTACCGTAAAATACACTTCGGAAGCCATGGAATATACAAGGGGATGGATCGCACCGTCAATATGCAGGATCCCTTCGCGGTAATCCATAAAAGCAATGTTCGTGCTGAGATTTTCAATCGTATTCATCAGCACTCTGCCGGCTGAATAATAAGTCTTTCCGGCGAGATACTGCTTTCTGAATTTATAATCCTGTCCGTATTTCAGGATCCCGAAAAACCACTTGAACGAATCTCCGATCACGCATTCGGCAATTCTGTGGGCATTGGTAATTACATCATCGTCCAGAAGGCGGATCATGTCGCCCATCAGACCGATCACTTCCTCCTCTTTGCCTTCCGGAACGACGTGTTTGTTTTTATTATTGAGATTCGCAGTGATCTTTTTCTGCGTGGTGAACATGGCATGGTACTGGAGAAAAAACGGAATCTCCCCCTTTGTTTCCCTGATTTCGGTCAGCCAGGGGATCCAGAAATCCGTATAGGATTTCATGTAAAAATCCGGATCGTAAATACCCTGAAAATAGAGGAGGTCGCCTTCTCTTTCCCGGATACTGAAATATTTTCTGCACCTGATGAATGTGACCGACATCTGTTTCAGAAGTATATCCAGGAAGAACCTGCGCTCCGCATCCGCACCGAGATCCGGATCTATGGGCGTCTCCTTCAGCAGGCTGCTCTTTATAAATGTTCCTCCGAAATAAAAAGGATAGCAGTTGTACTTGCCGGACAGATAGAAAACGACCGCATCCCTTTCGGTCTCATCCGCGGAAAAAGCGCCGGGTTCCCCGTCCGGCATGATCTTTCGGAGCATAAAGACCGTCTGGGAAGTGAACTGTTTTCTTCTCTTATCCACTTCCGCAAGCGTGCCGTCCGACCATACATCTCCGCTGATGATCTCTGTGACATATTCGCCCCTGACACGCCCGGCTGCATCCTTTATGATCTCTGCTTCCCTGCTGTCCTGAAAATCCTTCACAGGCTCGACCTTCGCGTTCTCCGGAAGATCCAGCCCTGACAGGAAATCAGCACCTGCATTATACAGAAGAATCTGCACATCGTGCTTATAGGAAGCCAGTTCCTTCTGCAGATATGCCTTTGTCTTCTCATTGCGATCCTTATGATCTGTCACATTCCAAATAACGGAGTATTTCATACAGCTTCCCCACGTTCTGCTTTATTCTTCCTGTATTTCTGTCTGATCCTTCAATGGCCCGTCTGATGCCGGAAGCTCGCTGCCAGCCGTTCATACATTTCCGGCAGGTCCACCTGCGGCTGCCAGCCGAGTCCCATCAGCCTGTCTGCGGACAGCTTTATTTTCACATCCGGCGCATAACCGAACTTGAGGGAATCCTCCGGAATATCAAAAACAACGCTGCTCCTGCCGCCGCTTAACTTTTCCGCCGCCAGTTCCGCCATATCCCGGATCCTTATGGAAGTCGACGGATTCACTACCGTATACGCTGTCCCCGGTTCGCCTTTCAAAAGAATCGTAAAAATGCCTGTCACCGCATCTGCCGTATAGCAGTAATTTCCCCAGGATTCCCCTTTGGTATGCAGTACGATATCTTCGCCTGCCATTGCGCTTTTTGCGAACTGCGCAAAAACACGGCCTTCCGAGACATCGACACCGGCGCCGAAAGTCTGTGCCAGCCTTGCGCTTACGGCTTTGACGCCATATTCATGATAATAAGAAGCGCACAGAAGCTCGCAGACTCTTTTGCTTTCCGGATAGCAGCTCCGGACACTCGTCAGATCTATAAAGCCCAGATCCTCTTCCCGTATCCTGTCTTTTTCCGGATCGGTCACGCCGAAGGCTTCCATGGAAGAAATATAGACCATCTCCGCCCCGGTCTTTCTTGCCTGCTCCAGCATGTTCTTTGTACCGCCGATCGCGATCTCCATCGTTTCCACAGGCTTCGCAACAAAAAATCTGGAAGCTGTAGGGGAGGCGGCGTGAATGATAATGTCCGTATCATCCGGAATTTCCGCATTCCTTACATCCCCATACACCGGGATGAGTTCCGGTCTCTCCAGCAGTTCTTTGTACAGGGCTGCTGTCTTCTCCCTGTCCCTGCATAACGCACAGACTGTCAGAGGGACCCCGCATTCCCTTGCGATCGTCAGCAATGCCCTGACAACAGCCTGCCCGACAAGCCCTGTCGCACCGGTCACCAGGATCTTTTTCTCTTTCAGTTCTTCATAGGGAAGCGCCGTATGCGCGATCCGCAGAAGATCCTCCGCAAATACCGGATCTCCTTTCGCTTCCCTGAGCAATTCTTTGTCTGTCATTTTGCTTTTCCCGTTCTCAGTGCGGCCCGTTCCCGATCCGGTTCGTGATGCCGAGACCGAACGCCTGCTCATTTTCCCTGTATGTGATCAGTGCCCGGAACATGTAAACATCTTCCGGTGTGGTGACTTTGATGTTCCCGCGGTTGCCTTCGATCATGTGCGCGGTTTTTCCGAGAGACCGGATCATATTGCAGGAATCCACCAGGTCTTTATATCCTTCCGGCTTTTTCCTGATCTCTTCATGCACTTTTATAATATCTGAAAGCAGGAAGCTCTGCGGTGCCTGGGCGGCGTACGTGTTCCTTCTGTTCGGGACATCCTCCACATCCAGACCGTCTTCGCTGATCAGAATAGTCTCAAAGCAGGGCGTGCAGGTGATCGCATTTCCGTTCTCTCTTACTCCCCTGATATTCGCGGAGATCACTTCTCTTGAAATAAACGGACGGACGCCGTCATGGATCAGCACGACGGAATCCCCGGGATTCTCCTTTTCTGCAGCCTTCAGCGCATGATAGACCGAATCCAGCGCGCTCGTACCGCCGGGAACGACCCCTGCCACCTTCGAAAGCCTGTATTCATCGACCAGCGTATTCATATATTCCAGATAATCCGCAATGATGGCAATGTAGATCTTATCGATCTCTCTGTGATACTGGAACAGCTGCAGCGTATGCACGATGACCGGCTTCCCGTTGATCTCCAGAAACTGCTTCGGAATACCGGCGCCCATTCTGACGCCGCTTCCCCCCGCAAATATGATCGCTATATTCATGGCTCGCTCCTTTATGATATTCCGGTGTCAGGCATAACGATCCTGTCATCCCTGAGTGCCCTTATCCCTTTCATCATTCTTTCATTGCGCTTTATGTTCTCTGCAGTCTCCTCCGGCAGATCGCCGAAAAGAACAGCATCAATAATCCTTTCCGCGCTGTTTTTCATATCTCCGTCAAATGATATTCTTCTGTATCTGTCGGCTTTCTCTTCTTCGAAACAGCCTGACGTCAGGATCTCCAGCAATCCGTCAAAATCTTCTGCGACCGCTCCCGGCGCAGATTTCCTGTAATCCAGATGAAATCCCCTGTCCTTCTCATATTCCTCTATGTCGAAAGCATAAAATACCATCGGCTTCCCGAACAGCGAATATTCATAAATCGTCGAAGAATAATCCGTGATCATCACATCCGCCGCTGAGAACAAATCCATGTTATCTTCCATGGAGAGATCGAACAGATTCTTCCGGTTCCCGACAGGAACCGCCTCCGTGATCCACGGGTGCATTTTAAACACAACAGCGTATGCCTCTCCGCAGAAATGCTCCAGTGCGTCAAAATCGATCCTGTCATAAGGATAATACGCCGTTTTCTGGCTGCCGCCCCTGTACGTCGGCGCGAAAAGGAGGATCTTCCTTCTTTCCAGCCCCGGGCATCGTTTGAGCAGCGCTGCTTTCCGCTCTGCCTGCTTTTCTGCATCCGGGATGAGACACAGTCTCGGCATCCCGAACGGAAGGATCCTGCACTCCGGAATGCCCCACATCTCAGCAAACACCGGGAGCAGCGGTCTTGACGGAGCGATCCCCCAGGTATACTGCCTGTGACAGGAGAACGGCGGCGGCGCGCCCGGTCTTCCGTACCTGCTGTAGCCGGTAGATTTAAAGCCCAACCCGCCGTGCCAGACCTGTGTTATAACAGTATCCCCGGAAATTTTAAGCCTGTCAAGTACAGGTGCATGATCGTCCATGAAAATATAATCTGCTTCCGCAAGCTTCACAAGCATATCCAGCCAGCTCTTCATGCCCAGATGCTGATCGGTCACGGCCATCCTTGCGGAAGTCATGATGTTGAAGCGGTCTGCATCCTCCCGCTTCTCCAGTTCCGCCTTCAGGATCTTCAGATTATCGGTAAGCACATCAGACTGTTCGGTAAAAAAGAGCACTGCCGGCTTTCCTCTTTGGGAATCATGCTTCAGCCTGCACATCCTGTACCAGTTCCGGAAGACTGCTTCTTTCGCTGCAGCCTTTTTATCTGCCGGACTGATCAGGCCTGTCCCTGCAGTATCTTCGACTGTAAGAACAAGGATCCCTTTATCATCTGTTTCCGCAGAAAGATTGATCGTGAACTCTTTTCTGCCGTAGGCAAGAGATTCCCTGTAACCCCTGAAATCTACTCCTGCAGCAATAAAAACACCATCCGGCGTCTTTTTGCTGTTCCTCCCGAACACAGCTGCGATCCGGAAGCTGCCCGACGGCAGCATCACGCCGTCCCCTGCATCCGCAATATTCAGGACAAGTTCCAGCGTATCTCTGCCGGTCTTTTTCGCCTTAAGCGCTGCTGTACCTCTTCCTTTTTCGTCAAACAGCACAAAAAGATCCGGCGTGACACCGCCTGTCATGCCGCAGGAAAAGATCAGCTTCACCCTTTCACGCCTGATCTTTCTGATCCTGATTTGCGATCCGTTCAACTGCATCCGTAATCCTCTCCAGCGAATGCCCGTCACAGGCACCCATGAAATCCTCTTTGAATCTCCTTACCTGTTCTCTGTCCCACAGGCCGCAGAGAGCCTCTGTGCCCGCCCGGAGGAGTTCTTCCGTGTTCCTGCATATCTTTCCCGGTACGAACGTCTGAAACGGGAAATAAAAGCCTCTGCCGTCGTCATACGCATCCAGATCATAGGTATAGAAGATCATCGGCTTCTGATACAGTGAAAAATCGAATATAACAGAGGAATAATCCGTGATCAGAATATCCGCTGCCGCCATCAGGGACTCTGTCTCTATGCAGTCCGTGACATCAAAGAAGAAATCAGCGGAAGCTGGCGGGATCTCCGGTCTTTCCTGCACGGCAGGATGTCCCCTGTAAAGCAGAACGGCGCTGTCTTTCCAGGCATCGCAAAGGCTTTCGATCTCCGGGAGTTCCGGCATCTGTGCGCCGGCGACATTTCCCCTGAATGTAGGAATGAAAGCGATGATCTGTTTCCCTGCCGCAGCCGGAACTGCCTGGCGGACTTTTCTTTCTGCCGCAGCGATAAATTTTCCCGAAAAACAGATATCAGTTCTGGCAACGCCGAGCGCTCTTACTTTCTCCTGTTTTTGATGCATGGACTGCGCATAGACCTCTTCGATGCGCTTTCCGCTGACCGGCGTCAGATCATAATCATTATAGTACGCTTCCTTCGGGGCATCATACAAACCGTAACCGAACCGTTTAAACGCACCGCAGGCATGCCACACCTGGATCAGCTTGGTCTCCGGCCGGATCTTCACGGCGGCCAGGACATTGCTGCTTTCGGTCAGATAAACGAGGCGTGCACGGCTGATTGCCCGGAACAGGCGGATGTACGCCCGCAGCAGCGCTGCACCTTTTTTATTCTCGGTGTCCAGGCACAGCACACGAACCTTTTTCCCGACCTTCTTATAATGCCTGTAATACGGGATCAGGTTGTCCGACAGGCGGTCAAACCGGAGTTCGAGAAGGAGGATGCTGCCGTCGACTGTATTCTTCCGGCAGAAATGACGGTAGAGTGCCGGATACAGGATTCCGAAGACTATTTTTTTTGTGAGTGTTTTTATATTATTCATATTCATCTAAGTCATGCCCTGCTTCCGTGCATCCCTACTTCCGTGCATCCCTACTTCGCGTTCAGCATCTTTTCATGGCTGAAACTGTAGAGCGGAGAGCGACAGCTCACGGCGAAATTGTCTCCAATTTTTCAACACGCTTTATTCGTTGAAAAATTGGTGTGCAGATATTTCGTCCGCGAGCGAAGCAATCGCAGCGACCCCTGTTTCAGACATGAAAAGATGCTGAACGGAATCAGGCCTCACTTCCTTTTATGCTTTAAACAAATCTCAGGATGACAGACTCTTCAAAATCCCCTCCGCAGTGATCATATCCTGCGGATATGTCAGCTTGATATTATAATTCTCCCCCCGGACGAGCCGCACCGGGACCCCTTTTGCCTGCATGATCCCGCACGCGTCCGTAAGGATCCCGAGTTCTTCCGGTGAAAGACTGTTCATGGCGCCGAACAGCACACTGAACCGGAAGCTCTGCGGTGTCTGCACCTGATACATCAGGCTCCGCTTCGGGATCTCGGAGATCACCTGTCCGTCGTCGCTCCGCATGATCGTATCTACAGCGGAGACGGCTGTCGTACACGCGCTGTAAGCCGCTGCAGCAGCAATATTCTCCTCAATAATGCGGTCGGTCAGGAACGGTCTTGCAGCGTCATGCGTCAGCACGACCGCATCACTGCCGTCCGTCATGAACGCCTGCGCCTTCAGCATTCCCTTCATGAGGGAAGCATTCCTGTCTGCGCCGCCGGAAGTCACGGAAACACGCGAAATATCTTTCAGGTACTTTGCCGCCAGCGCCTGTGTATATTCCAGATGGTCCTCCGGGCACACCATGATCACCCGGTCCACTTTTTCATTCAAAAGGAACCGCTGTACGGAATGCAGGATCACCGGCCTGTCACCCAGCATAAGATACTGTTTCGGCATCTCCGTCCCGGTCATCCGTCTGCCGGAACCGCCGCCCAGCACCAGCGCGAACACATAAAGCTTTTCCCCGTTTCCGATCACCATCTCATTTTCCGCTTTCTATAAACTGAATGATCCGCTCTGTCGCATGCCCGTCGCAGGCTCCCAGATAACTGTGTACGAACTGGCGCTGATAATGGAAATCATATTTCTCATACGCCCGCAGGACTGCTTCCTGCAGACGTTCCTCCTCCATGACCACTTCACCCGGCAGCTCCGCCATGGAAATATAGAATCCCCTGCCTTTCCTGTATTCTTTCAGATCCGGCACAAAGAACAGCATCTTCTTTCCCAGGACACACGCGTCATAAAAGACGGAAGAATAATCCGTGAGGAATACGTCCGCTGCCGGGAGTGCCCGCTCTGTCGGCAGTTTCGGGATCATATCTGCTTCCAGTTTCGCGTACAGATGCGGATGCGGACAGATCAGGATGAACCAGTCATCGCCGATCGTTTTCCGGAGCGCCTTCACCTCCCGGAAGCCTTCGGTCCTGGGATCTCCCGCATTTCCTCTGAAAGTCGGCGCATAGACCAGCACCTTCTTTCCTGCCGCCTCCGGATAGAGGGAGAAGAATTCCTCCCTGCATTTTTCTATATACTTTTCGCTCTTCAGTACATCCATCCGGCTGATGCCTACGGGCTTTACCACACCGTCCGGCTGCCGCATGGCGCTTTTGAATGGCGCAACAGCTGCTCTTCCGCTCACCGTTACAAGATCATAATTGCTGAACACATTTCCCTTATACCACGAAGGAATGTCGTCTTCCGTATCATAGCCGAACTTTTTGAAAGCGCCCGGCCCATGCCAGAGCTGGATCACTTTTGTGTTCTTTTTCTTTCTGGCGGAAGACACCGGCAGGAAATTGTCGCAGATCACGACCGTTCCCGCCTTCGCGTAGAGCTTCATAAACGCAAGCGCAGCTTTCAGCTGTCCCGCGGAAGACAGCTTCGCACTGTCATAATAATATTCCTTCACCCTGCATCCTCTTTTGATCAGGGTATGATAAAGGAGCCTCATGCTCTCCGGACGGCTCTCATGATGCGCATCCGCAAAGACCACCAGACTCTTGTCCGTTCTCCTGAATCTGTGGAGATCATATACCAGCGGCAGCAGAAAATGCTGCAGGATCATTTTAATATACTGTCTGACCTTCAGTTTCATAACGCAATAGTATCACAGGAATCGTTTTCTGTCATCAAAAACCCGGGCAGACTGCCCTGTCCTGCCCGGATCGATGTTCATCTGATATATTTCTTTGCAGCGTCAAGCGCAGCCGCCGTTACTGCGTCCATATCGTAGTATTTGTATTCGCCAAGCCGTCCGCCGAACAGGACTCCTTCCTCCTTTTCGGCGAGCTTCTTATATTCTCCGTACAGCGCTGCGTTCTTCTCATTATTCACCGGATAATACGGCTCATCCCCGGGTTTCCATTCACTGCTGTATTCACGGCTGATCACGGTCTTGTCGATGTCATTGCCGTCGGCGTCCTTTCCGAATTCGAACCACTTATGTTCAATGATCCGTGTATAAGGCGTCTCGCTGTCGGTATAATTGACAGCGGCATTGCCCTGGAAATTCGGAATGTCGAGAAGTTCCGTCTCAAATCTTACCGAGCGGTATTCCAGATTCCCGAGGCAGAAATCAAAATAAGCGTCGATCGGGCCGGTAAAGACGATCGTATCCGCAAGCCTGCGGAGTGCCTCCCTGTCTTTCAGATAATCTGTATCCAGCCGTACCTCGATCCCGTCCAGAATGTGTTCCACCATCTGTGTATAACCACCCACGGGGATCCCCTGGAAACGCGCATTGAAATAATTGTTGTCAAACGTCAGACGGACAGGGAGCCTTTTAATAATAAAGGAAGGAAGTTCATTGCACGGACGCCCCCACTGCTTCATCGTATATCCCCTGATCAGTTTCTCATAAATATCCCGGCCCACGAGGGAGATCGCCTGTTCCTCCAGGTTCCGCGGTTCTCCGGTGATCTCCTTCCGCTGTTCCGCGATCTTCTCCGCTGCCTCCGCGGGCGTGACGACCCCCCACATCTTATTGAAGGTGTACATATTAAAAGGAAGCGAGTACAGCTCTCCCTTGTAATTTGCCACCGGAGAATTGGTAAAACGGTTGAATTCCGTAAAACGGTTCAGGTACTTCCACACCTCTTCATTATTTGTATGGAAAATGTGTGCTCCGTATTCATGTACATGGATGCCGCAGACATTTTTGGTATAAACGTTTCCGCCGATATGACTGCGTTTATCAATCACAAGCACCTTTTTCCCCGCATCCGCAGCTTCTCTTGCAAAAACAGCTCCGAACAGACCGGCGCCGACAACCAGATAATCGTACATAACTGCCTCCAGATAATTTAATAGATTTATTATATCCCAAATCCGGACATAAAAAAAGAGCCTGTTAAGGCTGCCCGGAAAAAGGAATGCATAATTTAAGGGCCGCCCGCTTCTTTCTTTTCCTGCGAACGGCCCTCTTATGAAATAAATGTAAGTTTCACTGTATAACCTCCTTTCTGTTGATTTGCTTGAGGAATAATTCTTTTGATTTTCTGATCCTTTTGATTTTCTGATCTCTTGATCTTTTTGATCTTTTCTGATCCTTTTGATTTTCTGATCTCTTGATCTTTTTGATCTTTTGATCTTTCTGATCTCCTGATCTTCCAACTAACGGTTGCGACCCCATCCTCGCGATTGATGAAACCGCTGCGTTTTCTTTTCCGATCTTTCTTTGACCATCTTTAGATCATTCCTGGATCATTTACTGATCTTTATCTGTGAATCTATTCCCCTTATAAGCATCTCCTCCTGTCTGTTACATAATTTTTTGAAAGATCATTTCTGTCTCTTTCAGTATCGCCTGTGAAAATGTTCCTCTGCTTATCTTCACTGTTACGATCTATGTAAACTCCTCTTGGAGATTCATCCTGGGTCAGGTCTTGCTATTTCATTGGACCGTACCTCCTGTTTTTATTCTTCTTTCCGAAGTATTTTTCTTTTCTCTCTTGTTGTAAACATTCTATCCCATTCTCTTCCGTTTGTCAAGTATTTTTTTAGAATTTTTTACACCTGGATCGTCTTTTTCCTCTCTTTATTGTTTAAATTGTATATATTTTCTGATTTTTTTAATAAATTCAAACAATTGCAACATTAAAGCAAATCAGAAAATTTCTCTGATTTGACAAAAAATATGCACTGTTCATTGCACACAAAGGACGATCCGTGTTAATATACTGTTAATCGGTTTGTGTTTTTCGTCAGCCGGCAGCTTCCGCAGACGGAAAAACGCGCAGGAGAGAACAGACATGGAAAAGAAAAACAGATTCAGCTTCGGTATGTTTCTTGTAACGATCGGCATCGTGTACGGCGATATCGGCACGTCCCCGCTGTACGTCATGAAGTCGATCATGGAAGGCAACGGCGGCATCACCGGCATTGATCAGACCTTCATCATAGGCTCGCTTTCCCTGGTCATCTGGACCGTCACCCTTCTTACGACCATAAAATATGTGCTGATCGCGATGAAAGCCGACAACCACGGAGAAGGCGGTATCTTCTCTCTTTACTCGCTGGTCAGGACGTATGGAAAATGGCTCATCCTTCCGGCCATGCTCGGCGGCGCGGCGCTGCTTGCGGACGGTATGCTTACACCGGCCGTTACCGTCACGACAGCGGTCGAAGGTCTTCGGAGCATTCCTCTGATGGACAGATTCCTCGGCGGCACCCAGGTAAAAGTCGTGATCATCACACTGATCATCATATCCACGCTGTTCCTCGTACAGCGCGCCGGAACAAGCAAGATCGGAAAGACATTCGGCCCGGTCATGCTGGTCTGGTTCCTGTTCCTCGGCTTGTCCGGACTGCGCCATATTGTCACCATGCCTGTCATTCTTACCGCCTTCAATCCGCTGTATGCCATACAGGTGCTTCTCAGCCCCTACAACAAAGCCGGATTCATGATCCTTGGGAGCGTCTTCCTGGCAACGACCGGTGCGGAAGCGCTCTATTCCGATATGGGCCATGTCGGGCGGGGAAATATCTATTTCAGCTGGCCGTTCGTCAAGTCCTGCCTGATCCTCAACTATCTCGGACAGGGTGCCTGGATCATTAAAAATCAGGCGGAACCGGCGATCATAGCAATGGCTGAACCCAATCCGTTCTTTATGATGCTCCCGGAATTCATGCGGCCGTTCGCCATCGTGCTCAGCGCGCTGGCTGCGATCATTGCCTCCCAGGCGCTCATTACCGGCTCCTATACGCTGGTCTCAGAGGCGATCCATCTGGATCTGCTTCCGCATCTCGAGATCCGGTATCCTTCCGATACGAAGGGACAGCTTTATATCAGTACCGTGAATACGATCCTGTGGATCGGCTGCAGCTCCGTCGTTCTGTATTTCCGTTCCGGTGCCAGGATCGAATCCGCTTACGGCCTTGCGATCACGGCGACAATGCTGATGACGACGCTGCTGATCTCAGAATATCTCCGCAAGGTGCGCGGACAGACACTCCTTTCTTTTGTGGTGCTCATTGTGTTCGGACTGATCGAATCCGTGTTCTTTATCTCCAGTCTCGGAAAGTTCATGCACGGCGGTTACGTTACGGTCATTCTCACGCTGCTCCTTCTCGTGATCGAGATCATCTGGTACCGGGGTACCCAGCTTGAACATCAGCACAGCACCAAACTGGATATGCACGACTTTGTGGACAATCTGCAGGAACTGCATGACGACCAGAGCATCCCGATGCTCGCGAACAACTTGGTCTATCTGGATAACAGCCGTGATTTCATCTCGATCGACCGCGATATCCTCTATTCCATTTTCGACAAAGAACCAAAACGTGCGGATGCCTACTGGTTCGTAAATGTTTCCGTGACGGACGAGCCGGATACGCTGTACTATAAAGTCGAACGATACGGAACGGATTTCATCTTCCGCGTAAAGCTATATCTGGGATTTCGGCGCAGCCCGATGGTCAATGTGTATTTAAGACAGATCGTCCGGGATCTGCAGGAGACCGGCGAACTGCCGGATCAGGACAAGCGGTATTCCATTTACGGGACTTCAACAGTCGGCACATTCAAGTTCTGTGTGATCCACAAATCCATTTCCGCCAAAGCGGAGCTTTCCGCGATTGATTACCGGATCATCACCCTGAAATACGCGATCCGCAAGATCGCGGGATCCAAAGAGAACTGGTACGGACTGGATACGTCAACGGTCCTCCGCGAGTATGTACCGCTGATCATTGCATCGTCTGCAAAATACGAAACGATCCAGCGTGCAGAAATCTGATCCAAAAAGCAGCCGGATCCGGCTGCTTTTTTGCTGCCTCGGCCGTAATCCGGCGCTCTGCCTTGACAGTCACCGGCAATTATTGTATATTCCATTTAAATTTATTTAACGAACGGAGCGTGAACGCATCTTGGACGCGGGTGACATATACCTGTATATAGTTCTTATAATTCTTTTTATTCTTTCTGCTTTCTTTTCGTCTGCCGAGACGGCCCTTACCGCCGTCAACCGGCACAGACTGAGAGCCCTGTCTGAAGAAGGGAACGAAAAAGCTTCCCTTGTTCTTTCCATTCTTGAAGACCAGCCGAAAATGCTGACCGCCATCCTGATCGGGAACAATATCGTGAATCTTTCCGCTTCTGCGCTGACAGCCGTCATCGCGACCAGGCTCGGCGGACGTTTTACCGTTGCGATCGGCACGGGCATTCTGACATTCCTGATCCTTCTGTTCGGAGAGATCACACCGAAAACAGTGGCGTCCATCCATTCCGAGAGGATCTCCCTCCGGTTTGCCCCTGCCATTAAAATCTGCATGGTCGTCCTGACGCCCCTGATCTTCCTGATCAACATGCTGTCGCGCGGGCTGCTTTTTATCCTGCGGATCAATCCCGACGACCGGGAAGAAGCCATGACCGAAGACGAACTCCGGACGATCGTGGAAGTCAGCCACGAAGAGGGCGTGATCGAGTCGGACGAGAAGGAAATGATCAACAACGTGTTCGACTTCGGGGATTCCCAGGCGAAAGATGTCATGGTCCCCAGAGTGGATGTTGTCTTTGCCGATGTGGAATCCACTTATGAAGAACTGATCGCCCTTTTCCGGGAAGAACGGTTCACCAGACTTCCCGTGTTTGAAGAAAACCCGGATCATATCATCGGCATCATCAATATGAAAGATCTGGTGCTGTTCAGACAGGGATCGGCGTTTTCCGTAAGGGATTTCCTCCGGGAAGCGTATTTTACCCACGAATTCAAGAACACGACAGAGCTCTTTCATGAAATGCGCAAGAACCGTGTTACGATGTCCATTGTACTGGATGAATACGGAACGACTGTCGGCATCATCACCATGGAAGATATCGTGGAAGAGATCGTCGGCGAGATCCGGGACGAATATGACGAACAGGAGCTGCTCGAACTGGTCCATGTCCGTGACAACGAGTATGTTGTGGAAGGTTCCTATAAGCTGGACGATATCAACGATGCGCTTGATACGGAACTGGAGAGTGAGGATTATGATTCCATCGGCGGCTATCTGATCGGGCTGCTCGACCACTTCCCCAAACAGGGCGAAGAATTTACGACCGAAGACGGGTTCCGGCTGATCGCGGAAAAAGTCGATCACAACCGGATCGAAAAGATCCGGATGTTCCTTCCCGTAAAAAAAGAAGATTCCGAAAAAGAGTCAGGACCACCGGCTTAGCCGGTGGCCTGCTCAGTCCCTATAAGGGACTATTACCAGCCTGCGCCCGGAAGGCGCACTGAAGGTCTGCTAACTGCACCACTTTCACAGCTGCCCCTTAAAGGGGCTTTTTCAGTG
>JAFRLH010000023.1 GCA_017431345.1 Lachnospiraceae bacterium | reverse complement strand
TTGTCATCAGAACTGCCGCACACAGCAAATTAAAATTCTACTGTATAAAAATATTGCATAAAAACAACATGATAAAAGGACCGGCTCTCTTAAAAGAGCCGGCCCCTCTGTCTCTGTGTTTACTCCTGCCGCACGCCGATCGCGATATGATGATCGTCCTTATTCCGCGTCCGGATGGTCTGCAGGCTGTACGGTACCGCAGCTTCACCGCGCTTCCTGCTGAAGGAAACCGCAGCCGCATCTTCCCTGTCGATCCACCGGAGCAGGTTTTCCTTTTTGAGGGCAGTACGCAGCCTGTCTTCATCTTCCGCCGCAACACCTGCCATCAGTTTTTCAACGGCATCCCCGAAAAAGTCCGTGCCTCCTGCCTGGATCCGGAGTTCTCCTTCCGGACCGGAGAAGAATTCGAGATAATAATCCGTGACCGTATCGATATAATAAATATTCTCAAAGTCACTGGTAAGCGCTTTGGAGATGCTCAAATAAGATTTCTTCGCCTCCGGCATGGCCTCCACGCTCTGCTCTCTGCGCTCCACCAGGAAGCGCTCGAATTCATTTTCGGGAACCGGTTTCGAGAAATAATATCCCTGCACCAGATCGCATCCAAGCGCCTTGAGCGTGAGCAGCTGTTCTTCCGTTTCCACGCCCTCAGCCACTACCGGCACATGCAGATAGTCCGCGATGTCGATGATCAGCTCGATCATACGGACATCCCTGGTCTCTCCGAACGCATTTCTGATAAAGGTCATATCGAGTTTCAGCGCATCGATCGGCAGCTTCGTGAGCATGCCGAGAGAGGAATAGCCTGTTCCGAAATCGTCCATTTCGATTCGGAAGCCCATGCCCATGCCGCGCAGTTCTCTCGCAGTGGAAATGATCTGCTCAGAGTCGCCCGCATAGGCCGATTCGGTGATCTCCAGCACGATATCATTCATATCAAGGCGGTTCGAAGCCAGAATTTCCGTAAAGATATCTTTCAGATTGGGCGTCAGCATATCAATACGCGACACATTGACGGAGACCGGCACGGAGAAACCGAAACGGTCCTTCCAGGCTCTGATCTGTGCGGCTGTCTCACGCCAGACATACGTATCCAGTTCCAGGATCAGGCCGCTTTCCTCCAGGACAGGGATAAAGACCGCGGGACTGATCATGCCAAGTTCCGGATGGATCCACCGCACAAGCGCTTCCGCGCTGGCCAGCAGCGGTTTGTCGGGACGGATATCGAATTTCGGCTGATAGAATACCTTGAAGCATTTCTGCTCGATCGAGGTATGGAATTCCTCCAGCAGCCGCTCTTTCATGAGAGCCTGCGAGTGCATCTCATCGTTGTAGAACCCGATCATCTTTGCCTGGCCGTTCTTGACCGATTCAGCCGCCATCTTCGCGCGGTCAAAGCGCCGCTCCAGATCCAGCGCTTTATCTGCCTCAGAATAGATGCCCATTCTCAGACGCACCCGGCTGGCAGAGGATTTCTCCTCCATCAGCCCGTCGGAAAGAGTTTCTGCCAGGCTCTCATAATCCTCTCTGTGCGGGCAGTACAGCAGAAATGTATCCGCGCCCTTTCTGCAGCATACGCCGCCGATCTCCCTGGCCAGTTTCCTGATCCTGCTTCCGATGCGCTGCAGCACTTTGTCTCCATAGTTCTTTCCATAGCGTTCATTGATCATATGGAAACTGTTGACGTCCACCACGACCGTATCCATCAGCGCATCGTGGTAATGCTTGTCATACAGATTGATATAACGGGCAAAGTATTCATAATTATAGAGTTTTGTAAGAGGATCTCTCTCCGTGGACTGGATCGTATCCCTGTTTTCGGACATTTCAATGCACTTATCCACTCTTGCCCGGATGATCTCCAGCGCAGGATACGGCTTGGGAATGAAGTCCGCCGCGCCAAGCTTCAGGCATTCCACTTCCGCCTTCTGGTCGGCGGTCAGAACGATCACAGGAAGCTTCTTCAGATCATTGTCGGCTTTCAGCGCTTTCAGCACATCCATCCCGCCCATTCTGGGCATCAGCAGATCAAGCAGCATCAGGGAGAGATCCTCCTTGTTCTCCTTTGCCAGTTCCATGGCTTCCATGCCGTCCGCGGCATACAGGATATCGTAATCGTTCTCCAGGATATTGCCGAGCATGAGGCGGTTGATCTCTTCGTCTTCCACGATCAGGACTTTCTTCCTGACATTCAGCACAGCCGGTGTATCTGCCGCTCCGGCTTCTTCCTCGGGATCCTCATCCCTTGTTACCGCGCCGAGGCCCTTCAAGAGCTGTTTTTCCTCATACATCAGCTCGTCCGCGCGCTGGAAAACGGAATGGAAGTTCCGGTCTTCTCCCGGACGAAAATCGGAAATACCGCCGGACACCACTACGCCGCCTTCGGAAATATGCGCCACAGAGCGGTCGTGCAGAAGCTTCATCAGATCTCTGCGGATCGTATGATCGCGCCCGGTCAGGATGGTGACGAATTCGTCGCCGCCGATCCGGAAAACAGGACTGTGCTTGAAGATCTCACAGACCAGTTTACAGGCATTGCAGATGTACTCATCGCCCGCTTTATGTCCCAGGGTATCATTGATCTTCTTCAGGCCGTTGACATCGCACACGACGATCGAGAAATCTCCGGATGTCCCGGCGTGGATGGCCTGATTGAATTCATTCTCTTTATTCAGCCAGGCATGCTTGCTCTTCACGCCTGTCATAGGATCGATATTTGCCGCCCGCTCACTCTCCAGCGTACGTCTGTTCATGTAGGAATAGTTCGTCAGCATGATCGCGATGGCGAATGCGAACATCCCGACCGCCATCATGATCGTCCGGGTATTGGCAGCCTCCATCTCATCGAGCTGTTCTTCAATGTACTGCTCGTCCAACTGACGGTTTTCTTCCTCGGTCTGTTCATAATACGCATGTACATTTTTGAGCATCTGCACATTCGAAGTGATCATTGACTGACGCATCCAGATCAGTGCCACGAACAGAACGAGCGACAGCAGTGCGACCCAGACGATACTGGAGTTGCCGAACCGTCGCGCTTTATCATGATGCAGGATCCATCTGAAATACAGAAAGCCCAGAACGCTCCAGACGATGAACAGGAAATAGGTCTCCTTTTCCAGCGATCCGGTGGCGATCAGATTCGGAAGAAGGATATACAGTCCGAAACCGATCATTACGGTAAGGCCGATGATTCCGGTGATCCGCTCCTTCTGGTCTTCCCGATCACCCGCTATCTTCACGACTGCAGCGGAAACAAAGCCGTAGATCAGCGTCGCGCCGATCGTCGTTACATCCACGATCCATCCGATCGCGGTCCTTCCTACGAACGGAACCACGATGGAGACCACGGCGATCAGCCAAATGGCATATCCCGGCGTACCGTACTGATTCAGTTCCCCCGCTTTTTTCGGAAGGATCTTATCCTTACCCATCGCGTAAAACAGACGGCTGAGCGCTGTCGTATTACCGATCAGGCTGGTGATGACCAGCGACAGAAGGGAAGCCATCAGGATCCCCACGCCAAAGCTGCCAAGATAATGATTTGCCGCATAAAATGCCGGCAGCGCTTCCAGACCGGAGAGATTGCCCCGGTCGCGGATATAATCCAGCCAGGTCGCATACCGTTCAGGATAAGCCGTGACGGAAAGCAGCGTCACGAAAATATACAGAAGGACAGTGGAGATCACGGCGATCACCAATACACGGAATACCCCGGTCCTCTTAAAGGACAGTTCTTCCGCGCTGTGGGAAATGCTTTCAAATCCGATAAAAGCCCAGGGTGAAATGACTGCGATCCGGACGATCTGCGAGATCGCTGAAGAATCCGGCACGAAACCGGGCGTGAACGATCCGCCGTGACCGAACAGCGCGGCAAGAAAGACAACGGTGATCCCGAGTGTAAATACACAAACAAGACCGGTCATAAGGAAAATTGCTGCTTTTTTGCTGCGGTAACAGAGCAGCATCGTCAACAGGATCGCCAGAAACGTTATAACGATCTCACCGATATAAACGTCATACCCGAACAGGGAGTAGATCCTGCCGATTTCAAAGATTCCGCCCATAAAGTATTTGGCAAACAGCGGAATAGAAGTCGCATTCGCCCAGAGGATAGCCAGATAGACAAGCGCAAGGAACCAGCCCGCCAGAAAGCCGTAGTCATTCCCGAACACTTCCCTGCTGTAGGTATAGGCGCCGCCGGCCTCCGGATAAATCTCCAGCAGATAGGAGTAGTTCCTGGCGATGACCAGCATGACAACGGTGCCGAGAAGCAGACCGAGAACACTGCCCCACGGACCGGACTGTCCCAGGTAGGAGTTGCTGGTCACGACAAGCGAACCCCAGCCGACAGCGGTGCCGAGTGCGAAGGCCCATACGTTAAATTTTGAAAGCGCCGGTGTTAATTTACGATTTGATGAATGATCCATCCGGGCTTCTCCCTTCTGTGCATATTGCAGATTTCCGGTCATTCCGGGTTACAGAAATATTCGTTTTTATCATACATGAAAGCAGGATTTCCCGCAAGATGCAGGAAGCAGAACAGACTAAAAAGCGGTGAGAAAAGAGGCGGTCCCGGGGAACAGCGGGTAAGTGATTGCTGGTTTTGATGGAAACCTAACGTTTGTCATCCTGCGCCTGCTGAAGGATCTTGATGGAGAACTAACGTTTGTCATCCTGAGCCTGTCGAAGGATCCACCGCGTGAAGATTTCGGTTTTAATAAAGCCGCAAGTGCCAGGGCGCGGATCCTTCGTCAGGCTCAGGATGACAGGAAAAAGCGCCCGGCATATGCTGAGCGCTCCTGATTTCTTTCTCAGGCCTTCCCGGAGGCCTATGAAAACTTATTAAGATTGTCATTCTGAGCCGTTGCCCGGCGAAGAATCCACCGCGTATGGGCTTCGGGATTAGTAAAAATCGCAAGTGTTTAAGCGGGGATCCTTCGGCAGGCTCAGGATGACAAGTGGAAAGACTTTGGCGTATATCGGATGCTCCCGATTTCTTTTTCTAACCTTCCCGTGGAGGAAGGGCGGCGAATTAAATCAACAGATCAATTGATCTTAACTACCGGTTCAGCACCAGAATAATCTACTGTTACAGTCCAATCATCACTAGCTGTTTTAGCTGTGACAGTAACACCAGCACCATCAATACCATCAGCGATTGTTGTAGATGCCTCGTCGCCATCAGACTGCCATTTTGCCTGTGTCTGTTTAGGATGTAC
>JAFRLH010000022.1 GCA_017431345.1 Lachnospiraceae bacterium | reverse complement strand
GTTTGTTTTATTATACATATAAAGATGCTTATTGCAGATATATACATTCCGGCTGTGCAGCAGGCATTCATATGTCATAGGCACATCAGTAAAGACGCGGATCCTCTCTTCACGGGTATAATACTTTGCCAGAAGTTCGCGCTTAAATGCCTTATCCCAGGTATGGGCCTGGATCACCCCTACCTGAAGCCCGTTGCGCGTATCAGTAAGTAAATACGGAAACACTTCTTTCTCCAGCCTCTCCCTGTCGTAAAAGCCTTCCGGAACTTCGTTGATCGTTTCTTCCAGATGATCCTCATATACGTTGTGGGCAGCAAAAATAACCATGTCGAGAGGCTCAGGCGACAGCGCAACTGTATCGTGGATAAATTGCAGCATGTTTTCATCGGCCCAGTCATCTCCATCCACAATGCAGATATAGTCCCCTCTGGCAGCGAGGATCCCTTCGTTCCGGGCAGAGATCAGACCGCCGTTAGGTTTGTGAATCACCCTTACGCGAGGGTCACGGCAGGCATACTCGTCACAGATCTTTGGACAGCCGTCCGGTGAGCCATCATCAATCAGCAGCAGCTCAAAATCAGGATATGTCTGGGCAAGGATGCTGTCTACGCAGTGCCTCAGATATTTTTCCACCTTGTAAACCGGTACAATTACACTGATCATACTTTCGTTTCCCTTTCTTTTATCGGTATCCGGCAAAGACTCCATTGAGTTATCCGGTTATTTTTATCGATCCTATCCTCGCTTGCTCCCGCCACGGGACAGGAACATACCTTTTAATTGCGACAGGCTGTCCCTGAATACAGGAGATCTCCCATATAAAGCAAAGAAGCATAGATTCGGTATAACAAAGCTTACGGCGGCATTTGCAAAGAGTGTAAACCACACATTCATTGTAAACAGCCCGCATGCAAACCACGACGCAACGCAGGAGATCAAGGCAAACACGGTCAGCCCACAGAAGAGCCGTATATATTTCCACATACTCTCACGGGGAAAGACTTCCCGGAACAGGTTGTGGAACAGCCACGGAATCTGAATAAGAACGATGGAGACGATCGAGGAAAGCAGGACCCCGTACATTCCCAGCCAGCGGACAGTGATCAGATTCAGGCTCAGATTGACGATAGCTGCCGTCAGAGGCCTCCATCGATCGATCCGCCATATACCGGCTGCGTCTTTAAACATATTGATCAGCTTGTTGGCTCCCATGGAGTAGTAATAGACGACAAAACAGAATACCAGCTCGATGGCAAGCATATTTTCTTTGCCCATCCAGACATGAATAAACGGCTGATACAGGCACAGCAGCATGGAACTGCTCACGCCGAGCACCCAGAGGAAAAGAAGACTGATCTTTTCCAGATCCCGGTAATTTGCTTCTTTGCTTTCCATGACCAGTTTGTTTCCCACCCCCGCCATGCAGGCGTTGAGCAGTACGACCAGCATCATTCTGAGCGCCGTGATGATAAAATAATAATTCTGGTAAAGCGCCAGAGCGGTCAGCCCCATAAAGGCGGAGATGACCACCGTATCCGCGGCATCGAAAATCGTGGCGGATAATTTGGAAGTGAACAGATCCCGCACTCTGCGGAAAATATCCAGAACTTTCTCTTTCGGCAGTTTCCCGATTGCCGCATAGCGGGGATACATCTTTGCTGCGCACGCTGCAGTCAGCACGTTTATGGCTATCTGACACAGCAGCTGTACCGCCAGATAGATATAATAATTTCTTGTAAAGACAAGTATCAGGATTTTCAGTGTATATTCCACCACCCGCACGAGCAGACTGACCTTGCTGATCACATCCCGCCGCTGGTGTGCCTGGAGCAGACTGCCTTTATACGCAAACAGCCAGTACGTCAGCACGGTATTCCCCAGATTCATCAGATAAAGGACGTGCAGGTTCATTCCGGCGGGGAGATCACCCTCAATGAGGTTATTCAGGAAAGGCATAAGTAGCAGTCCCATCACTGCGATTGCCAGACCTATGATCCTGTAGAGGGTACGATAAAGACGCATCAAAGCACAGATTGTTGGGGTATCGTCTTCAGCGATCGGCTTGTACATGCTGAACACCATAGCACTGCCCACGCCAAGCTCCGCCAGATTCAGAAAAGACAGAATCGACTTGAACAGGCCGTTCAACCCCAGATATTCAGTTCCCAGATATTGCAGCATGACAGAACGAATGACGAACGGAAACAGCATATTGACTATTTCCATGGTTCCGTCAAACACAACGTTTCTTGCTGCGTTCCTAGTGCGTTCAAGCTTCATGATACGTTATGCTCTGGCTTATTTGTCCAGCAGCTCTCTGTATAGTTTATCGGTCTTAGCGGTAATATCCTTCCACGTGTATTTGGAGGCGATCATTTCCCGGGCTTCTTCCCGTTTTGCTTCCGCCTTTTCCGGATTATCGCACAGGTCCTGAAGCGTATCCCGCAGGGCGTTCACGTTTCCGCGCGGAAAGGTAAAGCCACTGCCGTCCAAAACGTCCGCGCACTCACCGATATCAGAGGTCACACAGCAGCATCCGTAATTCATGGCCTCCAGAAGAGTGAGCGGCATTCCCTCAAGATCGCTTGGCAGTACATACAGATAGGCATTGCTGTATAACTCCTCCAGGACGAGCCCTTTCTGAAAGCCTGTGAAGATGATAGATGTGCAGCCTTCTGCCATGGCATATAGCTGCTTGACATAATCGTTGGTATCCGACGAGCCGCCAACGATCACCAGTTTTTTGTCCGTTTGAAGCATCTTGTATGCTTCTATGAGGTAATGAATTCCCTTCTCCGGAACCAGACGGCCCAGAAACAGGATGTATTCCTGTGAAGCAAGGCCAAACTGTTTCGTGATCTCACAGGCCAGCCGGCTCTCAGCCGGATCGATCCCGTTTGGGATAAATACCGTTTCCCGTCCATATGTCTCACGAAAATACATCCTGACACCCTCGCTCAGCACAATGATGCTGTTGGCATGGCGGACGGCCGCTTTTTCGCCCAGCAGGATGTACCGGGAAGCAAATCTGCCCCATTTTTCCCGCATATGGTCCAGTCCGTGAACCGTAACCACTACCTTCTTTCCCATTAACCGCGGAAGCCAGCAGAAAACGCACGGCCCCTCCGTGTGATAGTGGATCAGATCATAGCGGCTAAATGCGGCCATCACCGATGCGATAATGGAAGATGACATAGCGGCCATCCCGCGGCGGTTAATGGTCGGTGTCCAGACCAGGCGGACTCCGCGGTATTCCCGCATCAGTTCCCCGGCCTTCCGGCGCTTAACGGCTTCTCTGTCCGTTCGGTTGTAACAGGTCACATCATATCCGAGCTTCGCAAGATGCGGCGCAAGGTTACTGACAACGACCTCCACCCCGCCATTTCTGGAAGGGATAAATTTATGTCCGATCATCGCGATCCGTTTCGGT
>JAFRLH010000021.1 GCA_017431345.1 Lachnospiraceae bacterium | reverse complement strand
GATAATTGCTGAAGAACTCTGCAGCAGGGCAGATCTCTCTGCCTGCTATATGCCGCAGAATTACGAAGAAGAGTTACCCTTTGATCTGACGCCGGTAGAGTATCTGGCCCCTTCCGGGGGCAAGGATGAAATAACCATGGTCCGAACTTTTCTGGGATCCATGAAGTATACTTCTGATGAAATGTTCCATCCGATCAGGGAGCTGTCCGGTGGTCAGAAGGCAAAGCTGTTTCTTTTGAAAATGAGTCTGACGGAAGCGAATGTTCTGATTCTTGATGAGCCGACAAGGAATTTTTCGCCTTTATCCGGGCCGGAAGTACGAAGAATACTTAAACAATTTCCTGGAACAATCATCAGTGTTTCTCACGACCGGAAATATATTTCCGAGGTCTGCAATAAAATCTATACGATGACCGCGAGTGGATTGAAACTATCTGAGTAACCATTTTTTGAAAATCACCCTGCGTAAGGTATTGCTTGTTACGCAGCGTCATGTAGTAAGATACGTGGCGAAAGGAGGTGAACGCTATGTCAAAATACACGACGGGAGAACTTGCTAAGCTCTGCGGCGTTACAGTCCGGACAGTTCAGTATTATGATACCAGAGGCATTCTGATCCCCAGCGAGCTTTCAGAAGGCGGGAGACGGCTCTATTCAGATGACGATCTGAAGCGCATGAAGATCATCTGCTTCCTGAGAAACTTGGATCTTCCGATCGACGCTATCTCTCAGATCCTGAAGGAAGAGCATCCGGAGAAAGTGATCTCATTGCTGATTGAACAGCAGGAGAAAGCTCTTTCGGATGAAATCTCTGATAAGCAGGAAAAACTGGAAAAGCTGCGTGAGCTGAAAAACGGATTGAAAATACAGGAGTCATTCTCCCTCGAATCTATCGGTGACATAGCAGTTATCATGGAAGGTAAGAAGAAACTGAAACGAATGCGCTGGATGATAATCCTGACCGGGATCCCTGTCACGGCACTGCAATGGTTTTCCATTATTATCTGGATCGCCAAAGGCATCTGGTGGCCGTTTGCCGTTTGGGCACTTGTGGCGATTCCCTGGGGAAATCTGGTCAGCAGGTACTACTTCAGGCATGTAGAATACATCTGCCCGGAATGCCACGAGGTGTTCAAGCCGACACTGAAGGAAGCTTTTTGGGCGAACCATACACCGAATACCCGAAAGCTGACCTGCACTGCATGCGGCCACAAAGGCTTTTGCGTCGAAGTCTGGGGAGGTGACTGCAAATGACGGAATTTGAGACCATCGTCATTGGGAAAAGCAGTATCCCCTCTCTGATCATCACGGCCGTTTTGATGATCACGATCCCTGTCATTTTCTTCATCTGCTGGCGCAGGAAGTATAAACAGCGGACAAATATCAGCTATCTGATTGCAGGTGCCATAGGGTTTATCGTTTCTGCACGCGTACTGGAGCTTGGCGCGCATTATGTCTTCATTATTGCTGACAACCCCGTTTCGCAATTCATCAACGGAAACACCGTCGCTTTCGTCCTTTACGGAACCCTCATGGCAGGTGTTTTTGAGGAGTGTGGACGGTATATCGTTCTGAAATACATCATGAAAAAGAACCGTACCCGTGAAAACGCGGTTCTGTACGGCATCGGCCACGGCGGGATCGAGATACTGGCTGTCATCCTTCCTGCCATGATCACGTATCTTGCAGTTGCGGTCATGTTCTCCAGGGGATCGGTTGAAGGAGCATTAAGCGCATTGAAAATCACCAAGGATACGGCAGCCGCTGCGCTTCCGACCGTTCAGGCCGCTGCTGCGTTCAATTATGGGATGATGGCGATGAATGTCCTTGAACGGCTGTTTGCAATGCTCCTGCATATCGGACTGACGGTCATTGTGTTTTTCGGCGTCAAGAACGCAAAAAAGGGGTACCTGCCGCTGGCCATTCTTTTGCACATGCTGATGGATACTTTCCCTGCCCTGTATCAGAGAGGTGTGGTACCGTTGTGGACAGTCGAGATCTGGGCAGCTGTGTGGACAGGGGTGATCGCTTATATTGCTGTCAGACTCTACAGAAACATACCGGAATGAGGGATGATATGGGATTCTTTCCGGAGCCGGACATCGATTTTACGGATGTTTGGCTCTGGATTTTTGATTTATGGGTCTTCTCAAAATCGGTCAACGGCCTTAGAATGATCATTGACCGAATCGGTTAACGGAGGTGCCTATGAATCCAAAATTCTATTCCCTTCCTGAGGAGAAGCAGCAGGCGATGTTGAACGCCGGCCTCCACGTTTTCTCTCAGAATACTTACAAAAAGAGCCCCATGAGCGAGATCGCGGAGGCAGCCGGGATCAGCAAGGCCCTCCTATTTCATTATTTCCACAACAAGAAAGAGCTCTATCTCTTCCTCTGGGATACCTGCGCCAGGGTCACAGTGGAAGAAATGGAGAAAAGCGGCTGCTATGAACAGAAAGATCTTTTTGACAGTATGAACTATGGCATGCAGGCGAAGATGCGCATTACCCGCCGGTATCCCGATATGGCGCTCTTCGCGGTGAAGGCGTTCTATGAAAAAGATCCTGAGGTAGCTGGTGAGATCCAGAAAAGCATGAACGGATATCTTTCTATCCACGCCAGGCGGAAGCTTCAGGAAGTCAATCCGGATGACTTCATCCCCGGTATCGACCTGAACATGATGTACATGGAAATGTACTGGGCATCAGAAGGATATCTCTGGGAATTCCTGCAGCGAGGAGCCATGGACTTTGACGAGATGGAGCGCGGCTTCCAGAAGCTCCTGGCTTTTTGGAAATCCGTCTATCTTCGGAAACCACAGGGGGAATTCAAATGACAGAAAAGACATTTTCCACATCCTGCGGGACGATCCATTACTGGACAAACGAAATCTTTCCGGGACGCAGGACGATGGTTCTTTTACCCGGGCTTACGGCGGGTCATCACCTGTTTGATAAACAGATTGAAGCCTTTGAGCAGGATTATAATCTTCTCGTATGGGACGCTCCGGGACACGCGGCCTCCAGGCCCTTTAAGCTGAACTTCATCCTGATGGATAAAACGGCCTGGCTGCATGAGATTCTGGAAAAGGAAGGCATCCGTCATCCTGTCCTGATCGGGCAATCCATGGGCGGATACGTTTCTCAATGCTTCCTTGAGAAATATCCGGGGGAAGCAGCCGGCTTTATTTCTATCGACTCCGCACCGCTCAAACGCAGTTATGTGACAGCAGCTGAGATCTGGCTTTTGAAAAGAACCGAACCCATGTACCGTGCCTATCCCTGGAGGGAACTTATGAAGGCTGGCGCGAAAGGGTGCGCGCAGACGGAGTACGGACGCTCTCTCATGGAAGGGTTTATCAATACATATACCAAAGACGAATATTGCAGACTGGCCGGTCATGGCTACAGGATGCTGGCGGATGCGATGGAAGCGGATCTGCCCTATTTGATCGATTGTCCGGCGATCCTGATCTGTGGGAAGAAAGATCAAGCGGGTTCCGCAAAAAGCTATAACCGCCGATGGGCGAATAAAGAACACCTGCCGATCTACTGGATCGAAGGTGCAGGCCATAACTCTAACACCGATAAACCATCAGAAGTGAATCGGATCATCCGTGAGTTTATCAAAAAACTGCCGGAGGTATCATCATGAATCAAGAACTATTCAAACAGGCACTGACAAAATTTTTTGCAGGCCTTATTGCTGTCGGCCTTCTGCTGTTTCTTCCTGCATGGACGTTTCGGTATCCTCAGGGTTGGCTTCTGATCATCATTCTATTTGTGCCGATGTTCATCGCGGGTCTGATCATGATACGGAATAATCCCGAGCTTCTGAGGAAGAGGCTGAATGCCAAAGAGGAAGAGCCCGAGCAGCGTACGGTCATCCTGTTTTCCGGGATCATGTTCCTTGCTGCGTTTATTTCCGCAGCCTTAAGCTTCCGTTTCAAATTCCTGATGCTGCCATGGGCGGTCAGTGTCGTCGGAGCAGTTTTGTTCTTGTCGGCCTATGCGCTTTATGCGGAAGTGCTGAGGGAGAACACCTTCCTTTCCCGGACAATCGAAGTCCAGGAAGACCAGAAAGTGATCGATACCGGGCTTTACGGGATTGTCCGTCATCCGATGTACATGGCAACAGTGCTGCTATTTCTTTCCATGCCGCTGGTCCTGGGTTCCGTGCTCTCATTTGTCATTATGCTTTTCTATATTCCGATCATCGTGAAGCGGATCCAGAACGAGGAGGAAGTCCTCGCCGAAGGACTTGCCGGATATGCAGAGTATAAGGACAAAGTGAAGTACCGGATGATCCCGTTTATCTGGTGATGCATTTTTGATATCGATAAGAATTACAAGGGATCAGGAATGTCTTGCCGGGGATGTGGACAGAAGAAAGGCAAGACATTCAAACAGGGCAGAGTAGAGTTGGAGACATGAAACGGTGAGCCAATGTGTCCTCTGTCCTGTTTGGCAGGAAGAATCCAAAGAAACCAGAGGTTTCGTGGCATGGGTTTCCAAAGGGAACAGCGTTCCTTTTGGCACACGACTTTGCTTGCAAAGTCTAGTGTGTTATACCTTTATCCGAAAGACAGCAGCAAAACAGCAGCGTGTGCCACTTCGAAGCACAGGCTGCTGCTATTGCGTTGCGGCGTGAAAAGGTCGCTTCCTTTCCTTGCTGGAAGCGTACGTTTGAACGACGCAAAAGGAACGGTGGCGTGACTTATGTCACGGCGCCGATTCCGGGCCGGATTGAGGATAGAGGTATACTAAAACGAGATTGGATCAGTATCACCATGGGAGTTCCAGACGGACATTATCAAGAGCGGTACGCTCAATACTTCTTGCGCGGCTCTCACTTAAATGGAAATGCGCCGCAGTCTCTTCCCTGTCGTGGAGAAGATCGTCATCAAAACCGTAGCGGTAGCGGAGGTATGTGCTTTCCCTGAGGGAGATCATATTCAGCGCGTGATGGATTTCTTCGTAGGTCTCCTTCTCAATACAAATCTGCTCTGGGGTTTTTGTGTATTCCGAAAAAAGCCTGTCGTAAAAACTGCTCTCATTATTGTCCTGATCGTTATTCGGTTCGACGTCAAGGCTCAGCATCTGACCTGTAGAAGGAATAGCGGATGCGCATTTTCGGATATAGTCCATCATCGCGTTTTCGGAAACCCGGGATGCGTAGGTCTGGAACAGATTCCCTTTTTCCGGACGGAAGGAATGGACAGCCCTTAAAAATCCAATAGAGCCTTCCTGCAATAGATCGTCAGATTCGATCTGAAGTCCGGAGTACTGTACTTCAAATTTTGCAGCCAACGCCTGCAGTGATGGCAGCAAATTACAAATCAGCTCCTCCTCTGCATCGGCGTTTCCTTCCTGCGCCAGCATGCAGAGTTCTTCATTCGTCATGATCCGGATCCTTCAGAGCGTTAAGCAAATCCAGAAAACTGATGCCAAGCGATGAGAGCATTTCTTCCGGTACACCTGCTTCCGAAATGGTCTTTATGACCGCAGCGGTCAGATCCTCGGCGGTCAGCTTACTGAGATCCACCGCCTCCCCATCCTTGGTCAGATTTGCACGCAGGCGATTCAATACTTCGGCTGTTGCCTTTTGCTTGTCCTCAGCCGTCGATTCAGCATTCCTCTTGATATCGCGGGCAATCTGCATGAAAAGAGCTTGAATCGCATTTGTATCCGCTGTGACAGAAGGAGTACTAAGCAGCTGCAGTGCCTTTGCAGCTTCCCCGGCGGCCTCGGCATCTTCAGGGTGAATTTTAGCCTGACCGATAATATAGGAACGGGAGAAATTCATCACCTGGTTCATCGCATTGATTCCGGCGATCATGGTCTCGTCCCGATACCGCGCCAACAGTAGCAGCAGCTGCGGAAAGCGTGGATGCTCGATCAGCTGGTTCAGAACGGAGGCATCGACCTTTCCGGTATACAGGAGTTTTGCTGTTTCCGCGGAGAGCCCGAGCTCTTCTATGTCATAATTCTTCCGGTCCGGAATATCTGTTTCACCAAGAAGGAAGTCGGTTGAAACGTCAAAGTACTTGGCGATCCGGATGATGAAACCATCACCCAGATTCTTCGTGCCGCCCTGCAGATATCTGCTGAGGGCGCTGTTCGAAAGACCGACCTTTTCGGCAAGTTCGGCCTGGGTAATCTTCCTGTTTTTAATGAGATCCTGGATACGCTGCCGGGTATCGCCGGGGAGATAAGTGTCGGACATAAGCTGCTCCTTCTTCATCTCTTGTCTTTATAACTCATCCATCAAAAGAAAATCCCGAAGTTTGTAATGATAAACGGTGCTGGTCGAATAGTCGATATCGTCGTTTGTGATGATGATTTTTTTCATTGTATTATCAATACCTGAAAAGGCAGAGAATTCCCTGTCGTAGGCTTTTTCTTCCGCGACACTGTAGGCGACCTGGATCAGGTACAACTTGCCATCCCGGACTGCTCTAAAATCAATCTCCCGCCCTTTGTTGTTGTACACCGTCACTTCACATCCCAGATAGATCAATTCATTCAAAACGATATTTTCCAGGTTGTGTGTAAGATCATACCGGTTTCCGGAGACCCGGATGCTGTTCAGGGAAACATCCTCATCGTAAAGCTTATAGTAATAGTTGAGCTTCGCCTTCGCCTTGGGAGAATAGAGGGGAATGTCATCAATGACATAGGCCTCTTTCAGATAGCTGAGATACTTGATCACCGTCGGAACGGAAACAGAAATGCTCTGCCCCTTCATATAGTCGGCAATGGATTTTGCGCTGAAGATCCTGGCATTGGAAACCAGGATGTAATCAACGATGCGCTCAAACACATCCTTCTTCCGGATATTGTATCGGTTTTCCAAGTCATTGTAGATAATGGTACTGTTGAGATCGTTCAGGTAGCGCTTCATGGATTCTGCATCCGGCTGCTCCAGCGCTGCGGGGAACCCGCCCCAGACCAGGTAATCACTGATTTCAAAACTGCGCCCCAGCTGGTCCGCGTACTCTTTGGCCTCACGGTATACGAAGGGCCGGATGCGGAAAGAAACATAGCGTCCGGATAATTCCTTTGTAAACTCCCGGGACAGCAGCTTGGAATTGCTTCCTGTAATGAAAACGGAAGTATTATAGAGCCGGAGCGTCCTCGCTGCCTCGTTCCAGCCTTCAACATTCTGGACTTCATCCAGGAAGACATAGAGCTTATCATCTCCCAGATAATCATTTACGTAGGCAATGAGGGCATCTGCATTCGGAATCTTCGTCCTGATAGGCCTCAGGTCAAAGTCCAGAAACAAGCATCTCTTTCCGGCGGCTTCAAGTTCATTCAAAACCTGCTTTAAGATTACGGATTTCCCGCACCGACGGATACCGGTAATGATTTTGATCAGATCACTCTCATAGAAAGGTCTGATATGTGTCATATAGTGCTCTCTGAGGATCATAGAATCATCTCCTGTACGTTGGGATAATAGAGGCAGCCATTGCAGCCTGTCTGCAGATGGCTCTTCGGTATGTCGCCATTATACTTTAAGATTTCGCGAAAAGCAACAATATCTTAAAATAGAAATTTAAAATATGACCGATGCGCGTATATTCTTAAATTGCGAATCCTGGCATCACTATTTGGCACTTAAGGCGGTATTTTTCAGGAGATTTAAAAAAGTTACCGGCTTAACTGCTATTTAACGCGAGGAATCAGCCGTTATATCTATTCTGCTCTTCTTCATGTCCCATAATCCGGTCTCGATTGCATTTTTGCAATTTTCTCCTCCGTCATCTCCTCCAAATCCCGAAAACGCCTTATTTTTCAGCTGACCGGCATTTTCTCCGTATAAGAAACCAGGATGAAAAATCCAAATAATCTTAAAGGAGGAACTGCCGACTATGAACCTATTTGAAACTGTCAAAGCAAACGTCAGCGTGCCGGAAGCCGCCAGGGCATACGGGCTTACCGTGACCCGCCACAGCATGGCTCGATGTCCATTCCACAATGACCGTCACCCGAGCCTCAAGCTCAATCCGGACTTCTACTACTGCTTCGGATGCGGAGCGAAAGGCGATGTGATCGACCTGGTCGCAGAGTTGTTTAACCTCAGCCCTTACGAGGCGGCCAGG
>JAFRLH010000006.1 GCA_017431345.1 Lachnospiraceae bacterium | reverse complement strand
TGTAAGAATCACTTTGGCCTGCACCGAGTGCAAACAGCGTAATTACAACGTGACCAAAGAAAAGAAGAACCATCCCGAGAGAATGGAAACCAAGAAGTATTGCCGCTTCTGCAGAAAGCATACAATGCATAAGGAGACCAAATAATCCGGATCGGGAAAGGAAACAGCAATGGGAGAGAGATTTGATGTATTAAAGGCGGAATTCAAGAAAGTCATCTGGCCTGACCAGAGGACAGCCGCAAAGGAGACCGCAGCCGTCGTGTTTACCGGTGTAGCGCTCGGTGTCCTTCTGTCGATTCTTGATACCATCATCAAGTTCGGTTTGAGCTTTATAATGTAAACGGGAGATAAGTATGGCAGAAGCTAACTGGTATGTCGTGCATACCTACTCCGGATATGAAAACAAGGTTAAGGCCGATCTCGAGAAGACCATTGAGAACCGCAGGCTTCAGGACGTGATCCTGGAGGTGTCGGTGCCCATGGAGGACGTGGTGGAGATCAGGGACGGTTTCCGCAAGACCACACAGAAAAAGATGTTCCCCGGCTATGTGCTGATCAACATGGTCATGAATGATGACACCTGGTATGTCGTAAGAAATACCAGAGGCGTCACGGGATTTGTGGGCCCCGGGAGCAAGCCGGTACCGCTTTCGGAGGAAGAAATGGCCCGCATGGGCATCGGAAAAGAGACTCTCAAGATCGATCTGGCTGTCGGCGATACGGTCGTAGTCGTCTCAGGCGTCTGGGAAGGCACGATCGGACAGATCAGAGAAGTCAATGAGGGCAAACAGAGCGTTACCATCGCTGTGGAGATGTTCGGCAGGGAGACCCCTGTGGAACTTGCCTTCTCAGAGGTGCGCAAAACAAATTAAGCAACTATAGACCAGTGGAAGGGGTGCCTGCCCCGCACACCACAACAGGCTGATATGCCTGACAGACAGGAGATTTGAAATGGCAAAGAAAGTAACAGGATTTATCAAACTGCAGATCCCTGCCGGAAAAGCTACTCCGGCACCGCCCGTCGGACCCGCGCTTGGACAGCACGGCGTGAACATCGTTCAGTTCACAAAGGAATTCAATGCCCGTACAGCTGACCAGGGTGATCTTATCATCCCCGTTGTCATCACTGTTTATGCGGACAGAAGCTTCTCCTTCATCACCAAGACACCGCCCGCAGCCGTTCTTCTTAAGAAAGCTGCGAACATCCAGTCCGGATCAGGTGCTCCCAACAAGACCAAAGTCGCCACACTGAAGAGATCCGAAGTACAGAAGATCGCCGAGCTTAAGATGCCTGATCTTAACGCTGCAAGTGTTGAGGCTGCCACCAGCATGATCGCCGGTACTGCAAGAAGTATGGGCATCGTTGTTGTCGATGACTAATGGGAGGATGTTCAGATGAAGAGAGGTAAAAAGTATCAGGAGATCGTAAAGAGCTATGACAAGCTGCAGCTTTTTGACACCGCAGAAGCCATCGCTCAGGTAAAGAAGAACGCACAGGCAAAGTTCGATGAGACCATCGAGCTTCATGTACGCACCGGCTGCGACGGCCGTCATGCAGATCAGCAGATCCGCGGCGCTGTCGTTCTCCCCAACGGAACCGGCAAGAGCGTGCGTGTTCTGGTATTCGCAAAGAACGCGAAGGCTGATGAAGCACAGGCAGCAGGCGCTGACTTCGTAGGCGCTGAGGAACTCGTTCCGAAGATCCAGAAGGAAGGCTGGCTTGATTTCGACGTAGTCGTAGCTACCCCCGACATGATGGGCGTTGTAGGACGTCTGGGCCGTGTCCTCGGACCGAAAGGCCTGATGCCCAACCCCAAGGCCGGAACCGTTACCATGGATGTCGAGAAGGCAGTCAAGGAGATCAAAGCCGGTAAGATCGAGTATCGTCTCGACAAGACCAACATCATCCACGTGCCGATCGGAAAAGCTTCCTTCACGGAGCAGCAGCTTGCGGAGAACCTTGACGCGATCATGAGCGTTCTTACGAAGGCCCGTCCGTCCACCCTGAAGGGAACCTACATGAAGAGCATCGTGCTCTCCTCTACCATGGGACCCGCTGTAAGGCTGAACCCGGTGAAATATCTGTAATCAGATAAGTATCGTTTGACAACCGAATAATACTGTGTTATTATGACACGGCATTAGATATCTGCCACTGCCGAAGACAGCAGGTGCCGAAAGGCATAAGCATTGCGCCTGCCGAGGAAGGGATAGAGACAAGCTTATTCTCTCCTTTCGCTCCGGCGAAAGGAGTTTTTCTTTTTCATCTTTGCAGTGGTGCAAATTACTACAAGGAGGTAAATGGATTCATGGCGAATGTAGAAGCAAAACAGCCTGTTGTTCAGGAGATTTCCAATCTGCTTTCCGATGCACAGGCCGCCGTTCTTGTTGACTACATGGGAATCACCGTGGAAGACGACACACAGCTCAGAAAGCTGCTTCGTGAAGCCGGCGTGACATACCGTGTATACAAGAATACGCTTATGAAGATCGCGATGAAGGGAACAGCATTTGAAGCACTGGCGGACGATCTCAAAGGACCCAGCGCGATCGCTGTTTCAAGCGGAGATGCAACAGCTCCCGCCCGTATCATTGCGGAATTCGCAAAGAAGCACGACGCTATTTCCTTAAAGGCAGGCGTTGTGGAAGGCAACTATTACAACGAAGCAGACATCAAGGTCGTGGCAACAATTCCCGGAAGAGAAGTGCTGCTCTCCAGACTGCTTGGAAGTCTGCAGTCTCCTATGGCGAACTTTGCGCGTGTTATTGACCAGATCGCAAAGAAAGACAGCCCTGAAGCAGCGGCTGAAGCCTGATGTAATACCAGTATAAAGACGAAGAAAAATCTTACGGAGGATAAGAAAATGGCAAAACTTAGCATTGATGAGATCATCGCAGCTGTTGAAGAGCTGAGCGTTATGGAACTGAATGACCTGGTAAAGGCCTGTGAGGAGAAGTTTGGTGTATCCGCAGCAGCAGGCGTTGTTGTAGCAGCAGCCGGCCCCGCTGAGGAAGTAGAAGAGAAGACTGAGTTTGACGTAGAACTGACTGAGATCGGTGCTCAGAAGGTTAAGGTCATCAAGGTCGTCCGTGAGCTGACCGGACTTGGCCTGAAGGAAGCAAAGGAAGTTGTCGATTCCGCACCCAAGGCTGTAAAGCAGGGCGTATCCAAGGAAGAGGCCGAGGCTGCCAAGGCTGCTCTGGAAGAGGTTGGCGCAAAGGTCACTCTGAAATAATTTCTTATGATTTTATGACCGCCGCATTAAGCGGCGGTTTTTTTGTTTTACAAATTGGCTAAATATGCTATGATATCAAAGTTAAGGCAATGCGGGAATGCGATCTGCGGACCGCAAGGTTCATCGAAAGAAAAGCGTATTTCCGGGGAAGGAGATTGTCATGGAAGAAAAAAGAGATCCGGCGCTGGAAGCAGCGATAAGAAAAGCGGAAGAAGCAAAGAAGGCAGCAGATGCTGCGAAGGCACAGAAAGAAGCGGAGAATCCTTTCTATGTCGCCCCGAACCAGGATTCGGAAATTAAAAATGTGATCGGTATCGTCAGCGGAAAAGGCGGTGTCGGAAAATCGACCGTTACAGCAGCACTGGCTGTTGCGCTGAAGCGCAAGGGCTATAAAGTCGGTATCCTTGATGCGGATATTACCGGCCCTTCGATCCCGAAGATGTTCGGCGTAAAACAGATCGGCGGGATCGTCGGCGAGCAGATGCTCCCGGCACAGAGCGCCAGCGGTATTCAGATCATGTCCGTCAACCTTCTGATGGAAGAGGAAGAGGCGCCGGTCATCTGGAGAGGCCCTGCCATTGCCGGTATTGTAAAGCAGTTCTGGTCTGATGTGATCTGGGGCGAGCTGGATTATCTGCTCGTGGATATGCCGCCCGGAACAGGGGATGTACCGCTTACCGTTTTCCAGTCCCTGCCCGTGACAGGCATTCTTCTTGTCACTTCCCCGCAGAGCCTCGTGGAAATGGTCGTTAAAAAAGCTTACAATATGGCGGAGCAGATGAATATCCCCGTGCTTGGCGTGATCGAAAACTTCAGTTATGTGGTATGCCCTGACTGCGGAAAGAAGATCTATGTCTTTGGCGAGAATACACTGAAGGGATGGTCTGAAAAGAGCGGCGTGAAGGTCGTCGAACGTCTGCCCATGGACAGCGCGGTCGCTGAACTTGCGGACGAAGGACGGATGGAAGCGCTCGATCCCGGCTATCTTTATGAGGCGGCGGATACCATTACGGAGCTGACGCAGAAATGATCGGAAGAATCAGATACAATTCCCCGGTCGTGCTCACCTTCTTCTTCATCACCCTGGCAGTGCTTTTGCTGTCCATGGCGACAAAGGGGGCGAGCAATGATCTGCTGTTCTCCGTATACAGGTGTTCCTTCCGGGATGTGCTCGCCTATTTCAGGATCTTTACACATGTTCTGGGACATGCGAACTTTGCCCATTGGGCAGGAAATATGACCTTGTTCCTGCTGCTCGGGCCGATCCTGGAGGAAAAATACGGCAGCCGTGACCTGCTGATCATGATGGTTGTGGTGGCGCTGCTTACAGGCGTTATCAACCTGGTCCTTTTTCCGGACACAGCGCTGATGGGCGCTTCGGGAATCGTTTTCATGATGATGCTTTTGGCTTCCGTGGTAAGTGTTCGGAAGGGAGAGATTCCGCTTACGCTGATCGTGGTTGCAATCGTTTATCTGGGACAGGAAGTCTACAGCGGTCTGTTCACGGCGGACAACATTTCCCATATATCCCATCTGCTCGGGGGTGCCTGCGGCGGATTCTTTGGATTTTTCATGAAGAACTGGAGGAGAGGATGATGCTGATACTTGCTTCCAGATCCCCCAGAAGGAATGAGCTTCTGCATATGGTCGGTGTGAACTTTGTCTGCATTCCGGCTGTCGGAGAGGAAAAGGTGCCGGAAGATCTGCCGGTATCCGAACGGGCCGAGTTCCTTGCCCGTCATAAAGCACTTGAAGTGGCGGAACTGCATCCGGAGGATATTGTGATCGGTTCCGATACACTGGTGATTCTGGATGGAGAAGCGCTCGGCAAACCCGGAAATGTACAGGAAGCCGAGGAGATGATCCGTGCACTGTCCGGCAGGACGCATGCAGTGAGCACCGGCGTAGCGATCTGCTCTCCGGAAGGCGTGCGGTCTTTTACCTCCGAGACCGAGGTCGAATTCTATGATCTTACCGAGGAGGAGATCAAAGCCTATGCGGCAACAGGGGAACCGATGGATAAAGCCGGCGGTTACGGGATCCAGGGACTCGGTTCCATGCTGGTGAAAAGTATACACGGTGATTATTATACGGTCGTTGGTTTTCCTCTTGCGGAAGTGATCCGGCATCTGCCGGAGGAGTACAGACCGTTTGGAAAGGTGTAATACTCTATGATTTTTCCCGAATTCAGAAAACTGAAACTCCTGGCTGCGGCGCTTCTGCTTGCTGTCTGTATGCTGCCGGCAGGAATCTGCAGAGCGGAAGAGGTGCAGGAGTCCGCGCAGACCGAAACGGCTGCGGAAGAGACAGACACGGAAGAATCCGAAACGGCTGCAGAGGAAGACAGTGCGGCGGCACCCTTATCTGCCGGGGCCGGTGCAGGCCTGTCTTTTTCCGGGCTGAATGACGTTACCGCTGTTCCGGAATGGCCCGACGGTCCGGAGGTGTCCGCGGAATCCGTTTTCATGTTCGAAAAACGGTCCGGCGAAGTCCTTTTCTCGAAAGATCCCGATGCGGTCAGCTTCCCTGCCAGTACGACCAAGATCATGACTGCGCTGCTCACGCTGGAGAACTGCAAGCTGGATGAAGAGGTGACATTTTCCCATGATGCCATCTATGATATCGAGGAAGGCGGACACCATTACGAATTCGAAGAGGGGGAAGTGCTGACTGTCGATGAATGCCTGCAGTTCCTTCTTGTTGAATCCGTGAATGAAGTCGGATACGCGCTTGCAGAGCATATCGGGGGATCGTTAAGCGGTTTTGCGGACATGATGAATGCGCGGGCAAAGGAACTTGGCTGTGAAAACACGCATTTCGTAAATCCGCACGGACTGAACGACCCCGAGCACGTGACGACGGCGCGGGATATGGCGCTGATCATGTCCGCCTGCGTGGAAAATGAGGACTTCCGCAGATATGCATCGCAGACTTCCGTGAAGCTGGCCGGAAGAGTCATCCGGACAGAGGGCTTCTCAAAATATACGAATCATCATCTGATGCTTCAGCCGGACAGCGAATTCTACGATCCGGACGTTGTCTGCGGAAAGACCGGATTTACTTCGCTTGCCGGAAATACGCTGGTCACCTATGCCGAAAAGGAAGGCATGGAAGTGGTCTGTGTTCTCATGAAAGGCCTGTCGGACCGGTTCAATGATACGAAGCTGCTGCTGGATTATGCATTCAACGATTTCAATCTGGTGACGGGAGAAAATGTCTCGGAAATATTTCCGGATGTCTATGACGAACTCGGACGGGGACAGGAAGACGTGGAAATGCCGGATCTCGCGCTGATGGTGCCGGATCTTGCAGATGAAACAAAACTTTCGGTATCCTTTGATCCGAAAGAGACGGATCCGACGGAAGAAGATCTGTCCATCGGCACGCTGCAGTTTTCCTACGGACAGGCCGCTCTCGGAGAAACGAACGTTCTGCTGACAGACGAGGCCTATGAAGTATGGGCGGAATCGCGCGCGGAGGAATCGATCGCGGCAGCGGAGACTGCGGAAGGGGAATCCTATGCGGAAGAAACGGAGATCTTCGGATGGACGTCCGGAGAACTGATTTTTCTCGCCCTGATGTTCGTGATGCTGGTGGTCCTGCTCATTCTTCTGTTCTGGCTGATCGGACAGAGGATCAAATGGAACAGGGAAATAAGACGCAAATACAGAAACAGGAAGAGATGAGCAGGATGGGAACACAGACGCTGAAGATCCATTATCACAGTGACAGGATCGATAAACTGACCTATATAGACGGGAAGAGCGACTGGATCGATCTGCGCGCAGCAGAGGATGTGGACCTGAAGGCTGGAGAATTTAAAATGATCGATCTCGGGATCTCGATCAGTCTGCCGGATGGTTATGAAGCGATCGTTGCCCCGAGAAGCTCGACGTTTCGGAATTTCGGCTTGATCCAGGTCAATTCCATCGGAGTCATTGACGAATCCTATGGGAAGAACAGTACCGATGACAGATGGCTGTATCCCGTGCTGGCGATGCGCGATACGCAGATCCATGTCAATGACAGGATCGCACAGTTCCGAATCATAGAGCACCAGCCGAAGATCGTATTTCAGGAGATCGGCGAAATGAAAGGCGATGCCAGGGGCGGTTTCGGAAGCTCCGGCATTAAATAGGGAGGACGGGATTCCGGGGATCCCTGTTATTCTGCGGGTAATTCATCGCCCTCAGACTGCAGTTATTTATCATTGAGGTTAAGGATGAAACGAACGTTATTTAGAATTATTCTGATCGCTGCCTGCCTGTTTGCTTTTACTGCCTGCAGCGGAAAAAAGCAGGAGGCGGCGGAAACGTCTGCGGCGGTGCAGACAGTGCAGGGAGAATCCGCGGCAGCGGAAACGGCGGAGACCGAAAGCGGGAATATCGCAGCGGCGGAAACAGTGACTGCGGAAGCATTTCCGGAGGAAACAGAGACCGAAGAACCGGAAGAGGAGACGGCAGAACCGGACGCATCGTTTGCCGGCATCGCAGAACAGTCGGATGACATTTCCGATGCAGCAGAAGAAGAGATCGAACTGGATGATGGCCTGGAAGAAGATGACAGTCTTTGGTCTGAGACGGACGAGGACGGTTATCCGATCGCCGATCGGAAACTGGTGGCCATCGATCCCGGCCATCAGGCGCATTCGAACAGTGAAAAGGAACCGATTGGCCCCGGTGCCTCCGAGATGAAGGCGAAGGTCTCAAGCGGCACCTCCGGTGACTATACCGGTGCGTCGGAATATCAGCTGAACCTGGATGTGGCGCTGAAACTGAAGGAGGAGCTTTTAAACAGAGGCTATGAAGTCCTGATGATCCGGGAGACCAATGATGTGAATATCAGCAATATCGAGCGGGCATCCATGGCAAATGAAGCACATGCGGACGCCTTTATCAGGATCCACGCCGACGGCAGCGAGGATCACAGCGCGCACGGCTGCTTCACGATCTGCCAGACGAGCTCCAATCCGTACAACGCCGATATTTACAGCGAATGCCATGCGCTTGCGGAAGCTGTGCTGGAAGGGCTGGTCGCTTCGACCGGCGCAAAGGACCGCGGTGTAATGAGGAGCGATACCTATTCCGGGATCAACTGGAGCAAGGTGCCTGTGACCATCGTGGAAATGGGCTTCATGAGCAATCAGGAAGAAGATACGCTGATGCAGACCGAAGAATATCAGTACAGAATTGCAAAGGGACTGGCGGACGGACTGGATATCTATTTTGGAAGATAGCAGAAACTTGAGAACTGCAATGGGAACCCTTTATACAAGAAGTGAAAAAACCTGTTTGCACAGGTTTCTGCACAGACGCGGATCATAGAAGGAAGTTCTTTCCATCATCCGGCGTCCTGTAAATATGCAAAGGATTTGGAGCAGCTTTATGAAAAAGAACAGTGTTTTATTCCTCGCAGTGCTTATTGTTGCAGCCTTCGTATTTGCTGTGCCCGGAAAGATCCGCGCACAACAGCTGCAGGAGACTGAGCCACAGGAGACAGAACTACAGACGCCGGAGCAGCCGGCATCTGAACAGACGGAAACGGAGGAGACAGAGGAACAGCAGGATTCTGCGGAGCCGGGGAAAGTCAGTGGGCTGAAACTGAATAATTCTCAGATGAGGCAGATGACCGTTACATGGCAGGCGGTGGAAGGTGCTGCGGGATATCAGGTAAGATATTCCTACTATAAGGACTTTGTCCGTTATAAGACTGCTTATGTGAGGGAGAATAAAGCGGTTCTGAAAAAACTCAAGGTCAGAAAAAAATGCTACGTGATGGTACGCGCATACAAAGGGACGAAAAAGGCCCCCATATTCGGTGAATTCAGTGCGGTAAAGAAGAAAAAGATAAAAGGAAAGCTCATCGTCATTGATGCCGGCCATCAGAGACACTCCGATGCGACGAAGGAACCGATCGGCCCCGGTGCGAAAAAGAAGAGAAAGAAAGTTTCCGGCGGTACGCAGGGCGTTTCGACAAAGCTCTATGAATACGAGCTGACGCTGATCGTTGCCAAAAAACTGCAGAAAGTCCTTGAGAAGAACGGCTATCAGACAGTCATGATCAGGACGAAGCATAATGTGAATATTTCGAACAGCAAGAGAGCTGCTATCGCAAATAAGGAGAAGGCGGACGCTTTCATCAGGATTCACGCAAACGGCTCCACTTCGCGCGGCAAACGCGGAACCTTTACGATCTGTCCGACAAAGAAAAGTCCTTATCCGGTCAGAAAGCTCTATAAGAAATGCTACAAACTGTCTAAGTGTGTGGTCGACTGTGTCTGTGCCCAGACGAAGAGCAAAAATCGCGGCATCCTGCAAGCGGATGATTACACCGGGATCAACTGGTGCAAGGTGCCTGTTACGCTGATCGAGATGGGTTATCAGAGCAACCCGACAGAAGACCGGCTGCTGGCAAAGTCTTCTTACCAGGATAAGATCGTGCAGGGGATCCTGAACGGATTTGACAAATATTTCAAGATCAAAAGATAATCAGCGCGGCAGCGCCGGGAGAGGATGCCTTCCTTCTTAGGGGATGGTGTTCCGCCAGTGACAGAAGAGGTTCAATATGCACCTTCGTCCATGTATCGACATTCACAATGGTTCCGTTAAGCAGATCATCGGCGGCAGTCTCTCCGGAGACACTGCAAGGGAGAATTTTGTCTCCGCGCAGGATGCCGCTTACTACGCGGACATGTACAGAAGAGACCGCCTTCCCGGCGGTCATGTGATCCTGCTGAACCATCGGGATTCGGATTATTATAAAAAAACAAAGGCACAGGCACTTTCCGCACTTGCAGCTTTCCCCGGCGGTCTGATGGCCGGCGGCGGAATCGATCCTTTTAATGCCGCGGAGTTCCTGGATGCCGGCGCATCCCATGTTATCGTCACGTCCTACGTATTCAGGAACGGGCTGATCGACAGGGACAGGCTTGCTGAAATGGAACACGCAGCCGGCAAAGAGAGGCTGGTGCTGGATCTTTCCTGCAGAAAACAGGCCGGCAGGTTCCTGATCGTGACAGACCGATGGACGAAAATGACGGATACGGAACTGAATGCGGAGACGCTTGAGGAACTGGCGGGCCATTGTGCGGAATTTCTTGTCCATGCTGTAGACGAAGAGGGAAAGCAGGCCGGGATCAATAAAGAGGTATTTGAGATTCTGGCAGCGCATGAATTCGTTCCGGTTACTTATGCTGGCGGGATCCGAAGCCTGGATGATGTGATGCTCGCGGAAAGACTTGGCTGCGGCAGAGTGGATATTACGATCGGCAGTGCACTGGATATATTCGGCGGGAAGCTGCCGTATAAGGATGTTGTGGAATATATGAGAAGAAACATTTGAACGAATGGGCCGTCTTTCAGACGGCCTGTTCGTTTTTATGCTGAATTACGGACGAAAAGGAGAGAAGCGAGAGTTGCATCCGTAAGAATACAGTTCCGATACAGTCAGATCAGAGATCGAGTAATGTAGAATATCTGTAGAACGAAGGATCTCTTTAAGGTACGATTAAGTTATGGACTATACACTTATGCCAGAAACAAAGAGACGCCCCACGAAAGCGAGGTATGAAAATGCTTGAGAAGAAAAATAACAGGAAAGAGAATCATCCATACAAAACATCGAAATGGATCGCGGTGATGACTGCGGTATGCATGTCCTCGATGCTGGCAGGCTGCGGAAGTGCCGTTCCGGCAGAGACGGAGACCGCGGTTGCAATCGAGACGGCAGCAGAATCTGCGGCACAGGAAGAGGCAGAGGAGAATGAGGAAGCCGGGACACAGGATGAAGCATCTGAAGAAAAATCCGAAATGCCGAACGAAACGGAAACGGGAACAGCCGGAGCAGCTGAAGAGTCAGCTGAAGAAGCGGAGGCGCAGAACAGCACAGGCAGCATCACCGGCCAGTCTGCAGCCTGCAGCCGGATCCCTGAAATTGCGGATATCGAAATCTCCGAAGAACTTGAAAATACAGAGGATGGCGGACATGTCATCACAGCAGATGGTGAAACGGCAGACTATGCCAATACAAAAGTCACCAAAACAGGCGAAGCCGACGGCGACGAGGCGGATTTCTACGGAGAAAACGCTGCCATTTTCGCGGCAAACGGCAGCACACTGACCCTGACAGACATGGTGATCAATACGAACGGAACGCATGCGAACGCAGTCTTCTCCTACGGTGAAGGCACGACAGTCAATGTCAGCAATTCCGTGATCGAGACTTCCGGCAACTGTTCCGGCGGCCTGATGACTACCGGCGGCGGAACGATGAATGCGGAGAACCTGAACATTCACACCACAGGCAACTCTTCTGCTGCGATCCGTTCCGATAGAGGCGGCGGCACAGTCACTGTGACCGGCGGAAAATATGAAACAGACGGGACTGGCTCCCCGGTCATTTATTCGACAGCAGACATCATCGTAAATGATGCGGAACTCACTTCCACTGCATCCCAGGGTGTTGTTGTTGAGGGAAAGAATTCTGTCACGCTCAACAATGTGACGCTCACGGCGGACAACAATACCAAGAACTCCGATAAATCCGACACATATCAGGCAGTCATGATCTACCAGTCCATGTCGGGCGACGCAGCCGAAGGTCTGTCTTCTTTCACCATGAACGGCGGCACACTGACCAATAAAAACGGAGATATCTTCTTTGTGAACAACACCGTCACGGAGATCTCACTCTCCGGTGCGGAGATCATCAATGAAGATGAAAATGGCGTATTCTTAAGAGCCGAAGCCGCCGGCTGGGGGAATGAAGGAAGCAATGGCGGCCAGGTCACGCTGACAGCAGATGCGCAGGAGATCAACGGGGACATGATCGTGGATGAAGTATCCAATCTGAATCTGTACCTGAAGAACAATACGGTGTTCACGGGAGCGGTCAATACCGACGGTCAGGCGGGAGAAGTGTATGTCGATCTGGATGAAAACTCGGTATGGACGCTCACGGCGGATTCGTTCATCACTTCCCTTACCTGTGACGAAGATTCGATCATCCTGAATGGACATACGCTTTACGTAAACGGAGAAGCCTATTCCGAAGGAACCGCAGCCACCGGAAAAGCCATTGAAGTGACAGTAACTTCCGGATCGGGAAACGGCGGTGAAATGGGGACCCCGCCCGAAGGAGCCCCTGGTGAAGGCGGCCCAGGAAACGGAGAGAATATGGGCAATCCGCCGGAAGGCGCACTCGGCGCTGACGGTCAGCAGATGGGCACGCCGTCCGAGAAGCCGGACGGCGATCGTAAAGGAGGTCCCGGCAGCGGAACGCCGCCCGAGAAGCCGGACGGCGATGACAAAGGCGGTCCCGGCACCGGCACGCTGCCCGAAAAGCCGGACGATGACGGCAAAGGCAGCCCCGGCAGCGGCACGCCGCCGGCAAAACAGGAAGGAACATGACCCTTCCGCGCCGGAATACACAATGGGATCTGCCATTTCAATGGAAGAAAACGCGTCGGAAATTTAACGATGATTTAGAGATAATTACGACATTAAATAAAACAGAAAATGATGTGCCTGTAAAAAAGCATTAAGGAAACTAATATTTAGACAATAGAATTGACATATGTCGTCCTATATGATATTGTGCAATTACAAGGGGAAATATTGTGACTATGGTATACGAGGGGTGATGCCATGGCCAGTCGTACCGGGTCTGTTTCCGGCATAACGGAGGATCTGGCGGAAAGAAGGAGGTGCACATATCATGAAAGGAGCAGGGAAAAAGTCCGCAGCCATTGTGCTGCTGGGCGTATTGTTATTGGCTGCGCTGCTGCTGCCTGCAGGCGTTCCCGTACAGGCGAAGCCGAGACTGAGCAAGACCAAAGTCTACATGGCAAAGAAAGATACGCTGCGGCTGAAGGTAAAGGGATACAAGGCTGGTAAGGTAAAGTGGAGTTCGAGAAATAAAAAGGTCGCCACGGTCAATTCCAAAGGGCTTGTCAAGGCGAAAAAGATTGGAAAGACAACTATTATCGCAGCAGCCGGCAAAAAGAAATTAAAATGTACGGTAATCGTAGAGAAAAAGACGGTCAACCGTGCCAGAAAACTGCGGGATTATGTGCTGCAAAAGGGAAAAAAGAATAGGGAAAGCGGTCTGATCGTTCTGGAAAGGTCGACCTATGATGAAGAATACGGTAAATCCTATACATTTACCGTGGGTGCTTCAAAAAAGAACAAAAAAATGACATTCACCTATTATTATGCACCGGAATATCCATATGAGCATTACAATCTTGCGATAACGATCGACCTGATCAGCGGAAAGTCAGCGATTAAAAAAGGAACGATCACGTATCGTTATGATTCGGAGGAGGATTTTATAGACCAAAGATATGAGGGAACAATTGTAACAGCCCTCGAGGATGATGATGAGTACTATACATCCGTCTCGAAGTACAGCACACTGGAAACGAAAGAGGATCCGAAAACCGGTGAAGAGACCCATGAACTGGTGGTGTACAACGCATCAGAAGGAGATATGAACGATGAGCGGGAAACGCTTTCCTTCAGGGCCCGCGAAGCGTTTAAAGAATGGGATGGCTGGTTCAAAAAGATCAAAGGACTGAAAAAATACGGTATCAGCATGAAGACGATCGGCTTTGAACTGTAATATGACACATGCTGCAAAGTCCCTGTGTGTCACTGCAGGTGGAAATGAGACTAAAAAAGAGATGCTTTTATTGAACAGGGCCGGTTTCCGGCTCTGTTTTTAACAGGACGCTCCCGTTTCCTGGTGAAGCGAAATTGGCGGGAGTACGTCACTACACCTTCTTTATAAACAGAAGAGAGCAGGCAGCCCTGCTCTCTCTTTTATTATTCTGAAAATCATTTTCGCTTACGCAGTCACAGAGGCATTTTCCTCAGCGGCAGCCGCATTATTTCCCTCCATCTGCTTCGCCAGATTTTTCTGTGCCGTCGACAGCATCAGCTTGATCCTGTTCAGCTGGTTGACTTCACTGGCACCGGGGTCATAATCCACAGCGATGATATTCGCATCCGGGAAATGCGCCCGCAGCGTTTTGATCACGCCTTTTCCGACCACGTGGTTCGGCAGGCAGGCAAACGGCTGTGTGCAGATAATATTCGGCACGCCTGCATGGATCAGCTCGATCATTTCGCCGGTCAGGAACCAGCCTTCCCCGGACTGGTTGCCGATCGACACGAAAGGCTTCGCGAATTCCGCAAGCTTTCTGATATCGGCAGGAGGATCGAAGCGTTTGCTCTCAGACAGCGCCCGCACAGCTTCCTTTCTCATCCAGTTCAGGAAATCCACGCCCCGCATGGAAAGCCATGCGGTCGTTTTCTTTCCGCCCAGAAATTCCGCCTTGTAGGACGAATTGTAGAAGCTGTAGTTCAGGAAATCCAGCAGATCCGGCACAACGGCTTCGGCACCTTCCGCCTCCAGCAGATCGACCAGATGGTTGTTGGCAAGCGGCAGGAATTTTACAAGGATCTCTCCGACGATTCCCACGCGCGGTTTTATCACATCTTCCCTGAGCGGGATCCGGTCAAAATCAGCGACCATATCCCGCAGATTCTTTCTGTAGACGCCCATTCCCATGCCGTCTTTTTCAAGATCACCGATCAGTTTGGTCTTCCAGCAGGCATGCAGGGCGTTCACGGATCCGGGTTCCTTCTCATACGGCCTGGTATGGTAGACCATGCGCATCAGCAGATCGCCGTAGATCGCCGCCTGGATCCCCCGCAGGATCATGGCGGGCTTCATCTTAAATCCGGGGTTCGTCTCCATCCCGTTCATATTGAAGGAGATCACCGGAATGTGGCCCAGCCCCTTCTTCTCCAGCGCCCGCCGGATAAATCCCACGTAGTTTGACGCACGGCAGCCGCCGCCGGTCTGGCTCATGATGACAGCCAGCCGGTTCGTATCATAATTCCCGGAAAGGATCGCGTCCATGATCTGGCCGACGACGATCATCGAAGGGAAGCAGGCGTCGTTGTTGACGTATTTCAGTCCGGTATCAATGGCGCGCTTGTTGTCATTCGGCAGCACTACGACATTGTATCCGTATTTGTTGAACACCGGCTCCAGCAGCTCGAAATGAATCGGGGACAGCTGCGGGCAGAGAATGGTATATTTCTTCTTCTGCATGTCTTTTGTATAGACTGCTCTGTGATACGCAGAAGAGACGATGCGTCTTAAACGGGGATGCGCGTTGCGGATGCGCAGGGCTGAAATCAGCGACCGGATCCTGATCCTGGCAGCGCCCAGGTTGTTTACCTCGTCGATCTTCAGTACGGTATAGATCTTGCCGGATCCGGTCAGGATCTCGTTCACCTGATCGGTCGTGACCGCGTCCAGACCGCAGCCGAAGGAATTCAGCTGGATCATTTCCAGGACATCGGTATTCTTGACGACTTCTGCGGCGGAATACAGCCGGGAATGATACATCCACTGGTCGGTCGCACGGAGCGGCACATCAGGCGTTGCCAGATGCGAGATGGAATCCTCCGTCAGCACCGCGATCCCGTAGGAGGCGATCATTTCCGGGATCCCGTGATGGATCTCCGGATCGATATGATACGGCCGTCCGGCAAGAACGATGCCGTGGCGGTGATTCTCCTTAAGCCACGCGACGGTCTCTTCGCCTTTCTGCTGCAGGTCTCTCTTGGCGGCAAGCAGCTCTTCCCAGGCAGCGTGTCCGGCGGCTTTTACTTCCTCTGCGCTGATGTGATAGTGCTCATCGAACACCTTTATCAGTCTTTCAACGACCGTCGCTTCGGAGGTAAGCGCCAGGAACGGGCGCAGGAAAGTGATGTCCGGGCTGTTGATCTCCTCGAGATTGTTCTTGATATTCTCGGGATAGGTGACAACGATCGGGCAGTTGTAATGGTTCTGCGACGTTTCCTTCTCGATCCGCTCGTAGTATACACAGGGATAGAAAATATCCTTTATACCGTTGTTCAGCAGCCACTGCACATGGCCGTGCGCGATCTTCGCCGGATAGCATTCGGACTCGCTGGGGATGGACTCCATGCCCAGTTCATAGATCTTCCTGGTGGATTTCGGGGAAAGCACCACACGGAAGCCGAGTTCCTTAAAGAAGGTCGCCCAGAACGGGAAGTTCTCATACATGTTCAGCACGCGCGGAATTCCCATCACGCCGCGGAAAGCTTCCGCTTCGGGCAGCGGCTTGTAGCCGAAAATGCGCTCGTATTTGTATTCGAAAAGATTCGGGACCTTGTCGTCTTTTTTCTTCTCGATTCCCAGGCCTTTTTCACACCGGTTCCCGGTGATATGGCGTCTGCCGCCCGGGAATTTGTTGATGGTAAGCAGGCAGTGATTCGTGCAGCCCTGGCATCTGGTCATCGTGCTGGTATATTCCAGATTCAGGATCTCGTCGATGGACAGCATGCTTGTCTTCCGTCCGCCGCAGCGGTCTTTTGCGATCAGCGCCGCGCCGAAAGCGCCCATGATGCCGGCGATATCCGGACGGACCGCTTCACAGCCTGCGATGAGCTCGAAACTGCGCAGGACAGCGTTGTTGTAAAAGGTGCCGCCCTGGACCACGACATGTTCGCCGAGGTCCTTCGGATCCGTGATCTTTATGACTTTGTAAAGCGCGTTCTTGATGACGGAATAGGCAAGGCCGGCGGAGATATCAGACACCGGTGCGCCTTCCTTCTGCGCCTGTTTTACATTCGAATTCATGAAAACGGTGCAGCGGGTGCCGAGGTCGGTGGGATTCTCCGCGAACAGCGCTTCTTTCGCAAAATCCTTTACTTCATAATCCAGGGACTTCGCGAAATTCTCAATAAAGGAGCCGCAGCCGGAAGAGCAGGCTTCGTTCAGAAGGATCGTGTCAACAGCATGATCCTTTATTTTTATGCACTTCATGTCCTGCCCGCCGATATCGAGGATGCAGTCCACATCCGGATCGAAGAAAGAAGCGGCGTAATAATGCGCAACGGTCTCGACTTCGCCCAGATCCAGCATAAGCGCGGATTTAAGCAGCGCTTCGCCGTAGCCGGTAGAGCAGGAATACGCAATAAAGGCGTCCGCCGGCAGAAGTTCCTTTACTTCCGCCATGGCAGCCTTTGCTGTCTCCAGCGGAGAACCGTTGTTGTTCCGGTAGAAGGAATAAAGAAGCGTTCCGGATTCATCCACGATCGCGATCTTCGTCGTGGTCGAGCCGGCGTCTATGCCGAGATAGCAGGGACCGTGATGGGAAGCAAGATCGCCCTTCTTTACGGTATGCTGCGCATGTCTTTTGAGGAACTCGTCGTATTCTTCCTGATCTTTAAAGAGCGGTGCGAGACGCTTGATTTCGAAATCCATTTTGATGCCGGAGCGCAGTCTGGTGATCATCTCTCCGATCGGGACGAAGGAATCCTCGCGGGAATTCATTGCTGCGCCGATTGCAGCAAACAGATGGGAATGTTCAGGCGCATAAACCTGTTCGTCCGTCAGCTTCAGCGTGCGGATAAACGCCTCGCGGAGTTCGGACAGGAAATGCAGGGGGCCGCCCAGGAAAGCAACATTCCCGCGGATGGGTTTTCCGCAGGCCAGGCCGCTGATGGTCTGGTTCACCACCGCCTGGAAAATGGAGGCGGCGAGGTCTTCTCTGGTCGCTCCTTCATTGATGAGCGGCTGGATATCAGTCTTGGCAAAAACGCCGCAGCGTGCGGCAATGGGATAGATCGCCTTGTAATTTTTCGCATACTCATTAAGCCCTGATGCATCTGTCTGCAGGAGAGCTGCCATCTGGTCGATAAAGGAACCTGTGCCGCCGGCGCATATGCCGTTCATGCGCTGGTCGACGCCGCCCGTAAAGTAAATGATCTTGGCATCTTCCCCGCCAAGCTCGATGGCTACATCCGTCTTCGGAGAATAATACTCAAGCGCGGATGCGACCGACACCACTTCCTGCACGAACGGAACATGAAGGTGGTTGGCGAGCGTCAGACCGCCGCTTCCGGTGATCATCGGGTGCACTATAATGTCTCCGAGCTTCTCCCGGGCATCCGAAAGCAGCGCGGCCAGCGTCTCCTGGATGTGCGCCAGGTGTCTTCTGTAATCTGAAAACAGGACATGGCATTCTTCGTCGATCACGGCAATCTTTACCGTAGTGGAACCGATATCTATGCCAAGACTGCAGTGCTTTTCCAAAAGAATCTCCTCCTAAAAAGTCGTTATTTAAATATATAACGTTTTTTATCTTTAGACAAGTTAAGAAACAGTAAAACAGACGATAAAGCCTGCAGATCCGTTCCGGTACTGCCGGTGACTAAAGGGGACCGGCAGTATCTGCGGGGAAATGCCCTGCCGGATCCGTGACAAAGCGGTACAGGAAATACCCGCGTGAAACCGGACGCCTGTGTTACCCTGAACCTGACGGAACGGAAAGCCGAACTTCTCCCATAATGATTATACATTTGCGGGAGAAGTTTTTTCCTTATATAATCACGCGGTTTTGTAGCAGGAAACAGTACGGAAAACAACAGGTCGGAGACCTTTCATATAGATATTAACGACAGCAAAGAAAGGAAGGAAGATGAAAAGGAAAAAACGAACGATCCATGTTTGGGCGGCCGCTTTGACCGCTGCAGTGATAATGACGCTTTCTGCGCCGGCAGAGACGTATTCCCTGATGCTCGCCGGGAGCGCAGCAGAGATGACCGAAACTGCGGAGACAGAGACGATCGGGGAAACGGAGACCCCGCCGGAAACGGAGCCGGAAACGGCAGAAAAGGAAGTCTCCGCGGAAACGGAGGAAGCGGACGCCCCGCCGGAAACGGAGCGGGAGACTGCAGAGAAAGGAGAAACACAGGAAACCGCGGAAGCGGAAACGCCGGGGGAAACAGAAAAGGAAGCAGGAGGAACGGAAAGTACTGAAGAAGAACCCTCATCTTCCGCAGAGGAGGAAAGGGAGACGGCGGACCGGACGGCTGCGGAAACGCAGCCGGAGGACGCCGGTACATCTTCCCCTGAGACACAGCAGGCAGAGACATCAGCGCCGGAAACCGGATCTGCCGGAATACAGCCGGCGGAAATACAGCCCGCGCCGGCGGAGACAGAGACGCCGTCCCTGAAGCGCGGGCGGGCGATGATGAAGGCAGTGCCGACGCCGGATTACCACACCAGCGCAAAGATCAACCGTACGCAGTGGGTCGGCTTCGGCGATGTCGGCGAAGGTTCTACCGGCCGCTATCATGTTTCTTTTAAAGACAACGACGGGAATAAGATCGATCAGGACGCCTACTGCGTGGAACCGCGGTTCCCGGGGCCGGACGGTTCCTTTTCAAAAGTCGGCGTCAAGGAATACAAGGACAGCAAAGAGCTGGCGAAAGTCGTTTATTACGGCACGCCCTCCATGTCCGGTGACGACTGTTTCTTTGCGCAGAAAGGAAATACCGGATATTCGGAAAATGAGCAGTACGGTATTGTCCACTGGGCGGCAGCGAAGCTTTATGGCAGTGATGACTGGACATACTGCATCAACAGCAAGGGCAAAGCGGCGGTCAAGGCGCTGATCGACTATGCCGATTCCATGCCGTCGATCCCGGACGCAAAGATATCTTTTAAGAAAGAGGAACTGAAAGCATCTGTTCCGGACGGCGCTGATTATCAGCAGACGCCGGAAAATGTTTTTAAAGCAGATGAAGGAAACAGTATTAAGATCACACTGCCGAAATATGTCACTTATCACAACGCCGATACCGGCGAAAGCTCAAAAGAATCGGACGGATCGACAAAGGTGACGATCGAAGCAGGCACTGCGTTTTATTTTACCGCGCCGCTGGCCCATGCCGGAGAGATGGAGAAGACCTGGACAGTCAAGGCGAAGGGAAAGTATACGAAGGATCTGCAGGCTTATCTGCTGGACGCCGGTTCGGCGCCGTCCGGCGATCACTACCAGCCGGTGATCTGTGTAGAAAGCTTTACCGGAGACCGGGAGGCGTCCTTTACGGTGGAATGGACAAACACCACAGCGCTAGTGATCTCCAAATCCGTGTCCGAGGACAGTGAAGCCTACGCGGAAATAGTCCGGAACAACAGTATGTACTCGCTGGAGGGGACACAGTATGCTGTCTATGCAGAAGAAGCGGATGCGTCCGGGGATAAGAACAGGATCGCAGTCCTGACGTGCGGGGCAGACGGCAGCAGTCCGGAGACAGAGCTCAGCCCGGAATATATCGGGAAGACCGTTTATGTAAAAGAGATCAAAGCGGGGAAAGGCTATCAGCTTTCGAAAGAGATCCACCCTGTGAAATTGTCGGCAGGAAGCAATACGCTGCAGACGGAAGATGTTCCGCTATATCTTGTCCTGGTCAGGATCGGAAAATACGATATTCTCACGGCAGACGGCGCTCCGCCGGAAGGCATGGATCTGTCAGGCATCCGCTTCCGGCTCGACTATTACAAAGCGGATTATGGAACTTATCAGGAGGCGCAGGCAGGTACCCGGGCAGGCAGCTGGACCATTCAGACCCTGCCGGGCAATTCCGGAGGAAAGCTGTATTATTCCGCCGTGCTCGATGCGGCGCACCGCATTGACAGTGCGGCCGTTTATGCAGTGAACGGACAGTATGTCATCCCGCTGGGTACGCTTGCGGTAACAGAAACAGCCGGGAATAAAGATTACAGGACAGAGGGAATGTATTTCAAATGCTGCGGCAAGACTGCTCCCGGTCCGGGAATCGCAGTCCGGATTCTGGAAAAGGAAAATGCGGATGGGACGAAGACTACGGAGATCGCAGCAGCAGGAAGCCGTCAGACAGCAGACGAGATCAGCCTGGAGGCGTATGATCATCCGAATTACGGAGATCTGGAATTAAAAAAGGAGGCTGCAGGATCCGGGAAGCCGCTGCGCGGCGCAAAATTCAGACTGACACAGAACGGAGAAGCAGTCATTCCTTCTTCCGCGAACGGGATCCGGGGCGATATCGATGCTGCCGGGATCATTACGACCGGCGCAGACGGATATGCCCGCATCACGCATCTGCCGGAAGGCAGCTACAAGCTGACAGAGATCCTTTCCCCGGCCGGCTATCTGGCAGAGTACAGGACGGTGGATCTGAAGATAGCAGGCGGAAAGAACCGGCATACGGAGACCAACACAGCCTTTTTCGTACCGGTCAGTCTCCTGAAGCTGGATGCGGATTCCGGAAAGCCGGTCATGCAGGGCGATTCTCCCATTGCCGGGGCGGTGTTTGACATTCTGGCAGCAGCGGATATCGATAATCAGGACGGATTCAGCTATAAGAAAGGAGATGTTGTCGTAAGCGGCCTTACGATCGGCGCGGACGGTACGGCAAAGACGGCTGACAGGGCGCTGACGGAAGGCAGCTATATCCTGCGTGAGCGCACCGCTCCGTACGGAAGATTCAAAACAGGGGATCTTCCTTTTGAAATAAAGAAAACCGATGCGGGAAAGACGATTGCGCTGGAAAGGAAAGATGATATTTTCCGGGGCGGCGTAAAGATCGGAAAGACTGACCGGGAGACCGGAAAAAATACGCCGCTCGGCGGGGCGTCGCTGGCCGGGGCAGTGTTTGAGATCGTGAACCGTTCAAAAGCATCGGTTTATACGGATGCAGACGGAGACGGAAAATATGAGAAGGAAATAAAGCCCGGCAGCAGAGTGCTCACTGTTGTGACAGGAAAGAACGGGATCGCACAGACGGAGGATCATGCGCTGGCCTGCGGGACCTATGAGATCCGCGAGATCGCTGCACCGGAAGGATATCTGTCTCCCGTTGAATACCCCTCTTTATCCTATAAGCGGACGTTTTCCATCACGAAGGACGGCCAGATGGTCGATCTGACCGGCAGGGAAGCAGTAGAAGAGCAGGTGATCCGAAATGATATCACCCTCAGAAAGATCCGGTCGGGATCACAGCGGGGCATGGCGAATGTTCCGTTCCGGATCACATCGCTGACGACAGGCGAGAGCCATATTGTCATGACAGATAAGAACGGCCGTTACAGTTCCGCAAAAGTAAAGCACAGCGTAAAGACGAATGCGGGAGATAAAACAAACGGAGATCCTTCCGCAGGGCTCTGGTTCGGAATCAAAGCCGACGGGACCGGTGTGCCGGTCGACGACAATGCGGGGGCGCTCCCCTATGATACCTATCACATCGAAGAACTTCCGTGCAGTGCAAATGAAGGATTGAAGATGTGGGAAGATGTGTTCACGATCGAGAGCGACCGTGTGTATCAGGGCGCTGTCATTGTCGATCTTTCTTCGATCGAGAATGATGGCGGACCGGTGATCGGAACACAGGCCCAGGCCGGGAACGGAAGCACGTATGCTGCAGCCGACGGTACTGTGACGCTGACGGATACCGTTACATACGCAAGGCTGGAGGAAGGAAAACGCTATGTGCTCGTTACAGCGCTTGTTGAAAAAGAGACCGGAGAGAAAGTGACAGACGGAGAAGGAAATGCAGTTTCCTCCGAAAAGCGTTTTAAGGCAGATACTTCCTTCGGCACAATAAAAACATCTGTTACGTTTGATGCGTCCGGACTGGCAGGAAAAGATGTGGTCTTCTTTGAAGAAGTCTATGAAGCGGATGAGAATGGGAACGTTCCCGAAAACGGGAAGCCTGCTGCGGAACATAAAGACAAAGAAGATGAGGACCAGACCATCCATTTCTGCAGGATCGGAACGCAGGCTGCCGACCCGGAGACCGGTCTGAATATCCTTTGCGCATCGGAAAATGCAGTGATCAACGACACTGTTTCCTTCGCCAATCTCTGTGCGGGAGAAAAATACAGACTTTCCGGAACGCTGATGGACAAAGCGTCCGGAGAAGCCGTGAAGGTGAACGGACAGACAGTGACGGCAGAGAAGACCTTTGTTCCGAATGAAGCGGACGGATCCGTGCCTGTAACATTTTCCTTTGATGCATCCGGATATGCCGGTCATGACCTGGTCGTATTTGAATCGCTCTCAAAGGACGGGACCGTGCTGGCCGTTCACGAAGATCCTGAAGAGGAGGCGCAGACGGTCCATGTGCCTGCGATCGAGACTCATGCATATGAAGCGGAAACGAAGGAGCAGGTGACATTCTTCCGGGAAGAACTGCAGATTTCGGATGAGGTGACTTATAAAAATCTGGTCCCCGGACGGGAATACTGCTTCGACGGCGTACTGATGGATCAGGAAACCGGTGAACCGCTGACGGATGACGCGGGAGAACCTGTGACTGCGCAGGCTGTCCATACACCGCAGGAACCGGACGGGTCGGTCGTTCTGTCGTTCACCTTCAGGAATTTGACGCTGACAGGAAGGAAGATCACCGCCTTTGAGACCGTAAGCACCGACGGTCATCCGGTCGCAGTGCATGCCGATCTGAACGACAAATCACAGACCGTCTGGTTCCCGCAGATCAGAACGACTGCGGTCTGCGGGATGAACGGAACGCATACGCTTTCAAAGGGGGAAGATGCTGTCATTGTCGATACGGTGGTCTATGATCATCTGCAGCCCGGAGAACGCTATGCGATCCTGGGAACGCTAATGAGCAAAGACAGCGGAGAACCCGTGACGGAAAACGGAGCACCGGTCTCTCTGCGGGAGGAATTCACTGCGGAGACCGAAGACGGCAGCAGGGAGATGAAATATGCATTTTCGCTTGCCGGCAGGACGGACGCGGGGTATGTAGTGTTTGAAGAACTGCGTCATATAACAGATGAAAACGCGGAAGGGACGCTGACCGCAGAACACAGGGATCTCGGTGATCCCGAGCAGACCGTATCCGTATCCGACATGCATACGGAAGCAGCGGACGGCGTTACCGGACGTCACGAAGGAAATGCTTCGGAAAAGACTGTTACGGTAACAGACAGTGTAAGCTATATCGGACTGACGCCGGGAAAAGAATATACCGTAAAGGGAACACTTATGAAGAAGTCCGACGGAACGCCCCTGACGTTTGCGGACGGAACACCGGTCACGGCAGAGAAGACCTTTACACCGGAGAATTCTTCCGGCGCATGCGAACTGCAGTTTACCTTCCCCGGCGAACTGGTGCAGGGAGAAACCGTTGTGGCTTTTGAAAAAATGTACAGTGGGGATATAGAAGTGGCGGTCCATGAGGATCTTACCGACAGAGACCAGTCGGTCTCCTATCCGGAGATCAGGACGCAGGCGAAGGATAAACTGTCCGGTACCGAAAATATGCTTGCCGCGGAAAATGCAGCCGTGACAGATACTGTGCTTTATACGAACCTGACGCCCGGAGAGACCTATACAGTCCGCGGAAAACTGATGAATGCCGCAGACGGAAAACCGCTGCTGGTCCGCGATAAGGAAGTGTCCGCGCAGACGGAGTTTACGGCGGATGCCCCGGACGGAAGCGTGACCCTGGAATTCGGCCTGGATGCCGCCGCGCTTTCGGGGAGCACGATCGTTGTGTTTGAAGAACTCTTTTCCGGCGAGGACAAACTCGGATCCCATGAAGATCTGAGCGATACAGAGCAGTCGGTATATATTCCGGAGATCAGGACGACGGCAAAGGATGCGGCGTCGGGAAACCATACCGGTGTACGCCAGGAAGAAATGAGAATCATTGATACTGTAACGTATTCCAATCTCATCCCCGGGAAGGAATATATACTTTCCGGCGTCCTGATGAACCAGGAAACCGGCGAGAGCATGAAACGGGAGAACGGCGAGGAGATCCGCGCTTCGGTGACTTTTGTGCCGGAAGCCTCTTTCGGGGAAACGGCGCTGGAATTCTCCTTTAAGGAAACGGAACTGGTCACGGCGTCCGTCACTGTATTCGAAGAGCTGATCCTGGAAAACAGTACGGTCGCAGTCCATGCGGATCTGAAAGATGAAGAGCAGACCGTAAAGTATCCGGAAGAGGAGAAAGAGACGGAGACGGAAACGGAAACAGAGACAGAAACTGTAACGGAGACAGAGACCCCCGAAGAGAGCACGCCGGCGGAAACGGAGACCACAGCCGCAGAGACCGGGAAGACAAGGGAGAGCCGGGAAGGAAAGGGAAAGGAGAATGACAGCCCGGGCGGAAGCGGCGGAAAGAGTACCCCGAAGACCGGGGATCCGTCGAACCTCCGGTTCTGGATCATGATCCTTGCAGCGGCAGGTGCGCTGACAGCCGGCCTGGCCATGTATTCCAACAGAAAAAGATAAGAACTGTATGCACGGAGCCGGCTTTATGCCGGCTCTTTTCCGGTCCCGCAGGGATCCGGCCGGCGCAGGCGGCCGCATTTCCGCTATTGAAGGAAGGCCATAATTCTGATATGATACATAGATAGATTTTGTGTTTGATCCATAGGAAAACGGTCAACGGAGACGCAATGAACGAAGACAACAACAATCATAATCAGGAATATGAAGACGTCTGCAATATCTGCCGCAGACCGCAGAGCAAGGCAGGGAAAATGATCCGCCTGGCGGAAGGGATCTGTGTATGCAATGACTGCATTCAGAAAGCGATCGACAGCATGCCCATGCTCACCCCGTTCCTGTCCGGACAGGGGCTGCCTTTTGACATGCTGAGCGGTTTTATGCCCGGCGGAATGAACGGAAACGGGGAAACGGAAGAAGACGGCGGCGATGAGGAAGCTGCCGGTACAGAGACCGTTTTGTCTGCTGAAGACGGCCGGCCCGCGCCTGCAGATGCGGAAGAACAGACCGTGGAAGGCGTTCCGGACGGCGGGGACGAAGGACCGGGAGATGCGTCCGAAAAGAAAAAGAAGAAAAAGGACGGGGGACCCAGGATCAATGTCAGGATGATCGACCTGACCCAGATGGGCCCGTTCGGCATGCAGATCCCCGAGCGCCAGAAAGTAAAGAAACGCACCGAAAACAAAAAACCGGATTTCACCATGAAGGATGTTCCTGCGCCGCATAAGATCAAAGCCATGCTGGATGAGTACGTGGTCGGGCAGGAAATGGCGAAGAAATCCATTTCCGTTGCGGTCTACAACCACTATAAAAGAATCCTTGCGGATAATACCGACGGGATCGAGATCAGGAAATCCAATATGATGCTGATCGGACCGACGGGGAGCGGAAAGACATACCTTGTGCAGACGCTGGCAAAGCTCCTGAATGTACCGCTTGCCATTGCCGACGCCACCTCGCTTACGGAAGCGGGTTATATCGGAGACGATATCGAAAGCGTGCTTTCAAAGCTCCTTGCCGCGGCGGACAATGACGTGGACAAAGCCGAGACAGGCATCGTATTCATCGATGAAATAGACAAGATCGCGAAGAAACTGCATACGAACACCAGGGATGTGAGCGGGGAATCCGTCCAGCAGGAGCTCTTAAAGCTGCTGGAAGGAAGCCGCGTGGATGTTCCGGTAGGCGCCGGCAGCAAGAACGGCATGGTGCCGATGGCAACGATGGATACGGGCAACATCCTGTTCATCTGCGGCGGCGCATTTCCGGATCTGACCGACGTGATCAGAGAACGGCTGACAAAGAACAGTTCGATGGGCTTCGGCGGGAGGCTGAAAGGGCTGGAGAGCGAAGAGGAGATCCTCAGCCAGGTGAAGACGGAAGATCTCCGAAAATTCGGCATGATCCCGGAATTCCTGGGGAGACTGCCGGTGGTCGTCACCCTGAAGCCGCTGGATAAGGAATTCCTGATCCGCATCCTGCAGGAACCGAAGAACGCCATCCTGAAACAGTACAAAAAGCTGCTTTCCATGGATGAAGTCGATCTGGTATTCGAAGACGGCGCCCTGGAAGTCATTGCGGAAAAGGCGCTGGAGCAGGATACCGGCGCCAGAGCGCTCAGGGCTGTCATCGAGGAGTTCATGCTCGATATCATGTATGAAATACCGAAGGATCCCAATATCGGAAGAGTGATCATAACAGCAGATTACCTGCGGGGGAAAGGCGGCCCCGGAATAGAATTCAGAGGACAGCTTGCGCTTCCGGGAGGAGAGCATCATGAGTGACAACAGGATCCAGGGAAAGCTGAGGCAGTCGCTGCATTGGCCGCTGTATCTGCTGCCCCTTATGATAGTGCTGATCGTGCTGATGACATGGATCAATCCGTATGCGGGACTCATAGCCGGCGTGATCACCGGCTGCTATGGCGCTTTCCTCGTCTGGTGGATGCTTTCCTGGCGGAGGCAGGTGGAAGGCGAACTGATCGAATTCGGCACGGAATTCGTGACGAATCAGTATGAAAGACTGATGTCCCTGCCGCGGCCGTACTGCATTATCGGCAACAAGGGCGAGGTGCTCTGGGTGAACAGGGAGTTCGAAGCCCTGCTGCCGGAAGAAGAGGATTCCTTTTCCATTGAACAGATGTGTCCGGGGCTCTGCAAGAAACTGCCGGAAGCCGGCATAAAACGCACGGAGCATATTAAATGGCGGGACAGGGCCTATCAGTTCGATATCCAGCTGATCTCGGAAAGAACGGGCATGTATTCGATCTTCCTGTTCGATGAGACCCTGCATCTGAATACCCTGGCAGAACTGGAAGCCCAGCGGGCCGTGATCGGACAGGTATATATCGACAACTATGAAGAAGTCATGGGCAGCACGGAGCAGGTCAGACAGTCCCTGCTGGCGGCGCTGATCGAGAGAAAGCTCAGCAGGTATTTCGGGCAGTTCGACGCGCAGATCCGCAAAGTGGAAAAAGACAAATACTCCGTTTTCATGCAGAAAAAAGGACTGGACGCCGCGATGGAGGATCATTTCTCCATCCTGGAAGACGTAAAGACACTGAACATCGGAAATACGACTGCCGTTACGCTGAGCATCAGCATGGCGACAGGCAGGGGCACGCTCGATAAAAATGATGAGACGGCGCAGAACGCCATGAATCTCGCACTCGGCCGCGGCGGCGACCAGGCTGTCGTGAGAATGCCGGAAAAGACCATCTTTTACGGCGGGAAAAAAGAGCGGGAAGAAGGCCGGGCCACCAGAGTGAAGGCCAGGGTCAAAGCCCAGGCGCTCAGGGAACTGATGACAGGCAAGGAGCAGGTGCTCATCATGGGCCATCAGATGCCCGACATGGACTGCTTCGGCGCCGCGATCGGCATCTACCGCGCGGCTGTCCATATGCAGAAGAGCGCGCATATTGTCATGAATGAGATCACGTCTTCCCTGCGGCCGATCATAGACCGTTTCGTGGACAACCCGGATTATCCGCAGGATCTCATTATCAATTCGGAGAAGGCGAAGAGCCTTCTGGCGCCGGGAACGATGGTGGTCGTGGTGGATGTGAACCGCCAGAGCTATACGGAATGCCCGTCCCTGGTGGAGAAAGCCGAAACGATCGTGGTGCTCGACCATCACAGACAGAACAGCGAGACGATCAAGAAATCCACGCTTTCCTATATCGAACCGTATGCGTCCTCTGCCAGCGAGATGGTCGCGGAAGTACTGCAGTATTTCAGCGACAGCATGCGCATCAAACCGCTGGAAGCCGAGACGATCTACGCCGGGATCGTGATGGATACGGATAATTTCCTCGCAAAGACAGGCGTCAGGACATTCGAAGCGGCGGCGTTCCTGAGAAGGCATGGCGCGGACGTTACCAGGGTGCGCAAGCTCTTCCGTGAACGCATGCAGGATACCAGGGTGAAAACAGCCACGGTCAGCAATGCGGAGATGTTCATGGATAACTATGCGATCGGCGTCTGCAGGCCGGATGGTGTGGAAAGCCCCACAGTCATAGGTGCGCAGGCAGCGAATGACATGCTGGATATTATCGGCGTGAGGGCGTCGTTCGTATTCACGCCGTACAACGGCAAGGTATATATCAGCGCGAGATCGATCGATGAAGTGAATGTACAGCTGATCATGGAACGCCTGGGCGGCGGCGGACATCTGAGTATTGCCGGTGCGCAGCTGACAGACTGTACGGTAGAGGAAGCAAAAGAACGGGTGAAGGATACCATCCTGCAGATGACGCAGGAAGGCGCCCTGTAAAAGGAGGATAAGATGCAGGTAGTATTGCTTCAGGATGTAAAGACGCTGGGAAAAGCCGGCGATGTGGTAAAGGCAAATGACGGATATGCAAGGAATTTCCTGATTCCGAAAAAGATGGCGGTCGAAGCCAATGCGGCCAATCTGGCGAAACTGAAACAGCAGAAAGCGTATGAAGCGAAGGTCGCGGCGGAAGAACTGGCAGCGGCAAAAGCGCTTTCGGAGTCGATCTCCGGAAAGACGATTCAGATGAAGGTCAAAGCCGGAGAGGGCGGGAAGCTTTTCGGCGCCATCGCTTCGAAGGAACTTGCGCAGGAGATCGAAAAACAGCTGGGCGTCGCGGTCGATAAAAAGAAGATCGTGCTTCCCGATCCGATCAAGACACTTGGCGTACATCCCGTTTCCGTGAAGCTGCACAAGGATGTAACGGCGGCGATCAAGGTCGACGTAGCAGCAGAGTAAAACGGCCGCCTTTCCCCGGACTGGGCACCTGACGTTCCCGGATAAAACAAAAGAGTTGTGAGATCGGACGATGGAAGAAAATCAGATTAAACGTATACAGCCTCACAGTGAGGAGGCGGAAGGAATCCTGATCGGAGCGATGCTCCTGGATAATGAAGTGATCCCCGTCGTGGAGAATATCGTTGACGGCAGCGAATTCTACATCAGACAGTACGGGGTTATTTTCGATTCCATGGTCGAACTCTATGAGGACGGGCGCCCGGTAGATTTTATGACGCTCCAGGACAGGCTGAAGGAAAAGGATGTTCCTCCGGAAACGGCGAACATGGAATATCTGGGCAGTCTGGCAGCGGCGGTACCGCTTTCGGCCAACGGGAAATATTACGCGGAGATCATTCATGACAAAGCGCTCCTCAGAAGGCTGATCCATGTATCAGAAGAGATCGCCGGCATGTGCTACGCCGGGAAGGAGAAGACCGAGAACATCCTTGCGGATACCGAAAAGAAGGTATTCGATGTGCTCAACCGGCGGCGGGAACAGGATTATGTGCCGATCCAGGAGGTCGCGATCACAACGCTGGAGCGCATCCACAAGGCGGCCAGGACCAAAAGCCTGATCACCGGTGTGCCGACCGGCTTCACGGATCTGGACAGAAAGCTGGCCGGACTGCAGCCATCGGATCTGATCCTGCTTGCCGCGAGACCGTCCATGGGAAAAACAGCGTTCGCCCTGAATATTGCACAGTACGCCTGCTTTAAAAAGGGATACTGTACGGCGATCTTCAGTCTTGAGATGTCTAAGGAACAGCTCATGAACCGTCTGTACGCCATGGAAACGAGGGTCAGCTCCGAGAACATCCGCGTCGGCAATCTGGGCGATGCGGACTGGGACCGGATCATCGAGGCGACGGAGATGTTCAGTAATTCAAAGTTGATCCTGGACGATACCCCCGGCATTTCGGTGTCTGAGCTGCGTACGAAGTGCCGGAAATACAAGCTGGAATTCGGACTGCAGCTGATCATTATCGATTATCTGCAGCTTATGTCCGGCTCGGGGAGACGCGGGAACGACAACAGGCAGCAGGAGATCTCCGAGATCTCCAGATCCTTAAAGGCGCTTGCCAGGGAACTGAACTGCCCGGTCATCGCGCTGTCACAGCTCTCGCGTGCGGTGGAATCAAGGAATGACAAGCATCCCATGCTTTCCGATCTGAGAGAATCGGGTGCGATCGAGCAGGATGCGGATGTGGTCATGTTCCTGTACAGGGACGACTACTACAACCATGACAGTCCCAAAAAGAATATCTGCGAAGTGATCATCGCCAAACAGAGGAACGGCCCGATCGGGACCACGGATCTGGCATGGATGTCCGAGCTTACGAAATTCGGAAATCTGAACAGGACGGAAGAAAAATAAAAGAAGGCAGGGGTTCCTGCCTTCTTTTATATCAGTATTCGGAGAGACAGGGAACGTGCCCTGCCGTTTTTCTTACTGCTCCTTCGCAGCAAGATATTCATTGATCGCATTTACCATGGTCTCGGTCTCGATACCATGTACCATGCAGGCCTCATCCAGAGACTCCATCTGGGAGGAAGGGCAGCCGATGCAGTGCATCCCTGCGCCCATGAGGATGGGAACGATGTTTATATCAACATTGATCAGTTCGCCGATCAGAATATCCTTATCGATCTGCTGTGCCATGATGCTCTCCTTTCATTAAGATGATGTGATCAATGGACAGTATAGTGTATTGCGCAGAGAAATGCAAGAGAATTGTGGTTCCGTAAAATTAGCTGAAATCAGATCTAATGTGACAGGAATCCGCTTCCTTATTGCAAAAAAGTCAGAACTAACCTATTGAATTTTCAAAAATTCTATATTACAATGACGCCAGAATACAAAGATCTTCTCAGAAGATCAATTCAGGAGGTAATACAATGGCATATGTAATTTCTGATGAATGCGTAAGCTGCGGAACCTGTGCAGCAGAGTGCCCCGTAGAAGCTATTGCTGAAGGCGCAGAGCATTACGAGATCAACCCCGATGTCTGCATCGACTGCGGAACATGCGCAGGCGTATGTCCTACAGAAGCGATCGCTCCCGCAGAATAATGATTCTGAAAAAACTCCGGCGGATGCCGGAGTTTTTTTGTTCCCGAAATTTATATTTTCTGAAATGGATTATCCTGAAATGATCGACTGCAATGCTGTACCGGATGCGAGCACTTTCAGATGTTCGCGGAAATATTCCTCGCTCGCGGAATTGGAACGCGTGCGCTGCCCGTATTCTGTGAGGATATTGCAGATCCTGTTGAATTCTTCGGGCGTATGGTCAGATCTGTGCACCGACAGCAGATATCTGCCGCTGCGCGTATTCTTGTATAATGAATTCTCTCCTCTGTAAACGCCGGACAGCATTTCCGCGGCTCTCAGTACGTTTTCCATGGAATCAAAACTGTATACGGGAGCGATATCAGTCTGTGCCGGAGCGTCAGATCCGGGTTCGTCGCCGCCTGATTTATCCAGGATGCGGCCGAGGGTATCAAGAATATCCTGTGCGGAGCCTGCGTTCTCAGGGCCGGAAGAAGAGGAAATGATATTCTCATATGCTTCTTCGATCATCGGCGCAAATCTGGCGAACCGTGTGTCCAGCTCCTCCGGGTCCTCGATCTTGGTGATCACAAGACTCAGTCCCTCACCGGATAACGGGATCGCTTCGATCATAAGAGGCAGGTCATCCACGTGAAAACCGACCTCGTCATTTGCGCGCTCCAGCATTTCGCGGAAGAGATGCCTTGCTTTCTCTCCGCCGTATGCGAGCTCGAAAAGCGAGATCCTGCGCTCCCTCAGGTCGGTGCGGCTCAGGGTGCAGCGTATCTGGTTTTCACTAAGTCTTTCTATCTTCATGACCGGCTCCTTTAAATGATTCTAGATTATACCCAAAGGATCGGGGAATGTAAAGTGCATTTAAACGGGTTATCACGTTTTTACTGCAAAAGGGACAGAAAGGAACCCAATCGTTGCATGACAGACGGTCTGTGCAGGATTATCATAAGGATGCAGGCAGATGGTTTTCACTGGCGCCGCAGGACATGGCACAGGATCTGTCAGTACGGGACCGCCGGAACGAGTGGATCATTCAGTTCAGAAAGGAGAAGGGGAATACGGCGGCATGCCTGCAGGTACTTTCCGGATTATTCTCTTCAGAAGGCATCTGTTGTGTTCATTGGATCGGACCATGTCATTACGGATAAAAACAGACGGTCCTGAAACAGCCGTCAGAGAACGAGCGGGAACGGCATCTGTTTTCCAAAATGTTTCCTCTGCCGCTGCGGTCCGTAATACTGCGGTTTGTAATACCCGCAGGTCTGTGGTATACTCCTGAATCAAGCACAGGAATTCCCATTACAGAAATGCAGGTATTGCCAAATGAAAAGAAAAGAGAAAAAAAGAAGAAAAACTCCCGTACTGATCATCCTGTTCCTGATCGTCGTGGTAGCCGCAGCGGGACTGGCAGGAGAGTGGATCACCAGGAGGATTCCGACTGACAGAAAAGCGGACCTCGACGCCATATATGGTTCCGAGGAAGGCACTGCTGCCATTATAGCCAATCATACAGTCTCTGAGAACAGGGCACTGTGGACACTGGGGCATGCCTATCTTCCCTATGATGTTATCAGAAAAGAACTGAATGCAGGATTCTACTGGGATCCTGAAGAGGAATTGCTGCTCTATACACTCCCGGAAGAAGTTGTCTCTGCCGATACGGAGACAGCGTTTGACGGCGCTCCGGTCTTCCTGATCGAAGACGGAGAGGTCTATATTTCCCTTACCTATGTGCAGCAGTACTCCAATATCAGCGCCGAGAATTTTGACAGCCCGGCCAGGATCGTGCTGCGCACTGTATGGGGGAGCGAACTTGTTGGAACGCTTGGCGCGGAAGAAGCGCTGCGCGTAAGAGGCGGAGTAAGAAGCCCGGTCATGGAGAACCTCGTTCCCGGAGATCAGGTGGTCATACTGGAAGAACTCGAGAACTGGGACAGAGTGCAGAGCGCGGACGGTCTGATCGGTTATATCCGGAAATCCGCCCTTTCGGGAACGGAAGAAGTGACGGAGGACGGTCCTTATACCGAACCGGAATACACCCATACAGACTTCCCCGGTGACATCTGCATGATCTGGCATCAGGTCTTCCGGTCAACAGGCAACAAGGAACTGGCTGCGTTCGCGGCAAAGAAGACGCCGGTCAATGTGATCTGCCCGACCTGGCTTTCGATGACGGAGACACCCGGTGAAATAGAGACCAGAGGAGACGCTGCCTATGTCAGCGCTGCGCATGAAGCCGGCATGCAGGTATGGGTGATGCTCGATAATGTCAACCATGAAGTGGACCTGAATGCATCCCTTGTTCCGACTTCAGTCAGAAATACACTGACGGAAAAGGTGTTTGCCGAGCTGGAAGCGGTCGGTGCGGACGGCCTGAATGTGGATATTGAGAGACTGCAGGAAGAAACGGGGGATGCCTACATACAGTTTATCCGCGAACTGTCGGTGGAATGCAGAAAAAGAGGCCTGATCCTCTCCGTCGACAGCGGAATGCCCTCCGGCGGCGGCATTGCAAGATATCACCTTGATGAGCAGGCAAAGATCATCGACTATATCGTCCTGATGGCTTATGACGAGCATTATCCGGGAAGTGATCCCGGCTCGACGTCGTCGCTGGAATTCGTTGCGCAGGGGATCAGGGATCTGCTTGCCAAAACGGAGGCGGACAGGCTGATCTGCGGCGCGCCTTTTTATACAAGAGTCTGGATCGACAGCCCGGACGGGCTCACATCGGAAGCGCTCGGTATGGACGGGGCGGCGCAGTATGTAAAGAATTACAATATGGAAGTCTCATGGCAGGAGGAGCTTGGTCAGAATGTCGCCTCTGCCAAAGACGGCGAAACGGTTTATCAGATCTGGCTCGAAGACAACGAATCGCAGGACGCCAGGATCAGACTGATCCGGGCGAACGAACTGAAGGGCATCGCGTTCTGGAAGCTGGGAATGGACGGCAGTTCGGTATGGGATGTCATCGGAAAATATTACGCTGCTCCGGACGCGGAACCTGTCACGGCGGGAGCAGCGGAGGAAGACTGAGGTTTGATTTTACAGATGGATTATCTGGTGCTTTATTCTGCAGGAAGACAGGATCTCTTCTTCCCGGCTCTGTGCCGTGAAGAGGAAGATCTGTCCCGGATAGGATTCGGCGAGCCATGACAGCGTCTCGGTGATGCGCTCCGTGTCATACATGGCGAAGCTCTCATCGAGGAGCAGAGGCATCGATTCTTCCGGCCAGAAGAATTCTATGCAGGCGATGCGCAGCGCCAGATACACCTGATCAATGGTGCTTACGCTTACGGATGAAATGGGGACCGGCTGGTGTTCATGCTCCAGGGAGAGTTCCATGTTTTCATCCATCAGAAGTTTTGTATATCTGCCGCCGGTGATCTGCCGGATCAGGTCGGACGCGGTGTCGGTCAGATATCTTCCGAAGGAATCAAACACATTTCCGGACAGCTCGTCGATGGTCGCGGCTGCGAGATCGATCGCATCGCATTCCTCCCGCAGAGCCTGATTCCGTTCTATCGCCGGAGCAAGGCCTTCAAGCTTTTCTTCGGCCTGTCTTTTTCTTTCTTCGCATTCCTCCCGCTTGTAGAGGCCCCGGTTCAGATCGCCGATCTCATGTTCCAGGTTTTTCAGTGCCTGTTGTTTTTTCAGCAGGCCGGTGGTCAGGGATTCCTCCTCTGCCCGCAGTGCGGAAAGCGCAGCCTCTGGCCCCCCGTCGGAGCGAAGCGACTTTGCTCTGCCGCCATACAGTACGGCGGCTGCGGTGAACAGTACGCCGGCAGCGGCGCAGAGCGCGGCAGGGATCTTCAGGGAAGCGAATATCATCAGCACAGCGGCAAGGATCAGGAGAATGCCGCCTCCGGCCAGCATCCGTGCGCCGGAAGCATATTTCGCCGATTCTTCCGTGCTGTCCTGCATTTCCTTTTCATATTGATGAATATCAGACAGCAGGTCCTTTCGCGCCGCAGTATCGCGCGCCAGATCTGCATTTATGCGGCCGGCTTCCTCTTTTTTCAGCGTGAGCTCTGCCGGATCGGGAAGCGCGGAGATGGCGGATTCCGCATCCCTGATCTGAAGCTCCAGAAGAGAGGCTTCCTTTTCGGCGCCGGCGTGCATGGACTGGAGCAGGGATTTTTTCTCGCGGAGCAGGCGTTCCTTTGATTTTTTCAGATCAAGGGAAGCCGAACCGGCCTGCTTCAGGTTGACGATATGGTTCTTCAGGAGCCCGGGAAGCTCATCGGATGTCTTTGCCTGCAGCTGTTTTAAGGAGACCGTATTGCGGTAGAGCGGCAGGGTAAGCCCGCCCAGGATCTGCCGGTATTCCTCGGGATCCGGAGAAAGCTGTTTCCCGTGTGTTTCATCCATCAGCGTAAGACCGGAAGGATCACGGGTGAAATTCCGGTAAACGGAATGCATGGTCTCGTCCTGTGTAAATTCCATGACGCCGCCGTAGGTGCTGCCGCCTTCTTCCGGGTAATATCTGGTATAATTGTCGCTTCTTGCGGCCCGTCCGCGTCCGCGTTCCATACCGAAGTACATCGCCTCCAGGAACGCATGGAGAGTGGATTTCCCGCTCTCGTTCGGCCCCTGGATCACGTGGATGCCGTCGGAAAAGGAAAACGTACGGTTCCGCAGTTTCCCGAAGCTGTTTATATGGATTCGGTTTATCTTCATCGGATCACCTCGTTTATCCTTCGGGATCGAGCAGCGCGGCAAGACCATAAAAAAGCGCCTTTTTTTCGGTCTCCGTCCCGCCTGAAAGTTTCCTTATGTAATGAGAGATCAGATCGTGGGAATGTTCCTCCAGGAGCCGGTCGATATCAAAAGAAGGTACGGTCCTGTCGGTGATGTCAGAGATCTGTCCGGCCATGGAGATGATCTCCGGATCGAAGCGGATGTCCGGTCCGCGCTCGCCGGCCAGAATAATGCGATAGAAATATTTTTCGCTGTGGTCCAGTTTTTCACGGAGTAGATCGGTGATCTGCGCTGATGTGCTGGCAGGATTTACGGTGATCGTGACCTGGCGGTATTCGCCGGAAGCGGAAGGGATGAAGCGGAAATCGACGCCGGAGTCATCTATGCTTCCCTTTATATAACCGCGTCTGCCGGTATCGGTGCGGTCCATCGGTTCGGGAGAGCCGCAGTACGCCATCGGGCAGCGCTCGAAGAGCCTCGGCTGATGGATATGCCCGAGCGCAATATAATCAAAACCGGAAGAGGCCAGGGCGTCGAAGGAAAGCGGAAGATGCTGTTCGTCCCCGCCGTGGAGCATCAGGATATGGTGCATTCCGTCTTTGGGCGCGGTCACGGATGCCGGGAACGGCGCCGGATGCCCGGGCTGATGATAGCTGAAGCCATGCACGACGGTCTTCAGTGACGGAAAAGTGACGCTGGAGAGTGCCTGCGAATCAAGCAGATGTACATTTTCCCCGAGCGGGAGAGAGAGCATTGCGCATCCGGGATAAAGATGGTCGTGATTCCCCGCGGTCAGGACGACCTGTGTGTCTGGAATCCGGGAAAACAGCGCGGCGAGTTCTCTTACCTCACGCAGGACGGGCGGTCTGTGAAACAGGTCTCCGGCGATCAGAAGAAGGTCGGTCTTTTCTTCCCGAGCAGTGTTCAGGATGCCTTCAAAGGTCTTATAAACGGCGAGTCTGCGTGCTTCTCCCCACGGAAGGTCTCTGTCAGGAGAAGCGCCGAGATGGATGTCTGCGGTATGTATGAACTTCAAGTCCGCCTCCTTTAAATCCTTTAATAATCACGGGTTTTTAAGATTATACGTTAATTTGGCATAATCTTCAATAGACTGTCAGATTTTTCTTCCCTTTGGAAGAATGTTATGCTATAATCAAAACAGTCACAGCATAAAGCTGTTAAGGAAAAAGAGGGGTGATTGCGTGATTAAGAAGAAAATGATCGCCATGCTTCTTGCTGGCGGACAGGGCAGCAGACTGGGCGTGCTTACCAGTGAAGTGGCAAAGCCTGCTGTGTCTTTCGGAGGGAAATACAGGATCATTGACTTTCCCTTGAGCAACTGTGTTAATTCCGGCGTGGATACAGTAGGCGTTCTGACCCAGTACAGACCGCTTCAGCTGAACAAGCATATCGGCATCGGTATCCCGTGGGATCTTGACAGACGTGTGGGCGGCGTAAGTGTACTGCCGCCGTATGAGAAGACCGGCGATACCGAATGGTATACCGGTACGGCGAACGCCATCTATCAGAACCTGGAGTTCATGGAGAGGTATAATCCGGATTATGTGCTCATCCTTTCCGGTGACCACATTTACAAGATGGATTATGAAGAGATGCTCTCCGAGCACAAGAAAAAAGGCGCGGATGTTTCCATCGCCTCCATGCCGGTACCGTGGGAGGAAGCCAGCAGATTCGGCATCGTCGTGACCGATGAGAACCGCAGGATCACAGCCTTCCAGGAGAAGCCGAAGGAGCCGAAGTCCAACCTCGCCTCCATGGGCATCTACATCTTCGACTGGCCGGTGCTGAAGGAAGCGCTGATCACGCTGAAGGATGTTCCCGAGTGTGATTTCGGAAAGCATATCATCCCCTACTGCTTCGATCAGCAGAAGAAGCTGTATACCTATGAGTTCACAGGGTACTGGAAAGATGTAGGAACGCTCTCCTCCTATTGGGAAGCCAATATGGAACTGGTGGAGCTCGTTCCGGATTTCAACCTGTATGAAGAGTACTGGAAAATCTACACCGAGACAGACAGCATGCTGCCCGAATATATGGCACCCGGATCCAATGTGGAGAAGTGCATCATCGGCGGCGGCTCTGAGATCTACGGGACTGTGAAGCATTCCGTGCTCGGATCGAATGTGATCGTGGGAGAAGGCAGTGTGATCGAGGACAGTATCGTGATGGCCGGCGCCCAGATCGGAAAGAATGTGAAGATCAGAAAAGCCATTATCGCTGAGAATGTGACGATCGGTGACGGCTCCGTGCTTGGCGAAGGCAAGTATGCGGACAGCAAGCTTGACAAGAGAGTGTACTGCGCCGAGCTTGTGACCGTAGCGGCAGATGCCGTGATCCCCGCGGGCGTGAGCGTAGGACTGAATACGGCGATCGTAGGCACTACAGAAGCGTCGGACTATCCGGACGGACGTCTTGAGGACGGCGGATTTATCGTAAAGGCAGGTGAGAAAGCATGAAGGCATTGGGTATGATCCTTGCGGGAGGAAACAACAGACGTATGCGCGAGCTCTCCAGCAGACGCGCGATTGCGGCCATGCCCATGGCGGGAAGCTTCAGGGCCGTTGACTTTACGCTCAGCAATATGAGCAATTCCGGCATCGGAACGGTAGCTGTCATCACGCAGTACAGCTCCCGGTCGCTGGACGAGCATTTAAGCTCCTCAAAATGGTGGGATTTCGGAAGAAAACAGGGAGGCCTTTATCTCCTGAACCCTACCATCACACCCGAAAACAATGACTGGTACCGCGGAACGGCGGATGCCATTTCCCAGAATCTTAATTTCCTTTACAAGAGACATGAACCCTATGTGGTCATCGCTCCCGGAGACGGCATCTATAAACTGGATTATAATGATGTTATAGATTTCCATTCCGACAACGATGCGGATATCACTGTCGTCTGCAAGGACTTCCCCGAAGGCGCGGACGTCAGCCGATTCGGCGTGCTGCAGACGGATGAAAAGGGAAGGATCATGGAGTGGGAAGAGAAGCCGGTGGCTTCTCCGTTCAGAACCGTTTCCACGGGCATCTATGTGATCAGACGCAGACTGCTTATTTCTCTGATGGAGCAGTGCCGTGAGATGGAGTGGACAGATCTCGTCCGCGACGTCATCATGCGTCAGAAAAATGTTATGAATATCATGGCCTACCGGCTGGATTCCTACTGGACCAACATTTCAACGGTGAAGGCTTACTACGACGCGAATATGGATTTCCTGAAGGATGATGTAAGAAAACATTTCTTCCATGAATATCCTTCGATCCAGACGAAGGTGGATGACTATGCTCCCGCAAAATACAATACCGGAGCAGACGTAAAGGGAAGCCTGATCGCCAACGGCGTTATCATGAACGGCCAGGTCTCGGATTCCATCCTGTTCAGGAAGGTCTTCGTCGGAAACGGAGCCGTGATAAAGAATTCGCTTGTCTTTAAGGACAGCTATATTTCAGACGGCGCCATTCTTGAATACTGCATCGTGGAAGCGGGTGTTACGATCCCGACAGGCGCGGTGCATAAAGGAACCCCTGAGAAACCGCTTATCATTACGGAATAACGCCGCCTGCAATGCGGACCCGGTAAACGGGGACCGGACATAAGCTGCGGTTCCCGGATCCTCCGGAGGCTTATCTGGAGGGATCAATGATAACAAATGTGACGATATCTCCGTCAAAAGACCCTGCAGGCAGGGTCCTGGCGACGGCAGAGCTTATGCTGGACGACGGACTGGTGATCCATGATGTGAAGGTGATCGAAGGAAGGAACGGACTGTTCGTTGCCATGCCGAGCAGGCTTGGGAATGACGGCCGGTTCAGGGATGTAGTGCATCCGACGACGCGCGCCTCGCGGAAGAAACTGGACGATCTGGTCCTGAATGAATACCGCAGGATGAACCGCGAGAGGAGATCACAGGCTGTACATCCGGCAGAATAACAAAAACTGCTGCGGAAGATGTTCCGCAGCAGTTTTTATGTCTGATGAAGACTTATGCAAACAGCTCAATGAACTGTTTTGCCAGATGGGAAATGTTCTGGTTCTTGTCCCACACCAGATATGCCTGGGAGGCAATCGTGGGATTGGTGATCTTCCGGATGACCAGACGGTCTGCCCTGGCCTGAACAGTGGCATTGTTCGCGACGATGGCGATCCCGATGCCGGCTTCCGCCCAGCTGAGCGAGGAAGCAAGTTCGCCGGTCTGGCAGATGATGTCAGGGGAAAAGCCCTTCTGGCGGCAGCTGTTGACGATGATATCATTGAAACGGCGGTGGATGATCAGGGGCTTGCCCTTCAAGTCCGCAAGCTGCAGGTCGTTCTTCCCGGAATTTTCGAAGAAAGAGGGAAGACCGACGGCAACAAAGGAATCCGAAGCGTCGTCATTGAGATCCTTGTCTTTTAACGGCACGCTGTTGAAGACGCCGGTGTTGAAAGGCTCCCTGATGATCCCGAGATCGACCTGATTGTTGGTAAGCATATCGATGATCGCAGTCGAGTTGCCTTCGAAAATGTGGAAGTCCACATTCGGATATTTCTTCCGGAAAGCCATAAAATGCTCCGGAAGTACATGGGTGCAGGCGGATGCAATGGTGCCGATGCGGATACTGCCGGAAGAATCAGTCCCCATATTCTGAAGCTCGCGGACAGTATTGTTGACCATGTCAAGGATCTCAAGTGCGCGGTCCTTTAAGATCAGGCCTTCATGCGTGATGGTAAGGTTGCGTTTGTCTCTTTCGAACAGCTGAACCCCGAGCTCATCTTCAAGAGCTTTCAGCTGCAGGGAAAGAGGAGGCTGAGAAATGTTCAGGTTCTTGGCGGCGGCAGTGATGTGACCTGCCTCTGCAATCGCCAAAAAATACTCCAGCTGTTTTAATGTCATGGTTCCTTCTCCTTTGATGAAAATATAAAAAATACATAAACAGTATATAAATAAACTGTCCTGCCGACGTATCTTCGACAGTTACTAAGCATTATAATATAAAAATCATAAATGTTCAATAGCTTTTTGTATAGAATAACATATAAGATATGATTACCTATATTTAAATAACAAATATAGAGAAACTATTGAATAACGTTATTTGAGGGCGTTTTACATATACAGAAGGGTATCGGAATAATTCTGAAAATACTGTGAACAGACAAGCGGCACTTGAAAACGGATGGATTGATTGTTATTATGATACGTGGATCAGAAGGCCTGAAAATACCGGCCTCCGTTTTTGCGTATATTCTTTTTGAAAGGACCAGTATGAAATCGGAAATTACAGATATAAATCTTGCAGCATCAGGACACAGGAAGCTTTCGTGGGTAAAAAGGAACATGCCCATCCTTTCCGCGCTTGAAAAAAGATTCAGGGAAGATAGACCTTTCCGCGGCCTTAAGATCGCCCTCTCCATCCATCTGGAAGCGAAGACGGCGTATCTGTGCGAAGTGCTCGCAGCAGGCGGAGCGGAAATGTTCGTGACAGGTTCCAACCCCCTCTCCACACAGGATGATGTTGCGGCGGCACTTGCAGAAGACGGTATCACCGTTTTCGCAAAATACGGCGTATCCGCGGAAGAGTACAACAGCCATGTGGAGAAAGTCCTCCTGGCTGGGCCGAACATCATCATCGATGACGGCGGAGATCTTGTGTATGCGCTGCATTATGATCACCCGGAACTTTTGCCCGGTATTATCGGCGGCTGCGAAGAGACCACGACCGGAATTCTGCGTCTGAAAGCCATGGATGCGGCGGGAGAACTGAAATTCCCGATGATCACGGTGAACGACGCGGACTGCAAGCATCTGTTCGACAACCGCTATGGTACGGGACAGTCTGTCTGGGACGGCATAAACCGCACAACGAACCTGATCGTGGCCGGAAAGACGGTTGTCGTTGCCGGTTACGGATGGTGCGGCAAAGGAACAGCTATGCGTGCGAAAGGCCTTGGCGCGCAGGTCATCGTCACCGAAGTGGATCCGATCAGAGCAATTGAGGCAGTCATGGACGGCTTTGACGTCATGCCGATGAAGGAAGCCGCCGCTTACGGGGATTTCTTCGTAACGGTTACCGGCTGCAGGGATGTCATCGGACCGGAAGCCTTTGCCAACATGAAGGACGGTGCGATCCTTACGAATGCCGGACATTTTGATGTGGAAGTGGATGTTGCATGGCTGAGAGAGCACGCGGTCAAAGCGGAACCGGCCAGGAACAATATCATGGGATATATGCAGGAAGACGGCAGATGGCTCTTTGTTCTGGGCGAAGGCAGGCTCGTCAATCTGGCCTGCGGAGACGGACATCCCGCGGAGATCATGGATATGAGCTTTGCGATCCAGGCGCTTTCTGCAGAATATCTTGCGAAGAACGCCGGAAAGATCGGGCAGATGGTAATACCTGTGCCGCCGGAGATCGATAAAGCAGTTGCAGAGACAAAACTGGCGTCTCTCGGGAAACGTATTGATACACTGACGGAGGAACAGAGAGTGTATCTGTACGGCAGTGCAGGCCTGTAGTGCTGCAGACTTAAAGAAACATTAAGGAAATATTCCTGTCGGCATAAAACTTGTATGCTATCATAAAGACAGGATCAGTCTTATAGAAAACCAGTAGTATCGGAAGGAATCTGATGATGAAGAAGGTATTGATCCCCCTTATGACATTGCTCATGTCCGCGTCGCTTGCCCTTACGGGCTGCTCTCTGCTCGGGGGCGAAGAGGCGGCAAAGAATGAGGATACCGTTGCGGTGCAGTCCGTTTCCATGCTTGCCGGCCTGGATATGGGCATCCAGGACCGCTTTTCAGGCGTTGTGGTGGCTCAGGCGACCAAGGAAGTCAACAAACAGGAAGACCGCAAGATCAAGGAACTGAAAGTAAAGGTGGGAGACACCGTCAAGAAGGGCGATGTTCTGTTTACCTATGATACGGAAGAGATGCAGCTCGCGATCGATAAAGGCAAGCTGGAACTGGAAAAGCTTACGAATACGATCGAATCCACAAAGAAGCAGATCGAACAGCTGAACAAGGAGAAAGGCAAAGCCAAGCAGGATGAGCAGCTCTCCTACAGCATCGAGATCCAGGAACTGGAAGCGGACAACAAGGAAAACGAATATAATCTGCAGGCGAAAACGCTGGAACAGCAGCAGCTGGAGAAGACGATCGAGAATGCGGAGGTGACCGCACCGATCGACGGTCTGGTGCAGCGCATCAATGATGACAGCTCCGACGACAGTGATGAGTATGACGGCGGCTCTTCTTCAAACGCCTATATCGTCCTGATGGAGATCGGGAATTACCGTGTCAAGGGCGTGATCAATGAAATGTCCGGCATGTCCATGGCAGGGATGGAAGGTTCTACTGTTATCATCCGATCCCGTGTGGACAAGGCGCAGACCTGGATCGGGACAATGGGCAAGATCGACACGGACAATCCCGATAAGAGCAGCAGCGGGGATGAGTATTCCTACGACGAAGAAAACAATGAAATGAGCACTACCACCAAATATCCTTTCTATGTCAATCTGGAGAACTCCGACGGGCTCATGATGGGGCAGCATGTCTTTATCGAACTGGACGAGGGACAGCTGGAGAAGAAGGAAGGCATCTGGCTTTCGACCGAATTTGTAGATGCGGAGAACAGCGTGGTCTGGGCGGCAAACGATAAGGATAAACTTGAGAAGAGATCCGTAAAGCTTGGCGAGTATGATGAAGATCTCGATGAATATCAGATCCTGGAAGGACTTGCCGGCACGGATTATGTTGCCGTGCTCTCCGATGATCTCAAGGAAGGCGCTCCGGTCACCAGATATGACGAGGAGTATTTTGAAGAGGACGAAAGCGAAGAGGATGACTTCGAGGAAGATTTTGACGACGAAGCCGACCTTGAAGAGGGAGAAGAAGCCTTCATCGATGATGAATCTGAAGAGGAGCTCGAAGAAGAGGCTGTCGATGATGAGATTGTAGATGACGAAGCGGAAGAGGAAGATTTCGACGACGAAGGTCTTGACGACGAAGGTTTTGACGACGGCATGCAGGAAGACGACGAGGAAGGATAAGCAGCAGGAGGAATTCTTTGGGGATGATTCTTGAACTGAAAAATATATACAAGGACTACCTGCAGGGAAAACTGACTGTGAATGTCCTGAAGGATATCAATCTGCAGGTGGAAGAAGGCGACTATATCGCCATCATGGGCCCTTCCGGCTCCGGAAAGACCACACTCATGAACCTGATCGGCTGTCTGGATGTGCCGACATCCGGCCTTTACGAACTGGACGGGCAGGATATATCGAAAAAGAACGACAATCAGATGGCTGCCATCAGGAACCGGTATATCGGCTTCGTTTTCCAGACATTCAATCTGCTGCCGAAGCTTACTGCCAGAGACAATGTCGCGCTCCCGCTGCTGTATGCCGGCGTCTCCAAAAGAGAGCGGCGCAGACGCGCGGAAGCAGCACTTGCCAAAGTCGGGCTTGCAGACAGAATGGATTTCCGGTCGAACCAGCTCTCCGGCGGACAGTGCCAGAGGGTAGCGATCGCAAGGGCGATCGTGGGCAATCCGAAGATCCTGCTGGCGGACGAGCCTACCGGTGCGCTGGATACAAAATCGGGTATTCAGGTCATGGAGATATTCAAGCAGCTCAACGATGAAGGCGTGACCATTATCATGATCACACATGAGCGGGAGATCGCTGCTTATGCAAAGAAACTGTATCTGATCAGAGACGGCATACTGACAGATCCTGCACAGGGTCATTTTGAGGAGGCGCAGACCGAATGAAGAAGTTCTTTAAAAGGGTGATCATATTGGCCGTGATCGCTGCTCTGGTGGGCGGCGGTGTCTTTGCGTCCATGAAATACAGGGATTCCAAGAAGCCTGCGATCGATGTTTATCCTGTTTCCGAACTGGCGGAAGAAGATTACTGGGAGGATGAAGCGGAGACTTACGGTACTGTAAAGAGTGACCGCGTGCAGGCAGTCTATCTTTCCACTTCTCAGAAAGTGGAGGAAGTAAAGGTTGCCGAAGGCCAGCAGGTGAAGAAGGGCGATGTGCTCCTGACCTATGATACCACCCTTTCGAAGGTCGAAGTAGACCGTGCAAAGCTGGACCTGCAGAAGCTCCAGGAAGAGATGAAGAAGTATCAGTCTGATCTGGATAAGGTGAAGCGGTACCGTCCGGGCGTTCCCGTGGCGGAGAAAGATCAGGTGGATGTCGGTGATGGATATGAATCCGACGGAGACGATGATATCGAAGACAGCGATGACGAAGAGGATGATGATGAACTGAAGGCACGGCCGAATGCGGGTGTGATGGTATTGAGCGCGGGCGGATCGGATTCCGGCAATGAGGAAGGCGAAGGAGATAATTCCGGGGACGAAAATGATTCCGCAGAAGACGAAAATGAGCCGGATGAGCCGGAAGCGGATCCTGATCAGGAAGCGGCAGACGCAGTCAGCAGTATGATCGAGGATCTGCCGGATGCAGACGATTCCGATTTTAAAGATGCTGTGGAGAGTGCCAGGGAAGCGTATGAAGCGCTTTCGAAAAAACAGAAGAAACTTGTGACAAACTTTGATCAGCTCGAACAGGCAGAGGAGGATCTCGAGGCAGCAGAACAGGCTGCAGAAGATCAGGCTGCTGCGGATGAGGTGATCGTAAAGATCGATAATCTTCCGGAGGATATTGAAGCTTCTGATGAAGAGGCAATTTTAGAAGCAGAGGAAGCCTATGACAGTCTTACGGAAGAACAGCAGGCGCTCGTTACCAATGAGAAAAAACTGAAGCAGGTGAAGAAAGCACTGGAGGCGATCCAGGACCAGAATCCTGATCCCGACCAGAACAATAATCTCGATCAGAACAATGATCCTGATCAGAACAATGATCCCGACCAGAACAATGATCCCGACCAGAACAATGATCCCGACCAGAACAATGATCCCGACCAGAACAATGATCCCGATCAGAACAATGATCCCGACCAGAACAATGATCCTGATCAGGAAGCCGCGGATGCAGTTATTAATCAGATTGCGAATCTGCCGGATGATATTGCGTTAACTGATGAAGAATTAGTCAATGGAGCAAGAGAAGCTTATGACAGTTTATCAGAGGCGCAGCAGGCACTTGTAACAAATTATGATAAGCTTTTAAAGGCAGAAGCAGATCTGGTTATCAAAATGATCGAAGAACTGCCTGGGGATATTACATTAGAAAACGAAGATGCTGTCAAGGAAGCCAGAGAAGCATATGATGCTCTCAAAGATAATACGCTTGTTCCTGATGATATTTTGCAAAAGCTTTTAAAGGCAGAAACAGATCTGGTCATCAGACTAATCGATGATTTTAGCGATCCGATTGTTTATGAGGAAAAAGAGAAGTTTGATAAAGCTTGGGACGCCTATAACAACTTAAAAACTGAAGAACAAAAGGATGCAGTTGCAAATTACAATGACAATAAGCTTGAACGAGCAAAAACAGATTTGGATGCGGCGGCGGATGTCGACACACTGATCGAAAATCTTCCGGAGCCGGAGGAGATCAACGAGGAAGAGATCACTGAGGATGAGCGGGAGAAGGTTGAGGCCGCCAGAAAAGCCTATAATGCACTCACAGATCACCAGAAGACGCTTGTACAGAATCTGGAAAAGCTCATAGCGGTAGAAGAGATCGTAAGAGGCTGGCCTGAATTAAAAGAAGGTGAAGGAAGCGAGCAGAAGCCGTTTATTTATGAATGGAATTCAAAATGCACGCTGAGCCAGGCATTTCTGGAGTATGTCAGTGACAGCAGAAATGATGCCTATGTGACCTTCCAGGTAATGGATAAGAAACAGGAGGATGTGGTAACCGAATGGACCATTCACGTAAGGAAGTTTGTTACCAACAACGGGACATTTAAACCGATCGATGAAACCAAAGAGGACGAAAAAAATAATCCTGCCGCGGATTACAAAGAAGAGTACGCCTCTGATATGGTAAAGAGCTCTTTCTCCAAGCCGTATATTGCTTATGATTTTGTAAAGAAGAATGCGACCAGGTACGAAACGACGGCTGAAGAAACGACCACGGCTGAAGAAACGACGACAGCTGAAGAAATAACGACAGCTGAAGAAACAACCACGGAAGCACCTAAGCCTACAGAAAGCAGCGGAGAGAGTGAGAGCGAATCTGTAACCGAATCAGAGACTGAGACTGAGACGGAAACCGAAACGGGAACAGAAGAAGAAACAAAATCCTCCAAGAAGAAGAAAAAGAAGAAAGACGATTCGGGCGATGATCCAGATTTCCCGGATGACCCTGATGATGGCGGCGATTCCGTAACCTATACTGCCAACGAGATCGCTGAAATGAGGAATACCCTCGAATCCAGCATGAGAGACCTGGATCTGGATATCCGTATGGCCCAGCTGGAAGTGCGCCAGAAAGAGATGGAGCTGAACAACGGCGAAGTGACGAGCGAGATCGACGGTACGGTCAGGACGCTCCGCGATCCAGAACAGTCCCAGATCGATAACCAGGCGGTGATCGAGATCGTCGGCGGAGGCGGCGGATATTATATCAGCTCCACAGTCGGCGAACTGGATCTGGATACTGTGAAGGTCGGTCAGCCGATCAACGTCATGTCTTATGAGACAGGCGCAACGAGTGTCGGAGAAGTAACCGAGATCTCCACCTATCCGGTCAGCGGTCAGTATTATGACGGTTCCGGGAATTCGAATGTTTCCTATTACCCCTTCAAGGTGTTCGTAAAGGATGACGCGACGTTCCAGAACGGAGAGTTTGTCCAGCTGACCTACGATGATACTTATGAAGAGGATTCCGACAGCTTCTATCTTATGAACTCCATGCTGAGGACCGAAAACGGAAAGACCTATGTCTATGTCAGAGATAAGAATGGACAGCTGAAGCAGCAGACGGTCAAGACAGGAAAGATCATCTGGGGATCCTACACAGAGGTCATGAGCGGCCTGACGCTGGATGACTGGGTGGCATTCCCTTATGGAAAAGATGTGAAGGAAGGCTGTCCCACGAAGGAAGCTTCGACAGATGCGCTCTGGGAAGGCGAGTATTAAGGAGAACGGCAATGTTTGAGAACATATCGCTTGCCTTTCAGGGAATATGGGGACATAAGATGCGTTCCATCCTTACGATGCTGGGCATCATTATCGGCATCGCGGCCATCATCTCCATCGTTTCCACGATCAAAGGCACGAATGAACAGATAAAGGAAAATCTGATCGGCGCGGGAAGCAATGCCGTCAAAGTGCAGCTTAACCAGGGCGACGATACCTATGATTTTTCCTGGAACTCCATTCCTTCGGGTGTTCCGGTGGTCGACGACGCGACGCTGGAGTCGATTACCGCCATTCCGGAGGTGGAAATCGCTTCCCTGTATACTGTCAGGGATTACGCGGAAAACATTTTCTATGAGAACACGTCCTACAACGGCAAGATCTACGGGGTGGACAGCCATTATTTTGACGTCTACGGCTACAGGATGCAGTGGGGAAGGAATTTCACGGCAGAGGACTATGAAAAATACCGCAAGGTGGTCATCATAGACAAGACAGCCTATTCCTCTCTGTACACGGCAGGAGGAAATCCTGTGGATACGTGCATTGAGATCAAGGGCGAGCCTTTTACGGTAATCGGCGTTGTAGAGCAGTCCTCTGCGTTTGAACCGGTGATCAACAGTATCTCCGATTACAATATGTATACACAGGAATCCAGCGGAAACATTTTCATCCCGTCCAGTACCTGGTGCATCCCTTACCAGTTCGACGAGCCGCAGATGGTCGCCCTGAAAGCGGTATCTACGGATGATATGACGACCGCCGGAAATGAGACAGCGAAGATCCTGAATGCGAGGATCACTGCCAAGAGCGATCAGAAGCTTAAGTACAAGAGTGAGGATCTGCTCGAGCAGGCGAAGAACCTGCAGGATCTTTCCGCTTCCACCAACCAGCAGCTGATCTGGATCGCCAGTATTTCTCTGCTTGTCGGCGGCATCGGCGTTATGAATATCATGCTGGTGTCTGTCACGGAAAGAACGCGGGAGATCGGCCTGAAGAAGGCGATCGGCGCCAGAAAGAGCAGGATCATGTGGCAGTTCCTGACAGAAGCGTCTGTACTGACGAGTCTTGGCGGCGTAATGGGCGTCGCGGGCGGCGTCGTCATGGCCCGGCTGATATCGCGGCTTACATCCACGCCGACTGCGATATCGATCCCTGCCGCACTGATTGCGGTCGGCTTTTCCATGCTGATCGGCGTGGTGTTCGGCCTGTTCCCTGCTGTGAAGGCGGCGAACCTGAATCCGATCGAAGCGTTAAGACACGAATAAAAATGGTTCCGTTCCCGGAGGCGGCTTCTGCTGCCGCCGGGATGTATTTTGGAGTTTTTTATGCAGGATATGATTCACATTTACGGAGCGACGGAGAACAATCTGAAGGATGTCTCTCTTTCGGTTCCCAAAAAGCAGATCACCGTATTTACCGGAGTCTCAGGCTCCGGTAAATCGTCGTTATGCCTGGATACGATCGCAGCGGAATCCAGACGGGAGCTCAATGAGACCTTCCCGAGTTTTGTGCAGCAGTATCTTCCGAAATACGGCAGGCCGCATGTCGAGCGGATCGAGAATCTGCCGGTGACGATCGTGATCGATCAGAAAAAGCCGGCCGGGAATACCCGGTCGACCGTCGGCACTTATACGGATATCTATTCCCTGCTGCGTCTTCTGTTCTCGCGCGTCGGGAAACCCTTCATCGGTTATTCCGACAGCTTCTCTTTTAATCATCCCGCGGGAAAATGCGAACGCTGCGACGGGATCGGAACAGTGACAGAGCTGGACATCCATAAGCTCGTGGATTTCGACAAGTGCCTGAACGATGAGGACGTGATCCATTTTCCGACCTTTACGACCGGCGCCTGGCGGTGGAAAAGATACGCTTACAGCGGGCTTTTTGATCTGAACAAAAAGATCAGGGATTATTCGGAGGAAGAGCTCAACCTGTTCCTGTATTCCCCGCAGATCCGGCTGAAGAATCCGCCTTCGAACTGGCCGAAATCGGCAAAATTCGAGGGTATGTTCCCCAGGATGTACCGCAGCATCATTACTACGAAAGAGGGAAAACGACAGCAGAAGGTACTGGACAAAATGGTCTCCACATTCATCTGTCCGGAATGTCACGGCGCGAGGGTGAACGAGCGCGTGCGCAGCTGCCTGATCAATGGGAAGAACATCGCGGAAGTGGTGGATCTGCCGATTCCCGAGGCGATCGATTTCGTGAACGGGATCACGGATCCGCTTGCGGTGGATATAAAGCGGGAATTGCTGAAGCGGCTTTCGGCACTGAAGGAGATCGGGCTTGGCTATCTGTCGCTCAGCCGTATCACCTCCACGCTTTCGGGCGGCGAGGCGCAGCGGATCAAAATTGCAAAATACATCAATTCCGCGCTGACGGATATGGTCTATGTGCTGGATGAGCCGAGTGTGGGACTGCATCCGAGAGATATCACGCTGCTGAAAAAATCCCTGAAGCGGCTGCGGGACCACGGCAACACGATCATGATCGTGGAGCATCACCGGGAAGTGATCGCCATGGCAGATCATGTGGTGGACATGGGCCCGGCAGCCGGCAGGCACGGCGGAGAGATCATGTTCGAGGGAAGCTATCAGGAACTGCTGGATTCCGATACGATCACCGGAAGGATGCTGAAGTATCACTCGGAGATCAAAAAGGATATCCGGATCCCGTCGGGATATTTTGCCCTGAAAGATGCCTCGCTGCATAACCTGCGGCATATCGATGTGGATCTTCCGCTGGGCGTTTTGTGTGTGATCGCGGGTGTGGCCGGTTCGGGAAAGAGCTCTCTCATGGAGCAGTTCATGCGGAAGAATGACGATCTGGAGATCGTTTCGATCCGGCAGAAGGATATCGGGATCAATCTGCGTTCCACGCCGGCGACCTATCTGGATATTTCGGATCCGATCAGGAATCTGTTCGCGAAAGCGAATCATGTGAGCAATCAGATCTTCTCGTTCAACTCCAAAGGCGCCTGTCCGGCGTGCGGCGGCAAAGGGATCATTGTTTCCGAGATGGCGTTCATGGAATCGATCGAAACAGTCTGCGAACTGTGCCATGGAAGCAGATACAATGAAGAGACCCTGCAGTATCGGTATAAAGGCAAAAATATTGCCGAAGTCATGGATATGACAGTGAATGAGGCGTGCGAGTTCTTTGCAGATCAGGATTTCCTTTACGCCCTGCAGTCCCTGCAGAAAGTGGGTCTAGGATACCTGCATCTCAATCAGGCGATGACAACGCTCTCCGGCGGGGAACTGCAGAGAGTGAAGCTTGCGAGCGAGCTGAAAAGGAAAGGTGCGGTGTTCATTATCGATGAGCCGACAAGCGGCCTGCATCTGGATGATGTGCGGAAGCTGATGAAGCTGTTCAATGAGATGGTGGATGCGGGCAATTCGCTGTTCCTGATCGAGCACAGCCTGGATGTGATCAAGGATGCGGATTATGTGATCGAGCTGGGACCCGGCGGCGGCATGGACGGCGGAGATCTGCTGTATGCAGGGACCGTGGAAGGGATGTTATCCTGTGAGAAGTCCGTGACCGCGCCGTATATTAAGGACAGCCTGCCGGAGTGAGGACGTCTGTTATTCAGACGACGGTCCTGCCGGAGGAAGAATCCCCCGCTGACAGGCTTAAGGGTTCGTAAAACCGCAGTCAAAGGGGGGGGATCCTTCGCCGCCTTGCACCTCGGAATGACAGTTTTATGCCATCTGCGGCTTTTTTCGGAGTCCGTATAATTGTTACAGAAAATTCAATTTCACAAAAGAACAGAAATGGATTTGGAAATATCTGCGGTATGAAAAACGTTTCCAAATCCTTTTTTCATACATTCATGATATAAATATCGTAAAATCATGCAACAATAATAATGTATTAATATAAGAACGTTTCTGCGGATAATACGGAAATGACAGAAACGTGTGCAATAAAAACTTAATTTGTTTTTTTGATCCGTTCGTGTTATAATATTTGCATATATGAGTCGAAGGGTTTTTTGCTCTCGTCAGAAGCTTTATGCGGAAAGGAGACTGCATGTTCCAGGTCGGAGAACGGATTATTTACGGCAGCAGGGGCGTATGTGAAATTGCGGATGTAACTTGTTTAAAAAGAGAAGGGATACCCGAAGACAGAGTATATTATGTACTCAAGCCTTTATGGAATAAGGACAGCACGATTCTGACACCGGTAGACAATGACAGGATCATCATGCGTTCTCTGATCACCAAAGATGAAGCAGAGAAACTGATCAGCGAGATGCCGGCCATAGAGGAACTTGATGTTCCGGAAGAAAAACAGCGGGAGCAGATCTATAAGGACTGCATGCACACAGGGAACTGCAGGGAATATATCAAGATGATCAAGACGCTCTACCACAGGAAGAAAGTGCGGGTAGCAGCCGGAAAGAAGATCACTTCCACAGATGAGAGATATCTGAAGCAGGCAGAAGAAGCGCTATACTCGGAATTCTCCGTGCTCTTCTCCATACCCAGAGAGAAGATGCCGGAATATATCAGCGAAAAGCTCAGCAATGCGGGCTGAGAAGCAGAAGTCAGTGAGCCGGGGACGGTTCTCCGGCTTACCAGCGAAGCAGGCTGAAAAAAAGGGGACGGTCAATCCGTCCCCTTCAGTGTTTCTTTGATAATATTTTGTACCTGATCAGGCAGCGCCTTCTTCCCAGCCCGGTCCAGATCCGCTGTTTCGATCGGCTCTCCGAAGATCATAGTGACATCGGCTGCTTTGACCCAGGGGACATGCGCTTCAAAGACATCTTCGCTTCCCTTGATCGTTACCGGGATGACCGGGCAGCCGCTCATTTCCGCGATCTTGAAGCTTCCGCCCTTAAACGGCAGCATCTCATCGCCCGGTGTGCGGGTCCCCTCCGGACAGATCCAGATGGAGATGTTCTTTTCCTTTACCAGCGAAACGCAGTCCCTGATCACTTTCATTCCTTCCCGCATATTGTCGCGGTCCAGGAACTGGCAGTAGAGCTTTCTCATCCATACCCGCAGGAACGGCACTTTTTCGACCTGCTTCTTGGCTACGAATCCGCACAGGCCGACGGTCTGAGGGTATCCCGTCACGATATCAAAATAGCTCCGATGGTTGCTGATATAGAGCACCGGCCGGTCTGTCGGGATGTTCTCGTGCCCTTTTACGGTAAGCCGGATGCCGGAGAGCCATGCGACGATCCGGAACGCGCCGTTCACAATATTCAGTGATATCCTGTCTGCCTTCTCTTTGTCCGACTTCCCGATGATCCAGATCACAAGCCATGCGATGGGTGAAAAGATTACCAGGAAAAGGAACATGAATATCAGAACGATGAGCGTTCTCATTGATCAGCCCCTTCCACGAACTCGTTGAGGCTGTCGAGAAGCTGGTACTTCATATCATACAGGCGTCTGGACAGATCGACATAGACCTCGTGCGGATTGTTGAAACGTCTGGTCTCATCCCAGAGGGTGGCCAGCTCTTTGCGGCAGATCTCGCGGATCGTCATGACATCCGGGCTTTCGTATACGCATTTCCCGTTCTTAAAGACAGGCTCCAGCAGGAGACGCAGCGTAAATTTTCCGGCTTCCAGATAGGTCTTCTTCCAGGTGTGGATCGGATCGAAGATCATTAGATTCCTCTCTTCGGAGAAATCGTCGTCCTCAAGCGCGATCAGATCGCCGATATGCTTGCCCGTTTCTTTGTTATAGATCCTGTAGATCTTCTTGTTGCCGGGGTTGGTGATCTTCTCCGGATTCTCGGAGCGTTTGATCTTGGGGATGAACTGTCCGCTCTCCTTGTCCAGGATCGCCGCCAGCTTGTATACACCGCCGAATGCAGGGCAGTCCTTGCTGGTGATGAGGTTCGTTCCCACGCCCCAGGAGGTGATCTGCGCGCCCTGATTCTTCAGGCTTCGGATCAGATATTCATCCAGATCGCAGGATGCGGAGATGACAGCGTCGGTAAAGCCGGCCGCGTCAAGCATCTTCCGGGCTTCCTTGGACAGATATGCCAGGTCGCCGGAATCCAGACGGATGCCGTAGAATGTCAGCGGAATGCCGGCTTCGCGCATCTCGGTGAATACTTTGATGGCGTTCGGAACGCCGCTCTTCAGGGTGTTGTAGGTATCCACGAGCAGGATGCAGGCGGTAGGATAGAGTCTTGCGTAAGTGCGGAATGCGGTCAGCTCGTCCGGGAAGCTCATGATCCAGCTGTGGGCGTGCGTTCCCTTTACGGGAATATCAAACATCTGGCCGGCCAGCACATTGCTGGTGCCGACGCATCCGCCGATCACGGCGGCTCTCGCGCCGTAGATGCCGGCGTCCGGTCCCTGCGCTCTTCTTAAACCGAATTCCATGATGCCGTCGCCTTTGGCGGCATAGCAGACGCGGGATGCTTTCGTGGCGATCAGGGACTGATGGTTGATGATGTTCAGAAGCGCCGGTTCAAGAAGCTGTGCCTCCATTACGGGAGCCACGACTTTGACCAGGGGCTCGTTAGGGAAAACGACCGTACCTTCCGGGATCGCGTAAATATCTCCCGTGAATTTGAAGCCCTTAAGATAATCAAGGAAAGCTTCTTTGAAAATGCCGAGAGACCTGAGATATTCAATATCTCCGTCTGTGAAATGCAGATCGTTGATGTATTCGATCACCTGCGCAAGTCCGGCACAGACAGCATAGCCGCTGCCGCTGGGGTTGCTGCGGTAGAAGGCATCGAAAACGACGGTCTCATCAGAGCCGCTCTCGAAATAGCCCTGCATCATGGTGAGCTCGTAAAGGTCAGTCAGAAGTGTCAGGTTTCTGTTGCTCATTTTTATTCCCTCCGGAATTATGCTGTAAGGCCGCGGCTCCCCCTGTCGGGCCGACAGATACTGTAGGGCAATTATAACATAATTAAAAATAAGAACAAGAAGAAAAAAGGGCTGCGGGACAGCCGGATCACACAGGATATTTCTTTACTACGGCGGTATGTATTGATATACTCAAAAGGAACCGGTCCCTCCTCTGCAGGCGGGCCGTGACATACTTCCTCAGGCGGGGAAATAAACATATCGGGAAACGGAGGGATGATCATGCCGGCAGGCGGAGGAAGAAGAATGGGCGGCCCGGGCGGCCGTTATATGACGGAAGAGGAAAAAGCGGCACTGCCGAAAGTGACTTCCGATCTGATCAAAAGAGTCTTTTCCTATCTGATCCCATACAGGATGCAGTTCATCCTGGTCATTATCTGTATCGCCGTATCGTCGGTATTCCATCTGCTGCCGTCGATCCTGACCGGTAAGATCATCGACGAAGGACTGATCGGGCAGGATATGCGTCTGCTGATCCTTTATATCGTGCTTTCCCTCGCCGTGACGCTCGGCGCGAACCTGATCGGCGTAGCGGAGAGCTACATCAACATCTGGATCGCCCAGCATATCACCTTTGACATGAGAAACCAGATGTTCCGGCATCTGGAGAATATGTCCCAGCGGTTCTTCACCTCGAACAACCAGGGCGATATCATTACTCGGATGACGAGCGATATCGACGGCGTGCAGTCCGTGATTACAGATACCTTTAAGAGCATCCTTTCGAACTCGATCACGCTCGTATTCGCACTGATCGCCATGTTCCAGAAGAACTGGATCATGGCGCTTGTCGGCATTGCGGTAATCCCGCTGTTCGTGCTTCCGACACGAAGGGCCGGGAAGATGCGCTGGACGCTGACGAATGAAGCGCAGGCGTGCAATGATGAGATCAACGGGATCCTGAATGAGACGCTGTCGGTGAGCGGGCAGCTCCTCGTGAAGCTCTTCGGGAAAGAAGAGCAGGAGTACGAGCGGTATAAGGAAGTCAACGGCAGGATGATCGCGCTGAATATCAGGGAGCGCATGGCCGGACGCTGGTTCTTCGTCGTCCTGAATACGGTCACGAACATCGGCCCGATGCTGCTGTATCTGGCCGGCGGGATCCTGATGATGCGGTACAACAGTTCGCTGACAGTCGGTGATATCACCGTGCTTGTCGCGCTGCTCGGAAAGACTTACATGCCGGTGAACAGCCTGCTGAATATCCAGGTGGACTGGATGCGTTCGATGGCGCTTTTCTCCAGAGTGTTTGCCTATTTCGATATGCCCGTGGAGATTCAGGAGCCGGAAGATCCGGAAGAACCTTCGGGGCCGGCGGGCGAAGTCGATTTTTCCCATGTTTACTTTGCCTATGATAAGGAACGCCCGATCCTGAAGGACGTTACCTTCAGCCTGAAGAGCGGAAAGAGCATCGCGATCGTCGGCCCGTCCGGCTCGGGAAAGAGCACGATCATCAATCTGATCCCGCGACTGTATGACGCCGATGAAGGAACGGTTAAGTTCGAGGGAACGGATGTCAGGAAACTGAGCCTGCAGTATCTGCGGAAATGCGTCGGCGTCGTTTCCCAGGAGACCTATCTGTTTAACGGAAGCATCCGGGAGAATCTCCGGTATGCAAAACCGGACGCGACGGAAGAAGAGATGATCGAAGCCTGTAAGAAGGCGAATATCTATGATTTTATCGAAGCGCAGGAGACCGGTTTTGAGACCATGGTCGGCAACCGGGGCCTGAAGCTTTCCGGCGGAGAAAAACAGCGGCTCTCTATCGCGCGGGTGCTGTTGAAGGATCCATCGCTGCTGATCTTTGATGAAGCGACTTCCGCGCTCGATTCCATTTCCGAGAATAAGATCCAGGAAGCGATCGGACCGATCATTAAGGAGCGCACGAGCATTCTGATCGCACACCGCCTGTCTACGATCCTTTCGGCCGATGAGATCCTTGTTGTAAAGGACGGCATGGTGACCGAGCGCGGCACGCACAAAGAGCTGGTGGCCACAGGCGGCGTATACACCGAGCTTTACAATACGCAGTTCAAAAACACCGAAGAAGAAAAGCTCGCGCTGAGGATGAAAGTGGCCAGCAGCGGATACACAGAAGGCGAGAATACGTGGCTGGATCCGGATCTGCCGGAGAACGATGAACTGCTGAAGGAACTGCGGGGAGAAAAATAAGAAAATCCGGGAAATGGACACAGAAAGTTCATGATCTCCCTTTTGACCGTAAGCGTATCTTATAGTATAATCAAACAGAGGTTCGAATATGGATTTTTCCCATCTGCTTGAGATGCAGTGCATGCTGATGTCCCTGATGATCGTCGGATACATCATCGACCGGATCGGTATGATCGATGTGAACGGAAGAAAGATGCTCACAGACATCGTTGTCGGCGTGACGCTGCCGTGCAATATCGTAAATTCCTTTGATATAGAACTGGATATGTCGGTGGTCATGTCGGGGATTCAGATCATCATCATTGCCATCGTGATCCTGTCCGGTTCCATGCTGTTCGGCAAGTTCCTTTACCGGGGTTACCATGACAGTAAAAAGAAAGTGCTGGAATATTCAACGGTGTTCTCCAATGCGGGAATACTCGGAAATCCGGTGGCGGAAGGCGCCTTCGGCAGCATGGGCCTGCTCTATGCTTCTCTGTATCTGATCCCGGTCAGGATCCTGCTGTGGTCCTTCGGCCTGACGTATTTTACGGATGAAACGAGCACAAAGGGACTCCTGAAAAAGGCGCTCACACATCCGTGCATCATCGCGGTGTTCATCGGTCTGCTGCTGATGTTCACGCCGCTGACGCTGACCGGCTTCGTGCAGCGGACGGTCGGTTCCATTGCGGCGGCCAATACCGCCCTGTCGATGTTCCTTGTCGGCGCGATCCTGGGCTCCGTAAAATGGAGGGAAATGGTCGATAAGGATACAGTGTATTACTGCTTTGTCAGATTGTTCCTGATCCCCGGCATCGTTCTGGGATGCCTGTGGATCGCCGGCGTGGATAAAGTGGTCGGCGGAACGGCGGTGCTGATGTCCGCCATGCCTGCCGCTGTTGTCACTGCCGCGCTTGCGCTGAAGTACGGACGCGATGCGGATTTTGCCGCTAAAATAGTCGTTCTTTCAACGATCCTTTCTGTTGTTACCGCCCCGGCCTGGGGATTCCTGTTTACTGTTCTTTGAAGGGAGAGGAATATGCTTAAAAAGATCCTGATTTTCATTCTTGCAGCTTCGCTTCTGATCGCCTGCGCAGGTGCTTTGCAGGAAATACAGACTGCGCCTGAAGAGACCGCTGCATGGGAGGAAATGACAGAAGTCGAAGAAACGGAAGAAGAGGATACGGAAGAACCGGAAGAAACAGAAGAGACGGATGAGTTCGACGATGAGCCCCTCGGGGATCCCGAAGAAGGAGATGAAACGTCATCGCTGCTCGCCGCCGCTTCCACCAGTGTGAACGGTGTCATAAAGAAATATAAGAAAAAGGATTATATCCTGAAGAACAGCAATAAAGAGAAGCTGGACTGGGACGATGTAAAGGGACTTTCCGAAGAAGAGCTCCGGTACGCCAAGAATGAGATCTATGCGCGTCACGGATATATTTTCAAGGCGGACGATCTGAAAAAGTATTTTAAATCCAAGAAATGGTACAAAGGCACGGTCAAGTCGTCAAAGTTTGACGAAAGCGTATTCAATAAATACGAGCGATACAATGTCAAATATCTGAAGTCCGTGAAACCTTCCTCCGGGAAAAAGAGCCTTTCCACCGCTTCCAGCAAAAAGAAGATCGATTCCTACGGCTATACGGACGGCCATTCGAAACTGGGCTTCCTGCTGAAAAAGGGAACGCTCAAGGAGAAAGACGGATATTATGAAGTAAAGGCGGTCTACTATCAGGCAGTCACGGTCCCCGGCAATATGAAAGAGGGAGATTCCGTTACCGTATCTTTCAATGATCTGAAGGGAGACAAGAGAAAGCTTACCCTGAAGGACGACGGACTGTATGAAAAGGGCGACAAATCCGCTTCCTATTACTTTTACCCGACGGGGAAGAAAGCCGGCGTGCCGATCTATGAAGACAGCGACGACCGGGTCGAAAAGCCGGTCTATGAAGGCAAGCTCTATATCAGGACGGATGCCGTAACGGCCGAGGGACCGACTACGTCGACCAAAGCATTCAAGGCTTCCAGCCTGAAGAAATCCAATAAATATTACAATGCGGTATATTTTGACTCCAAGGGATATGTGACCAAGCTGATATTTGTGGGAGACTGATAAGGGATCTTGCTTATGAGACAGAAACTGGAATCGCATTTCGGACTGATCATGGCGGTGATCATCATTATCATGATCCTGCCGCGGTACATGAGCAGTCCGAAGACCGAGTATGACAGCATCAAATTCGAACAGGCAGTCGGGGAACTGGAGCCGGGTACTTCGGTAAAGCTTGCGGATCTCACCCCGTTTGAGTGGGAGACCTGCTACACCTTCGATCCTTATACAAGCAAAGAGGAGATCGAGAAGACGATCGGCTTTTCCAGCAATTCCGTCCGGGAGGCGAAAAGCGAAGGCATGGTGCAGCTCCTCTTTGTAAAGGGGGAAGAGGTGACCGCAAGCGAATGCGCCTATCCGGAAAACATCGGTTTTGATGTCGATCTGAAAGGCAGGAAGCAGATTTCTTTTTCCGAAGATCCGGTGTTCGATGTAACAAAGAAAGATGATCTGGTGATACTTACACTGACAGAATGAGTGACGGCTGATCCGTGCAGAGAATGGGCGGATCAGCAGGAAAGGACAACAATGAGAAAAGCGATCCGCGTACTTCTTATTCTTTTGCTCTGCTTTGTGGCAGCTTTCATGGGCGCTGCCTTTTACATGCTGAAAAAGCATCAGAACAGCGGTGTATATCTTGCCAACACGGTCTATATGGGCCAGAACGTGGAGGGATACAGGCCGGACGACATCCTCCAGGCCATCATGAGCGAAGTGGACGGCGTGAATGTTGAGATCACCGAGAACAACAAAACGGCGATCGCCGGAAAACTCTCCGAGTTTGGTTTCACGCTCGACAAAGACGCCGCAGAGAAATCTCTGACCGACGCCATGGATGCGCAGAAAGAGAACCTGATGACGATCTTCAAGTGCCTGACCGGGGAAGAGACGAAGGTGACCGCTGCCGTCGTCTGGCAGTTCGACCAGGATACCTTTGACAAAAAGGTGAATAAAGAGGCGCTTCCTGAAAAGCGGGTGATCAGCGAGGACGCAGAGTTCGTGACAGATATCGAGAACCGGAAGTTCTATATCATCCCTGAAGTGGTCGGCAACGATTTTGATGAAGCCGTGTTCAAGAACTGGGCAAAGGAGATCATTGAGAACAGCCTGGCAGACAACGGGACGAAGGATATTTCGATGAAGTTCCCGACGGAGTTCTATATACTCCCCCAGGTCACGCAGAATGATCCGGATATGCAGGCAAAGCTGCAGGCATATTCCCCGTATGCGGGCGCGCAGGTGACCTATGTTTACGGCTCTGTGAAGGAAGTGCTGGATTTTGAGACGATCCTCAGCTGGCTTGAGGTAAACGGAAATACCGCTTCGGTCAATGAAGAAAAACTGAATGCCTTCGTTGCTGATATCAAATCGAGGTACAATACCCGTTACCGCAAGCGGAAATTTGTCACGCACAGCGGAAAGACGATCACGATCCCGGAGAATCTGAATGAGTACGGCTACCGCCTGAATGAGGATGCCGAGCGCGAACAGCTGAAGGAAGATCTGACATGTGGGGAGCCGGTCGAGAGAGAACCGGTCTATTACAAGACAAATGAGTGGGACAACCCGATCTACTACGGCAGAGACGGCACGGATGACCTGGCAGGAAACTATATCGAGGTGAGCATCGAGAAGCAGCATCTGTGGTTCTACAAGGATGGGGAAGTGTTCCTGGATTCGGATGTGGTGACCGGCGATATTACAAAGAAAAGAGGAACTGCGACAGGAGCTTACCCGGTCGCTTATAAACTGACGGATTATACGCTGACCGGAGGAAATGGGAACGGCGCTTATGCGACCAAGGTGAAATACTGGATGCCGTTCTTTGAAGGGCAGGGACTGCACGACGCTACCTGGAGAAGCAGTTTCGGCGGTTCGATCTACAAAGGACACGGCTCTCACGGCTGCGTCAATCTGCCGAAGAAGGTCGCAAAAAAGATCTATGAGAACATCAGTGCAGGCATAGCCGTTATCATTTACTGATCAACGGGAACAGCGGGAGAAAAATCATGCGGAAGAGGTTGGTGGCTGCCGTGCTGGCGCTTGCCCTGGCGCTTGCGGTTCCCTTTCCGGTGCAGGCTGTCCGTTCGTCCGGCGCAGGGAAGGAAGCTGCTTTGGCAGCCGGAAAGAAAAGAAAAGCCCGATGGGTCTATAAAAAGAAAGGGACCTATTACAAAAAAAAGAACGGAAAATACGCAAAAGGCAGCTATAAGATCGGCGGGGTCTATTACGTCTTCAGTAAAAAAGGAAAGCTGCTGAAGCCGGAGACGAACAGTCATAAAAAGGTAGGGGGCACATGGTATTATGTTTCCCCGGAAGGCAAAGCGCTGTACGGATGGCATTTTCTGAACGGAAATTTCTACTATGCCACAAGCAAGGGGAAGCTGAAGAAAAAATGTACAGTGCAGGGCATCGCGCTGAACAGCAAGGGAAGAGCACAGCCTTCTGATCTGCTGACCTGGCAGATGAAGATCACGGAGACCGTCGATGAGATCGTTTCGGATGATATGACGAAGGAGGAAAAGCTTAAAGCCTGCTGGAGGTACCTTACTTCAAAGGAGAATTTCAGGTACAGACTGCGGTATCCCGATCTGGAAGCGGAAAACTGGTATCAGGAGACGGCGTATGATATGTTCCTGACACATTCCGGAAACTGTTACAGCTTTGCGTGTGCCTTTGCAGCCATGGCAAATCAGATCGGCTATTACTCTTATGTGGTCTGCGGCAGAGTCTCCGGGACCCGCGACCGGGCGGCGGACAGACTGACCAGGCACTGCTGGGTAAGGATCAATGACGGCTGGTATGATCCGGAAGCGCAGTTCGCGGGTTTTTATAAGAACTGCTACGGCAGCGCTTCCTACGGGATCCGGCATGAGATCGGAAAGATCGTAAAGTATGTCGACGGAAGCGTGGAGTATTATTAAAGATGGGATTTTTGGACAGAATATTCGGAAAGACCCCCGGTGTCAGCGGACAGCGGGGCTTTCGTCATGAAGAAGAGGAAACTGTTATGAAGATCATTGCCGGACTTGGAAATCCGGGCACAAAGTATGCGGGCAGCCGCCACAATATCGGTTTTGCGGTGACGGAGGAGCTTGCGGAGAGACATGGGATCAGGCTGACGGACGGGAAGTTCAGAGGAAGGTACGGGACCGGGATCATCGGCGGCGTGAAAGTGATGATCGTGCAGCCGATGACGTTCATGAATGAGTCGGGAGCGTGCATCGGACCGCTTGCTTCGTATTTCAACGCGGAGCCGGAGGATGTCCTGGTGGTCTATGATGACGTGGCACTGGATACCGGGCGGCTGCGGATCCGGAAATCGGGGAGTGCCGGCGGTCACAACGGGATGAAGAGCATCATCGCGCACCTGGGAAGCCAGGATTTCCCGAGAGTGCGCGTGGGCGTGGGGAAGAAACCGGAACAGATGGATCTGGCGGATCACGTGCTGGGGCATTTCCCGAAGGAGGAGCTGCCGGTGATCAGAGAGGCTGTGAAAGAAGCCGCGGATGCGGTGGAGGCGATCCTGGCGGACGGGATCGACATCGCGATGAATAAGTTCAATGTGAAACATGAAGAGTAATAAGCCGGATACAATCCGGTCTCAGTCATGGATGGTCAGCCATATACAGCCTGTCATCCAGAGGAGCGGAGCGACAAAGGATCCACGCCGTAAGATATGCGGTTTTATCATATTTTCAGCCAGTGAGTACAGACAGGAGACATTTCCATATGCACAAACTCCTATCGGAAATCGTTCAGTTTCAGGATGCCGCCGCCGCGCTTGCATCGGGCCGCGGCCCGGTCGCCGTCAGCGGCTGCGTTGACACCCAGAAGACCCACCTTGCGCAGGCCCTCACAGAGGGATTTCCCCTGCGCCTTTTTGTCACGTACAGCGAAACACGGGCAAGGGAGATCCTGGACGATCTTTCCTGCTTTATTTCCGATGTTTATTATTACCCGGCAAAGGATGTCCTTTTTTATCAGGCGGATATCCAGGGCAGTCTGCTGGCCCGGGAGCGTATGGCGGTCATTGCGCATATCCTGGAGGAAAAGTCCGGGATGGTGGTGACCACGATCGACGCACTGATGGACATGATCGCTTCTCCGGATGACGTTTACCGCCGGCTCCTAGTTCTGATGGCCGGGGAGTCATACGATCAGGAAGAGATCAAGCAGGATCTGGTCTCGCTGGGATATGAGCGCGAGACCAGCGTGGAGCGCGCCGGCCAGTTCGCGATCCGCGGCGGCATTATGGATATCTTTCCGCTGACAGAGGAGAACCCGGTAAGAATTGAGTTCTTCGGAGATGAAATCGATTCCATCCGGACGTTTTCCGTGGAAACGCAGCGTTCGATGGAAAACCTGAACATGATCACCGTCTATGCTTCGGATGAAATGCCGCCGGTGCATGACGGCAAATATGTTTCTCCCGTATCGTTCCTGCAGTATTTTAATGAAGCCGCGGCTGTGATCCTGGATGAACCCGCGAATATGAAGGAAATGGCGGAAGGCGTCTATAAGGAATTTCACGACAGTATGGATATCCGGCTCTCGGAGGGTGTCTTCGGGGACGGGCCGGTACCGCAGCTGATCACGCCGGAGGAGACATTCAAAGCACTTGACAGAAAGCATACGCTGATGATGACCGGCCTGCCGGTCAGAAATCTTATGCCGAGGGAGCAGAAGGCCTTTGAGATCACCGGAAAGACGATGGTGAGCTACGCCGGCAATATGGACGGGCTGAAGAGAGATCTGAAGGGCTGGAAGAACGATCATTACCGCATTATGATCCTCTGCGGGACCGGCGGTCATGCGAGAAGGATCGCCGAGAATCTGAGGGATTATGAACTGCCGGCCGTTTATAAGGCGAGAGATCCGGAAGCGCGCGGCGCGGAAGAGGTGGAAGTGAATCCCGGCCAGATCATTGTTACTACCGGGAGCATCCATAAAAGCTTTGAATATCCGCAGATCAGGTACGCCGTTCTGTCGGAGGGCGATCTGTTCGGGCGGGAGAAAAAGAAGAAGAAACGGAAAAGCCGGTATTCCGGCACGAACATCAAGAGTTATGAAGAGCTTACCGCCGGGGACTATGTCGTGCACGAGAGCCACGGACTCGGGCAGTACAAAGGCCTGGAGAAGATCGAGGTAGGCGGCATCATCAAAGATTATCTGAAGATCACTTACAGTGACGGCGGGAATCTGTATGTCCCGGTCACCCAGATGGATGTCGTGAAGAAATATGCCTCTTCTGATACGGACAGGGTCCCGCGGCTGAATAAGCTTGCCGGGAATGAATGGAATAAGACCCGCACGAGGGTCCGCCATGCAGTAAAGGATATCGCAAAAGACCTGGTCGCGCTTTATGCGAGACGGCAGAACGCGCAGGGGTTTAAATATTCACAGGATACGGTCTGGCAGACGGAATTCGAGGAGCAGTTCCCTTTTGAGGAAACGGAAGACCAGCTCAGGGCTATTGGGGAATGCAAGGCTGACATGGAATCCGGCAGGATCATGGACCGCCTGATCTGCGGGGACGTCGGATACGGGAAGACGGAGATCGCGCTGAGGGCTGCATTCAAGGCTGTCCAGGATGGCAAACAGGTGGCTTATCTGGCTCCGACCACGATTTTGGCGCAGCAGCATTACAACACGTTTGCCCAGCGGATGAAAGACTATCCCGTGGGCGTGGAGCTTCTGTGCCGTTTCCGTACGCAGGGAGAGCAGAAAGCTTCGCTGGAAAAGATTCGGCGCGGGATATCCGATATCGCGATCGGCACACACCGGCTGCTGTCAAAGGATGTGGAATTCAAGGATCTTGGCCTGCTGATCATTGACGAGGAGCAGCGTTTCGGCGTAGCCGACAAGGAAAAGATCAAGAAACTGAAGGAAAATGTGAACGTTATGAGCCTGACGGCGACGCCGATTCCCAGGACACTGCACATGAGCCTGATCGGAATCCGGGACATGTCCATCCTGCATGAACCGCCGCTGGACCGTCTGCCGATCCAGACTTATGTCATGGAATACAATGACGAGCTGGTGCGGGAAGCCATTCAGCGGGAACTTTCCAGAGGCGGGCAGGTGTACTATGTGTATAACCGGGTCAGGACGATCCGGGATATGGCGCTGAAGATAGCGGCATTGGTGCCTGATGCGAATGTGGTGTTCGCACACGGCCAGATGAAGGAGCGGGAGCTGGAGAAGATCATGATGGATTTCGTCTCCGGAGAGATCGACGTGCTGGTCTCCACGACCATCATCGAGACCGGGCTGGATATCCCGAATGTGAATACGATCATTGTGCATGACGCGGACCGCTTCGGGCTGTCGCAGCTGTACCAGCTGCGGGGCCGGGTGGGACGTTCTTCGAGGAGAGCGAGCGCTTTCCTGATGTACAGGCGCGACAGAGTGCTGAAGGAAGTCGCCCAGAAACGGCTGACCGCGGTCAGAGAGTATACCGAGCTGGGATCGGGGATAAAGATCGCCATGCGGGACCTGGAACTGCGCGGTGCGGGGAATCTGCTCGGCGCCGAGCAGCACGGGCATATGGAAGCCGTGGGTTACGAACTGTATGTGAAGATGCTTTCGGAAGCGGTGAAGGAAGCAAAGGGCGATGAAGCGCCGCCGGATTTTGATACTTCGATCGAACTGGATATGGATGCCTATATTCCGGATGGCTATATCGCGGATGATACGCAGCGGATGGATATGTACCGGCGCATTGCAGGCATGGAGAACGCGGAGGACTATGACGATATTCTGGACGAGCTGACCGACAGATATTCCGATCCGCCGGGACCGGTGATCAATCTGCTGGAAGCGGCACTGATCCGCAGCATGGCAAAGACCGTTTATGTGACGGAGATCAGCGGGAACAGGAATCATATAAGGTTCTCCCTGTTTGAGAAAGCGGGACTTTCCCCGGAAAAGATCCCGGCCTTCGTGGGGAGCTTTGACGGAGATATGAAACTTCTTGCGGGAAATCCGCCCGGATTCATGTACAGGGATCAGCGGGGCAGGATAAAGAACGATGCAGGCATGACGGAACTGGTGAAAAATGTGTTAAACCGAATGAAAATCTTGCTTGAAGCGTAATTTAGTAGTATAATCTTTTGCCGGTGGCGCAGGACGGCCCATTTTCCCTGAAAATGGGCGGTTCCCGGCCGGAAATGAAAAATATCGGTTAGGACGGCTCTTCACGGAGCGTCCGGGGAGGATAGAATGAAACTGAGGAAAGCATTTGCACTGATGCTGGCAGCCGTTACTGCTGCAGGGATCCTGTCAGGCTGCGGGAGCAGCAAGATCGGCGATTACGCGACCACACAGGTAGCGAAATACGGCAGCGAGACCATTTATCTGGAAGAGGCGAATTTCTGGCTGCGTTATCAGCAGATCACGAATGAAGCCTATTACGGCCAGATGTATAAGTACTTCGGGTATGACAATATGTGGACCATGCCTGACGGAAATGACGGCAAGACGATGGCCGATACCGTGCATACGTCGGTCATGTCGCAGCTCCTTCAGATGAGAGTGCTGCGGGATCACGCTGCTGATTATAATGTGGAACTGACAGAGGACCAGAAAGCAAAGTGCAAAGAAGCCGCAGGGTTTATCTTTGAGGATTATCCGAATTTTGCAGAGTACTCTGATGCAGATACCGATAAGATCGCTTCGTATATGGAACTGAATTCGACCGCTGTGCTGGTCGCAAATGCGATCAAGGCGGAGACGGAGATCGATATTCCGGAAGATTCCGTAGCAGCCTACGGTATTGAGTATATCACCGTGACAGCGCCGCAGGAGGAGACCGCGGAAGCAGATGAGGAGACGGAAGCGGCTGCGGAGACCGAAGCGGCAGAAACGGAAGCCGCGGAAGAACCGGCCGGTCCTGAGGGCGAGGAGCTTGCGAAGGAAGTGCTGAAAAAAGCGCAGAGCGGAACATCACTGCAGGATATCGCGGCGGAAAACGATTCTTTAAGTGTACAGACTGCGGACTACCTTCTGACCGGTGAGACATCGACGGATGATAAATATCTGAAGACGATCGGCATGGCAGCGGGTGATGTGGATATGATTTCCGCCGATAACAGCTGGACGATCGTTACCCGTGTCAATGACAAGGACGATGCTGCAACGGAGACCAGAAGACAGAACGCGGAGAATGAGCAGAGAACAGAGCATTTCAATGCGGTCTATACGGATCTGGCAAAGGCAGCGCCGAAGTTCAAGGTGAATGAAAAGATCTGGGAGCAGATCAAGATCACGGATATGATCTATGAGGCACCGGAAGCGGAGACGCAGGCAGCTGTTGAAGCAGCGCCGGAGACGGAAGCGGCAGAGGAGACAGCAGCGGCGGAAGAAACCACTGCAGCGGCTGAAGAAACGACAGCAGCAGCGGAAGAAACTACGGCAGCAGCTGAGGAGACAGCAGCGGCGGAAACCACTGCAGCGGCTGAAGAAACGACAGCAGCGGTTGAGGAAACAACTGCAGCGGAATAAGGAACCATGCATCTGTCGCTCTTCACACACAGTTCTCCGGGCTGATTGTTCCGGAGACCGACGTGTACTGGTGAGGAGTGAAAGAGGGATTCACAGTTAGTGCTGTCATCCAGAGGAGCGGAGCGACGAAGGATCCTCGCCGTAACGCCTGCGGCTTTAATAAAACCGAAGACTGACCGCGGTGGATACTTCGACTCACTGCATTCGCTCGGCATGACAGAATTACAATTTGAAAATCAATCGTACATTATCAAAGGGAAGCCGGGTGTGCCATGAATCCTGCTGCAAATGAAAAAAAGGATATCTTCGACCGCCTTATGGAGCTTCCCTTTCTGTGTATTTTTAACCCGCTCTGGAAAAGATACCGGGAAGCACTCCTGTATCTTTTCTTCGGCGGTCTCACCACTGTCATCAGCATCGGCAGTTTTGCCTTCTTTGTTCACGTCGGGATCGGCGCTCTGATCGCCAATGTCTTTTCCTGGATCCTGGCAGTCCTTTTCGCCTACATTACCAACAGCATCTGGGTCTTCTCCGCAAAGCCTTCGGGCCTGTCGGAACTGATCCGCCAGATGACAGGGTTCTACGGCGGCAGAGTGGCAACGCTGCTGCTGGAAGAGGCGATCCTGTTCATCGGCATCAACCTTCTGGGCTTCCCGGTGATCCTTGTAAAGATCGCGGCACAGATCCTTGTTCTGATCGGAAATTACATCATCAGCAAGGTGTTCGTGTTCAGAAAGCGGAAAGATCCGGCCTGAAAAACCGGCAGAATGCCGGAAATACGTCATAAAACCGCTTGCATTTTACCCATGCGTGTGTTAATATGACATTTGCCGTTTTGGCGGAAAATGATAAAAAGCCCGGAAGGGCTCCCGAGGAGATAGATAAAATGCTTTGGATTATCAGGATTCTTAAACTGGTCATGGTCGTGATCTGCGTAGCGCTTATGGTGATCATCCTTCTGCAGGAAGGCAAGAACAACGGACTTGGCGGAGGGATCGCCGGCGGATATTCGCAGACATATGTTGGAAAGCACAGGAAGGATACACCGGAAGGAAAGATGCAGAGATATACAGCTTATCTGATCGCTGCCCTCTTTATCATATCCATTCTGCTGAATGTGCTTGGAAACTGATGTGAAACACGGCGCGTGGCTTGTCCATGCGCCTTTTTCTTTAACGGGAGAAAGCAGGAACCCCCTGCAGGGAAACAAAAATGGCGAAAGAAAGTGTAAAACTGATTGCCAACAATAAAAAAGCGTGGCATGATTACTTTATCGATCAGACGTATGAAGCAGGCATATCCCTTGTGGGAACGGAAGTGAAATCGCTCCGTATGGGCAAGTGCTCGCTGAAGGAGTCTTATATTAAGGATGAGCACGGGGAACTGGTCATATACGGCATGAATATCAGTCCGTATGAGAAGGGAAACATTTTCAACAAGGATCCGCTCCGGCCCAGGAAGCTTCTTCTCCACCGCAGCGAGATCAACAAGCTCGCCGGCGCGGTATCGCAGAAGGGATTTACCATCGTTCCCCTGAAAGTATATCTGAAGGGGAGCCTGGTCAAGGTGGAGATCGGTCTGGCCAGAGGAAAGAAGCTGTATGACAAGCGGGAAGCTACTGCGAAGAAGGATATGAAGCGCGAGGCGGAACGCGAATTCAAGATGAGCGTTAAATAAAGATCTGTTTAAAAGGAGGACCAGCATGGCAGTTTTAGTTACAGGCGGAGCAGGATACATTGGCAGCCATACATGCCTTAAGCTTCTGGAAGCAGGATATGAAGTCGTTGTCGTGGACAATCTTCTGAATTCCAGCGAAGAATCCCTGAAAAGGGTGGAAGAGCTTACCGGAAAAAACATCACATTCTATCAGGCAGATGTCCGGGACCAGGAAACACTGAACGGCATTTTTGAGAAAGAGGATATTTCCGCGGTCATTCATTTTGCGGGTCTGAAAGCGGTCGGCGAATCGGTGGCGAAGCCGCTCATGTATTATCAGAATAACCTGATCTCCACGCTTGTGCTGCTTGAAGTCATGAAGGCGCATGGCTGCAATCAGATCGTGTTCTCTTCCTCCGCTACGGTCTACGGCCTTCCGAAGACCGTGCCGATCAAGGAGGATTTCCCTCTTTCAGTCACCAACCCCTACGGACGTACAAAGCTCATGCAGGAAGATATGCTGAGAGACATTGCTGCAGCAGATAAAGACCTGTCCGTAATGATCCTGCGTTATTTCAATCCCATCGGCGCGCATGAGAGCGGCCGGATCGGAGAGGATCCGAAGGGGATTCCGAACAACCTTCTTCCTTATGTTTCACAGGTGGCTGTCGGCAAGCTGGAGCGCGTGCATGTCTTCGGAAATGATTATGATACCCCGGACGGAACCGGTGTGAGGGATTACATCCATGTCTGCGATTTGGCGGAAGGCCATGTGCTGGCGCTCAGGAAGATGGAGCACAGCGAAGCCGGCGTATACACATACAATCTCGGTACAGGCAAAGGCACCAGTGTTTTCGAGCTGATCAATGCCTTTGGAAAAGCCTGCGGGAAGGAAGTTCCTTATCAGATCGATCCGAGACGCGACGGCGATATCGCACAGTGCTACGCGGATCCGGCGCTTGCGGAGAAGGAACTCGGCTTCAAAGCGCAGTTCTCCATCGATGAAATGTGCCGCGATTCCTGGAAGTGGCAGAAGAACAATCCGGACGGATACAGAAAATAATAAATCACGCAGGAGGCTGCGCAGATGAAAGACAAAAGAGCCCTTCTGGCTGAGGATCTGGCTGCGGTCTACATCGGGAACCTGAATACAGTGGAACGTTCGCTGACGCTTCCGCATTCGGGACCGAACGGATCCGCATTCTCGTGGGAGAGCGATGAAGAAAGATTTATAGATAAAGAGGGACGGGTACACCGCCCTCTTTTCGGTATGGGAGACAGAAAAGTACATCTTACGGTCACTGCTGAACTGGACGGGCTGACGGAAAACCGTGTCTTTGAAGCCAACGTGCTGCAGGAGAAAAAAGACACGGTCATCACGGAGATCCCGCCGGTCATCTGGCAGACTGCGCAGGAAGGTGCGTCGGCGCTTCCGGATTATATCGCGGCGGTCACGGCTGACGGGAGAACGGTTTCCGTTCCGGTCAGGTGGAAGGATGTTCCCGAACAGGGGAACTATGATACGGAAACTGTTTTTTCCGGAACCGTGGAAGGGACCGGCCTTCGTGCGAAAATTTCGCTCAGAAAAACAGACGGGGAAGACGGCGCCCGTCATTGTGCGGCGGTCCGTTTTCCGGAGCCGGGAGGCATAAGGCTTCTCCCGGGCAGCTGTTTTTATGAAGCTGCCGTACGAATGGAGGAATGGCTCCTTGCGGCAGACATCGATCAGATGCTCTTTAATTTCAGGCGTGCCGCCAGCCTGGATCCGAAAGGCGCCCTGCCGATGACCGGGTGGGATGCACCGGAAGGAAACCTGCGGGGGCATACGACCGGACATTTCCTGTCCGGACTGGCGCTTGCGTTTTCTGTGACCGGCGACAGACGGTTCCAGGAAAAGACGGATGCGCTGGTAAAAGGGCTGGCAGAGTGTCAGGCAGCGTTTGCTGCGGGAGGAAGCACTGCACCCGGATTTCTTTCGGCTTATGATGAGACCCAGTTCGATCTTCTGGAAGAATATACTCCCTATCCGCAGATCTGGGCACCCTATTATACGCTGGACAAGATCATGTCCGGCCTTTATGACGCCTATACACTGACCGGAAACAGGGCGGCGCTGGAAACGGAATCCGCGATGGGCGACTGGGTATATGCGCGTCTGTCCGGGCTTGATGCCGGGAAGCGCAGAAAGATGTGGAGCATGTACATCGCCGGTGAATACGGCGGCATGCCTGGCACCATGGTCCGGCTTTTCCGGATCACCCGGAAAGAGGAACACCTCCTCTGCGCTTCGTTTTTCCTGAATCCAAAGCTGTTCGATCCGCTGGAAGCGGGCCGGGATATTCTGGAAGATATGCACGCGAATCAGCATATTCCGCAGATCCTGGGACTTCTAGAATTCCATGATGCGCTGGGAGAACCCGGGGCCGGGGCAGCAGCGTCAGCGATCCTTCGGCAGATGGCGGCAGACAGGAACAGATTTTATTTGACAGTAAAGAATTTCCTGACATTTACGGTAAACAGCCATCTGTATGTCAACGGCGGTGTGGGGGAGACGGAAATGTTCCATCATCCCGGCAGTGCGCAGACGCTGTTTACGGATAAAAACACGGAGAGCTGCGCCACGTATAATATGGAACGTCTTTATGCGGCGTATTTCAGGCATGAACCCTCCGGCAGGCTGATGGATCTTTATGAGAACTCCCTGATCAATCATATCCTGATGAGCGCCAGCCATGCGGCGGACGGCGGAACGACTTATTTTATGCCGCTGCGGCCCGGCGGCAGGAAGGAATATTCCACGGAAGAGAATACCTGCTGCCACGGGACCGGGATGGAGAGCCGCTTCCGGTATGTGCGGGATATTTATGCCTTTGACGGCAGCAGCCTGTATGTCAATCTGTATATCCCGTCCGTGCTTCAAACGGATGCCTTTGATCTGTGTCTGAAAGAAGAAACGGAAGGCCTGTTCATCCTGGAATTTGCTGCAGCCTGCCCGAAGGATGTGCGCATACGGATCCCGGAATGGGCCGGCAAAGATTTCGTTGTCTCTGTGAATGGCTCCACATACACTCCGAAGATCCAAAATGGTTACGCAGTGGTGCCGGGCGGCTTTTCGGCCGGAGATAAAATCAGTATACAGTTTGATTACACTGTGAGGAGATTCTCTTCGGGAGACGGAAAAGCCAGTCTGGCATACGGACCGTATATCCTGGCTGCGCTTTCAGAGAAAGCGGAATATATGAAAGCGCCCCAGCCGGAGACGGTCATCCGCAGCGGGGATGGGAGTTTTGTTTCCGGGAGAACGGGAATAAAAATGCTTCCCGCATACCGTGTGGACAGAGAAGCTTATCATATGATCATGGATGACTGAGAAAAAAGAGACAAGCAGATGCCTGTCTCTTTTTATGACCTTTCTATGGGATGTCCGCGGGTTCCGGCGGGTCGGTTCGTCAGCCGGTGCCTTACCCGGGAACCGCGGAAAATCAGATACAGCAGAAGATCGGCATGCCGCAGCCGCCGCCGCAAAGCATGTTGGCGAGGCACAGGTAGCAGCAGAGATTGCTGCCCGCGGAAGGCGTCCCGCCGAATGTTTCGCTCATCCCGCGGTACCAGTTCCCGCCGCCTTCCAGCATCTGGATCAGCTGCTGGTATTTCATGTTGTCCGGCGCCATGGAAGCCGCCTGTCTTGCATAATTCAGGGCGTTGATATTGTTGCCCATCCCATTGTGGGCGATGGCACAGAAATAATACCATTCGGAAGTGCGGTCCTGCACTTCATCCAGAACGTGCAGCGCCTCACTGTAGGCTCTTGCGTTCAGATAATTGGCCGCAGCCTGCATCCTGATATCGTCCTGTGACTGGCTGCCGGTGTGCGGCTGTTCATACTGCGCATTTCCGAAGGGGCTGCCGTAGAAACCCCAGCCGTTGTAAGCTTCCTTGTACGTGGTCCCGCCATAGCCGTTTCCGGAATACTGGCTGCCGCCGTAAGGATTTCCATAAGGCCCCTGGCCGGCTCCGCTGCTCCCGTAAGGACCGGTATAACCCATCTCCCGTTCCTTCATGATCTGGTCGTAAGCCTGCTGGACCTCCTTGAACTGCTCCTCTGCCTGCGCCTTCTCCGCATCGGACTTGCCGACGTTCGCATCAGGGTGGTATTTCCTGGAAAGAGCCCGGTATGCTTTTTTCAGTTCATCGTCCGAGGCGTCGTATTTTACGCCCAGGACTCTGTATGGATCCGTCATAACGGCTGCTCCTTCATGCATTGATTCTTGGGGGAATGATCGGCATTGGTCTCTGAAAAATGCTTTTCAAAAGCGGTCCAGACGCCGGAATACAGGATATTCCGGAGGATCGGTGCATATTCGACGACCGGCAGCGTTTCAAAATTCCTTGCCGCTTCCGCGATCATCAGTGTGAGCATGCTCCGGCATTTTTCCTCGTAATCGCTGTCCTGAAAGATCGGAAGGAACGGGTTGTATGTCCCGCTCTTACTGTCCTCTTCCGCGTCTTCGCAGGCATCCATCAGGTAGATGAATTTCCCGAGATAAAAACCCAGGTTGCGGAGACGTTCGGCCCATATATCATCTTCTTTTGCAAATACCTCTGCGAGCATCTTGCCGGTGAGCCCGGCGCCGAGATCCGGATTCGGTTCATTTTTCAGCTCGCATTTCCGAAGATCCCGGACATAACCCCGGACAGCATGATACTGCCTGGGATACTGTTCTTTGATCCGGTTCAGCGGTTTTCTTAAACAGCGGGCAGCAAAAAGGGATGACTTTTTGCCGTCGTCTCTTACATTATCCAGAAGATTATAATATGTCAACAGAATATTCATGTCCGCGGCGTAATCGACGCCGGAGGACAGTGCCTTTTCACACACTCTGAAAGGATTGCCGGGACAGCGTTCCTGTACGGAAACAAACGGTTCGTCGTAAAGATCCGAGAGCAGGACCGCCAGAAAAGTCATGTCATAAGTAAGACTGAAGCGTGAGAGATAACCGGAATTTTCTCCGAGAGATCTGCACACGCCGCAATAGAATTTTTTATAGGTTTCGTCTTCGCGCACTTTCAGTTCGGCGCGGTTCGTGATCAGATATCCGAACATGGCTCAGCTCTTTCTGACGAATTCGGAACGGCATTTGGGACAGGTGATGGAGATCTTTCCGTGGCCTTTCGGCACCCTGATCTTCTGGCTGCACTGCGGGCAGGTGTAGAAACGGTAGACTTTCCGTTCCTCCATGTGCGCCCTGAATCCGCGGAATCTTCCGGTGAACCGGTTCTTTAACTGGAGGAATTTCAGATTCTCCTCATATCTTCGCGCATGGTTGCGGGAGAAGGCGCGGAAATAATAACTGACCAGGCAGAGAATGGTGAGATAATAAAAAATATCAAAACGGAAGAACATGTATAAAAGCAGAGAAACGGCACCCACGGCCATGGTAAATCTGCCGAGCTGGTCTGTCCCGTATCTTCCGGACATAAAAGAACGCATTTTGTCTCTCATAACATTATCTCCAGGGTCTGCATGATCATAAACGCACAGTTTTTCATGTTAGAATCGTGTCTATCCCAAAGTATAACGCATTCCGGGGAAAAATATATAAAATCCTTGGGAATTTTTCGTATTATTTCCGTTAATGGGTATCAGGGGATGTATTTATTTTGCAGAAGACTGTGGTATAATCTAAAAAATGCTGTACACAGGGGCTGCCTGCGGGCCGCGGCAGCAATGCGGCTCCTGCAGGAAAAGCTGAAAGCAGATGTCCGATTTGCATGACATGGGTGACTATACACGGAACGGGATCATGAATGAGCAGATAAAAGGAACAATATACGTACTGCTGGCCGCGATCGCGCTCAGTCTTTCCGGGCTTTTTGTGAAGCTGGCAACATGGGACAGTATCGCCGTACTTGGGGGAAAGAGTGCGGCAACGCTTGCGGTGGCCGCAGTCTATATGAAAATGACGAATTACCGGTTCGTTTTCAATAAGCCGGTGATCCTGGGAGGAATCTGCCTGTCGCTGATCAGTCTGATGTTCACGGTCGCCACCAGAGCAACATCGGCGGCAAATGCGATCGTCCTTCAGTATACACAGCCGTTTTTTGTTATTTTGCTGCTGTGGCTGATCTATAAACAGCGGCCGGCAAAAGCGGAGATCACAGCAGTCGTCATTGCCTTTGTCGGAATCCTGTTCTTCTTTATGGACAAGCTGACACCCGGCGGAATGACAGGAAACATCATTGCCATATGCTCCGGTTTTGTTTACGCGGTCTTTATGCTGATCAAAAAGATGAAGGGCAGTGATTATGTATCTTCGGTAGTGCTTTCCGCGGTCCTCAATGTTGTGACCTGCGGGTGGAGGATCCCGATGCAGACGGACTGGAGGCCGGTCCCCGTACTGATGGTGGCACTGTTTGGTACAGTATCCTGCTTTTTTGGATACCTCTTCCTTTCGGCGGGACTTGACCGCATCCCGCTTGTGACAGGCGCACTGCTGACGATGCTGGAACCGGTACTGAATCCGATCTGGGTGGCGCTGTTCTACGGAGAGACGATGGGCGTCATGTCTGTGGTCGGGACAGTGATCCTGCTGGGTACGGCGGCAGTCTACAGTGTCAGGCAGATCAGAAAAGAGCAGCCGGATGCGGTCCGGTGACTGTTTTTGGCGGAAATAGAATGAGTGATTTTTTCAGAGAAAAGAGACCCTATGTTACGATCGCGCTGGCTGCGGTCAATCTGCTGGTGTTCCTGGCACTGGAAGTGCTGGGATCAACAGAAGACGTGAATTTCATGTTCGCACACGGCGCGCTGTTCGGTGAATCGGTGCGGGCAGACGGAGAGTATTACCGGCTGTTCACATCGATGTTCCTGCATTACGGCGCGGCGCATCTGATGAATAATCTGCTGATGCTGTATGTGATCGGCGACAGGCTGGAAGAGGTCATCGGGCATGTAAAGCTGCTGCTCATTTATCTGTTGGGCGGTGTATTTGCGAACGTTTTTACCGTGTATATTTATGAGATGCTGGGGATCAATGCGGTCTCCGCGGGCGCTTCGGGCGCGATCTTTGCGCTGATGGGCGCCATGCTGGGCTGCATGGCAAGAGCCCGGAGCGGGCTTATGGGGATCGGCTGGCAGAGGATGCTGCTGCTGGTCGGCCTGTCGGTGTACTCGGGATTTGCCAGTCCGGAGACGAACAATGCGGCGCATCTGTCGGGGCTGGTGTTCGGCTTCCTGATGGGCGTGCTGCTGTACAGCCGGAAAAAGGCTGTAAAAAATCAGTGGTGAACAGCATCACAGGGCTGTGATCGTCATCCTGAGAGACAGGAGACGGCGAGAGATGGTGTGAAGCTGCAGGGATTAAAAAACTGTCATCCTGAGGAGCGAAGCGACGAAGGATCCCCGCTGTAAAGAATGCGGTTTTGCCGCAGGTTATAGATGGAATAAGAATATCATAAGATAGGAATACAGTTATGGGACGTGATCCGGGAGCCTTTCAAAGGCTGATAAACATCATTTATATCGTACTGGGAATCGCCTGCCTGGCAGCTTTTGCAGCTTCCTTTGCCGGCGGTCATGCCAACATGCAGACCTTTCCGCTGCTGTTCCTGCTGGCCGCAGCGGTTCATTTCCTGACTGCGAAACTGAATTTCCGGAAGGATATCAGAGGCAGGAACAAGCGGAGCCAGGGAATCGCGGAAATGTTTGTCGGGATCTTCCTGATCATTCTCGCGCTGGCATCCATGCTGCTGGTGTGGTAAAGGGAAAGTGTATTCTGAATTCTTTGGTACGGAATAATCGTTGCCTGCCAAAGGCATACAGGGCTGCAGGATAAGTGTTGGGTGAAAATGAGTTTTATTACGATGAAGATACCCCATACATTATTTGAAAACGTGTTTTGATGAACATTTCATGCGAAAATCGAGTTGTTTTCTTCGGACGATACCCTGTTTCGAAAGAAGATGATTCGACAGAACTGTTCAGCGGGGTATCGTGCAGAGATAATAGATGGCAAAATGCCCATCTGTGCAATAAAAAGACCAGCAATCAGCGTGGATACAGGGTATCGTCTGTTGAAAAAGACAGTGAAAAAGAAGAACTGGACGGATTGCTGAAGACAGGTGCAGTGTTTCCGGCAGGCATATGCTGTATGCAGGGGGAGTATCTGAAAATCCGGGCAGACAGAGAGTGATATAAGAATGAAAAGAAAAATACTGACAATATTGAGAAATGCCGAAGGCAGTGTGTCCGGGCAGGAACTTTGCGGGAAGCTCGGCGTGACGCGCGCAGCTGTCTGGAAGGTGATCGAATCCCTCCGCGCCGACGGTTATGAGATCGAGGCGGTGCCGCGTGTCGGCTACAAACTTGCAGCCTCCCCGGATGTTCTCACGGAAGCCGAAGTCGGCAGCCGCAGATACGACAGGTATAAAGACGCACCGCTTTTCTGCTACAGCGTAACGGATTCCACCAATACCCGCGCGCTGGCAAAAGCCGAAGAGAAAGCACCTGAAGGATCCCTTTTCGCGGCGGACGTGCAGGAAGGCGGCAAAGGCCGCCGCGGCAGATCCTGGTCGAGCCCGGCGGGAGAGAGCCTTTCCATGAGTTTTATCCTGCGTCCGGAAATCTCTCCGCAGACTGCTTCCATGATCACACTCATTGCTGCGATGGCCGGAAGAAATGCAGTTGAGAGACTGACCGGTACGAAGCCGATGATCAAATGGCCGAACGACATCATTCTGAACGGGAAAAAGATCTGCGGGATCCTGACTGAGATGAAGCTGGAGGAAGGCGAGATCGCGCACATTGTCGTCGGCATGGGATTCAATGTCTCGCAGCCGTCCTTCGAAGGAGAACTTGCGGATAAGGCGGCATCGCTTCTGATGGAGACCGGTGTACGGCATTCCCGCGCGCAGCTTGCCTGTGATGTCATGGCGGAATTCTTCCCGCTGTATGAACAGTTCCTGCAGGACGGCGATCTTTCGGGGCTTGTCAAAGCCTATAATGATCACCTGGTCGGCATCGGCAGCGAGGTGGTGATCATCAGGCCGGACGGAATGCAGACTGCCGTTTCGCACGGCATCAGCAGCACCGGCGCGCTGCTGGTCGAAGCGGGCGGAGAGCAGCAGGAGATCATCGCAGGGGAAGTGAGTGTGAGAGGCGTTAACGGCTATGTGTGATTGCTGGCAGCACTGAATTATGCCGGAACAGATGAAGTTGGTTCTGATGAACCCTGAGGCTGTGCACAGAAACCGTCATCTTTCTGATTCTGTTAAAACTGCAGAGTACGGCGAATACCGTGAGGAGAAGCAAATGGACAATACAAGGACCCTCTGCGGGGCAAATTCCTACGTTCAGAAATATTATTTCAATCATGACGACTTCGGAAATCTTCCGGAGCATGTAAAGCAGGAACTGCAGATCCTGTGTGTGATGTTCACCGAGGAAAACGGCGGCATCATCACACTGACCTTTGATGAAGACGGCACGCTGAAGTTCAATGTAACGAGAGACGATGCAGACGTGCTTTTCGACGACATCGGCAGCGAACTGGCGATCCGGAAGATCCAGAAAGAGAAGGAAGAGCTGCTGAATAATCTGGAACTGTACTATAAGATGTTTTTCCTGAAGGGCAGTATGTAATTTGCAGGGAATGACGCAGCCGGGGAAGATACGCTGACGCAGGACTGCTTGCCCGGACTGATGCAGGTTGACTGCGGAGCCCGGCAAAGTACCATAAGGGGTGCAGGAAGGAGAAGAGGATGAAGCAGGCACTAAGGATGAAATCCGGCATTGTTTCTGCAGCAGTTTTATTTTTGCTGCTTTTGTTCTGCCCGGAAGAGGCATGGGCCGGAGACGGATTTTCCGGCGGCGAATATAAAGCCAGTTATATCAATCAGGAAACGAGTGCTGAAAACCTTCAGTTTACCGGTAATACAAAAATTATACTGGATGAGGATATGAACGTCGGCTCCATTAAATGCGATGGTGATTTTGAAATCGAAAATCAGGGAGCTGTGCCGCATACGTTTACACTGCACTGGCACGATACTGCACTCCATGTTTCCGGTGATCTGACTGTAACCGGCATAAATCTGAAGATCGCGCAGGAATATGACGGAACACAACATGTGATCAACGGAGGCTATATCTAAATTGAGAAATGCCGGGTGACGATTGACAGTAAATCCAAAGGCGCGGTGTTCTCTGCCTCCGGCAGCCTGCTCATCAAGGATTGTGAAAAAGTCACTGTAAGCGCTCCGGATGGATCCTGCAGCTTCTATGCAAATGACGAAGTCCTGATAGAAAGATCCGCGATCGATCTGAAGAGTATCTACGGGATGAATACTGCCCCCGGCGGCGCGGTCACTATGGACGGCGCTGCCGGTTCCGTATCTGCTGTGGATGGTACCGCTATTGATACGTCGTATGTAAGTCTCAATTCCTGTGATCTTTCTATAACGGCTGTCGGAGACGGCATCAGGGCTGACCAGGGCGGTATTTCCCTGGTGGAAAGCAAACTGAAGATCGAAGCAGGCGTAGACGGTATGGATGCAGAACATCAGATTGAACTGGTCGATTCGAACATTGCTGTTTCCGCCAAAATGAATGCAGTACGCGCAAAAGACTGCATCGCTGTCGAGAACACTGTCGGGACGATTGCGGGGACCGGTGATTCCGGGATCGGTGTCTGCGGGGGAGATGCCTTGTTTGAGCTGAGCGAGGTGACCATAAAGGGTAAAAAGATGGCCGTTTTGGCAAAGCAGGACGGGATCCAGTTCACTGACAATATTTATGTAAAATCCCCGGCAAATACCATTGTTCTGAAGCAGGAAATTGACGGACAGCAGCGAAGCGTTCTGGCAAACCCCGACAAATCCTGGGTAAAGGAAGCGGTCATCGCCAGAAAGCGGGTGTCCGACCCTGCCTGCACGGCATTCATCCCGGCGCAGACCTATACCGGCGCTGCGCTGAAACCTCCCGTCACGTTGAAGTGGAAGGGAGCGACGATGTCGCAGAAAACGGATTACACAGTCGGTTCCTATAAAAAGAATATCAACGCGGGAACTGCGTCCGTGACCGTTTCCGGGAAAGGAAAATACACGGGACAGGCAGACAAAACGTTTACGATCAAGCCGGCGCCGATCACCGCTGCTTCCATCGGTGCGATCGCGGACCAGAAATATACCGGCACGGCATTAAAACCCGCTCCGGTGATCAAGTTCAATGGCAAGACCCTGAAGGAAGGGACCGATTTTACACTCTCCTATTCAAACAACAAAGAAGCCGGCACGGCCAAAGTGACCGTCGCCGGAAAAGGCAACTTTACCGGAAGCAAGACCTGCTCCTTCAAAATTACAGGCAAAGCGAAAGACGATCCTGCTGCTGACAAACCCAAAGACGATACCACAGCGGACAAGCCCAAAGACGATACCGCAGACGGCAAAGCCAAAGACGGTACCGCAGTCGGCAAAGGCGCGTCCTTGATCGCCGCTGAAAAAGCGATCACCGAAATGAAGAAGGATGAGGCCCCCGCAGGCAGTACTTTCGGTCTGCTGCAGCTGAAAGCCGTGAGTAAGAAAAAGACTTCCGTGAAGATCACCTGGAAAAAGGTGTCCGGCGCAGAAAAATATATTGTGTACGGCAATGCCTGCGGTACAAAGAACAAGATGAAGAAGCTTACGGCCACTGCAAAGAAGTCTCTGACATTCAAAAAGGTCGCAGGGAAGAAGGTAAAGACAAACAAATACTATAAATTCCTTGTCGTCGCAGTGGATCAGAACAGCAGGGTCGTTTCCACCTCCAAGACAGTTCATATCGCAGCCAAAGGCAATAAATACGGCAATGATAAGAAAGTGATCACCGCTGCGGCGAAAAAGAAAAATAAGATAACCCTCAAAAAGGGGAAAACATTCAAACTGAAGGCAAAGCCTGTCGCCGCATCAAAGAAGCGGAAGGTGAGAAGACACCGGGGAATAGCCTATGAGACTTCAGACAGCGGGATCGCCACAGTCAGTAAAAAAGGCGTCATAAAAGCAAAGAAGAAAAAGGGCAGCTGCTATATCTATGCATACGCGCAGAACGGCGTATTCGCAAAGATCAAAGTAACTGTTAAATGATCAGGGATCAAAGATGAATTTCAATGAATTATTTGCCGGAACGTCCATACCGCTTTTCCTTGCGCCGATGGCCGGGGTGACGGATGAGACGTTCCGTCTTATCTGCAGACAGCATGGTGCGGACGTATGTGTCACGGAAATGGTAAGCGCAAAGGCACTGTACTACAAAAATAAGAATACCGCAGAGCTGCTGTACCACCGCGAGGCTGAGCACCCGATCGGGGTGCAGATCTTCGGGAACGAACCGGAACTGATGGCGGAACAGGCTGCGCAGATCGAGGAACACTTTGATTTTGTGGATGTGAATATGGGCTGTCCGGTGCCGAAGGTGGTAAAGAATCACGAGGGCTCCGCGCTCATGCTGGATCCGGAACTTGCGGAGCGCATCATTTCCGCCATGACGGCGAAACTGAAAAAGCCGGTCACGGTCAAGTTCAGGAAGGGATTTGATGATGCGCATATCAATGCGCCGGAGTTCGCGAAAAGAATGGAAGCTGCCGGTGCGGCTGCCATCGCCATCCACGGGCGCACCAGGGAACAATATTATTCCGGACAGGCCGACTGGAATATAATAAGGAAAGTAAAGGAATCCGTCAGCATCCCGGTGATCGGCAACGGCGATATCAAAACACCGCAGGATGCGAAGCGCATGCTGGCGGAGACCGGCTGCGACGGCCTGATGATCGCCAGGGCCGCGAGAGGCAATCCCTGGATCTTTGATCAGATCAGGGCCTATATATATAAGGAAGAAACTCCTTCGGCACCAGATGTTGTATCTGTCGCGGAAATGATCCTGGAACATGCCCGCGGCCTGATGGAGACCCGCAGGGAGGATACGGCGATCCGGATGATGCGGAAGCATATCGGATGGTATACCGCAGGCATGAAACATTCCGCATCGATCCGCAGAATGAGCAACACGGTGAGCACTTATACGCAGCTTCAGGAACTCTGCAGCCGTCTGAAGAATGCATGAAACATTTGCCATAAATTTACGCAAAGCATGGAAAAACCGCGGAAATCCGCGGTTTTTCGGCCAAAAAAAACCTGAAAAAATTTCAAAAAAACACTTGCAATCATGCGTCCCGTGTAGTATTATGTCTTTTGCTGTGACGTGATAGCTGTGAAGTCGGATGTTGCTGCCCCGGTGGGCAGGGAACTCCGGCGGAGCGAATGTCAAGTCAAGAAACTGACGACAGGTCACTGTACCAAAATCATCTGCGGGAAGCAGAAATGACGTGTGTATGTCTTTAGGACACACACGGGTGTGTGTACAGTCACCGCTTGTCGGAATGCGAAGCAAACCGAAAAGGAGGCGACTTTTTTTATGGCAAGTCAGGTAATGAGAATCATGTTGAAGGCTTATGATCACCAGCTGGTAGATCAGAGCGCGGCGAAGATCATCGACACAGTGAAGAAGACCGGAGCACAGGTCAGCGGCCCCGTTCCGCTTCCCACGAAAAAGGAAGTAGTCACGATCCTTCGTGCCGTACACAAGTACAAAGATTCCAGAGAGCAGTTCGAGCAGAGAACTCATAAGAGACTGATCGACATCATCGCTCCGAACCAGAAGACAGTGGATTCCCTGTCCCGTCTGGAAATGCCTGCCGGTGTTTACATCGACATAAAAATGAAAACCAAGTAATCCATCACACTAGAATGAGCGCGAGAGCGCTCCGCTGTAGGAGGTAAGTATGAAGAAAGCTATTCTGGCAACAAAAGTGGGAATGACCCAGGTCTTCTCAGAGGACGGAACACTTACACCCGTCACAGTCCTCAAAGCCGGCCCCTGTGTGGTAACGCAGGTCAAGACCGCTGAGAACGACGGTTATGAAGCTGTTCAGGTAGGATTCACAGACAAGCGCGAAAAGCTGGTCGGAAAGCCCCTGAAAGGACATTTCGAGAAAGCCGGCACCACGCCCAAGAGATATGTCCGCGAGTTCAGATTTGAAGATTCCGCATCCTATGAGCTCGGAAAAGAGATCAAGGCTGACATCTTCGCCGAGGGAGACAAGGTAGACGCTACCGCGATCTCCAAAGGTAAAGGATATCAGGGCGCGATCGCAAGACACGGCCTGCACAGAGGACCCATGGCTCACGGTTCCAAGTATCACCGCCATGCCGGTTCCAACGGCGCCTGCTCCGATCCTTCCAAGGTATTTAAAGGAAAGAAGATGGCAGGACACGGCGGAAGCAAGAAGGTAACAGTACAGAATCTGACTGTTGTCCGCGTAATGCCTGAAGACGATATCATTCTTGTGAAAGGCTCTGTTCCCGGACCCAGGAAGTCTCTGATCACTCTTAAAGAGACAGTGAAAGCCTGACGGGTGCGGAAAGGAGGACAAATAGATGGCTAAAGTAAACGTTTATAATATGGAAGGAAATCAGGTCGAAGAACTTGAACTTTCCGATGCAGTCTTCGGCGTAGAAGTAAACGAGCATCTGGTTCATCTGGCAGTCGTACAGCAGCTTGCGAACAACCGTCAGGGAACACAGAGCGCAAAGACCCGTTCGGAAGTATCCGGCGGCGGAAGAAAGCCCTGGAGACAGAAGGGTACAGGACATGCCCGTCAGGGTTCGACCCGTTCCCCTCAGTGGACACACGGCGGCGTAGTATTCGCTCCCAAGCCCAGAGATTATTCCTTCAAGATGAACAAGAAGGAAAAACAGCTCGCCCTGAAGTCCGTTCTTACATCCTGTGTTAACGATGACAAGTTCGTCGTTCTGGACACTCTCACGATGGAAGACGCAAAGACGAAAGAGCTGAAGAAAGTCCTTGACAACCTCAAAGTCGAGAAGGCTCTCGTGGTCATGGACAGCAACGATCTTAACGTAGTGCTCTCCGCCAGGAACCTGCCCGGCGTAAAGACCGCGCTCGTTAACACCATCAATGTATTCGACATCTTAAAATACGATACGGTCGTCACCACGAAGGCCGGCGTAGCAGCAATCGAGGAGGTATATGCATAATGGCTGATATAAAATATTATGACGTCATTTTAAGACCTGTCATCACAGAGAAGAGCATGAACCTGATGGCAGAGAAAAAGTACACCTTCTATGTACATCCGGAAGCAAACAAGAGCATGATCAAGGATGCTGTTGAGAAGATGTTCGCAGGAACAAAGGTCGAGTCTGTCAACACGATGAACTGCCCCGGCAAGAAGCGCCGCAGAGGCTACATCGTCGGAAGAACGGCGAAGTCCAAAAAAGCGATCGTGACTCTTACACCGGAGAGCGCAGACATCGAGATCTTCGAGGGTCTGTAAAGAGGGGAATGCCCCTCGTCTATACGGTCCCGCCCGGACCGTGATACGAAAAATAAGGAGCAAATAAACAATGGGAATCAAAAAGTTTAATCCGTATACTCCGTCACGGAGACAGATGACCGCGCTGGATCACAGCGAGATCACCAAGAATACGCCTGAGAAGTCCCTGACCGTCGCGCTGAAGAAGACAGCCGGCAGAAACAACCAGGGCAAGATCACCGTTCGTCATCATGGCGGCGGCGAGAAGAGAAAATACAGAATCATCGATTTCAAGAGAAATAAGAAGGACGGCATCCCCGCGAAAGTCATCGGCATCGAATATGATCCGAACCGTACCGCGAACATCGCCCTGATCTGCTACGAAGACGGTGAGAAAGCTTACATCCTGGCACCCGAAGGCCTGACAGACGGCATGACAGTCATGAGCGGTGAGCACGCAGAACTCCGCGTCGGCAACTGCCTCCCTCTTGCCAACATCCCCGTAGGTACCCAGGTACACAATATCGAGATGCACCCCGGAAAGGGCGGCCAGCTGGTCCGTTCCGCCGGAAACTCCGCACAGCTCATGGCTAAGGAAGGCAAGTTCGCAACACTGCGTCTGCCCTCCGGCGAGATGAGAATGGTCCCGATCGGCTGCCGCGCCACACTCGGCATCGTCGGAAACGGAGAGCATTCCCTGGTCAACATCGGAAAAGCCGGACGCAAGCGTCACATGGGCATCCGCCCGACAGTCCGCGGTTCCGTTATGAACCCGAACGACCATCCTCACGGCGGTGGTGAAGGAAAGACCAGCATCGGACGTCCCGGACCTTCCACTCCCTGGGGCAAGCCTGCTCTTGGTCTTAAGACCAGAAAGAAGAAGAACAAGTCCAACAAGCTGATTGTCCGCAGACGCGACGGCAGAACACTGAAATAAGCAGGAGGTAGAAAATGTCTCGTTCATTAAAGAAAGGTCCTTTCGCAGATGAGCATCTGCTTAAAAAAGTAGACGCACTTAATGCGTCCGGACAGAAGACTGTTATAAAGACCTGGTCACGCCGCTCCACTATCTTCCCTTCGATGGTAGGACATACGATCGCTGTTCATGACGGCCGCCGTCATGTGCCGGTATATGTCACCGAAGATATGGTCGGACATAAGCTGGGTGAATTCGTTGCCACCAGAACTTACCGCGGGCACGGTAAGGACGAGAAGAAGAGTAAGGCCCGCTAAGCGTTAGGAAAGGAGTCAAGATTATGGCAAAAGGACATAGATCCCAATTAAAGAGAGAAAGAAATGCCGTTAAGGACACCAGGCCTTCCGCAAAGCTTTCATACGCTCGCGTACCGGTCCAGAAAGCATGCTTCGTGCTTGATGCGATCCGCGGCAAGAGCGCAAACGAGGCCCTGGCTATCGTTACATACAATCCCAGATACGCATCAGAAGTCATCACCAAGCTTCTGAAGTCCGCGATCGCCAATGCCGAGAACAACAACGGACTTTCCGCTGACAATCTGTATGTGGCGGAGTGCTACGCAAACAAGGGACCCACGATGAAGAGGATCCAGCCCCGCGCACAGGGCAGAGCCTACAGGATCTTTAAGCGCAGCAGTCACATCACCATCATACTGGATGAGAAGTAAGGAGGAAGCGAAATGGGACAGAAGGTTAATCCTCATGGTTTAAGAGTCGGCGTCATCAAAGGCTGGGATTCAAACTGGTATGCCGAGCGTGATTTCGCTGATAACCTGGTAGAAGACCACAAGATCAGAACATATCTTAAAAAGAGACTCTATGAGTCAGGCGTGAACCGCATTGAGATCGAGAGAGCTTCCGACCGCGTAAAGGTGACCGTGTTCACCGCAAAGCCCGGTATCGTAATCGGTAAGGGCGGCGCTGAGATCGAAAAGCTTAAAGCGGATGTTCAGAAGATGACAGCCAAGAAGCTCTTCATCGATGTAAAGGAAGTGAAGAGACCCGACCGCGAGGCTCAGCTTGTTGCAGAGGGTATCGCAAGACAGCTTGAGAACCGTGTATCTTTCCGCCGTGCCGTGAAGTCCGCTATGGGACGCTCCATGAAGAGCGGCATCCAGGGCATCAAGTGCGCTGTGGGCGGAAGACTCGGCGGAGCCGACATCGCCCGTTCGGAGTTCTATTCGGAAGGAACCATCCCGCTTCAGACACTGCGTGCCGACATCGACTACGGCTTCGCAGAGGCCAACACCACCTATGGTAAGGTCGGCGTAAAGGTCTGGATCTACAAGGGAGAGGTGCTTCCCGCAAAGAAGAATAGAGAAGGGAGCGAAAAATAATGTTAATGCCGAAGAGAGTCAAGCGCCGCAAACAGTTCCGCGGAACCATGGCGGGCAAGGCGCTTAGAGGAAATAAGATTTCAAACGGTGAATATGGTCTGGTGGCTGTAGAGCCCGCCTGGATCCGCTCCAATCAGATCGAGGCAGCCCGTGTTGCCATGACACGTTACATCAAGCGTGGCGGTAAGGTCTGGATCAAGATCTTCCCCGACAAGCCCGTAACAGCAAAGCCTGCTGAGACCCGTATGGGTTCCGGTAAGGGCGCGCTTGAATACTGGGTAGCAGTTGTAAAGCCCGGACGCGTTCTCTTCGAGATCGCCGGCGTTCCTGAGGAAACAGCCCGCGAAGCGCTCCGTCTGGCTGGACACAAGCTCCCGGTCAAATGCAAGATCGTATCCAAGAAAGACCTTGAAGTAAAGGCAGAACCGGAAGGCGGTGAAGGCAGTGAAGAGTAATCAGTATCTTTCAGAACTCAGAACAAAATCCGCGGAAGAGCTTCAGAGTGAACTCGTTTCTGCAAAGAAGGAACTGTTCAACTTAAGATTTCAGAACGCGACGAATCAGCTTGACAACACAGGCAGGATCAAGGAAGTAAGAAGAAACATTGCCAGGATCCAGACTGTGATCACGCAGAACGCCGCCAGGTAAGGAGGAAGCAGACCGTGGAAAGAAATTTGAGAAAAACACGTATCGGCAAGGTCATCAGCGATAAGATGGACAAGACCATTGTCGTTGCTATAGAGGATCACGTAAGGCATCCGCTTTACGGAAAGATCGTAAAAGAGACCTATAAGCTCAAAGCACACGATGAAGAGAATACCGCAGGTATCGGCGATACAGTAAAAGTCATGGAGACCCGCCCGCTGTCTAAGGATAAGAGATGGAGACTGGTCGAGATCGTAGAGAAAGCCAAGTAAGCACAGGAGGAGTCAGATATGATTCAACAGGAAAGCAGACTGAGAGTCGCGGATAACACCGGCGCCAAAGAGCTGCTCTGCATCCGTGTGACGGGCGGTTCCACCAGAAGATATGCAAACATCGGAGATGTTATCATCGCTACCGTAAAGGATGCAACACCCGGCGGCGTTGTTAAAAAAGGTGAAGTTGTTAAGGCTGTGGTAGTACGCACGAAGCACGGCGCACGCAGAAAAGACGGTTCCTATATCCGTTTTGATGAGAACGCTGCCGTTATCATCCGTGAGGATAAGACACCCAGAGGAACCCGTATTTTCGGACCGGTAGCCAGAGAGCTCAGAGAGAAACAGTTCATGAAGATCGTTTCCCTCGCTCCGGAAGTATTATAAGGAGGTATCTGTTATGGCGACATCAAAAATCAAAGTAGGAGATACCGTACAGGTCATCACCGGTAAGGATAAAGGCAAAGAAGGCAAAGTCATCCGCATCGATCACAAGAAGAACCGCGTGATCGTGGAAGGCGTCAACATGCTCACAAAGCATAACAAAGTCAGCCAGCGCAACCCCAACGGCGGCATCATCCACCTCGAGGGCAGCATTGATCTTTCCAATGTCATGCTCGTTGCAGGCGGAAAGCCCACCCGCGTCGGATTTGAAGTGAGAGACGGCAAGAAAGTCCGTATCGCCAAGGCCGACGGATCCGTGATCGATTAAGAAGGAGGTTCGAGGCGTGAGCAGCAGATTAAAAGAAGCATATTATAATGAATATATGGATGCCATGACCAAGAAGTTCGGCTACAAGAACGTAATGGAAGTTCCGAAGCTCGACAAGGTCGTGGTGAACATGGGCGTTGGTGAAGCAAGAGAGAACGCCAAAGCTCTTGAGTCCGCAATGAAGGACATGGAGACCATCACAGGACAGAAGCCGATCATCACCAAGGCAAAGAAGTCCATCGCTAACTTCAAGCTCCGTGAAGGCATGAACATCGGATGCAAAGTCACGCTGCGCGGCGACAAGATGTACGAGTTCGTTGATCGTCTGATCAACCTTGCTCTTCCCCGCGTCAGAGACTTCCGCGGCGTAAATCCCAATGCGTTCGACGGCAGAGGAAATTATTCCCTCGGTATCCGCGAGCAGCTGATCTTCCCTGAGATCGAGTATGACAAGATCGACAAGGTAAGAGGAATGGACGTCGTTTTCGTAACAACAGCTAAGACAGATGAGGAAGCCAAAGAGCTCCTTACCCTGTTCAACATGCCTTTCAGAAAAAATGAGGAGGGAAGATAATCATGGCTAAAACTTCTATGAAGATCAAGCAGCAGCGTCCGGCTAAATTCTCTACCAGAGAATACAACCGCTGCAGGATCTGCGGCCGTCCTCATGCTTACCTCAGAAAATACGGAATCTGCAGAGTCTGCTTCCGTGAACTGGCTTACAAGGGTGAGATCCCCGGAGTCAGGAAGGCAAGCTGGTAAGAGAAAGGAGGAGGCACAAAATGACAATGAGCGATCCTATTGCCGATATGCTTACGAGAATCCGTAACGCAAACAAGGCAAAGCATGATACGGTTTCAATGCCCGCTTCCAAAATGAAAATTGCTATCGCAAACATTCTTGTGGATGAGGGATATATCAAAAAGTATGATCTTACTGAGGATGGCGCGAAGAAGACCATGACGCTCTATCTGAAGTACAGCGCTGACAAGAGCGAAAGGATCATCAGCGGACTGACCAGAATTTCCAAGCCCGGCCTGAGAGTTTATGCCGGTGCGGAAGATCTTCCGAAGGTCCTTGGCGGACTGGGTCTTGCGATCATCTCCACGAACCAGGGCGTGATCACGGACAAGGAAGCAAGAAAGCTTCATGTAGGCGGCGAGGTTCTCGCATACATCTGGTAACACATTGTCATCCTGAGGGAACGAAGTGAGGGAAGGATCTTCGCCCTGAGAACTGTGGTTTTACGGAAACCGAAAGTGCCAGGCGGTGGATTCTTCGCCCGTTCCGGACTCAGAATGACAGATATTACAAATAATTTGGAGGTAAGGCGAAGATGTCACGAATTGGAAGAATGCCTATCGCGGTTCCTGCAGGCGTAACTGTAGAGATCGCAGAAAATAACAAAGTGACGGTAAAGGGTCCCAAAGGAACCCTGGAGCGTGTCCTGCCGGCAGAAATGAAGATCGAGCTGGACGGCGCGGAAGTAAAAGTAACCAGACCCAATGATCTGAAGAGAATGAAATCCCTTCACGGACTGACCCGTACCCTGATCAACAACATGATCGTCGGCGTAAGCCAGGGCTATGAGAAAGTTCTCGAGATCAACGGTGTAGGATATCGTGCCCAGAAGCAGGGCAAGACCCTCGTTCTTTCACTCGGTTATTCCCATCCCGTAGAGATGGTCGATCCCGAGGGTATCGAGGTCGTCTGCGACGGTCAGAACAAGATGATCGTAAAGGGTATCGATAAGGAAAAAGTCGGTCAGTACGCAGCTGAGATCAGAAGCAAGAGAGGTCCGGAGCCTTACAAGGGCAAGGGCATCAAGTATGCTGACGAAGTGATCCGCCGCAAGGTTGGTAAAGCCGGCAAGAAATAATTAGAAGGAGGAACATAGCATGGTCAGCAAAGAAACAAGATCGATCATTCGCGAGAAGAAACACAGAAGACTGCGCAGCCGTTTCTCCGGCACTGCCGAAAGACCCAGGCTTGCAGTATTCCGCAGCAACAATCATATGTATGCGCAGATCATTGACGACGTAGCACAGAAGACACTGGTATCCGCATCCACGACCCAGAAGGATGTGAAGGCCGAGCTGGAAAAGACGAACAATGTCGAGGCAGCTTCCTATCTTGGAACTGTGATCGCAAAGCGCGCTCTTGAAGCCGGTATCACCGAAGTCGTTTTCGACAGAGGCGGATTTATTTACCAGGGTAAGATCAAAGCACTTGCCGACGCGGCCCGTGAAGCCGGTCTGCAGTTCTGATAAGGAGGCTACGAAGGAATGAAACGTACAATTATCGATCCCAGCACGTTAGAGCTTAACGATAAGGTAGTTACCATTAAGCGCGTTTCCAAGACTGTTAAGGGCGGACGCAATATGAGATTTACCGCACTTGTAGTAGTCGGAGACGGAAACGGACACGTTGGCGCCGGTATGGGAAAGGCCGCTGAAATTCCGGAAGCGATCCGCAAAGGCAAGGAAGCAGCCACCAGGAATCTGGTAGAGATCCCGATCGACGAGAACAAGAGCATTCCTCATGATTACATCGGAAAATTCGGCAGCGCTTCCGTTATGCTGAAGCGTGCCCCCGAAGGTACCGGTGTTATCGCCGGAGGCCCCGCCCGTGCAGTTATGGAGCTTGCAGGTATTGAGAACATCCGTACCAAGTCCCTCGGATCCAACAACAAGCAGAACGTTGTTCTTGCAACGATCGAAGGACTGAAGGCACTCAAGACTCCCGAGCAGGTCGCCAAGAGCCGCGGCAAGTCCGTTGATGAGATCCTGGAGTGATAAGGAGGGGTATATCGTGGCTGAGAAATTAAAAATCACACTTGTAAAATCTCCCATCGGTGCTGTCCCCAAACACAGAAAGACAGCAGAAGCCCTGGGACTCAGAAAGCTTAACAAGACTGTTGAGATGCCTGACAATGAAGCCGTACGCGGCATGATCAGACAGATCAGCCATCTTGTAAAAGTCGAGGAAGCATAAGGAGGGTATTATGGATCTTTCATATTTACAGCCTGCCGAAGGCTCCAAGCACAGCGATAATTTCCGCAGAGGCCGTGGACACGGTTCGGGAAACGGCAAGACCGCCGGTAAGGGACACAAGGGTCAGAAAGCCCGTTCCGGAGCACCCAGACCCGGTTTTGAAGGCGGCCAGATGCCTCTGTACCGCCGTCTGCCCAAGAGAGGCTTTACGAACATCAATTCCAAGCAGATCGTTGCACTGAACGTATCCGTACTCAACAACTTTGAAGACGGTGCGACCGTAACGACCGAGGCTCTTCTTGAGAAGGGCATCATCAAGCATGCAAAGGATGGCGTGAAGCTCTTAGGCAACGGAACTGTTACCGGTAAGTATACAGTTAAGGTAGACGCAGTAAGCGCCGGAGCGAAGGAAAAGATCGAAGCAGCCGGCGGCACGGTAGAGGTAGAATAATATGTTCAAATCACTCCGCAATGCATTAAAAGTTGTTGATATCCGCAGGAAACTGCTTTTCACATTTTTAATGATCGTCATTGTCCGGCTTGGAAGCCAGGTCCCCACCCCCGGTGTGAACACGGCTTTCGTCAGGGAATGGTGGAGTAACCAGACTGCAACGGCGTTCAACTTCTTCAATACGATCACAGGCAGTTCGTTTACGAACATGTCCATCTTCGCACTGAGCATCACGCCGTACATCACAGCATCAATCATCATGCAGCTCCTTACGATCGCGATTCCGAAACTGGAGGAGCTGCATAAAGAGGGAGAAGAAGGCAGAAAGGTCATCAACCGGATCACAAGATACATGAACGTCGGTCTTTCGGTCATTCAGTCCGTCGCCATGGCGATCGGTTTCGGATCGAGATTCCTGATCCATTACACATGGTACAATGTGATCTTCGTTGCCATGATCATGACAGCCGGCTCAGCAGTGCTTATGTGGCTGGGTGAACAGATAACTGAAAAGGGAATCGGAAACGGTATTTCGATCATCCTGCTCGTAAATATCATCTCCGATATGCCTTCCGATTTCCGTACGCTGTACACGACCTTCATCAAGGGCAAGAATATAGCGCTCGGCATTGTAATCGCTGTGGTAATTCTGGCATTCCTCCTTGCGATGGTAGTCTTTGTTGTCTACCTGCAGGACGGCGAACGTCACATTCCCGTTCAGTACGCCAAGAAGATGCAGGGCAGAAAGATGGTCGGAGGCCAGTCCTCCTACATCCCCCTGAAGGTAAATACCGCGGGCGTTATCCCCGTGATCTTTGCCTCCTCGCTCTTAAGCTTCCCCGCACTGATCGCCGGATTCTTCAATTTCAATTACACAGCGCCCACCAACATCGGCGGGCACATCATCAAGCTGCTGACCCAGAGTCAGTGGTGCAATCCGGAACAGCCGATCTATACGATAGGTCTTCTGATCTACCTGGCTCTTCTGGTATTCTTCGCTTACTTCTATACGTCGATCACCTTCAACCCGATTGAGGTGGCTGACAACATGAAGAAGCAGGGCGGATTTATCCCCGGCATCCGTCCGGGCCGTCCGACATCTGAGTATCTCGAGAATATCCTGAACTATCTGATCTTTATCGGTGCTACCGGCCTCTCGGTCGTCGCAGTGGTTCCCATCATTCTCTTCGGTCTGTTCGGAGTCGGTTCTTCACTGTCCTTCTTCGGAAACTCCCTGATCATCATTGTCGGTGTTATCATGGAGACCTTAAAGCAGGTCGAGTCTATGATGCTTGTCAGATACTACAAAGGATTCCTGAGTGATTAAGACTTTCACGCCGCTGTCCCCTTCGGGGGAAAGTGGCGCGTAAGCATCGAAAGGGGTAAAAATGAAGATCATCATGCTCGGCGCCCCCGGTGCCGGAAAAGGCACCCAGGCGAAAAAGATTGCCGAAAGATATAATATCCCCCATGTTTCGACCGGAGATATCTTCCGCGCCAACATCAAGCAGGGAACTCCCCTCGGAAAGCAGGCCAAGGAATATATCGACGCCGGTGCACTTGTACCGGATGAACTGACCATCGGACTTCTGCTTGACCGCATCGGACAGGAAGACTGCAAAGACGGTTATATCCTGGACGGTTTCCCCAGAACGCTTACCCAGGCTGAAAAGCTTACCGAAGCGCTCGCGGACAGCGGCAATGTCGATCTGGTGCTCGATATCGAGGTACAGGATGATGTGATCATCGCCCGCATGGGCGGCAGACGCGTCTGCCCTTCCTGCGGTGCAAGCTATCATATCGTGAACATCCCTACAAAGGTTCCCGGTGTCTGCGACGTCTGCGGAGCCGCTGTGATCCAGCGTCCGGACGATGCACCCGAGACCGTGAAGAAACGCCTTGACGTCTATCATGAGCAGACACAGCCTCTGATCGATTATTACAAGGGACTGGGCCTTCTCTTTGAAACAGACGGGACCAGAGCTATGGACGAGGTCTTCTCCGATATAGTCTGGCAGATCGACAAGGTATCTTCGGAGGCGTAAGATGCCTGTCACCATCAAATCATCCCATGAAATAGAACTGATGCGCGTTTCCTGCAGGAATCTCGCAGTGCTGCATGAAGAGCTTGCAAAAATGATCCGCCCCGGCATCTCGACACTCGAGATTGACAGAGAGGCTGCGAGGATCATCAAGAGTTTCGGATGCGTTTCCTCTTTCCTTAACTATAACGGTTATCCCGGACACTTATGTGTCTCGGTCAATGAAGAGGTGGTACACGGGATTCCAAAGGCGGAACGCATCCTGCGGGAAGGAGACATCGTCTCTCTGGACGCGGGAATGATCTATAGGGGATATCATTCGGATGCCGCAAGGACCTGGGCGGTCGGCAGCGTGGACGAGGATTGTCTGAAGCTGATGGCTGCCGCGGAGGAATGCTTCCGCAGAGGGATCCTTAAGGCGAGGGCAGGTCTTCACCTGCACGATATATCCGAAGCAATCAATGCGTGTGCCGACGAGCACGGTTACGGCGTTGTCCATGAACTGTGCGGGCACGGGATCGGAAGGGAACTTCACGAACCTCCGCAGATACCGAACAACAGACAGAAAACGAGAGGGATCCTGCTTCGTCCCGGCATGACGCTTGCGATCGAGCCCATGATCACGATGGGCAGCCGGGAAGTGCGGTGGATGCCTGACAAATGGACGGTCGTCACAAAGGACGGCAAGCCTGCGGCGCATTACGAAAACACTGTTCTGATTACTGAAGGAGAACCCGAGATCCTGACTGTAAGACAGGTCAGATAAAGGAGAGTACATGTCAAAAGCGGATGTCATTGAAATCGAAGGTACTGTGGTAGAAAAGCTGCCGAACGCCATGTTCCAGGTGGAACTGGAGAACGGCCACCAGGTACTGGCCCATATAAGCGGCAAGCTTAGGATGAACTATATTCGGATACTGCCCGGGGACAAAGTGACGCTGGAGTTGTCTCCCTACGATCTGTCCAAAGGGCGTATTATCTGGAGAGACAAGTAATTACATTATAACTGAGAAAAGTGCTTGATTAATCAGGTACGGGATGTTATAATGTCCGTTGCGCCCAAAAACGGGTGAATCCTTTATGAAAGGAGACTTTAACAATGAAGGTAAGATCTTCTGTTAAGCCGATTTGCGAGAAATGCAAAGTCATTAAGCGCAAAGGCAGTATTAGAATCATTTGCGAGAACCCCAAGCATAAGCAGAGACAGGGTTGAAAAATTTAGGAGGTAATCTACAATGGCTCGTATTTCAGGTGTTGATTTACCGAGAGATAAACGTGTCGAGATCGGTCTGACGTACATTTACGGCATTGGCAGGACGAGCGCGAACCGTATTCTTAAAGAAGCTGATGTTAACCCTGATACCCGTTGCAAGGACCTGACAGACGAGGAAGTAAGACGTCTTCAGGAAGTGATCAACGAGACTCAGGTCGTGGAAGGTGATCTCAGAAGAGAGATCGCTCTGAACATCAAGCGTCTGCAGGAAATCGGCTGCTATCGCGGCATCCGTCACAGACGTGGTCTTCCCGTTCGCGGTCAGAAGACCAAGACGAACGCCCGTACACGTAAGGGTCCCAAGAAGACCGTAGCAAACAAGAAGAAGTAAATCTAAGAAAGGAACCCATAAGGGAAGGTTAGTTTGAAATGGCGAAAAAAGTGTCAGCTAAAAAAGTGACCAAAAAGCGTGTCAAGAAAAACGTTGAACGTGGACAGGCCCATATCCAGTCGTCCTTCAATAACACCATCGTTACCCTGACCGATACACAGGGCAACGCACTGTCCTGGGCGAGTGCAGGCGGGCTTGGTTTCAGAGGTTCAAGGAAATCTACTCCTTATGCCGCTCAGATGGCAGCGGAAACGGCTACAAAAGCCGCCCTGGTACATGGACTGAAGACGGTGGACGTTTTTGTAAAAGGCCCCGGTTCCGGACGTGAGGCAGCGATCAGAGCATTGTCAGCCTGCGGTCTGGAGGTAACGAGTATCAAGGATGTAACACCCGTTCCTCATAACGGATGCCGTCCGCCGAAGCGCAGAAGAGTCTGATGGGAGGTAATTAAAGTGGCAGTAGATAGAGTTCCGGTCCTGAAAAGATGCAGATCTTTAGACCTTGATCCTGTATATCTTGGCATTGACAAGAAGTCTAACAGACGTTCAGCAAGAGCCAACCGTAAGATGAGCGAGTATGCGACCCAGCTTCGCGAAAAGCAGAAAGCAAAATTCATCTACGGCGTATTGGAGAAACCTTTTAGAAATTATTACGCGAAGGCAGAAAGAATGAAAGGTACGACTGGTGAGAACCTGATGGTCCTACTCGAGCTTCGTCTTGACAACGTACTTTTCAGAGGCGGTCTGGGACGTACCCGCAGGGAGACCCGCCAGATCGTCGATCATAAGCATGTGCTGGTGAACGGCAAGTGTGTCAACATTCCTTCCTACCAGGTAAAAGCCGGCGATGTGATTGAGATCAAAGAGAAATTCAGATCTTCCGCAAGATACAAGGAGATCACAGAGGTGACTGCAGGCCGCCTTGCTCCTGCATGGCTTGAAGCAGATCTGGAGAATTTAAAGATCACCATTAAGGAAAAACCGACAAGAGAGCTCATCGACGTACCGGTGGATGAGATGCTTATCGTCGAGCTGTATTCCAAGTAATCCCTGAGTTCGAATCCAGAAGGAGAGAGTTCATGTTTGAATTTGAGAAACCTAACATTGAGATCGCGGAGCTTTCCGAGGATAAAAAGTACGGTCGTTTCGTTGTTGAGCCTCTGGAGAGAGGCTACGGTACCACTCTCGGCAATTCTCTGCGCAGGATCATGTTATCTTCTCTGCCCGGAGCGGCTGTAAGCCAGGTAAAGTTTGACGGCGTTCTTCATGAGTTCAGCTCGATCCCGGGAGTTAAGGAAGACGTCACGGAGATCGTGATGAACATCAAGAGCCTCTGCCTAAAGAGCAACTCCGAATTCACCGAGCCGAAGGTCGGCATCATCGAATTCGAGGGTGAAGGCATTGTCAGAGCCCGTGATATCCGTTTCCCTGATGATGATCTGGAGATAGTGAACCCTGATCTTGTCATCGCCACCTTAAGCGGCGGCAGTGACTCGAAATTCGTCGCCGAGCTGACTGTAACGCGCGGCAGAGGATATGTAAGTTCAGAACGCAACAAGACAGATGATATGCCGATCGGCGTGATCGCGGTGGATTCCATCTATACGCCGGTAGAGCGTGTGAATATTACCGTAGAGGATACCCGTGTCGGAAAGATCACGGATTATGACAGACTGACACTGGATGTCTATACAAACGGAAGCCTCGGTCCTGATGAGGCCGTCAGTCTTGCAGCAAAGGTCCTCTATGACCATCTCGGACTTTTTGTAAATCTCTCTGATAAGAGCGGAACGCTTCCGCCCACGATCGCAGAGACGAGAGCAGATGAGAAAGAGAAAGTCCTGGAGATGAACATCGATGAGCTTGAGCTTTCCGTTCGTTCTTACAATTGCCTGAAGAGAGCCGGTATCAATACCGTGGAAGAGCTGATCAACCGTACTCCGGAAGATATGATGAAGGTCAGGAACCTTGGCCGCAAGTCTCTGGAGGAGGTACTGGCGAAATTGAACGAGCTGGGACTGGAACTGAATCCCAGTGAGGAGTAATCGGAGGTAAGGAAGAAATGGCACAATACAGAAAACTGGGGAGGACAGCCAGTCAGCGTAAAGCTCTTCTGCGCAGCCAGGTCACCGCTCTTATCTGCAAGGGTAAGATCGTGACTACCGAGGCTCGTGCAAAAGAGGTCAGAAAGATCGCTGAAAGCCTGATCGCTCTCGCAGTAAAAGAAAAAGATAATTTTGATACAGTAACAGTAGACGCGAAAGTTCCTGTAAAGGATAAAGACGGCAACCGTGTCAAGGAAGTGGTAGACGGCAAGAAAGTCACCAAGTTCGAGACCGTACAGAAGACGATCAAGAAGGATCAGCCTTCCCGTCTGCATGCAAGACGTCAGATGCTCAAAGTCCTCTATCCTGTGACAGAGGTCCCGAAGGAGCAGGCCGGCAAGAAGAAAAATACCAAAGAGGTAGATCTTCCCGCAAAGCTTTTCGATGAGATCGCGCCGAAGTATGAGAACCGCCAGGGCGGATATACCCGTATCGTAAAGATCGGACCGCGCCGCGGTGATGCAGCCATGGAAGTTATCCTTGAGCTGGTATAATCAGAAAAGTGTTTTGGAGCCGTGCCGGTCAGGCACGGCTTTTTTGTGTCCGGAATTCGTTACGGAGAGCAGATTACGGACGAAAGCATGGAAAGCGGAATATTCGTCCGTAAATGAAGAGTCTAATCCCCCAGCTATGCTGGGGAGAATGGAATAAGCAGAAGCGGTAAGGATAACATAATAAAGCCTCCTATGATAATATGAGGTTGGTGTCGCAAGCCAAACTCAAATAATAGGAGGCGTCCACATG
>JAFRLH010000020.1 GCA_017431345.1 Lachnospiraceae bacterium | reverse complement strand
GCGTGAAGCCCCCCTCAAGATGAGATATCCCATTCGAAAGAAGTAAGACCCCTTGAAGACTACGAGGTAGATAGGGCAGAGGTGGAAGTGCAGCAATGCATGGAGCTGACTGTTACTAATCGGTCGAGGGTCTTGACCTTACGGTGTCGTTTCCATATGTAGTTTTTGCGGTACAAAGTACCACAAGGCCCGTTGGCTCAGTTGGTTAGAGCGCCGCCCTGTCACGGCGGAGGCCATCGGTTCAAGTCCGATACGGGTCGTTCTCAATTGAATAAGTTGGGACAACGCCGATGTAGCTCAATTGGCAGAGCAGCTGATTTGTAATCAGCAGGTTATCGGTTCAAGTCCGATCATCGGCTGATTATTTTATATATGGGGGAATTCCCGAGTGGCCAAAGGGGGCAGACTGTAAATCTGTTAGCGATGCTTTCGGTGGTTCGAATCCACCTTCCCCCACTCGATATCATGAGTTTTTACTCATGATGTTCTCATTTAATAACGCGGGATGGAGCAGTCCGGAAGCTCGTTGGGCTCATAACCCAAAGGTCGCAGGTTCAAATCCTGCTCCCGCTACTGTCAGATAACGCTGACGATCTTCCGTCAGGTAACGCTGACGCCCATCCGTCGAAACAAGTTTCGCCGGATGACCGTTTGCTCGTGAATACGAGCAAACTCAGATCCAGGCAAATGAAAGTCTGAGTAAGCAAGCTTCCTCATCCATTCATTTCCCTGTCTCTGCGTCAGCCCGTGCTGACAAGCTTATTCGCCCAGATAGCTCAGTTGGTAGAGCAGTGGACTGAAAATCCACGTGTCGCTGGTTCGATTCCGGCTCTGGGCACGAAATCAGGATCTCACAATGTGAGATCCTTTTTTCATGCCCGGAACAGATATATATAATGAAAAAGGTGCTGCGGAAAACCGCAGCACCTTTTTTACAGACAATGTTCTCATTCCGGCCGATCAGATATGATTCGCCACCTCGAAGCTGTCCCAGATCGCGTACATGATGTTCGCTACCTTCTTTGCGTCGCCAAGCAGGTAGATCTCAGGAACGTCGAACTCCAGCTCGTGGTACAGGCTGTCGCATTCGCGATAGCCGACGGAGAGGATCACGGAATCGCAGGGGATCTGCTGATCGCCGTCCGCCAGGGAGATGTTAAGCTTTCCATCTTTATAGCCGGTCACTCTGGCGCTGCAGATGATATCCACATTGTTGAACGGAAGCAGCCTTTCCAGCATATCCTTATTGGCGTGACAGAGCGGTCCGTTCACAGCCATGATCTTATCCAGCGCTTCCACGATCGTGACTTTCTTTCCTTCCTGCGCGAGCCACAGAGCAGTTTCGCATCCTACAAGTCCGCCGCCGACGACAACCGTGCTTTCGCCGGGATCCTTTTCCTTCAGGAGTACTTCGGATGCGGTGAAGACCTTCTCATCATCGCCCAGCGGGAATACCTTCGGGGTGGAACCGGTGGCAATGATCACGGTATCGTAACCGGCTGCCAGCACATCTTCCTTCTTCACTTCTGTATTCAGATGCACCGGTACGCCCAGTCTTTCAAGTTCTCTGGCATACCAGTCTGCAAGGGCGATATCATCTTCCTTGAATTTCGGCGCGCCGCCGGGAATCAGATTGCCGCCGAGCCGGCTTCCTTTTTCATAAACGACCGGTTCGTGGCCGCGGATCGTAAGCGTTCTGGCGGCTTCACATCCCGCTACACCGCCGCCGACAACAAGGACTTTCTTCTTCCTGTAGACCGGTTCATAAGCGGTAAAGCGTTCACGGGCCGCTCTGGGATTGACCGCGCAGTTGATCATTGAATATTCGGCAATTCTTCCCATGCAGCCTTCATGACAGGAGATGCAGGGACGGATCTCGCCGATCCTGCCGGAACGGAGCTTGTTGACATAATCGGGATCTGCCAGAAGCGGACGGCCCATATCGATCACATCACATACGCCGGTCTCAATGGCTTCCAGGGCCATATCCGGATCATCCATTCTGCCGGCGCAGAAAACGGGCACGTCAACGACCTCTTTGACCATCTTGCAGTAATTTCTGTAAAGGCCTTTTTCCTGATACATCGGCGGATGGTTCCACCACCAGCTGTCATAGGTGCCGACATCCGTGTCCAGCGCATCGTAGCCGTAGGAAGCAAGCAGTTTTGCGGCTTCCAGACCTTCCTCGACGTCACGGCCTTTTTCTTCAAATTCCTCTCCGGGAAGAGCGCCTTCTCTCCAGTCCTTGATCATGGATTTTACGGAGAATCGAAGTGTGACCGGGAAGTCGGCGCCGCAGCGGTGCTTGATCTCTTCCACGATCTCCTTCGCGAAACGGAGCCGGTTCTCCAGAGAACCGCCGTATTCGTCCGTACGGAGATTGAACATGGAGATCGCGAACTGGTCGATCAGATAGCCCTCATGCACTGCATGGATCTGGATGCCGTCGAAACCGCCGCGCTTGGCATTGTAAGCGCCTTCTCCGATATCGTGTACGATCGAACGGATCTCTTCTTTGGTGATGGAACGGCACATTTTATTGAGCCATCTGTGCGGGATCTCCGAAGGTGCGATCGGAGGGAATTCTCCAAGATTGGTGGGAATGGTGACACGGCCGAATCCGCCGGAGATCTGCAGGAAGATCTTGCTGCCGTAGGCATGGATGCGCTCCGTCATTTCCTTGCTGGTACGGATAAAATGGACCGGATTGTAAGTGGAGATCGGGATGATGGACTGGTTCTGCAGTTCCACCTTCTGGTCTGCGAAGGTAACGCCGGTGATGATCAGACCGGTGCCGCCTTTGGCGCGTTCGGTATAATAATCGATCCCGCGCTGGTTCCATCCGCCTTCGGAATCTCCGAGACCGAGCGGTCCCATGGGTGCCATGGCAAAGCGGTTCTTCAGGGTAATGCTGCCGACTTTGACCGGCGTGAATAGTTTCTGGTACTTCATTTTCTCGCTCCTTATAGAATAATTATATGATTAATATAATCTTTTCAAGGAAAGTATAGCATACACACATATCTATAGTCAAAACAAAATGACCCGGGAATAAAAAGATCGTATTTCCTGCAGCAGAAAATACGACTGACCGGGAGATCCGGCACAGATTAGTTTTTGACCTTGGCAGAAGGATATGATACTATTCTATTATTAATGGAAATCAGAGATTGACAGAGGCGGATATATGAAAGAGAACGTCAGAAAAGGCATATTGTACAACACAGCAGTGATCGCGCTGTGCTTTCTTTTGACGTCCACAGGATATCTTGCCTGGGTCTATAATCTGGCAAAGATGGTGAGCCCGCAGACTGCGGATGCCCTGACGATGGTGGCCGGATATCTGTTCCAGGCTGCCGGTGTCGGACTGTTCGCATTTATTGTGCAGAGAGGGTCCTTTCAGGCGGAACGGTATATGTATACAGCACTGATCCTCTATATCCTGTTTCTGTTCCCCTCTATTCTCGCACACTCTCTGACGCTTGCTGCAGTATCCGGTATGTTCATGAATCTTCTGTGCGGGTTTATCGCCGGTTATTATCTGATGAAACTGATGACCGGAACTCCTGCAGGCGTAAGAGGCGTTGTTTTTGGTGCCGGATACTGTCTGTCCATTCTCGGATCGTGGGTGCTGTCGCTGATCGATAAGGGATCCGTCTATTATTCCAACAGCATTCTGGTCATCTGTGTGATCATTGCTGCGGCGGTAATCGCAGTGATCAGAGCCGGCAGCAAGGAACATGATAATACCGGAATGGAAGAATCGGCGGTATTACGGATCCCCGAAGGCACAGACATAAAAACGTTCCTGATCACAGCAGGTCTTCTTGTGCTGCTATTCAGTATTGTGAACAGCTGCGGATTCGGATTTCCTACGGCAGATGTAGTAGCCGGCATCAGTCTTGAGTTCAGCAGGCTGTTTTATGCTGCCGGCCTGCTGATCGCCGGCCTTGTATGTGACAAAGGCAGAAAGTACTGCGCTGTCAGCGCGCTTACGGCACTTGTGATTCCTTTCATCATGCTGGCGCTGAAGGGGGAGCCGGTATCGGCGACCGTCCTGTGGGCACTCAGTTATTTCGCGTTCGGTTTCTATTCGGTATACCGCATCATCCTGTTTTCTGATATTGCGGAAAGCAGGGGAAATGCCGCTTTGTCCGGCGCCGGTCTGCTGATCGGGCGCGTCGGAGATGCTGCAGCCATTCTTCTGAGCCTGGCACTGGCGCAGCATTTCATGCTTCTTCTTGCTGTATCCGCAGTACTTTTTATTGCTGCAGTGATCCTTTTCCTGAAGATCTATCAGATCCTGTATATTGAAAAATATGTCTATCAGGCAAGTGAAAGCGAGATTTTCAACCGTTTTTCCGCGCAGTATGACCTTTCAGCGAGGGAACGGGAGGTGCTGCGTATGCTGCTGTCGGAAAAGACAAATACAGAGATCGCAGAGGAACTTTCCATATCAGAAGGCACCGTCAAATATCATATCCATAATCTTCTGCAGAAGACCGGGTGCAGGAACCGGATCGCTCTCCTGTCGGCCTATGCCGGAAATCAGAACATGTAATACGCACGAAAACAACAGAATAGAGATAACCCTACCTAAACCCTACCCTGTTTTGGCTGATACTGGCTGAAACCTTATTTGAAGGAGAGGGTTTTTCTTAATATTATATAAATGAGTCAGTCTATCTTGTGAAAGGAGAGAGCGATGTTTCAAAGAATAATCCGCAGGATTCGGAAGAACGGTCTGTCCCGTATCATCATTGCTGTCATGCTGTTATACGCAGCGGTTTTTCTGACAGGGATCAATGTCAATGCTGCAGCGGCAAAGCCGGCTGCGCCGACCGGCCTGAAGCAGACAGCAGCCGGGGAAACCTCATTTACGATGGAATGGAAAGCTGTTTCCGGTGTAGAAGGCTATAAAGTCGCCTATCGGGCAGGTACCTCAGGGACCTGGACCGTCAGGACGACGACATCGACCAAAACAACGGTCTCCAATCGAAAAAAAGACACTTCCTATCAGGTCAGGGTCTGTTCAAAAAAAGATGGCGCATTCGGATCTTATTCCAGCATTGTCAATGCTGTGACCATCTCCAAAGTCGCCGGCCTGAAGCAGACAGAAGCCGGCGAAACATCGTTTACCATAGCATGGGATGCCGTTTCCGGCGTACAGGGGTACAAGGTCCAATACCGGGCAGGAACTTCGGGATCGTTTACTGACGCAACTACCACATCGAATAAAATGACAATCAAAGACCTGAAGAAAAACACTGCCTATCAGGTGAGGGTCTGTGCAAAGAGAAATAATCTGTTCGGCGAATATAATAACGTTGTTTCCGCCTATACTATCTCTAAAGTCACCGGCCTGAAACAGACAGCAGTCGGGGAAACCTCCATTACCGTGACATGGACTGCTGTCACGGGTGCCACCGGATATAAGGTCATCTACCGTGAAGGAGATACTGGGGAAATTCAGCGGCCAGATGCAGTATCAGGCACCAGTTTCACAGCGACCGGACTGAAGAAAAATACCGCTTACCGATTCAGGGTCTGTGCGGTTCGCGGTAGTGTAACGGGTACGAACAGCGATTTAATCTACGCATATACCATCTCCAAAGTCACCGGCATCGAGCAGGAGTCTGACGGTTACGACTCGTTCACTTTCTCATTTAATGAAGTTTCCGGGGCAGAAGCCTATAAATGCGCCTGGAGCACTTCAAAGAGCGGAAAGTATACAGAATCTTCGGACATTGCCCAGACCACGATCGGCGCGAACGGCTTGAACGCCGGTGCAAGCTATTTTGTCAAGGTGAAAGCGAAAAGGGGAGATATGTATGGCGCCTATTCTGCTCCCATTGAGATGGTGACGGCGCCGGATGATACGCCGACGATTTCCCAGACCGGCGCCACGGAGACGTCCGTTACGCTCAGTATGAAAGGAGTGACCGGCGCCACAGGATATATTGTCAAGTATGCGGAATATGTTACCCTCAGTGCGGTCGGCTTCTACAGCAGAAGCGATCTGAAGACTGTTACTAAAAACGGAAGCCAGATCGTGCTGTCCGGGCTGAAAAAGAATACGTCCTATGATGTGAATGCACATGCTTTCCGAAAGAGCAGCACCGGATACATTGCCGAAGGCCCGGACCTGTTTATGACCGAGACCGTTTATGTACTGCCGCCCAAAGGCGTGATCACTACGCTGAAGAATGAAAAGGGTGACGATAATGAATTCCAGATCGGCTGGCAGGATTCGCCGGTCGCTGACGGCGCTTATGTTACGCTGTACAATTCTGCGGGAAAAGTTGTCCAGACAATAAAGTGCGAGAATACAAATTATAAATACGCAAATTACAAGTCCTGCGGGAAATATAAAGTGAAAGTACGCCTGTACTCCAAGATGGACAACGGAAAGGTTCTTTACGGCGCTTATTCGGATGCGAAGGCCATCTCTTCCCCGAGTCCCAATCATACATGGAAGGAGACGACATCCGAAAAGCCTGCGACATGTACGACGGCAGGCGTGAGGACTTATAAATGCAAGTATTGCGGATTGAAGAAAAATACTGCAGTAAAAGCATTTGGCCATGTATGGTCCGGATGGTACCGGAAAGATAAAAACAATCATGCAAGGATGTGCAGTCATAATAATTCCCATCTGCAGATCAAACCGCACACCTGGAATAAGGGAGAGGTGATCACGCCCGCAACGGAGAGCAGTGCGGGATCCCGCAAATATACCTGCACAGTCTGCTATGCGGTAAAGACCGTATCGATCCCGAAGATCACCAATCCTAAAGTGACCGAGAAGCAGCAGGAGGCAAAGGTGACAAGTCTGAAGACGGACGAGGATCCCGGCGATGCTGTATACGGTGAGATCAGGCTGAGAGCTGTGAAGGTCAGGAAAAAGTCCATCAAGCTGAACTGGGATAAAGTGGCAGGCGCTTCCGGCTATGTGATCTACGGAAACAAATGCGGAAAGGATTATAAGAAACTGAAAGTGATTCCCAACGGAAACACGACGACCTGGACGCAGAAGAAACTCAAGAAGGGTACTTATTATAAGTATCTTGCCATGGCGGTAGCGAATGTAAACGGAACACAGACAGTCCTTTCGACTTCCAAATCCATCCATATCGCCACGAACGGAGGAAAGAGAGGCAATTACAAGAGCGTTAAGCTTAAGAATGTTAAGAAGAATAAGCTTACCTTAGCTGTGGGAAAGACCTTCAAGGTCAAGGCAGTCGGCGTACGGGCAAATAAGAAGAAGAAAGTAAAGGTACACCGGAAGCTGAAATATGAGAGCTCTGATTCCACCGTGGCAACGGTCAACAAAAAAGGAAAGATCAAAGCCCTGAAGAAGGGAACAGCAAACGTATTCGTCTACGCCCAGAACGGCGTTTATAAGATGATAACCGTCACCGTCAAATAATGCGGAATGCACCATAAACGAGGATGATCAAGGAGGAAGAAATGAAAAAGAAATACATAGGACTTCTGGCGTTATTGTCTGTTCTCTGCCTGCTGATGTTTGCTCCGGCACAGCCTGCCCAGGCAGCGGTGAAGCTTTCCAAAAAGAAACTGACAATGGTCAAAGGTGAGACCAAAACGCTGAAGGTCAAGGGAACCTCAAAGAAGGCTGTCTGGAAATCCAGCAAAAAGAAAGTCGCATCCGTAAAGAACGGAAAGGTGAAAGCAAAGAAGAACGGCGTGGCAACCATCACCGCAAAGGTAGCGGGGAAAAAGCTGAAATGCAAAGTGACCGTCGTGACCCCGAAGCTTTCCACAGCAAACCTTACCATTCAGAAAGGGTACAGCAAGACGCTCACTATGAGCGGAACGACCGCGAAAGTCAAGTGGAGCTCAGATAATACCGGTGTAGCGACTGTAAACAACGGTGTCGTGACAGCAAAGAAGAACGGGACCGCTTTGATCACCGCTAGCGTGCTGGGGAAGGATTACACCTGCAAAGTAACAGTCAAAACAGCGGTATTTACCAAGAAAACATGGAAATACAATGACCGGGTAAGCATTTCCTTCCTCGTTCCCGAGGGATGGGACTATTCGGTCACGCATGTGAGTTCGAGAGAATGCGAGCCTGTCGTTAAGGTATACAGCAAAAAGAATCCGAACCTTTCGATGACGTTCAGCTATGATGTCGTAATGATGAAATCCTACAAAGCGCATATGGCCCAGGTGAACACCATTGCGCTCGGTCATGAAGTTCTCGAAAAACTCGACTGGCTGGTTCCGGTCAAAGGATATGCAAAGGACGGAAAGGATGCCGCAGGAGTGTTTATGGGCCTCTTCTCCCGCCGGAGCGGCGTGAAGACGCCGACCGTGGCTAAGAAGGTCTCCTCCTATTCTTATTCTTCGGGAGGAAACACCCTTACGATCGAAACGCTGCATACTACATGGACAGGCAGCGGAGGGCAGCAGTATCTTTGCATGTTTGCTTCCTGTAAACCTTCGTTTGAAGTATCTCCCGGTATTGTAACGGCGTTCAATGTTGTCGAACTGAATGCCCCTGCGGCAGTATTTGACGACTGGCTGCCTTCTCTGATGCAGATCTACGGATCCATTGAATTCTCCCAGGGCCTTATGGATCTGCATGCGGATATTGCCAATGAGACTGCACAGAACGCAGCGGCATATCATAAGGAGCAGAGTGCCAGATCGGAAAAGATGGTCAAGGATTTCCTGGATTATATTCACAATTAAAAAGAGAACCGAAGGCTGATCTTCTGGGGAGGCGGGCGCCGTAAAAAAGCGTCCGCCTCTTTTATCTTATAAATCTCCGGCGGAGAGG
>JAFRLH010000019.1 GCA_017431345.1 Lachnospiraceae bacterium | reverse complement strand
CAGTTTTTTGAAATTATCATCCGACTTTTGGTTTAGGCATCTATCCAATCCACCATTCCGGAGTCAGATCCCCAAGCATTACCTCTTACTATTACTCTTCATCATCACGATTCTCGGTGCAGATGTCATCCAACCAGCCTTCATCGTAAACCGATCCGCAGTCCTTGTATGGAACTGCCCTCGGTTTTCCCATCTTGTACCGCTTACAGTTCTTCGGTCCATAGCAGAAGCTCTCGAAACGGAATTTCTGGGTAATGCCCCAGTTGTATTCGATCGCTACGTTTGCCATACAAGTCCATTTGCAGGTGAAGCACTTTCCCTTCCAGGAACGGCTGTCCAGCATACGGCAGCCCCGCCAGTCATAGACGGACAGTTCCGGCACTTCTCCAACCCAGGGCTCATGAGCATCCTCGTCGGGATCCGGCGCAGTTATAATCTTCTTTAACCCGCCGACGCGGTAGTAATCCGCATATTCCAGTTTCGGATACATCTTTGTCCAGGCTGTTCCCCCGATCTCGTCTCCGATGTGAAAATGAAATTTCATCATTTGCTTCTCAGAGATGGCAACCGCGAAATCTTTTTCTGCGCCTTCTGCCGTTCCGGACAGGAAAAGATTGTATCCTGTCATACTATGGGTACGGTTATCCAGCCGGTAGCGCCATACATTGGAACGCGGCTGGACAGAACGTATGGTGCCGCTGAACTCTATTTTTACCTGCGTATTTCTATCAATCATATGATCCTCTCCGTCAGCAGTTTTACCGAAAGCCTGCGGATTATTTTTCAGGTGTATAAGTCCAGCCGTGATCATCATGATAGATCATCAGCTTTGTCATACCTCCATCGATACAGATGTTTTCACCGGTAATAAATCCTGCCTTGTCCGAGCAAAGGAAGAGTACCATATTGGCAATATCCATCGGATTTCCGACGCGGCCGGCGGGCTGCTGCAGTGCATCCGGCCCTTCATATACGCGGTAAGATGTATCAATCCATCCCGGAGAGATAGAATTTACTCGCACCTTCCCGGAAAAACTTGCCGCCAGTGCATGCGTCAGTGCCGCGATACCGCCCTTGGCTGCCGTGTAGCTTTCCGTCTGCGGCTGGCTCATGCGGTCACGGGAGGAAGAAATATTGATGATGCACGCTCCCTCCCGGAAATAAGGCGCAAAGAGCTTGGACAGGTAGAAGGGTGCGGTAACTCCGACGGAAAACGCATATTGGAAATCCTCATAGCTGCATTCGTCGATGCCCTTCATCAGCGGCAGCGCATTGTTGATCAGATAGTCAATGCCGCCGCTCTCACAGATCACTTCTCCGGCAAATGTCTCGAGAACGGCTTTATCGGAGGTATCTCCGACATAGTGGTCTCCATCGGCCTTGTCGATCACATATACTCTGACTCCCTGCTTCCGGAATTCTTCAGCTATACATTTCCCTATTCCGTTCGCACCGCCGGTCACAACAGCCACCTTTTTCCCATCTGCAGGTGCACCGACGTTCTTCTTCGGGACTGTCAGCTTCATGTAAAGGCCCGTTTCGTCCTGTTCCGGCTCCTCCGGGATCGATTCACACAGGCTATGTGCTGCCAGAGATGCCGTTACAGCAAGGCAGACAGCGTCCACCAGGTCATCCGGATTGCACTTGAACTCTCTGGCCTTCTCCCATAATCCGGTCAATGGTTTGGCCGGAAGGTATTTTCCCAGGATGTTCACTCTTTCCATAAACCCGGGAAATTCCTTCTTGCGGGTTATTAACACATGGCCATGCAGTCTGGCAAAGCCTAGTTCCGGATGGCTTTCCAGGATTCTGTTCCTGTACTCCGGGTGATGAATCAAAAATTCGTCCAGTTCACGGATCTTTGGAATAATATTGATCGACTGTTTCGCCAGACTTTTTCCAAGCACCCGTATGTTTTCCTGTTTCTGTTCTTCCTCCGAAGCGGCATAAACCGCCTGACGGCATGGTACCGGAAAAATCGTTGAAGAACGGGACTCCAGTTCCTTTCGTGCAAGGTCATCGGGGCGGATCTGATCAACTCTGCTTCGAAGGCCAATGACCATATCGATCAGAAATGCATCGAATTCGGGATAATGATCAACCAATGCCTCCAAAGAATCGAATCGTTCCAGGAGAAACTCTCCGTAATTCAGAATACAGGCGATCCAGCCACCTCTGCAGCCATCCACGCCTATGTATCGTCCGTCATTTATGCTTATCATGATCCTGCTCCTTTTGCTTATTCTATTCCTCACTCCATACCCGGACCCCTGTTTCCCTTTGCGATCCAACCAGGCTTTTCAGCATGGACTTCCCTAGTGAAATCCGGAGATTTCCTTAGATGCTGTAACAGTCGGTTTTCCCGTTTAGTCAGTTTTATTGAGTCATTTATTGGGCCATTTATTGGGTCAGCACTTATAGATTTTTCAT
>JAFRLH010000018.1 GCA_017431345.1 Lachnospiraceae bacterium | reverse complement strand
CCGGAAAGAAGATACTCGAAGTACCGCTTTTTAGCGGACCAGGAAGAATGCTTGCGACACTGCCCTTTTGGGCAAGCAGAAAAAAGCCCTTTTGAGGGCTTATATGAAACCACCAGTTGAACTGGTGGTTAATCACTTAGAAAATGTACAGTTCTGACAGAAGAAATAAAAAACCGCGGAATTTCCGCGGTTTTTGTGTGCTGCCGGTGGCCGGACTCGAACCGGCACGGTGTTGCCCGCTTGATTTTGAGTCAAGTGCGTCTGCCAATTCCGCCACACCGGCTTTTATCAGTTCCCTGACGGAAAATGATTTTACCATTTGAAAAAATGCTTGTCAACAGAAGTCCGCCTGTAAAAAATAACTGCAGGAACGTTGATCCTTTTGACACCGATCATAAAACTGTGGTATAATACTTCCAAATGTGTGCAGGTGACGGATCGTCCGAAGACCTGCGCCGGAGGTGGAAAAAATGAAGAAAAGATCATTCGTATTAATGCTTGCATGCTGCATGGTATTCACACTTGCTCTTACGGGCTGCTCGAAGAAGAATAAATCTGAAAGCAGTGCTGCGGATGCGCAGGAAAGCGCTGCCGTGGAAACGGGTGAGAACGGTGAAACCGCCGCTGCTGTTCCGGAAACGGATGAGAACGGTGGGACTGTGGCTGCAGCAGCAGTTGAGACAGAAGCGGTCCCGGAAGAACCGGTCGAGCTCATGACGGGCAAACATCATGCAACCATTACGGTTGCCAATTACGGCAAGATCATGGTCGAACTGGATGCGGATACCGCGCCGATCACCGTTACGAATTTCATTACACTTGCGAAGGACGGCTTTTATGACGGCCTTACCTTCCACCGCATCATCGACGGCTTCATGATCCAGGGCGGAGACCCGGACGGCTCCGGTACCGGCGGCTCCGGAAAGAACATCAAGGGTGAGTTTTCTGCGAACGGCATTGAGAATGCGATCTCCCACACAAAGGGAACGATCTCCATGGCCAGAGGGAATGATTTTAATTCCGCAAGCTCCCAGTTCTTTATCATGGTGGACGATGCCCTGTATCTCGACGGCCAATATGCGGGCTTTGGGCATGTGACGGACGGACAGGATGTCGTTGACCAGATCGCAAAGGATGCGCAGCCGGTGGATTCCAACGGACTCATTGCCGCGGATGCGCAGCCGGTCATTCAGAAGATCGAAGTCATGGATTAAGAGGATCAGCCGGACAATGGCCTGATCGATCACAAAGATCAGCCCGGAAAGGGCATGATATAAAGGAAACCGAAGGAATAAGCAAAAGAGGAGGAAACCTATGGACGCATCTGGCGGAAGTGGAATATCGGCGGGTCGAAGTAGCATCGCAGGGGCGTCTGTCGGCTGCTCCTGCTGAGACATTTACTTGATACTTTGATCTGTCATGCCTGTGCGGTAAAACGATCCGTTAAAGGATGTTTTCGCCCACACTGATGAATGAACAGCCTTCATTCATACTTTCATCAAATCATTTGAGAGGAGGTCATGACAGAAATGGAATGGAATGTAGAGGACGCGCTCAAGTCGCTCCTGGAACAGAAAAAATATCAGGCACTGAAAGATATCCTGGTCACGATGAATCCGGCGGATATCGCGACCGTATTTGAAGAGATCAACGACGAGAAGATCCCCCGATTCTTCAGGCTCCTGCCGAAGGAGCTGGCGGCGGAGACATTTGTTGAGATGGATCCGGAACTGCAGGAGCTGCTCATCAAAGGCTTTTCGGATGAAGAACTGCAGGACGTCGTTGATGAACTCTATGTGGATGACGCTGTCGATATCGTGGAAGAAATGCCCGCGAATGTCGTCAAGCGTATCCTTGCGCAGGCGCAGCCTGACATGCGTAAGAAGATCAACGAGATCTTAAGGTATCCGGAAAATTCCGCAGGATCGATCATGACGACGGAGTATGTCTCCCTGCGGCCGGACATGACGATCCGGGATGCGATCAACCGCATCCGGAGGACGGGTATCGACAAGGAGACCATTTACACCTGTTATATTACCGAAGGAAGAAAACTGCTCGGTTTTGTTACGGTAAAGGATCTGCTGCTGACTTCGGATGATGACAAGCTGGTCGAAGAGATCATGGATACGAACGTGATCTCCGTGAACACCCATACCGACCAGGAAGAAGTGGCGCAGACGCTGTCAAAATACAACTTCCTTGCGCTGCCTGTCGTGGATAATGAGAACCGCATGGTCGGTATCGTCACATTCGATGACGCCATGGATGTTATCGAAGAAGAGACGACAGAGGATATGGAGATCATGGCAGGTATGATGCCTTCGGATAAGACGTACCTGCGGTCCAACGCATTCGATCTTTTCAGACACCGGATCCCCTGGCTCATGCTGCTGATGGTCTCGGCGACATTTACAGGAATGATCATCACGGGATTTGAGAGCAAGCTTGCAGCGCAGGTCGTGCTCACCGCGTTCATTCCCATGCTGATGGATACGGGCGGCAATTCCGGATCGCAGTCATCCGTTACGGTGATCCGTGCGCTTTCACTTGGCGAACTGGAGTTTCCGGATCTGCCTATGGTCATATTGAAGGAGATTGAGACCGCCGTCCTCTGCGGTGTCTGCCTGTCCGGGATCTGCTTTGTCAAGATCATGGTGGTCGACAGGATGCTGCTCGGCAATACGGATATCACACCGCTGACAGCGCTGGTCGTATGCCTGACCATGGCGGTGACAGTCCTGATCGCGAAGGTGATCGGATGCATCCTTCCCATGATCGCAAAAAGACTGGGTTTTGATCCCGCCGTTATGGCCAGTCCGTTTATTACAACTACAGTAGACGCCCTTTCCCTGCTGGTCTATTTCGGCATTGCAAGCGCCCTGCTGTTTCATGTCTGATCTTACTGCCGGCATTCCGCCGGCATTTTTCTTTTGGAAATCTTTTGAAAAACCGGACACGCTGTGTAACCTGCAGCGATTTTATGGTACTGTAAGTATGTAAGAACAAGTTCTTTCACAGATGTTTGTGAAAATGCACCTGCAGGAGGCATTTTCACTGCGCAGTAAAGATGAAGAAACAAAACCGGCACTTGAAATAATCAATCATCGAACGGGAGGATAAGACTATGAAAAGAAAGGCAATGGGATATCTGGCGCTGATGACTGCACTGGTACTGGCCGCGGGAATGATCTCCGGCTGCAGCGGCGGAAAGAGCACTTCGTCTGCTTCAGAAAGCTACGGAGGCGGCAGCAGTTACAGCGGCAATTCGAATGCCGCCTATGAAATAGAGGAAGAAGCCCCTGCCATGGCAGCTGAAGGAATGGTCGCAGACGGCGATGTTGTTTACGAACCCGGCATGGGAGGCGCATCCGATAACGGCGCTTCCAAAACCGCCGGCGAAGAAAACGATGCTCTTAAGATCGTTTACACCGGCTCGATCTCCGTCGAGACAACGGAGTATGACAAAACCCTTGCGGAATTAAAGGAACTGTTTGCGAAATATGGAATAAAGACTGCCAGGTCATCTGAGAGCAATTCCGCTTCTTACTATTATTATAATGAAGGAAGCACGCCGGTCAGGACAATGGAGATGACGCTCCGCGTGCCGGCAGATCATTTTAATGAATTCTTTGAAGCAGCCGGGACCATCACCGGTTCTATCCGGTCCAAAAGCACGGATTCCCAGGATCTGACCAAGCAGTACAATGACCGCGCCGTCCAGATCGAATCGCTGGAGATCCAGCAGCAGAACCTGCTGAAAATGATGGAAGCAGCGGAGACGGTCGAAGACATGATCATGATCGAAGACAGGCTTTCCGAGATCAGGACGCAGCTGCGGCAGCTCAATTCGGCCAATGAGCAGATCGATTACGATGTGACATACTCTGAAGTGGATATGTATATCCGTGAAGTGAAGATCTATACCGAGGCGAAGGAACAGGAGACCTTCCTGCAGCGGATCACCCGCAGCATCTCCGAGTCGGCGGATTCCTTCCTGGAGAATATGCAGGATCTGCTGGTAGCGCTGATCTTCCTTCTTCCTTACATTGTGATCATCGCGATCCTTGTCTTCCTCTTCAGAAAGCCGATCAAAGCGCTCCGGGAGAAGCATAAGGAGAAGAGCAGACTGCGGAAGGAAGCCAGAATGAAAAAGAAAGCTGAAAAGGCATTGGCGAAACGCAGCAAATATGAATATGCCCAAAAAGAGCCGGAAGCAGAGAAGAAGGAACAGGAGTGACAAAGATACGCCTGCCTGATCTGCCCGGAAGGATTGCAATAATTATTCTGACAATGTAAAATGAATGCAGTATTCTTATCATACGGAGGAAGCTGTATATGAAGGAAACAAGGAGATCCCGGTTCAGCCTGCTTTCGCTGATCCTGCTGTTCACGGTAATGTTCACGATCTTTGCAGGACCGTCTGCTGCGCAGGCTAAAACAGTGAAAGCGGTCGAAGCCGGCAAGATCTATAAAGTCGGAAAGACCGTCTATTATACCCATCCGCAATACGGGTATATCTACGCCTACAATACAAAGACGAAGAAAAAGAAAAAACTTCGCGGAAACGAAGGAACGGACTGGGGGTATACCAGCCTGATCGTGAAAGGAAAATATATCTATGCCCTGCTGAACAAGAGCGTCGGATCAGACGGAGGGACTGTTGACGCCGAGATCGACAGGATCTCTCTGAACGGGAAATCCAGAAAGAAGCTGGCGGATCATACATGGTTCGGCTTCAGTATGAAAGGCTCTAAGATCTATTACTCCAAACTGTCCGGCGGCAGCAATTACGACGGCAGGGAAGGCGGCGCAATGTGCATGAAGCTGAACGGAAAGAGTAAAAAATCCGCAGCCGGCACCAGGCTGAAGAGAAAATCTTCCTCTGCAGTGCAGCTGAGCGCTTACGGGACAACGTCCGGGTCTACCGGGAAGTACAAATATTCGATCCTGAACGGCGGAAAAGTCTTAAAGCGCGGGAGCAAAAAGCTGTATCAATGCGAAGGAACGGACTGGATTCCCTATGTGCAGGGAATTGATGCCCATGGAGATGCCGTGATCGCAAAGTACAGCTACAAGAAGTCAAATGGCATGATTTACTGCAAACTTGTCTATATGGATAAAAACGGGAAACACAAGAAAACACTGAGCGATTACATGCCTGTGAGCTGAAGAATATGGATGATAGAGGTCTCCGGAGATCCTGTGTGATCTGTTCCGGAGACCTTTTTATGCATAAGAAAAACGCCGGAACATTCCGGCGTTTTTTCTGTCCGGGCATTATACGGGCAGGATGTCTCTTGTCGTCCCGCCCGGCTCATATCTCACAGGCAGGCTGACCAGGGCCGGCGCGGCCGCCCCGTCTTTGTTCAGTATTATATCGACGGCTGCTTCGGCCATCTGACGGATCGGCTGTACGATCGTGGAGCAGATCACTTTATCTGTGTAGAAACTCCTGATCCCGTCGTAGCCGATGACCTGCACATCCTCCGGAACGCGGAGCCCTTCGCTGCGCAGGAAACTGACCACATGCACTGCCAGCTGGTCAGAATTGCAGAATATTCCGTCATATTCCGGGATCCCGTCGTGAATCCCGGAACGCAGATACTCATAAAACGGACCTTCCGTCTCGGAATCATTTAAAACGATCGAATTGTATTTAATATTTCTGCTTCGGCAGATACTTTCAAACCCGGACTCCCTTTTGTTGACCTCGCCGTAAATATCGGATCCGATACGGAAGAAGAGGAGGTTTCTGCACCCGAGTTCAATCAGCTTCTCGGCAGCCATCTGGCCCCCGCCGAAGTTGTCGGATGACACACAGGGGACGCCGGCGCTGAAATGTCGGTCGATGGAAACAAAAGGAAGACTCTCTTCGATGACAAGATCGGGGTGATAGGTAAGGCCGATGATCCCGTCGATCTTATGCTGCATGATCAGTTCGATCGATTTCTGCTCGGCATCCGGATCAAAATTGGTGATCATCAGATTGTTGCGGTATCCGCGCTGCATCAGACAGTCGGTTATTTCATCCGTCAGAGCTGCAAAAAAAGGGTGTTTGATGGAAGGGATCAGCAGTGCAATGCTGTCGGTCTGGTTCGTCTTGAGTGCTCTTGCGGAACCGTTCAGACGGTATCCGAGCTTTCTGGCGGCCTCCTCAACCTTCAGACGATAGGATTCACCGACAGCCTGTCCGTTGAAAACGTTTGATACTGTTCCAAGAGAAACACCGGCTTCTTTTGCGACATCTTTCATAGTCGGGAGCGAATTTTGCTTTTTCATACCGTAATAATAACATATGTAATATAAAAGTAAAGTATTATCGGAAAATTGTTTCATGAATATAATGAAATGCTTCATGAAGAAAAGACTATAGATGTAGATGGATTTGGGGTTAATAGCTTTTCCATATAACGAAATAACGATTTTTTGCGTAATATAAAACAAAAAAGATTTGGATTATATATTTAGCTCTTCGTTTGTATAATAAAATAATATAAATTTGCGGAATTCTTTTATTGACAGGTACGGCCGGTTCATATATAATCTCATACGTAACTTATGCAACGTTTCATGAATGAATTATGAGACGAATATCCACAAAATCCCAAGGGAGGAACACAACATGAAGAAAAGAATTCTGGCAACTCTTCTGTCTGCTCTGCTGATCCTGAGCCTGGCAGCCTGCGGCGGCGGCGGTGCCGCGGAAGGCGGCGAAAGCGAAGCCAGCGGCGAAGGCGTGGCAATCACCATCTTTAACTCCAAGATGGAGATCCAGAGCCAGATGGAAGAAATGGCTGCAGAGTATTCTGAAGCAAAGGGCGTAGAGGTAGAAGTTTACTACTCCAGCGATACAGTCGCTGCACATCTGTCCACCCGTTATGCATCCAATGAGCCTTACACCATTTCCATGGTAGACGCAAAGGATATTTATGCACTGGCAGCAGAGCATGCACTTGATCTGTCTGATCAGGATTGGGTAAAGGATACTACCCAGGCGATCGCGATCGACGGCAAGACCTATGGTTTCCCTGTATGCGTAGAAGCAAGAGGAATCATCTACAATGCTGACGCGATCAAGAACGCTACCGGTTCTGATTTCGATCCTGCTTCCATCAAGACAACGGAAGATTTCCAGGCGATCGTAGATGCCTGCAAGGCGGGCGGCATGGAATTCCCCACCGGCGTTATGAAGGAAGACTGGTCCCTCGGTGCTCATTTCCTCTGCGAGACCTATGAGCAGCAGGAAGATCCCGATGCTGTTATCGCAGGCATCAAGGACGGCTCTCTTGTACTTGCAGACGATGCGAAGTTCAATGCGCTGATGGACACATTTGATGTTCTGAAGGACAACAACTATGCAAAGGATGCTGCGATCTCCGCAGAACGTGAAGTAACAGAGCAGAAGCTGGCTGAAGGCGAGATCGCTTTCATGTTCGGCGGCAACTGGGACTGGTCCGTCATCAATGCTTATGACTACACTGAGAACATGGGCATGATGCCTGTTCCGAACGATTCCAACGACGGAACAAACGAGAAGCTTGTCGGCGGCGGTTCCAAGTACTTCTTCATCGACTCTTCCGACACCACTACAGATGCCCAGAAGCAGGCTGCGAAGGATTTCCTGAACTGGCTCGTATACGAAGAAGACGGACAGGATTTCCTGGTAAACAAGTGCGCACTTGTACCTGCATTCTCCAATATCACACTTGATGTTGCTGATCCGCTTTCCGCTTCCGTAAAGTCTTACTCTGACAGCGGCGCTCTGATCCCCAACTACAACTATCTGCCGGATGATCATTACGCAAAGTGCGGTGCTTCCTTCCAGAAGTATCTCGCGGGCGAGATCGACCGTGCCGGATTTGCTCAGGAAGTCACCGATTACTGGGCAACTGCTGAGGTTGGTGCTCACTAATTAGTTTTAATCCGGATGCCGGGATGATCTCCCGGCACCGGTCATTAAGAGGAGAAAGAATGAAACAGAATACACTGTCATACAAAGTCAAACAGTATCTTATGTTTGCGGGACCCGGAACGATTCTGTTCCTGGCGGTGGTCATCATTCCCTTCCTTTACGGACTTTATCTGACGCTTACCAGCTGGGACGGCGTCAGCGCTGTAAAGCCTTTCGTGGGATTTGACAACTTTGCCGCAGCATTTTCAGATGTTGACTACTGGCATGCAATGGGAAGGACCGTGATCTACTCGGCCATTTCGGTCGTACTGATCAATGTGGTCGCTTTCGCACTGGCCTACCTGGTCACTAAGGGAATCAAGGGACAGAACTTCTTCCGTGCCGGTTTCTTCGTACCGAACCTGATCGGCGGTATCGTTCTTGGTTACATCTGGAAATTCGTCTTTAACCGTGCTTTCGTAGCGATCGCAAGCGCCATTTCCGGAGGAAGCGCTCCTTCCCTTCTTTCCACAACGAACGGAGCCATGTTCTGCCTGATCCTTGTTTCGGTCTGGCAGTATGCCGGTTATATGATGCTGATCTATGTCGCCGGATTCATGAGCGTTTCCGCAGATGTCAAGGAAGCTGCCATGATCGATGGCTGCAACTCCAGCCAGGCAATGTGGAATGTTACGATCCCGCTGATGCGCGCATCTTTCGTGCAGTGCATCTTCCTTTCCATCACCCGCTGCTTCGTGGTCTATGATGTGAACCTGTCATTGACAAACGGTGAGCCTTTCAACTCCTCCGTCATGGCAGCCATGCATGTTTACAACCAGGCGTTCACTTACAAGAACTATGGTCTTGGCCAGGCTGAAGCGCTTATCCTGTTCATCGTCTGCGCAGTTGTAGGCGTGACACAGGTCATGATCGGTAAGAGAGGGGAGGTTGCTGCATAATGACTGATAATGAAAGAGCTGCACGTAAAAAGAAAATAATGAACGTGATCATGTGGATCGTTCTGCTGATCGTCTTCATTTGCTTCATCGCCCCCTTTGTCCTTGTCATCATCAACGTATTTAAGACCAAAGGCGATATCACTTCGAATCCCCTGGCGTTTATCGGCGCTCACGGATTTACCCTGAAGAACTTCCCTGAGGCCATGAAGAAGATGAATTTCTGGAGAGTGTTCGGAAACTCCTTCTTCATCACCACCTGCGCAACGATCCTGACCATCATCGTGTCCTCCATGACCGCTTATGTATTCGTAAGAAACGGCAAATGGAAATTCGTGACGCTGATCTTCTCGCTGATGATCGCTTCCATGGTCATTCCGTTCCAGGTCCTCATGGTACCGCTCGTATCTGTTTACGGCGGACTTCTGGGCGTACTCAATCACAGGGTCACGCTGATCCTGATGCACGTGGGCTTCTCCGTCTCGATGGCAATGTTCATGTTCCATGGCGCCATCAAGACGAATATCCCGCTGGAGCTGGAAGAAGCTGCCACGATCGACGGCTGCAACAAATGGCAGACCTACTGGAAGATCGTATTCCCGCTTCTTACTCCTACCATCGCTACCGTTGCCATCATCAACGCAATGGCCTACTGGAACGACTACCTTCTTCCCAGCCTTGTGCTTAAGAAGAAAGAACTCTATACCATCCCGATCGCCACACAGGCATTCTACGGAACCTACTCGACCGATATCGGCCTCGTTATGGCTGCACTGCTGCTGGCCATGCTGCCGATCCTGATCCTGTATATCTTCCTGCAGAAGTACATCGTCGAGGGCGTTACCTCCGGTGCTGTTAAGGGCTGATCCATAGGCAAACACTTATCCCGCCGGGCTTCCCGGCGGGATTTAAAGGAAAAGGGGAGATTACAGCGGATGATTAAGAAAATATTTGATATGGACAATCCGCTGATGCAGGGACTCTCCACGGCGGCTTATCTGATGATCCTGAATTTTCTCACTGTGATCTGCTGTCTTCCTGTAGTTACAGCCGGCGCTTCGCTTACCGCCCTGCATGATGTCATGCGGGACATGGTAAGGCACGAAGAGACATATCCGGCAAAAATGTTTCTCGATTCTTTTAAGAAGAATCTGAAAGCAGGATCTCTGATGGGCCTGGTCTTTATTGCCGCAGCGATCCTGATCCTTTTTAACTATTATGCAGCCGCAGCCTTTCTCCCGCCGTTCCGATTTATCTCGCTGGCACTGGGGATCTTCGTTCTCGCGGTAAGCTTCTATGCGTTCTCTCTGCTGGCAAGATTTGAAAATACTGTACGCGGGACGCTGAAAAATGCTATACTTTTAACAGCCGGCTGTTTCCCGCAGACTGCCGGAATGACAGCGTTTACGATCGCCTTTTATCTGGCGGCATTAAGATTCACGACAGTAATCGCGCCGGTCGCGCTCATGTTCGGACTCTCGCTGCCCGTGTATGTCAGCGCAATTTTACTGAACAGCACACTGGAGAGAATGGAAAAAGGAAATTGACTATGAAAAATACTGTAAAAGCAAGGCTTGAAGAAGTTTATGACGAGCTGAAATGGCTTTACATGGAATTATACAACAACGATCAGGAAGCGTTTTCCTATTTTACCGATATGCTGATGCGCAGCTATGACGGACGCCGCGCCGGTCTGAAGAAGATAGACGAAGCGCGTCTGGCGGATCCGGACTGGTACCGGTCGAATAAGATCATGGGCATGATGCTCTATGTGGATCTTTTCGCCGGCGACCTTGCGGGCGTAAAGGAAAGGCTTTCTTATTTTGAGGAGCTTGGGATCAATTATATCCATCTGATGCCGCTCCTGGATACCGTTCCGGAAAAGAGCGACGGCGGCTATGCGGTCACGGATTTCCGGAAGGTGAGAGAAGATCTGGGCACCATGAAGGATCTGGAGGAGCTCTCCAAAGCCTGCCATGAGCGCGGCATCTCCCTCTGTCTGGATTTTGTTATGAACCATACCGGGGATGAACATGCATGGGCAAAGGCAGCCAGAGCCGGTGATCCGGTCGCAAAAGGCAGATATTTCTTCTTTGACAGCTGGGATCTTCCGGCGAAGTTCGAAGCATCGATCCCGGACGTGTTCCCGACGACCGCACCGGGCAGCTTCACCTGGCTGGATGACTGCAATCAGGCAGTCATGACGATGTTCTATCCGTTCCAGTGGGATCTGAATTATTCCAATCCGCTGGTCCTGAATGATATGACGGAAAATCTCCTGTTCCTCGCAAACAGAGGAATGGATATTATCAGACTGGATGCGATTCCTTATATCTGGAAGGCTCTTGGCACGGACTGCCGGAACCTTCCGCAGGTCCATACGATCGCCCGGATCCTTTATCTTTCCTGTTATGTCGTATGCCCCGGCGTGCTGATGCTGGGAGAGGTGGTCATGGAGCCGAAGAAAGTGGCTGCCTATTTTGGAACCGAAGACAGGCCGGAATGCCGGATGCTCTATAATGTAACGACCATGTGCAGTACATGGCACACGCTCGCGACCCGCGACGTCAGGCTGCTGAAGCATCAGATGGATCAGGTGTGCGCACTCCCCCCGCAGTGCATCTTCCAGAATTACCTCCGCTGCCATGACGATATCGGATGGGGACTGGATTATCCTTTCCTGTCCCAGTTCGGGATCGGGGAAGTCGCTCATAAAAGATATCTGAATGATTTCTTCATTGGGCGGTTTTCCGGAAGCTGGTCAAGAGGCGAACTTTATAATGAGGATCTGCGTCTTGGCGATGCAAGACTTTGCGGAACCACTGCTTCGCTCTGCGGACTTGAGTCTGCCGGAACGGAGGAAGAAGCGGAAACTGCGCTCAGACGCGATCTGATGCTGCACGCATTTATGCTGGCTCAGAGCGGCATTCCGGTCCTGTATTCAGGGGATGAGATCGGGCAGCTGAATGATTACAGCTATCACCAGGATCCGAAAAAAGCAGATGACAGCCGGAATGTTCACAGAGGAAAATTCAACTGGGATCTGGCGGAACTGCGAAAAGATCCTGAGACGGTGAACGGCAGACTCTACGGGATGCTTAAAAGGCTGATCGACCTGAGAAGTGAGAATGAAGTGTTCCGCGCGGATGCGCATGTACACACCTTCTATACGGGTTCTGATTCTGTGCTCGGGCTGTACCGGGAATATGACGGAAAAGGGCTGGTCTGTCTGTTCAATTTCTCTGAATGGCCGATCCCGGTCTATTATCCGGACGGAACTGATCTGATGAGTGGGAACAAAATAAAAGCGGGGGACAGTCATATCGACGGCTATGGCTTCGTATGGCTGGCGACAGGTGAAGAGAATGAGCAGGAAGCTTGAGATCGCAAGACAGTTCGAGGCTGAGAACATACCGAAGATCGCCATGAATATGCGCCCGGCTTATCATCTTACAGGCAGCAGAGGCTGGATCAATGATCCGAACGGCTTTTCCGTATATAAAGGGGAGCTGCATCTGTTTTATCAGGCAAATCATTATGCATTGGAACCCGGTTCGATCCATTGGGGACATGTGAAAACAAAGGATCTGATCCATTGGGAACGTGTACCGGTCGCACTGGCACCGGATATGCCGTACGATAAGGACGGATGTTTTTCCGGCGGTGCTGTAGAAACAGCAGACGGGAAGCACATGATCATGTATACCGGGTATGTCGAAGAAGGAACCGACATCCGGCAGACACAGTGCATTGCTGTGGGAGATGGTACGGATTACGAAAAATACGTGCACAATCCCGTGCTTGCGGAAGCGGATCTTCCAGAGGGTGGAAGCATAGCCGATTTCCGTGATCCGAAGATCTGGAGAGAATCGGACGGATATATGGCAGCTGTTGTGAACCGTGATAAGGAAAGAAGGGCAGTCGTACTGATCTATGAGAGCAGGGACGGCCTGTCCTGGAAATATAAAGGAACTGCTGCGGGAGACAGCAAGCCTGACGGCAGGATGTGGGAATGCCCGGATATCTTTGCGCTGGACGGAAAAGATGTTCTGCTTTTCAGCGTACAGGGAAAGGACGGCGATGTCCCCGAAGAAGACAGGAGTTTTGAGACGATCCTGCGTACCGGCACCTTTGACAGAGAAAACTGTGTGTTCAATGCGGAGGAAGAATTCATTGTTGACTACGGAACGGATTTTTACGCGCCGCAGACCGTAAAACTTCCGGACGGAAGGCGGATCATGACCGCATGGATGCAGTATTGGAGAACAGCCAATGATGCGCCGGATGATCTCGATTTCAGAGGACAGATGATCTTCCCCAGAGAACTGTCTTTAAAGAACGGTATCCTGTACCAGGTGCCGGCCAGAGAGCTGAAGGCATACAGAGGAAAGTATTTTGCGATCAAAGGTCATGACGGCGCCGGAAGGTTTTCGCATGAAGATATTAACAGCAGGTGCGCCGAACTGGATTTTGTGATCAGGAACCGCAGATCGGGTGCCCCGGGCAGGTTCGTGATCAATATCGCGGAGGATTTCTCTCACAGGACCGTCATAGAGGCTGATCTGTCAGAGGGAACGATCACAGTGGATCTGACGGAATCCGGAAACCCGGAGAGCATGGCGGTCAGAAAGTGTTTTCCCGCTGAGCCGGAAAACGGCGTCCTTGATCTGAAGATCCTGATTGACCGTTATAGTGTGGAGATTTTTGCCGGAGACGGGAAGAGCGCGGCATCTTTTGTTCTTTATGCGCCCCAGGAAGCGGACGGCATCTCGTTTGAGCAGACCGGCGGCGTGACCGCAGATATAGACTTTTACAGACTGGAGTTTTAATCGTTATGGAAAAAAGATTTGACGTGGCAGCGCTTGGCGAGCTGCTGATCGATTTTACGGAAAGCGGTCTGAGTGAGCAGGGCAATCCGATTCTGGAAGCGAATCCCGGCGGTGCCCCCTGCAATGTTCTGGCCATGCTGAAGAAGCTGGGAAAGGAATGCGCGTTTATCGGAAAGGTCGGATGCGACCGTTTCGGCTATGAACTGAAAGAGGTCGTGGAAGAAGCGGGGATCTGCACGGACGGACTGCTGTTCGATCAGGATGCCCGTACAACGCTGGCCTTTGTAAAGACTGCGCCAAACGGAGACAGAAGTTTCTCGTTCTACAGGAATCCCGGTGCGGATATGATGCTGACGGAGCAGGAACTTCCCCTGGATATCATAAAGAACACCCGCGTTTTCCATTTCGGAACGCTTTCCATGACACATCCGGGTGTCCGTGAGGCGACGAAGAAAGCAGTGGCTGCCGCGAAGGAAGCCGGCGCACTGATCTCTTTCGATCCGAATCTCCGTCCAATGCTGTGGGATGACCAGGAAGAGATGAGAGAGCAGGTGCTCTACGGTCTGTCTGTATGCGATATCCTGAAGATCGCGGACAACGAGATCGAGTTTCTTACGGGAAGCCAGGAAAAAGAAGGCATCGAACAGTTGAAAAAACTGGCGCCGGGATGTAAAATAATGAATGTGACATTCGGTGCGAACGGAAGTCTCAATGTAAGCGCCGAAGGGACGGTATTTGTCCCTGCGGTAACGCTCGGCGGTACGATTGAGACGACCGGTGCCGGAGATACATTCTGTGCCTGCGTCATCAATTATGTGCTGGATCATGGCACCGATCTCACACAGGATCAGAGAAAAGAGATGCTGCAGTTCGCGAATGCGGCAGCATACATTGTTACCACGAAGAAGGGCGCGATCCGCTCGATGCCGGAACCGGCGGAAGTGGAAGCGATTCTTTGATAAACGGACCGGTGCTTTCCGTAATAAGCACCAAACCAGGTTTGCTGCTTTTCCAAAAAGCAGATGAATCCATTGGCAGGCGGGCACTCCACGCAATGTTCGTCTGTACATAAGAAAAGGAGGCTTATACCGTGTGCTCGCGGTGCGGCAGTGTGGAGACCTGTCGTAATGCAGTTGCGTTAGAAACGCATGCGAGGCAGTTTGGCGGAGGCCTTTCTGTCAGAGCAGTAACCAGATGTCAGAAGTTATCATGAAGGGACTCAAGAAGGTCTACAGCGGAGGCGTGACGGCAGTACATGATGTCAACATTGAGATCAAGGATAAGGAATTTATCGTACTTGTCGGACCGTCCGGATGCGGAAAGTCAACAACCCTTAGAATGGTTGCCGGACTGGAAGATATCTCCGGCGGCGAGCTGTGGATCGACGGGAAGCTTGTAAACGATGTCGAGCCGAAGGACCGTGATATCGCCATGGTTTTCCAGAGCTATGCTCTGTACCCGCACATGACCGTGCGTGACAACCTGGGATTCGCCCTGAAGCTCAAGAAGGTTCCGAAGGAAGAGATCGACAAGAAGGTCAACGAGGTCGCTCAGATCCTGGATATCACCCAGTACCTTGACCGTAAGCCGAAGGCTCTTTCCGGCGGACAGCGTCAGCGTGTCGCCATCGGCCGTGCCATGGTCCGTGACCCGAAGGTATTCCTGATGGATGAGCCGCTTTCCAACCTTGATGCCAAGCTGAGAAACCAGATGCGTGCCGAGATCATCAAGCTCCGTCAGCGTATCAACACCACTTTCATGTATGTTACCCATGACCAGACAGAGGCTATGACTCTGGGTGATCGTATCGTCATCATGAAGGATGGTTTTGTAAACCAGATCGGATCTCCTGAAGAAGTATTCGGCAAGCCCGTAAACCTGTTCGTAGCCGGATTCATCGGAATGCCTGTTATGAACTTCTTCGACGGCTGCAAGCTCCTTCTTGAAGGCGGCAAGTACTATGCAGAGATCCGTGGAGTGAAGTTCGAACTTTCAGACTTCCAGCAGAAGGCTCTGAAGCAGAACGGACAGCAGCCCTGCGATATCGTAGCAGGTATCCGTCCTCAGCACATCACTGTCGGCGACGGCGAACTTTCCGCCAAGATCGAAGTTTCCGAAATGCTCGGTTCCGAGTACAACCTGCATGCAAGATCCGATAAGGATGAAGTCGTTATGGTTATCCCTACCGTCGGTCTGGATGTAGACGTATCCATGGGACAGCAGGTCAAGTTCACCACACAGCCTGAGCTCATTCAGCTGTTCGACAAGGCCACCGGAAACAACCTGATCTGGTATGACAAGGAGTCTGCCGACAACAATTCTCCCGTCTGCAAGGACTACAAATTCTGATGAAAAAGCCAAAGAAAAAGGGATGCCGCAAGGCATCCTTTTTTCTTTTCTGCCGGACAGATAACAGACGCTGCAGTCTCCTAATCTGTCCGGGAAGATGTATATAGTGCGGAATCTGCTCTGTGTATACCGGTAAGGCATATTCAGCCGAGATTCAGCCCCAGCTTGCTTTGGTCATTGGAAAGTGTGAACTGGAAATAACTGCCGGACATCAGCTGTTTCGTCCAGTGGACCGGTTCTCCGGTATCCGAGGAAGCAACGGTCTCCCGGAGCACGAACAGCGGCATGCCTTTTTTGATATCCAGAAGCCGGGCTTCATCCGAAGTCGCGGTGCCGGCTTCCAGCATCACGCTGACATTACAGTAATCTTCGGGATTGGCCCCGGTATGTTCAGCGATGGTCGCATAAAGCGATTTGTTTTCCAGGTCACAGTCAAGCAGGAAACTGTATTTTTTTCCGGGCAGCCGGACATGTTCGATCACAACCGGAATGCCGTTCGCGTAACGCAGCCGGTTCAGATAGATGACGGTGTCATTCGGAGAGAGCTTCAGAAGCTGTATATCGCGGGCAGTAGGTTTCTGTTCCTCCAGCTGCAGGACATGCGTGCTGATCTCCACATTGTTTCTTTTGCAGGCAGTAGTAAAGCCTTCAAACCGGAACAGGCTGGAATCCATCTTTTTCCTTGTTACAAAGGTACCTTTCCCGTGCTTCTTTACAACCAGATCATTTTCTGCGAGCTCCGCGATGGCTGCACGGACCGTTACACGGCTGACGCCGTAGAT
>JAFRLH010000017.1 GCA_017431345.1 Lachnospiraceae bacterium | reverse complement strand
CCGTGATTATACGTGGAGAAGTCATATCGGCGCGGTGAAGCCGATGGATTCCCTGAAATATTTCATGGATGATCTGTCGGAAATGGGCGTGCTGCTGACGGAAGATCAGGCGAATTATCTGATGAAAAGTCTGATGGATTATCACAATCACCTTCACCTCTGGTGCAACTGCGGATGGACCCCGGCAGAAATGACGAAAAGGATCTTTGGCTCGGGGCAGGTGATGCCTCAGATCCAATTTGGACCCGGGATGGAAAAGGCATTTGCGGATGGCAATCTGGACCGGGAAGAGCTGGTCAGAAAATTGAAAGAAATGGGGTTAGACGTTCTCTGATTTGTCATGGGTATGAAATTATGAGCGTTTTTGAAATATTACGTTACGGCAGCATGGATGCGGATACGCTCCTCTTCCAGATGGTGGACGATCATGATCTGGAAGTAATCGAACAGGAGGTATCTTATATCCGGGAACTCTCCGGAGGTCAGGACTTCTGCCTGACAGCCGTGAAGGTTAATGAGTGGAATAAGGACCTGTCCCCGTGGCCGGCACCGGCTGTGTTCGGGAACGAGGACTTTGGCGATGGCGCGGCGGAAACACTGCGATTTCTGCTCAACGAGGTCGTTCCGGATACAGATATTTCTGAGCCTTTGAAGCAAAGGCTTTTTATAGGCGGCTATTCGCTTGCCGGATTGTTCGCGCTCTGGGCCGGATATCAGACGGAACGGTTTGACGGGATCGCGGCTGCATCGCCCTCCATATGGTTCCCGCGCTTCACGGAATATATGCGCGTAAACAGGATCCGTGCGGATGCGGTCTATCTGAGTCTGGGGGACCGGGAGGAACGGACAAAGAACCCGGTCATGGCTCAGGTGGGAAACGCGATCAGGGAAGCTGAAACCATCCTGCGGGAAGCAGGCGCAGACTGCATTCTGGAATGGAACAAGGGCAATCATTTCAAAGAGCCGGATCTTAGGACGGCGAAGGCATTTACATGGCTTATGAACAGGAGAATGTGACTTATGCGTGTATTGATATTGAACGGGAGCCCCAGACCAAAGGGCAATACGAAACAGATGATCAGAGCGTTTTGCGAAGGGCTGGAGCAGGGCGGCCATGAATACGATGTCTATGATGTCTGCAAAATGAATATCCACGGATGTCTTGCCTGCGAGTGCTGCCACACGAAAGGTAACGGGCAGTGTGTGCAGAAGGATGACATGCAGAATATTTACCATCAGCTGCAGGAAGCGGAAATGCTGGTGATCGCGTCGCCGATCTATTATCACGGCCTTTCCGGTCAGCTGAAGTGCACGATAGACCGATTCTATGCCGTAGCGTACCCGAATAAACCGCCAAAGCTGAAGAAGGTCGCCATGTTCTTAAGCTCCGGTGACCCGGATATGTATGACGGAGCGCTCTTTTCTTATCAGGGGGATTTCCTGGACTATCTGCACCTCGAAGGAATGGGCGTTTTTACGACAAACGGATATGCTCCCAGTGTGAAGAAAGAGAAACTGGAAGAACTCAGGGAGTTCGGGGCATCTTTGAAATAACGGGAAGGGGACAGGCGATGAAGATATTGGTATTAAAGAGCAGCGGCAATAAGAAGGGTTCTTCCGCAATCCTGGCGGATGAATTTATCCGCGGAGCGAAGGAGAACGGACACGAGATCACGGAGTACAGCCTGATCCGTAAGGACATCCGTCCCTGCATGGGCTGCAATGCCTGCGGTATGGACGGCCCCTGCGTGCAAAAGGATGACTACGAGAAAGAACTGAAAGCTCTGATT
>JAFRLH010000016.1 GCA_017431345.1 Lachnospiraceae bacterium | reverse complement strand
ATAACCTTCCTGATACAGAAGTTCGATCTTTTTCTTATCCTTATCCAATGGATGAAGCTGATTGTATTCCGGGAACAGGATCAACGCTCTTCCCTGCTCTTCCAGCTTCAGACAGCGCTTAAGCGCTTTGTTGTATAGCTCCGCCCCCTCAGCCAGTTTTTCCGAGATCGCCGGATATTTCCTGAGCTTCTGTGCCCGTTTTTCAAAGGAGCGGCCGCTTCGCATATGCGTTTTGGGAAGGGTCAGGATCACGATAATCCTGTCGCAGCCATCCTTAAGCGCCAGCTCCACCGGAAGCGGATCCGACACATAGCCGTCAAAATAGGTTCTTCCGTTATAAGGATACGGTTTGCATGCCTCCGGATCGCAACTTGACGCGCTGATCACGCGGTAGTCATCCTGCCGCATAACGGTTTTATCAAAATACACCGGCTCTGCTGTTTCGGAATCGGTGGCCACGATCTTAAAGATCGTCGGCGACCGCATCATCGCATCATAGTCCAAAGGACTTTTTCCATCGTGATTGCTGAGAGTTCCGTAAATATAATCCAGGTCGATAAAAGAGCCGCCTGTCTTAATCCAGGCCAGCAGCCCGATGGATCGGGAGGAAAAATTATATCTGGTATAAAACTCCAGATTCCGTCCCCACTGCCCCGCAATATAAGAAGCGCAATTTGCCGCGCCGGCGGAAACGCCGATGCAGTAGTCTAAGATTATATCGTTGTCCAGCAGACTGTCGAATACGCCATCCGCAAAGACAGCTCTGTTTGCTCCGCCTACATCTATGATCCCGGTCATTTTTTCTGCCTTTCACTGTTTTGGACGATGTTACATAGATGGTCCCGTCCTGTCAAGAAAAACCCGGTTTCAGGATCGGCCGGCGCTTGCATTTTACGCCATCTGTATTATACTTTTCTTTAGAAAAATGTTTTTGATCGGGAGGCCGGAAATGATCTACACGAATCATTATGAATCACCATTGGGCAGCATTCTGCTCGCAGGGGATGAAGAAGGGTTAACCGGGCTATGGTTCACGCAGGGCAGCAGATACAGCGGACTCGGACTGAAAAAAGACGCCGTTCCCCGCGAAACGGATTATTTTGAGCAGACGAAAAACTGGCTGGATATCTATTTTACCGGCCATGATCCCGGGTTCCTGCCGCGGATCCATCTGGTCGGCTCAGACTTCCGCAATCGTGTCGGAAAGATCATGCGCGAGATCCCCTACGGGAAAACCGTCACCTATGGATGGATCGCCGATCAGATCGCCAGGGAGCGCGGGCTCGAAAGGATGTCTGCGCAGGCAGTGGGCGGCGCGGTCGGCCACAACCCGATCAGCATCATCGTGCCCTGCCACCGGGTCGTCGGGACAAACGGGAGCCTGACCGGATATGGCGGCGGGATCATGCGGAAAAAGGCCCTTCTGGAACTGGAAGGCGTCGACCTGAGCCGGTTTACAGTCCCGACGAAAGGTACTGCGCTTTAACGTCCGGTGTTTTTGTTGCTGCAGTGTTCTTGTTTCAGCCATTTTTATATATGAGAACGTAAAGCGTTCTTGTACGAGAAATTCCTGTATTTGAGAACAGTCGAAGCGTTCTTGATTTTCGGAAAATACCATTTTGAGAACACTTTGTGTTCTTATATAGAGTAAAACCAGGAATTGAGAACGCATGGGTAGTTCTCAAATATGAAAAATGGCAATGCAAGAACGCTTTGCGTTCTCATATATGAAAATCCTTGATCTGAGAACAGTCAGTGTTCTTATAATTGAAAAAGGCTGATCTGAGAACAGTCTTTCGGAAAAAACATGCCTCGGCAAAACAATTTCTCCACTAAGACAAGCCCCATAACAGCTGCCCGGTTTCAGAACCGGACGATCAGGTTGTTGACCCCGAAGGAAGCACAATAGCTTACGTCCCCGGCAATCTTCATGATGATAGACAGGCCGGGTTCGTCGGTTTTTGCACGATCCTCTTTGACCGCCTCATAATAATCCAGCAGATTCAACGGTCTGCAGTCATCGCGCAGGCGGATGATCAGATCCGCGTCTTTTGCCACCAGTCTGGCATAGATATTATGAGGCTTTTCATCCACAAAACCATGTTCCGACAGGAAAATTGCCAGCTCCTCCACCAGAAGGCCATAGGTTCGGGCACGTCTCCGGTCCGCCTCTTCCTGTTTTCCGGCTCCGATCAGTGAGGAGACTTTGTTCCGCGCCCCGCTGCTGATGGTGGTCCCCACCAGCTCAAAGAACATGATCAGAGGGCTGACATACCCGATGACAGTCACCCCGTCCGTACCGATAAACTGGCTGATAAATACCAGATCGATCATCGGCCCGAGCGCTTTCGAAATATCCGAAACTGTATAGGACACTTCCGCCTTACGGAACAGCCGGCGCAGTATCTTGTCATAACCTTTTTTGTTGTCGATCGTTTTCATGATGTCTTATGTCAAGTCTGCTGCAATCTCATTTATAGCGATAACTTCCTCCGTAACGAACGATCTCGTCTTTGACGATCTCCAGTTTTTCCGCGTTTGTAGGGATGTATGCCGGCATATAGGCACCGCCGGAGGAATTCTCGTCGATAGCCCTGCGGACTTCTGCCCGGATCTCTTCTTCCCCGGTTCCTTCCCCATCGATCATCTGATTGTTCAGTCCGCCGATCAGACAGATGGTATTTCCAAACTCCTTTTTGATCTGCGGGATATCATTGCAGACATTTAAGGGGCTCAATGCATCCACTCCGATCTCCACCAGATCTTTGACGATCGGCATGACATAGCCGCAGGAGTGATGTTCATAGAGCATCCCCAGTTTGTGAATATGCTCTGCAAACCGTTTCTCATGGGGTTTAAAAAATTCCCGCCACAGCTCCGGTGACAACAGCATGGAAGTCTGCATACCCCAGTCGTCCTGCATCTGGATCACATCCGGATGCACGGTTTCATACAGTTTATCGATGCAGGCGATCCGGTTCTCTTCCATCGCCTCCAGAAAGGCGTGTACTTCCTCCGGAGAATCATAAAACGCGCACAGGGAATTT